>NZ_JAECZB010000094.1 GCF_016056295.1 Atlanticothrix silvestris CENA357
GGTCAAGCTACGTAGTCTTTGGTAGCAGTAGTGGTTTTAACGCTAGCCTTAACCTTTCATCTCTTGATGGTAGTAACGGCTTTGTAATTAACGGTATTAATAGCGGTGACTTCTTAGGCACCTCCGTCAGCAGTGCGGGGGACATCAACGGCGACGGCATCGATGACCTAACTATCGGCGCAGATGGTGCCTCCCCCAACGGAACACCTATTGCAGGGTCAAGCTACGTGGTGTTTGGTCGCAACAGTGGCTTTAGTGCGGGTCTCAACCTCTCATCTCTCGATGGCAGCAACGGCTTTGTAATTAACGGTATTAATAGCTTTGACTCCTTAGGCAGATCCGTCAGCAGTGCGGGGGATATCAACGGCGACGGCATCGATGACTTGATTATCGGGGCAAGTAATGCCTCCCCCAACAGAGAAAGCGGTGCAGGGTCAAGCTACGTAGTCTTTGGTAGCAGTAGTGGTTTTAACGCCAGCCTTAACCTCTCATCTCTTGATGGCAGCAACGGCTTTGTAATTAACGGTATTAATAGCTTTGACTCCTCAGGCAGTTCTGTCAGCAGTGCGGGGGACATCAACGGTGACGGTATCGATGACTTGATTATTGGCGCATCAAGTGCCGACCCCAACGGTCAATATCGTGCAGGGTCAAGCTACGTGGTTTTTGGTCGCAGTAGTGGTTTTAACGCCAGCCTTAACCTCTCATCTCTTGATGGCAGCAACGGCTTTGTAATTAACGGCATTAATAGCGATGACTACTCAGGCGGCTCCGTCAGCAGTGCGGGGGATATCAACGGTGATAGCTTCGATGACTTGATTATCGGGGCAAGTAATGCCTCCCCTAACGGTCAATATCAAGCAGGGTCAAGCTACGTAGTCTTTGGTAGCAGTAGTGGTTTTAACGCTAGCCTTAACCTTTCATCTCTTGATGGCAGCAACGGCTTTGTAATTAACGGCATTAATAACGATGACTCCTCAGGCAGATCCGTCAGCAGTGCGGGGGATATCAACGGTGATAGCTTCGATGACTTGATTATTGGCGCATCAAGTGCCGACCCCAACGGACAAGGCTATGCAGGGTCAAGCTATGTGGTCTTTGGCTTTGGCTTTACAACTGCGGCTACCACTAACGAAGATACTGCCGTGACAATCTTAGCTAGGAATATTCTACGTAAATATACAGATGTAGAGGGCGAACGCTTAACCATCAATGACTTCACCAACCCTACTAACGGCACACTCACATTTAACGACAACGGCACCCAAGACAACCCCAGCGACGACTTCTTCACCTACACCCCCAATGCCAACTACAACGGCACTGACAGCTTTAATTTCACTGTCAGTGACGGTAATGGCGGTAGCATTAGTAGTGCTTTTAACCTCAACGTCAAGCCAGTCAACGATGCGCCTGTGGCAGCCAATGATCGTTTTACTACTAGTTTCAATACTGCGGTAAGTATTCAAGCTAGTACTCTGCTGGCTAATGATACTGACATCGATAGTAGTAGCCTCAGCATTACTGGCGTTAGTGGTGCAACCAAGGGTATTGCTGTGCTGAATAATAACGGCACTCAAGACAACTCGGCAGATGATTTCATCGTGTTTACCCCGACTAATGGGTTTAGTGGCAATGCCAAGTTCAACTACACCATTAGCGATGGTAGCTTAACTAGTACTACTACTGTAGCGATCGCTGTTGGTGCTAACATCACTGGCACTAACCGCAACGATACTATTTCTGGCACTCCAGGCGATGACAAAATCTGTGGTGGCAATGGCAACGACACCATCTGTGGCGGGAAGGGTAACGATACTATCTCTGGTGGCAATGGCAAAGATACCATCTATGGCGGTAAGGGTAAGGACATCCTCACAGGTGGCAATGGTAACGATACCATCTCTGGTGGTAAAGGTAATGACATGCTCACAGGTGGCAATGGTAAAGATAAATTTGTTTTTGCCTCTAAGGAAGGTACTGATACCATTACCGACTTCCGCAAGGGTACTGACTTGATTGGATTGTCTGGTGGCTTAACTTTTGGTCAACTGAGTTTTTGTGGTAACAATATTTTAGTGACTTCTACGAGTGAAATCCTGGCAAAACTTACGGGAATTAATACCACTAATCTAACTGCTTCTGATTTTATTACGGCCTAATCAATTTAATCAGAGACGTTGCATGTACTGCAACGCCTCTAAAAAATATCAAACTTTTGATAGTAGCTAAGATTGGCCCTTTTAAAATGACTTATAAAATATCTACTAGACTAACTGCTTAGTCTTCTAGGGATTTTGTTGGTACTTCGATCGCTTTAACATCAATTGTGCCGTCTGGTGTGAAGCGCTGAAAATGACCCTGTTGTACAGAAAGTTGCTCTCCACAGTTAGGACACTGCAACTGACTATTGTTTAAACCTGTAAATTCATAATTACAGACGGGACATTGATCAGTAACCAAGTTGCGTTGCAGCCACCAACGAAATCCAAAAAAAGCTACAACAGGTGCTAACAATAGCAATCCGAAAAGAATCAATAACGAGTTTACTAACCAGCCCAAGCCTAATGATGCCAGCAACCAAGCTACTGCTAACAAAGTCAGCCAAGGGCGAAGATTCACAAGACTTAATTGTAAAGATTTAAGGCCCATTTTTTAAATGTCATGCTGCTCTTTCTAGGATAGCGAGTTTAGCCAAGAGTCAAAAGTTAATGGTCAAAAACTTAGGACTATCAAGTTAATGATTCATGACGATAGCAGTTCCTGCAATCGCTTTTGGAAGGCATCTTTACCAAAAAGAGCGATCGCTTGCTCTCTTAGCCATTGTCCATCACAACGTTGATCATCTCCTTTGAGGATTTCTATACAAGCTGCTGCTACCGCCTCTGGGTTGCGATGGGGTACTCGCCATCCCAGCTTACCATCCTGCAAGGGGTCGGCTGACCCATCGTCGTCACCAGATAGCACAGGCAACCCACAAGCCATAGCCTCTAGATAAACAATGCCAAAGCCTTCTTGAGAAGGCATAATATAGGCATCAGCAAGGCGGTAGTGTGCTATTAATGCTTCTGTAGGTACAAAACCCGCAAATACCACGCGATCGCTCACACCTAAATCTTTTGCTAACTGAGCTAATCTTGGTTGGTCATCACCACGGCCAATTACCAAATATTTCACTTCTGGGAAAATCTGAGCGATTTGTGGTATAGCGCGAATCGTAACATCTACACCTTTGTAAATATCTCCTGACCATAACCGTGCTACAGTCATTAGAACTTTATTCCCTGTTAAGCCATATTTCTCAACTAATTCTGACTGCTTAGAACCAGGAGTAAATTGCTCACCATCAATCGTACAAGGAAGCATTTTGATTTTATTGGGATCTAAACCGTTAGTAGCACAGGCGCGATCGCGGCTATAGCGACTAATTGTCCAAATTCCTGCTGCTGAGGCAAGGGCGCGGCGTTCCTGATTTTTAAGTGGTTCCCAAACTTCCTTACCATAAGTTAGTACTGTGTAGGGAATACCCAACGGTTGGCAAAGATTTTGGATCAGTACTGCTAAGTTAATATGACCACAAAAAACATGTTGGGGGCGTTTGTGCAACAGATACTTCAGCAGAGTTACCCCCATTTTCATTCTTCCTATCTGGGGGGACTGATTTTGAAAGTAATGAAATTTTAAATTATCGGACTCAAAAGGATTTGAGCATTTAAAAGTATCTCGTAGCAAAAAGACATCTGCCTGAGAGCCTGTATTCAATCCCAAATAACTACGAAAAATATCTTTTACATAGGATTGAATCCCACCTTCGTGTGTAAAAATCTCTAGGAAAACGAAGACATGGTTAGCTTGTTTGCAAGGATTTTTACTTGGATCTAGTTTTTTTCCCACTGTATCAATTAGCATTTATCTTTTTATCTTCCTACAGAGGATTTAGCAGCGGGTGTGGTTGTACGATTTTGCAATCGCTCCATATATGTCTGTATCATTTTCTTTAAAATTTCCTTAAAACTGACTTGGGGTTCCCAGCCTAGCTTTTTTTAACTTCCAGCACTACTTGTCAAATCCTAGCAAAGGAGTAACTGCAACTCGTATGCTGACTTTACTAAATTGAGTATTTTTTTTATACCAAAATTTTTATATTCTTCTGACAAAGTTACAAGGCGCTACGCGAACGCTATAACAACTTCTCTTTGCAGATTGTTGTATGAAGTCCACGTAGCTGGACTTTGCTTGTGTAGTAGCAAATTATATTCGCCTAATTGTCTCTAAAATTCTCACTTCATTTGATCTTCATGGGCATATTTGACGATCAAAAGACAATTTCTACCATCTGTACTGCGTTCATAAACAACACGGTCAGCCAAACGCCGCAACAAAAACCATCCGTAGCCTCCTACTTGCAGAGTACCTGGTTCTGGCTCTGCGATCGCATCGGGGTCAAAAGGTTTTCCATGATCCCAAATTCTCATTTCTAATTTGTTAATCCACAGACTAACTTGAATTTCTATGGTTGTTTCGGGTGGTAAAGCACGATGAGCATGACGAACCGCGTTAGTAAAGCCCTCTGCTAATGCTAAATTGAGGCGATAAAGTTGGCCTTCTGACCAACCCAGTTGAGACACATGTTGCAGACAAAATTGATCAAACCATTGTTGCACTTTGTTTAAGAGCTTCAGGTCGCTCTTCACTGTCAGATGGTCTCGCTTCACCATGCTAAGCATTGACCGTGACTTGAATATAAAATAAGTAAAAATGCTGGGATCTTCCGTCTTTATAACGGTTTGAGATTTTGGAATCGCTTTTGCATCCAAAATTCAAAACTAAAGCATTAGGCTGGATTACTAAAATTGACGCCTGTGGATTTTTTCAAGAGTGCATCTACGAGGCTAAGAAGCGACGACTGCCGCAGTTGTTCACTTCGTGACGTACTCTTGAAACTTACAGGCGTCAAAACTTTTTGTGGTGACTAATTTAGAACAATCCCAAGGTCAAAGATTTATCCAATGGGAGAGCAGCACCAATACCCAACCACAGAGTAACGAGAGTACCAAAAAGGAACACTGTAGTCGCTACTGGACGACGGAAAGGATTTTGGAACTTGTTGACGTTCTCAATGAAGGGAACGAGGATCAATCCCAAAGGCACGGATGCCATTGCTAACACTCCTAAAAGTTTGTTAGGAAGCGATCGCAAAATCTGGAAGACTGGATACAAGTACCACTCTGGCAAAATTTCCAATGGTGTAGCGAAAGGATTTGCTGGCTCACCTGTCATAGCGGGATCTAGCACAGCTAGAGCCACAATACAAGCAAACGAACCCATGATTACAATTGGGAACACGTACAGCAAATCATTAGGCCAGGCGGGTTCACCATAGTAGTTGTGACCCATGCCTTGGGCTAGTTTGGCTCTTAATTTAGGATCACTCAGATCGGGTTTTTTCTGTGTTGCCATTTTTAAACGCGCTCTCCTGCTTAAATTCAATTAAAGCATTTGTGAAAGCCATCAGCTATAAGCTATTGGCTCATTTAGATTACAAGGGGCCGGAAATACCTTGCTTGCGGATCATCAAGAAGTGGAACAGCATGAAGACCGCAATTAACCAAGGTAGTACAAATGTGTGGGCGCTGTAGTAGCGAGTCAGTGTTGCTTGACCAACACTAGAACCACCGCGCAAGAGGTCTGAAATTAAAACGCCAACTACGGGAATTGCTTCTGGTACGCCGCTGACAATTTTCACAGCCCAGTAGCCAACTTGATCCCAAGGTAATGAATAGCCTGTTACACCAAAAGAAACGGTGATCACAGCCAGGATAACACCACTTACCCAAGTCAATTCACGGGGCTTTTTGAAACCACCTGTGAGGTACACCCGGAAGACGTGCAAAATCATCATTAATACCATCATGCTGGCAGACCAGCGGTGGATGGAACGAATTAACCAGCCGAAGTTTACATCATTCATGATGTACTGCACAGAGGAGTAAGCTTCAGCAACCGTTGGTCTGTAGTAGAACGTCATTGCAAATCCAGTAGCAAACTGGATCAGAAAGCAAACCAGGGTAATCCCACCCAGACAGTAGAAGATATTGACATGGGGAGGTACATACTTGCTAGTAACATCTTCAGCAAGCGCTTGAATTTCCAAGCGTTCCTCAAACCAGTCGTAAACGTTGGCCATACAATCTCAAGTTCCTAAAAATCGGTTGCGGTTGACAATCTCCCAAATTAGCAATTTTGGGATTTTCACAAAGAGGAGTTGGTTTGTTTGCTTTTGAGCTTTCAGAGTGGTAAGAATTTTAAGAAACTTAACACTCTGCAAATATGAAATATATTGCGTTCTCTTCGCAACCCAACACACAAAATGGTGGACACAAAGTAGATCTTATCGTTTGTTGAGTGCTATGCATGAGCATCAATTGCTTTAACAAGTTGATGAGAACAATGCACCACTTCTATAAAAAAAGTAACATAATCGAGAGATAGATTTCATCAACAACAAGGTAATTGGGCAGTTCTAGGCAGTTTGGGTTGAGGTGGAATTAAACATGGGGTTCATGCAGAAACAGGTTTTTAGGTTGGGATTTTCAGTACTAATGGCTTTTTGTTTAGCGCTGGGTTTACTCATTCAACCAGCAACAGCATTGACGGACGAACAGAAGTTAGTTTCAGAAGTTTGGCGAATTGTCAATCGCTCTTATCTGGATGAGACGTTTAATCATCAAAATTGGGCAGCAGTGCGGCAAAAAGCTCTTGAAAAGCCGCTTAATGATCAAAAAGCTACTTATGCGGCGATTCAGAAAATGCTCCAGAGTCTTGATGATCCTTTTACGCGTTTTTTAGACCCAGAGCAGTACCGCAGTTTGCAGGTGAATACTTCTGGAGAATTAACTGGGGTAGGTTTGCAAATAGCCCTCGATCCTCAAACAGGAACATTACAAGTGGTAACTCCCATAGAGGGTTCCCCAGCAGATCAAGCAGGAATCAGACCGCGCGATCGCATTCTCAAAATTGAAGGCATTTCCACAGAAAATCTGACCCTCGACGAAGCAGCGGCTAGGATGCGCGGGTCTATTGGTAGTTTAGTCACACTTTTGATTGAACGAGAGGGAGAAGGAGAGATTGAAGTTAGAGTCATGCGCGATCGCATTGCTTTAAACCCTGTCGTGGCCGATTTGCGACTCTCTCCAGAGGGTACGCCCATTGGCTATCTTCGCCTGAGCCAATTTAATGCCAATGCCTCAATGGAATTGGCACACGCCATTTCTAGTCTAGAGAAAAAAGGCGCTGCTGCCTATATTCTAGATTTACGAAATAATCCTGGTGGACTCTTGCAATCAGGAATTGAAATTGCCCGCCTGTGGTTAAATTCTGGCACCGTAGTTTACACCGTAAATCGCCAAGGTATTCAGGGTAGTTTTGAATCATTTGGGCCAGCTTTGACAGACGATCCTCTAGTAATTTTGGTTAATCAAGGAACTGCTAGTGCCAGTGAAATTCTTGCCGGCGCACTACAAGATAACGGTCGTGCCCAGTTAATAGGTGAAACTACCTTTGGTAAAGGCTTAATTCAGTCGTTATTTGAATTGTCAGATGGTTCTGGATTGGCAGTTACAATTGCTAAGTATGAAACTCCTCAACACCGAGATATTAACAAATTAGGTATTAAGCCAGATACAGTGATTACTCAAGAGCCAATCAAGCGCGAACAGATTGCTACAGAAGCAGATTTACAATATAAAGCAGCATTGGAGCTATTGAATAAAAATTCGGTAGTATCGGGAGTAGGGAAGTAGAGGAGGCAGAGGAGCAGGGGAGCAGGGGAGCAGGGGAGCAGGGGAGCAAGAAGAGGGGGAAAGGTTAAAGGTTAAAGGGTAAAGGATGAAGAAACAAACCCTTTAACCCTGCCCCTTTCCCCCTTACCCCATGCCCTCTAAATAATGGGTTGTGCCTGAAGCAAGGCTTGTAAATCTAAGTTAGTGAGGCGCTGATAAGCGTTGTCTATTAAACGTTTACCTCTGAGAAAACCCGTGTTAGCTCCAGGACAAATATATTGGAGAGTATCTGGCGAATAAATTTCTAGTAAAAACTGGAGGCTCTTAATTTGTCGTGGCCAGTGAAAAGTTTTTGCTGTGCGTAACGGTACTGGTTCGCCCTGCTGGTTAGGAACTAAATGACGGCCAGAAAACAGCACACCTCCAAAGTCACTGTAATACAGACAAGATGAACCGGGAGAATGACCAGGTGTCCAAATAATTTGTGTTGTTGCAGTAAAATTAAGTTCTTGACCAAAAGTAGTTACGGTTAATCCTGGCAGTAAATACGCTTCTTGCTCTTGAATTAGAACTTCGCAACCCAAGATTTGTTGAATTTCTGCTGTTTTACCAATAGCACCTCGATGAGTGAGAAATAACCAACGCACGCCCCCATGCGATCGCAAAAAATCTTGATTTGTTTGGTCTAGGGTAGGGCAATCGATGAGAATATTGCCTTCATTTCTTACAATGAAGTAAGATGTTCCTCCTAACGTGTCTCGATTTGGTGGAAAGGCAAAGATACTTTCTAATACAGCCCGTGGTGGTTTAACTGTATGGTTCGGCGGTTGAGGTAAGGGGCACATGGGCAAAAAACCGAAACTGAGGAGTTGTAAAAAATCTAGTTATAGAGTTGAACTTCTTAAGAATTTACACTTGAGACTGAACAACTACTATTAACTGTTGCAGCAAAAATTGGGGTTAAAATTCTGCTTGGTAGTGATAGATGTGGTGCTGACACTACTGGTAGGACGTTTTTTCAAAATTACTGAAGATCACATGACATTTTGGTTTCTCCTCCTACTGGGACTAGCTACTTATCTGATGGTGCAGCGCAGTGTCGCTAACATCACCCAAACTCCTGTCTGGTTGTTGTGGCTGGTGTTAATGACACCAGCATTGCTATTAAGCGGATGGACGCTAATGTATGGGGTGAAGCAACCTCCGCCGCCATCACTGATTATTTGGCCTTCGCTTATCTGTCTTTTGTTATACTGGCTATTGTTTCAATGGGGGCGTAGAATACCAAAAGATACGCAAACTGAACCCCAATCTCCAGAATCACAATCGGCTATCCATCCTATCGCAGAACCAGTACCAGTGCGTCCCATTGAACCAACGGAAGAAACTCAACTGCGAAATTGTTTTTCTTGGTCTGTATACTACATCCAAAACATTGAATACAGACCTCAGGCTGTGATCTGCCGAGGTCACTTAAGAACAACGCCCGCTAAAGCCTATCAACAGATTAAAACAAATATTGAAGCAGAATTTGGCGATCGCTTTTTGGTAATTTTTCAAGAGGGTCTCAATGGTAAACCCTTCTTTGTGCTTGTTCCCAACACTCAAGCAGCTAAAGCAGAAAATTCCAGCAAGCCAGAAAAGTTAACTCGGCCAGTCTTAGCATTATCACTACTAGTAGCTACTTTATTAACTACTACCCTAGTCGGGGCAAAAACTGCTGGTGTTGATCCGACGACGCTTCAATCTGACCCAACGGTATTTTTGAAAGGATTACCCTATGCTTTAGGGTTGATGACTATTTTAGGCATCCACGAACTTGGTCATTATTTGACAGCTAAATTCTACAAAATTCGCTCGACTTTGCCTTACTTTATCCCAATGCCTTTTTTCTTGGGAACCTTTGGTGCATTTATTCAAATGCGGAGTCCAATTCCTAACCGCAAAGCTTTATTTGACGTTAGCATTGCTGGGCCAATTGCAGGTTTTATCGCCACTTTACCCTTACTAATATGGGGTTTAGCTAATTCCGAAGTGGTTCCCCTGACTGAAAAAACAGGACTGTTGAATCCCGATGCACTCAATCCCAAATATTCAATCTTATTAGCGTTGCTCTCCAAATTAGCATTAGGAAGTCAGTTAACAGCGAAATCAGCTATTGATTTGCATCCCATCGCCGTGGCTGGCTTTCTAGGATTAATCGTAACCGCATTAAATTTGATGCCTGTGGGTCAATTAGATGGGGGTCACATTGTCCATGCAATGTTTGGACAAAGGACTGCAATCGTTATTGGGCAAATTTCACGCTTGTTACTGCTACTACTTTCTCTAGTGCAGCCAGAATTTTTTGTATGGGCGATTATCTTGTTATTCATCCCCTTAATTGATGAACCTGCCTTAAATGATGTCACTGAATTGAATAACGGACGTGACATTTTGGGGTTGGTAGCAATGGCTTTATTAGTAATGATTGTGCTGCCACTACCCCAGGCGATCGCTCGTTTGTTGCAAATTTAAATATTTATAACTTTCTTGTGTCATTCTGGACACAGAGAAATAAGTAACCTCTCTTAGCGTTCTCTGCAAAACGCTAGACATCGCTGTGTGCTTAAAGCTATAGCGACTTTTTTATACCTGTAATCAACGATACATGAACCTATCTGTGAACATTAAATGAACTCTTTTTTGAACTAAAACTGAGGTTTGACCTCATATTTGTTTTAATGGTAAACCCTTAATTGTAGCTCAATAAAGAGATATTAATTTAACACACAGAAAAAGGGAGATTCATGCTACTTATAAATACTCTAAAAACTTTTACTTTCAGTTCTTTTGTCCTGATTTCTGCGTTCCAATGCCCAGCATTCGGATTAGTCAATCAATCTATATCTTCAAATAAATTAGTATCCATTAATACTAGTATTCAGATGCCTAAACAGCCTCTTTTAGTAGTTCAAAACTACATATATTGGGGGGCGCAACGGGACTGTCAAATTATGATGCCAGGTGTAGTCACAGAAAACATGCTTGATCGCTTGACATCTTTTAGTGCTACTACCCAAACTGCGTACACCATTATACAGAGAGACTTTCCAGAAGCTTCTAGAATACCTATCCCCCAGCTTCGGCAAGTATTGCAAAGTGCAATGCGAGAAACGATTGGCCATACTGGCAAGGTTATTAGAACTACCAATCTTGTAATTGATGGACATCCTGGCTTGGAATTATTGATGCAACACTCGGATGGGAGTCTGGGACAATATCGCGCATTTGTAGTTAATCAGCGTCTTTATTTTATGGGGTCTTTAACAAAAGATGAATTAACTACAGAAGCTGTTAACTTCTTTGATTCTTTTCGAGTTTACCCAGAGCGTATTCGTTACTCCAATTCGAGCATTTATGAATAATTATATTCATGGATTTTGCCTCACATAATTATTGCTAAATCAAGCTCTAAATAAAGTTTATCTTAGGAGTATTAAATTGAATATAATCCAGATGGCACCCAAAATTTTTTGCCAGTTTAGGAAAAATTACAATTTCTTTAACAAAGTTAAATTGATTGACTGGCAAGCGATATTTTTTAGCCTCATTAAATCACATAAAGATCAAAAAATGAGTGTAATACAAGCCTTACTGGCGATTCAACAGTATAGAAGGTTACTGTTTTTAATCCAAAAATATCCATACATCAGAATGGTTCCTAATCAAGAAATTGATACAGTCTTACACGCACATATAGCTAATATTCATCAGTTTGAAGAAGACTGTCAGAACCTCTTTAGTGTTTATCTTCAACACGTTCCCAATTTTGGAGTTACAGGAGAAGCTGAACGTTTAGAATGGCAATTAGCTTTTGCTCAAACTCAGAAATTATTTGAATTGAATTTTGGGCAAGGTGCTATGGGTAATTCCCCCGCTGCTTGTTGTGAAATTCTTTTGAAGAATACATAGTTCGGCTGTTTATAGATTCATGACAAAAGATCAGAGTTTCAATTTTACAAAATATTAGGGATTTCATATTTTAATATCTAAGTTTTGCAGTATATTTAGCGTTTCCTCTACTTCCGGTAACATCCCCAGCTTTTCAAAATTTTCTAAGGCTTTGTTTGCCCAATTTTGAGCATCAGCTAAATTGCCCTTGGCCTTTGCCAGAAAAGAAAATGAACGTTGACAAAATGCAATGCGGCTTTTATCTTCGTTGGCTTCTGCTACACGCAATCCTTCTGTTAATAGTCGTTCGGCTTCATCTAGTCTTTGTTGTTTGATGGCAACGTCAGCCAACCAATTTTGGGTACAGAAGATGGCGCGTATCCAGTTCATCGCTTGTGCAAGTTCTAGGGTTTCTTGAAAAATTATTTTTGCTTGCTCATATTTTTCATGTTTAAAGAAAATTTCACCTTGATAATATTGAATTTGCACTAATTGCCGCGATCGCTGCTGTTGCTCTAATTGCGTCTCTTGCAATAGTTGTCTTGCTTGAGTTAGCCAAGTCTGCGCCTCATCCAGCCTTTGCTGTTGAATGCGTAAGACCGCTATATTTCTTGCCAAGGTCAACATAAACAAAGTTTCTTGATGATGACGTAACTCCCAAGCTTTAGTAAACAGTTCGTCTGCTTCTTCTAACTGCTTCTGTCTACCCATTGAGGTGAGAGTCCAAGCACGGTCAACCATGACTTTTGCTGTAACTGACCAGTCCCCGCGTTGTTCTGCTGCTTGAATTAGCCATGCTGTCCAACTCAGGCGATCGTCCCAATATCGCAAACGACTTTCTCGCCTACCCATAATATGGGTGTATGCCTCAAGATTTTGCCAAAACTTCAACATTTCTGTGTATCGACCCTCAACCATACACCACTCAATTGCAGCTTGTAAATTTTGCCACTCTTCCTCCAAACCATCAAACTGCCCTTGCCACCCTTTAGCATCTTGTCCGATATACCTCTGTGAAAAATTTAAGTACCAACTAATCCACCTCTCCCTTGCTTCCCCTTCAAAGTCAGGGTAGTTCTTTAGTTCGGCAAGGGCATACTCGCGGGTTAGTGGTAGCATACTGTAGCGATTATTCTCTTGCCTGACTAACGAAAGACCCCGCAATCGAGCTAAATCAGCACTTGTTGTATTTAAATTCATTTCTGGTACTGCTACTTGTACGAGTGCATCCTGTAAAGGTGGCATTGGAAATAGCGCTAGTGCCATCAATAACTTATGGGCTGATTGTCCTGCAAGGGGGTTGACGGAAGTTTCAAAACAAAAACGGGCAACGTCTCCCGTAGATTGAGACACCCCTCCCAATACTTCTTGAATGGGGTACCCGTTAGCTAGCTGACCAATGGCGTAACTGATGGCTACTGGAATACCACCCGTAAATTTGTAAAGTGTTTGACTATCTTTATTACTGAGAGAAACTCCTTTTTCTTGAGCTTCGTGCTTAATTAAACAGAGACCATCTGATTCTGGCATTGATGTTAACCGCACAGGTACAAACAAAATTTGTTCGCGGGTAGTAATCACTGCTTTGACAGTTGGTGGTAATTCATACAAAAATGCCAAAACATCTTGCTGATTTTCCACCGTCTCCAAATTATCGACAATTAGCAGTGTGCGCTGACAAGAAAAGGCATCCTTAATTAAATCTAATTGCTCTTCAAAACTCACCCCAGTAATATCTAACTCATTCAATATGCGTGCAATCTGGTGGAAAATATCACGTAAAGTTCGTCTTGGAGCCAAACTTGGTAATAAACCGAAGGAGGTAAGGTAAGACTGTTTGGCTGAAGTAAAAATAATCGTATCAAAAGTAGGCACACCCAATAAAGTTTCATTATTGTAACTGGCGTGTAAACAACGATAAGCTGCTTCCAGTACAAGGGTTGTTTTGCCTACACCACCAATACCATCGACGCTCACTAAATGTGCAGAATGCCTGGGTGAAAGTAACTCCAAAAGCCGAGTAATTTCCTCTTCTCTACCCACAAATGTAGTGCAACTAGGAGCCGGTAAGTTGTGACGCAGACGTTTTGAGGCAATAGGTAAAGAAATTAAAGGTAATTCAATGTCTGTAACAATTTCACTTCTGTTATACTTCGGCTCTTGTAATAATTTTTCTAAAACTAACTCAACTGTATTAATACGTATCTTTTGCTTTGTAGCGTCTGATAATAACTCCCAAAGTTTGGGACAAAATACTCTCTGCACCGTGCCGCCCGCGTATCCAGTGACCTGAATATCTTTAAGTTTTTTTCCTGCGAAAACCTGCTCCAAAATAGATTTTTGTACATCTGTCAAACCTATTCCTGTTATGGGAATAACTAGCTCATTTGCCACTCTTATGAGTTCCGATATCTTTTCAATGCCCATCTCTCAGTTGGAAATAAATCCTTTTAGTGAGCTTAGCTTAATTTCGGAATTAAATGGATGCCTTCAATAAATTGAACAACCAAACTGAATATCTTGAATATTTTGAATTTAAAGTTGAATATATAACTGAAAATCCGTTTACAAAATGAATGATATCTCTGATACTTTATTAAAAAAGCTTCAACGTAAAAGTATCTAGATTAATTTTTTGAAACCACAAACATGTTGAAATTTATCAGACTTTTTCTGTGCGTACTTCCTGCTGCCTTGATTTTAATATTAATTCCAAATGCAAACGTTAAAGCTGAAAAATTGAAATCTGGTGATCATTCAATTGATTTTCCTCAGAAAGTTAATCAATATGTTCAACTAAATTCTACGCCAGTTACTTCAGTTTCTCAGCTTTCTGATGTGCAGTCTACTGACTGGGCATTTCAAGCATTGCAGTCTCTAGTTGAGCGTTATAGCTGTATTGCTGGCTATCCTGATGGTAGTTTCAAAGGAAGTCGCGCTATGACTCGCTTTGAGTTTGCTACTGCATTAAACGACTGCTTAGACAGAATTAACCAAAGAATTACTGCTGATATCACAGACGGAGTTGTTAAAGAAGATTTGGCAACTTTGCAAAAGCTACAAGAGGAGTTCAAAACAGAACTCACTACCTTACAGGGTAGAGTTGATATTGTGGAAGCACGTACCGAACAGCTAGAAAAACAGCAGTTTTCTGCAACGACAAAACTCAATGGTCAAGTTATATTTGCTGCTGTAGATGCTTTTGGAGATGCTAGCCGTAGTGGTGATGAAGATAATAGCAACCTCACGTTTTCTAGCCGAATACGCCTTAACTTTGATACTAGCTTTACTGGAAAAGATCAGTTACGTATACGACTGCAAGCGAGTAATATTATTAATCCGAATGCACCCGGCAATGAAGCTCGTGTAGCTTTCCAATCTGGTAGTGATACAACTAACAATGTAGCACTCAGTAAACTGCAATATCGTTTTCCTTTAAACGAGCAAGTATCTATTTTGGCTGCCACAGGTTTTAATACTTACTTTGATGATGGGGATGTTATTAACCCTCTACAAAGTGATGTAAATGCGACTATTTCTCGCTTTGGTCGATACAATGCCATTTATCGTTTGGGTGGAGATACGGGTGTAATAGTTACTTATAAGCCGAACAGAAACATCAAAGCAGAGGCAATGTACCTAGCGAAAAATGCTAATAATCCTGGTAACGGCTTATTTAACAGTGGTTATGGTGCATTGGGGCAGATTGTCTTCTATCCAAATAGCGAAGACCCAGTGACCAAAATTGCTTTTACTTATGTCAATGCCTACAACGAGGATGGTTTAGGCCATAATACTGGCAGCTTACCATCTAACTTGGGAGGCAGGAAAGTTTCCTCTAACTCTTACGGTATTGAAACGAATGTCAAAATTAATAGTGGTTTTCAGGTGGGTGGATGGGTAGGCTATACCAGTGCGCGGGCCCTGACTGGAGAAGTTAAAGGCGATGCTGATATTTGGAACTGGGCTGTCACTCTAGCCTTTCCTGATTTGGGCAAACAGGGTAATTTGGGGGGGATTATTATCGGTATGCAGCCTAGGTTGACTAATACTTCAGCACCTTTAGCAGGCTTGCCTCGTCGTGACCCAGATACTGGGTTTCACATTGAAGGGTTTTATAGGTATAAAATCAACGACAATATCAGTATTACTCCTGGTCTTCTTTGGCTGACAGCACCAAATCATAACAGTCAAAATGGTGACATTTTTTTGGGAGTAATTAGAACTACTTTCGAGATATGAAGGGAAATTCAAAAGATTAGTCATAGATTTGTCCTTATGCAATCCATAGGATATTGCTATTGAAAAAACCTAATTTTAAGGAATTGCAAAAAACATGACGATAGTACAGAATTATTACGTAAGTAAGAATTCTGAGAAGGCAGGCGTAACCTTAGTACTGACTAGTTTAGTTGAATTGTGATCTGCAACACTATATCAGGTTGAAAAAATTTTTGTCATTTAGTGTGTAGCTAAAGTAACGCTAAAGGTTAATCAATGGTTAATAGCGATTCCTCTATTGAAGTTTACTGCACTCGCCCCAACTGTGATCAACCTCAAAATTTGATTCCAGAGCAATCTCTCACTTCTACTTCCATTAGGGAACAATGTTGCTCTAAATGTGGAATGCCATTGATTTTGGGGGGGCATTTCTTACCGCTAGGATTATTAGTTTCTGATGAAGAACGGGGTGGATTTGGTAGAACTTTTTTAGCACGGGATATTAGCTTTCCCCATAGACCACTGCGTGTAATTAAACAGTTGCACCCTAGAAACCCTTCTGGAAGAGTGCTGAATCCGTCGGAGCTACAACGAATAGAACAATTATTTCAGCGTGAAGCAAATATTTTAGCGGAACTGAATCATCAACAAATTCCTAGAGCATGGGCATTTTTTGTGGTGGAAGCTGATCATGAAACAAGCCATCCGCAAAAGTTTTTTTACTTGGTACAGGATTATATCGAAGGTCAGGATTTAGCTCAGATTTTAAAGAAGAAAGGACAATTTTTAGAGGATGAAGTTGTTCATATTCTCAAAGAAATTTTAAAAATCCTACAGTATATCCATAATTTTGATGAGAATCGGGGAGCTATACATAGGGATATTAAACCTGCAAATATCATGCGCCGTCGTAGAGATGGATTGCTGTATTTGATAGATTTCGGTGCAGTTAGACAGGTAGTAGAAGGATTACCGGCCGATACATCATCTGTAGTTCTAACTCCTGGTTTTGCACCCCCTGAGCAATTCGCTGGCGAAAAAGTATCTCCTGCATCAGATTTATACGCCTTAGCTGCAACCTGTGTGTGTTTGTTGACAGGAGGTGGTAATCCCAGAGAGCTGCTTTTGAATTCAAATTGGAGACAATATACAAATGTGAGCAACCAGAGTTTAGCAACAGTTTTAGACTCAATGCTCAAATATAAGCAAGAAGATCGACCTCAATCTGCTCAGGAGGTTCTTGATGCTCTGTCTACTAAACAACAACCTAATTTACTTCAGAAGTTTCTCGATTGGCTGAAAGGAATTCCTAGACGGAAGCGTTGGATAAGTTTAGGTGGTTTAGCTTTATTAGGATTAGCGATCGCAGTTATTCTACATTGGGCAATTCAAGCAAACACATCAAACCCATTAGTCAAACAACCAACCGAAACACCTTTATCTAGACCATCAACTCCAACGCCACCACCACCTTTTGCTGAATATTTTAGCAGGGGAGAAGAAGCTTTAATTGCCGAAGCACAAGCAGTTGCCACCATTCCAGAATGTAGAACAGCTTATGATTTAAAGAAACAAGGAATGGAAGCATTTGCAAATGCTAGTTCTCCAGCAGATTTTAGAACAGCTGAAGATGCTTTTTTCAAATCCATAAAAGAATTTAAAAACGCTTATAATAAAACAAAAACATCCTCTAGCGAAAATAAGTGTCACATTGACCCAGAGACATGGATTTATTATTACAACTCTAAAGTTGCTCAAACTCAACTTGCCATTAATGGTAGTCTTCCAACTATAGCAGTTGTTATTTCCGGTCTAGAAGACGAACGGGGTGATTCTCTAGAAATATTGCGTGGTATTGCCCAAGTTCAAAGTGAGCAAGAAAGCGCGCCAGTATTGCAAATACTCATAGCAAAATATGATAGTCAACAACAAGAAGTTGAATATATTGCTGAGCAGAATATTCCCGGAGACCTTCAATATTTTAGCAATAGTAAAATATTAGGGGTGGTTGGTCGTTATAGTAGCCACGAAATTTTGAAACCAGGAGATATTTTTGGTAAAAAGCAGCTTGTGCTGATTTCACCCACAAGTACTGCTATTAGACGATATGATTTTCATAATCAACAGCGTTTAAACGAATATGTTTTCCGCACAGCTTCTAATGATTCTATTGCTGCTAAAGATTTAGCTAACTACATGCGGAGCAATAGCCAGTGGCAGAAAGTATTAATTGGTTTTGATTCTGAAAACAATTATAGCAAGTCTCTAAAAGATGAATTTGAACAAGAACTGAGGAGATTAGGAGCAATATATAAAAATATTACAGGTTGTGATTTAAAGCGTGCAGATGCATTGCAACTTTGTAAAGATAAAGCAAAAGAAGAAAACGTGCAAGTACTAATGTTAGCTCCTAGCGCTGATACTTTAAAAAAAGCACTAAATATTGTAAAAGAAGTTAAATTACAAAAGCGAAATCGTCAAATTTTAGGAGGAGATGTTCTGTATGACACACAGACTTTAGACCTTGGAGATGTAGTAGATGTAGCCGATGATATGGTGGTTGCTGTATCTTCTCATGCAAGTCTTGCTAATACTAATTTTATTGGGACAGCCACAAAACTTTGGGGAACATCAGATGTGAGTTGGAGAACACTTACTTCTTATGATGCAGCGAAAGTATTTGTTAAAGCTTTGACTGATCTAAGAAATCAAGGAAATAATAATCCAACCAGTCAGCAGGTCTACGAAAAATTAAAAGAACCGAGTTTTTTAGTGCTTGGTGCTACAGCAAATATAGAATTTGATGAGCAGCACGATCGCAAACAAGTTAAAAATATTGGTATTTTAGTACAAGCTCAATATAACCCTAAAACCAATAAATACCGCTTTAATCATTTAAAGTCACCAGAACGAAATAATCCCTAGTACCGCAAAATGGAATTAAAGATTAAAAATGAATACAGTGCTAAAAGACTATGGTAAGTCTCAAAGTTTCTCAAAGCGGAAAACTTCTCATTAAAAAAGCCAGGATACAAAAAATTGAACAAGCCAAAAAGGAAAGAATTGAGGCACTAGGCAAGATTGAAAAAGCTTGGGATATGGACGAAATATTTCTTAGAGAAGCAAGTAAAATTTTAGAACCACGTCAAAACTGGGATAATGCTGAAATATTTGCTGTCGCACCAGCGACTTGGAAACGCTTTAAAGAAGCAAGACAACCCATTAAAGCCGATACTTTCAAGGCTTTTTGCCAAGTATTGAATTTAAAGTGGGAGAATGTAGCAGAAAATGAGCTAGAACACCGCAAAAATCTCAGCGAAGCACCAGATATATCTAATTTTTATGGTCGCACCCAAGAGTTAGCCGAACTTCAGCAATGGCTCGTTCAAGAACACTGTCGCTTAGTTGTGATTCACGGAATAGGGGGAATTGGGAAAAGCGCTTTAGCTCGCCATTTAGTAGACAAAATAGCTGATAAATATGATTACTTAATCTGGCTTTCTTTAACATCAGCGCCTCCATTTTTAGAAATACTGATAAAACTAGTACATTTTTTATCTAAAGGTGAAAAAGAAGAAGGTGATATTTCTCAACTAATCCAGTACTTAAATAATTACAGATGTTTAATAGTACTAGATGGCTGGGAAGAAATCACAGACAATGAGAGCGAAGATTATGCGAACTATAGCGCATTTGTAGATAGAGTTGCTAAAGAAGTCCACAGAAGTAGTTTATTATTACTTAGTAGAACAAGAACTCCAAATATTGAAATATTAGAAGGAAAATTAGTTCGTTTAAAAAGATTGGGAGCCTTAGCCTATGAAGAAGCAACAGAAATTTTGAAAGCAGAAGGGATTTCTGCCACAGATAGTGAGCTGAAAGAATTTAGCAAGCGCTATAGCAACCCGTGGATACTTAAGAGAATTGCCCAGAAGGTTCAGAATGTATCTCCAGATATATCAGATTTTTTGGAAAATACATCAGTTTTTGTTGATGATGTAATTACACAGTTTTTAGATCAGCAATTTCAAGAACTATCAAAAGCAGAAACAACTCTCATTTATTGGGTAGCTCTCAGACGCAATTCAGCTACATGGCATCAATTAGTACAAGATAGTCATCAATTTTTTTCGTATAATCAGTTATTTAAAACTTTAGATGATTTAATATCGAAACATTCTTTTATTATTAAAAATATAGAAGATATTACTACCATTTATATACTAGACCCCGTGGTTTTAAAGTATACTACTGAGCGATTTGTTCAGGAAAATTTTCAAGAAATTTTTCAAGTAATTAATAGTAAAAATATTAACGATTTTGAATTATTTATTACTCATAATTTTATCACAGAACACCCAGAAGATGAAGAACTAAATCAAGAGCAAATGAGGCGGATTGTCAAACCTATTCAAAAAATGTTGTTGGCTGAGTTGCATATTCAGGAGCGAGGTATTGAAGAAGAACTAAGGCAAGTTCTGTCTCTATTGAAGGATAAAGGATTGTCTCAGGGGTATGGATACCGAAATATTTCGTACCTGATTGCGGTTTGCGAAAAACTCTAGCTGAATTCTCATCAAGTGGCGTTTGAGAAATAAAACCCAACAAAGCTTTAAATTATGTTGGGTTTTGCTATGTATTTGAGTGTTTGTAAGCTGCAAGACTAACTTGATACAGGATTAGCAGTCTCTGATACCTTGGACGCTGTTGGACTACCACCCATACGAATTTCGGAAGTGAAGGAAGCTGTACTAAAACCATCAATGCGCTTGACAACAAGTACACGCATTCGCAAATTAGGGCTAGCAAACCACAAACGTTCTTCAGAACAGATGGTTTCTGACTCCGTAGTTAAGGTCAACGCCTCATCGCTGCCCATTTTATAACGTCCGGGAACAAGGGCTTTCTCGGTGTCACCTATTTCCCGCAGTAATTTACCTTCGTCGGCCTTATCCACATCAGGTACTAATACTAACACGGTAGAGCCACTGTACTTTTGTTGAACTCCTTCCGTTATTCCATTCCAGCTAACTTTAGCACCACAGGAAGCGGAACTAGAAGGAATTTCGTAGAGTTGACATAACTTGATTACCTCTGGATGATCTGCTGTCAGCATCTCAATGATGATGTCTGACTTGCCGTCTTCTGATTTATTAAAAGCCAAATGGTGACTAGTACGATGGGAAAACCATTTACCAGCACTTAACTGAAAAAATTCTTCAATATTCATGATTCAAATGCTAAAAATCCCACTTAATTATTATTAAAAGATATCAGGAGGTACTGATATTAAACTTGATTGCCTAATTCTTCAAGCCTCTGAAGAGAAATTTTTGCTGCTTCGGCAACATGAGGATGGTTGTCTTTTGCCAAGTATTTCAAAGCTGAGATGCTTTTGGCAGTAGGGAGATGCCCTAAAGCTTCTGCGAGACGTTGCCGCATTAACCAATCCTCTGATTGGGCAAACCGCAAGATACTATCAACAGATTCAATGTCTTGAATTTCTCCAAGCGCGGAGATTGCAGCTTCTTGCACAACAAGTTCTTTGCTATCTAAAGCTTGAATGAGTATTTTACTGGCGCGTGGATCTTTAATATTACCCAAGGAAACTGCTGCACTAAAGCGTACTAGCCAATCAGTATCTTCATAAAATGCTCGTGCCAGCACTTCAAAGGCTCTAGCATCACCCAAATATCCTAAAGCACCGGCAGCATCAGCGCGAATGCCATAGTCTGGGTCGTTCTCCAAAATTTTTACCAAAATTGGATAACTTTCTGGTGTTGGCTTAATTCCTAATGCAAATATGGCCATAGATCGCAGTTGCAGAGATTCATCATCTAACACCTTTTTAATTAAAGGTACTGCTTCTTCGGGAGATACATGGCGCAGATTGGCAAGGGCTACCATGCGATCGCGCAAATTTGGACTTTCTAACTGAGCAGAGATTTCCTCTAAGGGTAGAGCAGCCATTTAGTTTAAAACACTTTCTTTACTTATCTTTACTTTAACTGATTCGCTGATCGGGCTGTTGCCATACATAATTTTGTAAAATGCCATAACACCATATTTTTCGAGGATTAGCTATCCAACTATTCTGTAATTCGCCTAAGGCATATTGAAGTTAATATCAAACCTAAAGCGAGATTCTAGATCAGGAGGTTCACAGTAGTGATAACTTCGTCTCTATAGATTTTCTGGCTATACTAGTTACTTAGGCTGGTTATTTCTACAGTCGAAGTATGAAATGCACAAAAACCCTGTTTGGCTTTCCAATAAATAAATTGCCTCAAAAAACAAGAGAACCATAATTAGATTTTGACTATTTTGCCAAGCAATTACTGAAATTAATATTACTAAAGCAAACCCCAATCAATCACATGTCTTACGAGTGAACAGCTATGAAAGAGGAATTGATAGCCAGAGTTTTACAGGTCTTGCGTATTAACATGAGTTGGATGACTTGGAATTTGTTTTTGGCTTTTATCCCTTTAGCTTTAAGTGTCTGGCTATTTCGTGGCAGACGCGGCCGTTCTTGGGTTTGGTGGCTAGGATTCTTAGTTTTCTACGCATTTTTACCAAATGCGCCTTATTTGTTGACTGATGTAATTCATCTCATCCACGACATTCGCACAATTCAATCGGTGTGGATGATTACCTTAGTGCTAATTCCTGTTTATCTACTAGTAATTTTAGCTGGATTTGAAGCTTACGTAATTTCCTTAATTAATTTAGGTTACTATTTACACCGCATTGGTAAAAGCCAATGGATTTTAGGAGTTGAATTAATTACTCATGCTTTGTGTGCTGTTGGTATTTATTGGGGAAGGTTCTTGCGTTTCAATAGCTGGGATTTCATCACTCAACCAGATGCTTTACTAACTAGAGGTGTGGAGGAACTTCTTGGTAAACAGCCGTTGGTGATTATTGCTGTGAGTTTTGTGATTCTTCTAGGTTTGTACTGGCTGATGAAGCGAGTATCTTTAGGTTTCGCTATACAACGGCAAACTGGGACAGCTATCAACGCCCCACAAACCAAATCTAACACTCCAAATGCTGGATGAATAAAAATTAAATTCAAAAATATTCATGTGTTTACCCACCTGTTTATCCATCTAAAGAATGGTGTACATGGTGGGTAATTTCTTATCGGAAGAAAGATGAATTTTGACAATTCAGGCTTTGAAATAAATCTAATACTAATGAAAATTGGTATAAATCGTTCAGCCTTGATTGAAATAGATAGGGGTTTAATCATTAATGGCATTATTTTCTATTGATGAACTAAAAACTTTAGTCGAAAATCCTCAAAGTCCTTGTGTGACTCTTTATGCACCTATGCAAAAAGCGGGGTCAGAGATTCGACAAAATCCAATTCGCTTCAAAAATTTAATCCGTGAAGCAGAGAAACGGTTGGATGAAATGGGGATTCGTCATACTGAGATAGGAGATTTTCTCCAGCCAGCTATGGAACTTGATACTAGCGATTTTTGGGAACATCAAGACCACGGATTGGCAATTTTTATTTCCCCACAAATGTTTCGCTATTACCGCCTACCAATGCAGGTGCAAGAATTGGTGGTTGTTAGCGATCGCTTTCACTTGAAGCCCTTGCTACATTTAATCAATAATGATGGTAAGTTTTATGTCCTCGCTCTGAGCCAACAAGAGGTAAAATTTTTTACAGGAACACGCTTTGGTATCAATGAGGTGGAAGTAGAAAATATGCCTCAGAGTCTCGATGAAGCTCTTATGGAGGAAGAGATTCAAAAAGGAGTACAGCATCGCATAGGCACATCAAGAGGAGGAAGCACTAATCCTGCTCAGCAACCAGGCGCGTTTCATGGCCAGGGAAGCCCTGATAGAGATAAACGCCAAGAAGACATTTTGCAATTCTGTCACGTTATTGATAAGGCATTGCACGAGCAATTGCGAGATCAAAAAGCACCTTTAGTTTTGGCAGGAGTTGAGTATCTCCATCCCATTTACCGAGAGGCGAATACTTACCAGCATTTGGTAGAAGCAGGCATTACCCGCAGACCTGAACTTTTCCAGCCAGAAGAATTACACACAGAAGCCTGGCAAATCGTTGAACCTCTATTTCATGAGTCAGAAAAAAATGTAATGGAGCTTTACCAGCAACTTGCCGGGGAGGGTACTGGTAAAGCCTCTAATGAGATTAAAGAGATTGCCTCTGCTGCTTATTGTCGAAGAGTTGATTCTTTGTTTGTGCCTGTAGGACAGCAAATCTGGGGTGAATTTGATCCAGATACAATTACTGTGGATTTACATCCAGAACCAGAGCCTAACGATAAAGATATGTTAGATTTTGTCGCCATTCATACACTCCTGAACGGTGGCACAGTTTATGTTGTTGAGCCAGAACAAATGCCAGAGTCTACGCTAGCAGCAGCAATTTTTCGATATTGATCATTTTTGTAGTGTTGTATAAAGTTGAACCAGCTACATACAACACTCATGATGAATATTATTCGTACTTTCATTAATCAATCTCTGATAAGTTTAGCTGTTTTGAGCATTTCGGCTGTATTCGTACAACCCAGCACAGCAGAAACGATCGCTGTTACTCGTCGCTATCCCAAGTTAATCTACAATAATGCCTTTGAGTTATGGAAAACTTACAATCAGGAACGGCAACAAGGAGACGACGGTAAAGGATTTTTAGCAGCTTACTTGGCAGATAAATATTTATTAGGTCAAGGACAAGATGGTTGGAAACGAGTGCAACAAACTTATCAAAAAAGCGATCGCCTCCAGTATTTTGCCGATTTACGTAAGTTTTTGCGGGAGACTGGATATACAAAGTAAATTCAAAATTTACTCACTTTCTACTTAGCAATTTGGTTGCGTGCCATCGTTAAAATCAAACGTTGTTCAGCACGAGCAATCGCCTGATATGTTCGCTCTACTGCTTCGGGTTCTACAGAAATCGAAGTAATGCCCCATTCCACGAGTTGATCGATTATTTCTGGATAAAGTGCTGGTGCTTGTCCGCAGATTGAACATGGTATCCCCGCACTTTTCGCCATTTGAATTAATTTAGCGATCGCACTCATTACCGCCGGATGACGTTCATTAAATACTTTTGCTAGTTGTCCTTCTTCTCGATCTACTCCTAGCAACAGTTGTGTTAAATCATTTGTACCTATGGAAATTCCGGCTACACCTGCTTTTACGTATTCTGGTAGTAAAAACAGTACACTTGGAACTTCTGCCATAATCCACAGTTGAAACTGAGATACCTGGGTTAAACCTGCTTGCTCAACCTTTTGCCGACAAAAGGAAAACTCTGCTACACTCCGCACAAAAGGTAACAATAGGTGAATATTGCTGTAACCAGCTTTTTGGACAGCTGCTAAAGCTGCCAGTTCCAATTCAAAGACTTCAGGATTGCCTACATAGCTAAATGTACCGCGATCGCCTAGCATCGACTGAAGCGCAGACTGGGAACTATTAGCGTGTGATGGAAAATCGGGCGATCGCCAATCCAAAGAGCGATAAAATACTGGTCTGGGAGCAAAAGTACGAGCAAACCGCATAATTTGCTCAGACCATAACTCTAATAACTCTGCTCGTCGTCCAGTGAGCAGCCAATTTTGAGGATGCCGTCCCTCTAGTGTACTTAGTAACATTAATTCTGAGCGCAATAATCCTACCCCATCCACAGGTAAACTTTGCACTTGTTCTACTAAGCTGGGCTGACTGAGATTAACCAACAGCTGGGTAGCAATCATGGGTAGGTTAGGAATAATAAGAGGATGAGGTGATGGAGTGATGAAGTGATGTAGTGCCTGATTTTCCACTCCGCCTCCTTTGTCTCCTCTAATACGATAAACTTCACCGCGATCACCATCCAAAAGCAGCCGTTCGCCGTTTTGAATCAGGATAGTGGCATCTGTGGCACTCACCACTGAGGGGATACCGAGTTCTCTAGCCAAAATTGCAGCATGGCTGGTCAACCCTCCTTGTTGCGTAATAATTCCAGAAACTTGTTGTAGCAATGGCAACCAGTCAGGTGTTAATGCTTTAACTACTAAAATTACTCCTTTAGGGAGTTGTTCTGGCTTTTGTTGAGAATTAGTGATTACATGAGCCGTTGCTGTGATGCGTCCCGCCGCTGCCGCTAGTCCTTTAAGAAACTGTAAATTAGGAATTGCAGATTGGGGACTAATAACTTGTGTTAAATAAAGCTTAGGGGCTGGCTCTGAATCAGAAATAGTCCACTCAAAGGTAAAACGTTTACCTAATTCACTCACAAGTTGATTCCCCAGAGTGATTACTTGTTGTAGGTGTTCTTCTTGTAAAGCGTACTGTTTTTGTTTGGCTTCTTCAAGTACATAAGCAGATATACCAGTATTATCTGCTATTAGTACTGACCTAAGTGTAGACTGTGAAGCATCTACAGATGTGCCATTATCAAAACGATAAGCTAGCATTTTGTTGCCTAAATGACGCTCTAATACAACTCCAGTATCGTGTTGTAAGTAGTACGTATCTGGTGACACATCGCCTTGGGCGATCGCCATTCCTAATCCCCAAGTAGCCTCTATTTTCCACCCTGAAGAGTTGGCATTGAGTAAACCACTAGCGATCGCATTTTGTACTGGTTGCACTAATACTGCTAAATTAATTTTTTGAAGGCTAATTCCCAATTGCTGCCAATATATTAAACTTCTGGCACGAAATAGCTGGCTCCAGGTATGCTTTAAGGCTTTGGCGATCGCTTTTTCATTACAGGAGCAAAATATTGACTCTAATAGTCCAGATGTATTTCCCAACCCTTGCACCATCGTTGATAATGCTAACGTTGGCCGCAAAATTAGATAATTACTTTCCCATTCTCCAGCCGCCTGAAAAATTGCACTTACCCACTGTGATGGTACAGTTGCGGTCATAATTTCTTGACGCAAGCGACCTGCTACTTGTTGAAGTTGCCGCCAATTGGCTACATCTAAGTGCAAAGAAGAATAGGGTAAGTCTGCAACTAATGACTCTGAACTATTGAGAGTTTCTAGGAATTGCCGCAAAACTTCTGCTGAAACTACAAAACCAGGTACTACTGGGTAGCCACGCTGCATGATTCTGCTCAAGTAGAATGCTTTGTCACCTACTTGAGCGCGGTCTTGCAGTTTAATTTGGTCAAGCCAGTAGAGTTTATCCACTCAATTTATTGTTTATTTGTTGTGAACTAGGGGAGTCTTACGATTTACTGAAATGGAGTAACTACCGTTTAATAATACATTTTATAATCAATGTATTAAATGTATAGTTAATTTTACTAATTTGAGGTAGAATAATAAATTATAGTTATTTTTGACAATTAAATATCTATATCAATCTATTTTTTATTGCTTGTGATTAATAAAGATAATTAATCTTGACATAAATTATAAATGAAATCTGATCTTACTGAATAAAAATATCTGGTTGAATCAACCAGCAAGCAAACAAATATAAAAGATTGTTGTATGGTTATAAAAATATAATTCAACGTTTTTTTCAATAAAATTTAGAATCTGTAGTCAAGCTATTAAAATTTAAGTCCAAATATTTTTTGAAAATATTTGGATATACATTACTTGGTAATATAGTATGTAGTATTTTTTCTTAGTGTCAAAATTGTCAAACACTTACTATCTTGCGCCCGATGATTGGCTGAACATCGTCTTGAGACTATGCCTTGCTTTACTGATGGGGTCAATTATTGGTATTGAACGTGAAGTTAGAAATAAACCCGCAGGTTTAAGAACCCACATGTTAGTGTGTCTAGGCTCAGCCGTGTTTACTCTCATGCCTCTACAAATAGTTACGCTACAACCAAGTTCTGATGCTATCAGCCGGGTAATCCAAGGTATTGCCGCTGGGGTGGGATTTCTTGGGGCTGGCGAAATTGTCAGCCAATCTTCCAAAAAATCACAGCGACTGGAAATTCACGGACTTACATCAGCTGCATCTATTTGGGTTTCTGCTGGTTTGGGAATTGCAGCTGGGTTAGGTTTATGGCGTTTAGGATTGATTGGTGCTGTGTTGACTTTTATAGTTCTCAACTTGTTTAAAAGATTAGAAGATATGTAGTTAATGCTTAACTAAAATAATGCCAACGCTTGAGCAAAAATTGCTTCTTTTGATCTAGTTTTTAAAATTGATTTAACTAACTCAATAAACTCCACATCTAGTTGTTTATCATTCTCAATTGTTTTGCTAGCTGCATAAAAACTCACATCATCAATACATAATTCGTTGGTAGTACCTGTTTGTAACTCTGGTTTTCTTTTATCCCAGGAAATAGATTTGCCGCGAAATGTAAATTGAAACCAGGAAATTTCATCATTACTGAAATCAAAGAAAACATCAAAATATGGTTCTTCGCCTTGGAACCAAATTCTTGTATTACCTTTTTTATGATCTTGTTTTAGTAATTTTTGTTCAATTTCTCGTAATGATGCACCTAGTGATGCGATTTCGTTTTTATCTAAAATGTGATTTTTTGGGGGCATAACTGCAATATTTGTAAACCTAATTCATGACCAAAAGGTTTTTCTTTTTAATTTTTAGCTTAGAAAAAAGTAGCAGGCGATGATATTTCTCCTGCATTAACAAGTAGAACTTGGGAAGAATTTAACCACTGGGAATCAAAAGAATTCAAATGAGTGGTAGTAATCAAAGTTTGAAAACGGTCTTGAATGGCATCAAGTAATTGATTTTGACGCGATGGGTCTAACTCAGCTAAAACGTCATCTAGCAAGAGTAATGGAGGCTCTTTGACGACTTCTTCAATTAATTGCAATTCTGCTAGTTTTAAGGCTAGTACCAAGGTTCGTTGCTGACCTTGAGAACCATACTGACGAGCAGGCGTTTGATTAATGGTCAATTCTACTTCGTCACGATGGGGGCCGACAAGGGTAGTGCCTCGGTACAGTTCGGCAACAGATCGTTGTTGAATTTTGGTTAAAAAAGCTAATTGTACTTCTTCGGGATGGTTTTGTGTTAAAGGAACACTAGGCACATACTGAATTTGTAAAACCTCTGTGCTGCCGCTAATATTAGCGTGCCAAGTGGCAGCAATAGGAGCAAGTCTTTGGATAGCGCGATCGCGTCTTCTAATTACTTTTGTCCCTGTGGTTGCTAACTGGGCATCCCACACAGCTAATTGTTCTAAGTTCTGAGTACTAGAAGCTGAATCTTGAGCTTGTTTTAAAAAGGCATTGCGCTGGCGTAACACCTGATTATATTGCTGCAAAATGTGAGCATAAATCGGTTCGAGTTGAATTAACAGCGTATCTAACCAATTGCGGCGACCATCAGGGCCGCCGCGCACTAAATCTAAATCCAAACTGGAAAACTGCACCGCATTGATAACACCCAGAAAATCCATTTGTCGTCGCACAGACTCGCCGTTAATAGCAACACTACGGCGACCATTACGACGGAGAGTTAAGGTTAAATCACTAATGCCGTTTTGTCGTTC
Source organism: Atlanticothrix silvestris CENA357 (assembly GCF_016056295.1). Classification (GTDB taxonomy): domain Bacteria; phylum Cyanobacteriota; class Cyanobacteriia; order Cyanobacteriales; family Nostocaceae; genus Atlanticothrix; species Atlanticothrix silvestris. The sequence continues at coordinate 29,422 of NZ_JAECZB010000094.1, forward strand.
TAGGGTGGCTTGAATTTGAGCTACAGGTTCCCCTTCTCGAATTAAATCGCGATCGCGTGCCATCCGATGCGATCGCAATGTTGCCAACAACTCCACCGCCTCCAACAAATTAGACTTTCCCTGAGCGTTATTACCTACCAATATTGTTTTGGCAGCAGTAAACTCCACCTTTTGCTCTTGGTAATTACGAAATTGTCTCAGATGCAGAGTTTTAAGATACATAGCAAAAAGTTAAGAGTTAGGAATTAAAAGTTAGAAATTTTGAGTTTTGAGTTTTAAATTCAAAATTTTCTTCAACTCATAACTCCTCACTTTTTTACACACTCTTTTTGCCCATAAAGCGGAAGAACAGTTTTTCTAACTCAATCCACACAAACATCAAAGCACTAAAGCCAATACAAATTGCTAACTCTGTCGGAGGAAGCCAGTATGTACCAAAGAAGCCTCTCAGGGGTGGAACGTAAATCAGCATCAACTGTAAAATCGTTGTCACAATCACAGCCGCCAACACAAAGATATTGGAGAAAGGATTCACTTCGATAGTTAGCCTGTTATTAGAGCGAATTGCGATCGCGTGACCCATTTGGGCAATACACAAAGAAGTAAATACCATTGTCTTCCAACGTTCTGGACTTAGCCCTGGCCCCACTACTGCCTGGGAATGATAATATGCCCACTGCATCAAAATAATCGTGATAATCGCAAAGACAATCCCAATCCGAATCATGTAAGAACCCAGACCCCTAGCAAAAATACTTTCACGGGGACTAAAAGGCGGACGTTTCATCACATCTGGTTCTGGGGGTTCCACAGCCAATGCCAAAGCTGGTAAACCATCTGTGACTAAGTTCATCCAGAGAATTTGCAATGGAGTCAGGGGAACACCTCCCAGCCCTAAAAGTGGGGCTGCGGCAATGGTGAGAACTTCGCCAATGTTACTCCCCAAGATGTATTTAATAAAGCGGCGAATGTTGGTGTAAACGACTCTACCTTCTTTGGTGGCGGCAACGATAGTAGCAAAGTTGTCATCTAGTAACACCATGTCACTGGCTTCTTTACTCACATCAGTGCCAGTGATACCCATTGCAATCCCAATGTCAGCTTGTTTCAAAGCTGGGGCATCGTTGACACCATCGCCTGTCATAGCGACAAATCGACCCCGGCGTTGCAATGCTTGCACAATTCGGAGTTTGTGTTCTGGAGCTACCCTTGCATAGATGCTGACCAAATCAACGTTTTCTTCTAGTTCTTGGTCACTCATCCGTTGCAATTCTTGACCTGTGAGGACTCTATCTCCTTCTTGGGCGATTCCCAAATCAACAGCGATCGCTCGTGCAGTTAATTGATGGTCGCCAGTAATCATCACCGGGCGAATGCCTGCATCCCGACACTCTTGGACTGCTGCCCTCACTTCTGGGCGTGGGGCATCTAGCATTCCCACTAATCCTAGCCACACCAAGCTTTTCTCAGATGCTTCATCTGAGCCTTCCGGTGGGATTTCTGCTAAAGGTTTGTAGGCGAAACCGAGTACCCGTAAACCCTTACTCGCCATTTGGTCATTTGCTGCCAAAATTTGAGTGCGCTGTGCTTCGCTTAAAGGGGCTGAGTTAGTACCCAAATAAATTTCAGTACAACGTGCCAAAATTAACTCTGGTGAACCTTTAGTGAACATTAAGTAAGGTTCAGAATTTACAAAACCTGCGATCGCAGGATCAACTGCTGTGGATGGTTCACCTGTGGCTATTGATTCTATCTGAGCAATTACGCTCATGCGTTTGCGTTCTGAGGAAAAAGGAAATTCACCAACACGGGGTAACTTACTGTTCCACTGGTCTCTTTCAATGCCTGCTTTTCCCGCCAAGGTGACTAATGCGCCTTCTGTGGGGTCTCCCAAAATTGCCCATTCCCCTTTTTCTTTTTGCAGCACTGCATCATTACAAACGGCGCAGGCGACTAACAAAGCAGGAATTTCTGGATATTCATCTACGGGAATTTTTTGCTCATTTAATTGAAAATCTCCTGTGGGAGCATAACCTTCTCCTGTCACTCGAAAAGCATGGTCATTTGTGTAAATTGACTGCACTACCATTTTGTTCTGAGTCAGAGTGCCAGTTTTATCAGAACAGATGGTGGTTACAGAACCTAATGTTTCTACTGCTGGCAGTTTGCGAATCAAGGCGTTGTGACGCACCATCCGCTGAGTTCCCAATGCCAAGGTGACAGTAATTACAGCGGGTAAACCTTCTGGAACTACCGCCACTGCCATACTCAAGGATACTTCCAATAAGTCTTGGATATTACTAAAACCTCTGGCTTGGATGACACCGCCAATGACAACGATCGCCACTAGAATTAAAGAACCGGTAACTAGGACATTACCCAATTGAGTCATGCGCTGCTGCAAGGGTGTCGGTTCACTTTCCACCGCTTGCAACATGGCAGCAATTTTGCCTAGTTCGGTTTTCATGCCAGTGTTAGTCACTAGCACTTTAGCTCGTCCTTGGACTACTTCAGTGCCTTGAAAGACCAAATTCAGGCGATCGCCTAATGATGTATCCTCAGGCAATAATAAAGTTGCCTGTTTGTTGACAGCTTCGGCTTCACCTGTAAGTGCCGACTCCCGGATTTGTAAATTAGATTGCTCAATCAAGCGGCCATCTGCGGCGATTTGCATCCCAGCCTCTAGCAGCATCACATCTCCTGGGACTAGTTCTTTCGCTGCTATTTCTTCGAGCCTGCCACCGCGGAGGACTCGCACTAAGGGAGAGGCTAGTTGTTTTAGTGCTGCTAAGGCTTTTTCGGCACGACTTTCTTGCACATAGCCAAGGATACCATTGAGGATGACAATCGCCATAATCGCGATCGTGTCTTTAAATGGCACTTCACCCGGCTTTAATTGACCTGCTTGCCAAGCTACGGCATCTAAAAACCCAGAAATCAAAGCTACGCCAATCAGCATCAATAACATAATGTTCTTGAACTGATCTAGCAAAATTTCCCAAGTGCTGCGGCCGCCATGTTCTTCTAGTTCGTTGGGGCCGTACTTTTGGAAACGCTGTTCAATTTCTGGGGGTGTTAAGCCACTGTCTGCATTACTTTCAAGCAGGTCTAGCGCTTTATTAACTTCCAAACTATGCCACATGACAGCACCTTCAGGCAGAGAGTTAGCAGACATCGTGTAGGTTACAGGAAATAGTTACAAAATTTGATCATAATTTAGTAATGGCTGCAAAAACATCAACTAAAGTTACATTAAGCTGATGGTTTAGCTGTATAAGTGTAAATGTGATTCTTGATAATTGCCACTTTTTCTTTCTTTAGTTGTTGAGTATTATTTCTTGCGAGGGAATTTTTCTAAACACACTGTACTGATAATTGATAGTAATATAAATCTGAAGTTTGGTAACATAGGATATGCCAGAATAAAAACTCTACGTCCCTTGTGAAATAGAATTTTGTCAGTAGACAGTGGTCAATGGTCAGTAGACAGTGATAAATAAGACAACTGACAACTGACAACTGACTATTGACAACTGACCGCGTAGCGTAAATTAATCCTAGGGGTGCTAAACCGTTGAACAAATAAGCTTAATATGAGTTTTGCACTCCCTAGTTTGACTGCTAGCCAGATGTTTGGGCAAAGGACAATTCGACCGCTTACCGCTGCTACTCTTAGCGGCATTGCTTTCATCAAAGATACGCTGATTGCGATCGATACTATTAAAGGGCATCTACTAGAAATTGATCCCACCTCTGACAACAGTAAAATTCTCAATCCTCACCAAGTTAGAGAGTTTAGCGATGTCACTGGTTTAGCAGTGTGGGAAGATACACTGTGGGTGACTCGCGAAAATAGTGTTTATTTATCTAAGCTCACGTCTTTAGGGCTAGAGCATTTTACCACCTTGCCTTATCCTGCTAACGGGATTGCGGTTTGGGAATCGACAGTATACATCAGCTGTCAAAAATCGGGCTATATTCTAGTTTTTGACCGCGAAACGCGTAAAGAAATTACGAAGTTTTATACACCTGGGGTAGGCGTAGAAAATTTGGTAGTGAGTCAAGAAGTTCTTTGGATTTGCGATCGCACAGAACAAACAGTTTATTCTCTAGATAGAGCAACTGGAGAAATTAATTTTAGCGTCTTGACACCATTTGCATCTCCTACAGGCATTGCCTTACATAAAAATGCCGATACAGGCGAAGAAAATCTTTACATAGCATACTCTTCGGAGGAGCCATATATCAGGGATAACCCAAATGCTGACCCAAGTCATGAGTTAACATACCGCGATCGCACTTTTATTCATCCCCTGCATTACCATTACCAGCCAGATAAACACTACGCTCTCTCTAATGGCTACCTTATTGAAATGTCCTACGCTGAGGAAATTGCCCCCTTAGAAGAGGTATATTTGCCAGACGTAGAATGGCGCATCGCCTTACCATCAGAAACTGAACGCCAAAAACTCAAACACATTGAACCTATTGGTCTACCCTTTAGCGAAGAAGTCATAGATGGACAAAGGGTAGCAGTATTTAAATTTGATGCTCTCACCCCAGGCGAACGGCATATATTTGGCTGGAAAGCACTGTTAGAAGTTCGAGGCATTAAGTATCGCATCACACCCAGAGATGTAGAAAATATTCCTGAACAATCACCGGAATTTCAAACTCGTTACTTAGTAGATGATGACGATTTAGCAATGGATACTAACATTGTTCGTCGTGCTGCCGAGGATGCAGTTGGTTCAGAGACGAATCTACTGCGGAAAATGTACAGTATCCGAAACTACGTTTACGATGAGTTATCTTATGGCATCAAACCCTACATTGACACCCCAGATATAGTTTTAGAACGAGGTGTTGGCTCTTGTGGCGAATATGTGGGTGTCTTATTGGCTCTATGTCGTTTAAATAATATTCCCTGCCGCACCGTAGGTAGATATAAATGTCCTCCCAATGGGGAACAGCAAGGAGTCCCTTTACAACCAGACTTTAATCATGTTTGGTTGGAGTTCTACATACCCGGTTTTGGCTGGTTGCCAATGGAATCGAATCCTGACGATGTGGGAAACAATGGCCCATATCCTACGCGCTTTTTTATGGGCTTATGCTGGTATCACATTGAAATCGGTAAAGGTATATCTTTTGAAACCTTAAGTAGTCAAGGTGCAAGGCTCACTAAAGAGGATATCCCCCTAGGAGATTTAGCAATTAATCACATCCGGTTTACAATTCTCAAAGAATTGCCACCTTTTTGAATTTTGCATTCTCTATGCCCAATGCCCAATGCCCAATGCCCTAAACATTAGTTCTTAAACTGGGCATTGGGTAGGATTGAGATGGCTGCTGGGAAAAATCACAAATCGACTGAAATGGGCAAAAACGACAGTGATTTCCGGGATTAGGTGGAAAAATTTTGCTGAAATTACTAGTTTTTTCTTGATATTTTTGCAAATCGTGCTGGTGCTTGTGGGCGATATTAGCCAACTCAAATTTTAAAGATTCTAATTCGCCATTGTTGATGCTAATCAAATCTGACTTTTTACAAAGTTCTAAATTATAAAACGATGCTACAGCTTTACGCTCAGGATAAAGATAACGAGCTGCCAGTAAATAAACTAGTGCCTGCCTTTGGTCAAAAGCGGATTTACCAGTTTTAAAATCTAAAATATGCAAAGTGCGATCGCTTTCAATGAAAACGCAGTCCATAGCCGCATAGAGGCGGAAACAATAATCTTCTTGTTCTACTAAAATCGGTTTGGGGAAGCCTTCATCACCCGGAGTTAGTTGGACAATGTTTTTATCCAACAACAAGGGAGCATCATGGTACTTTTGCAAAATTTGCAGCACGCGCTGTTGTACCTGTTCGGTAGATTTGCTTAATTTTAGTAGCTGTGCAACTTGTTCTACCCCATCTGATTGGTGCAACAGATGCCTATGATGATGAAATTCATAAACACCTTTTTGGGCAAGTATCCCAATCCGCTGAGGTGCAGTCGCCTGCGCTAATAGGGCTTTAACTTGTGGTTCATGTTGACGTGCTTTGATAAACCCCCGTCTCATCTGGCAATGCCAGCGTTCTTGCCCTATAGCTGGGGCAACTAAAGACCAAAGGTGATAACTAGCAAAAGGTCGATCAGGGGTTGACATTGCTAAATAGCAGTGAGGGAAGTCACGGTTGGGATAATCGCTTTGCGGGAGCTTCCTAATAGCATTTGGAGAAAATGACAAAAATGGGCGCTAGTAGCAATTCCAGCAAAATAAAGTTTGGCACTGACGGGTGGAGAGGGATTATTGCTGACGACTTTACTTTTCCTAAAGTACGGAAAGTAACAAGAGCGATCGCAAGTTGCCTCGAAATAATCTATCAAAAAGATAGACCAGTTCTTATTGCCTACGATACTCGCTTTTTAGCTGACCAGTGTGCCCAGACAGCGGCTGAAGTCTTAGCAGACTTAGGATGGGATGTAAGAATTACTGATCGGGATTACCCCATACCAGTCATTATCTACAACTTCCGTTACCTAAATTCCGCTGGGGCATTGATGTTTACTGCCAGCCATAATCCAACTCCTGACTGTGGGATTAAATATATCTCTGATTATGCAGACTCTGCCACTCCAGAGATTACTGATACTATTGTGGCAAATATTAAAAGTGCATCAAATGAGTTGCCCAGCCGCAGCCCATCAGGTTTAATTGGTAAGCGTTTACATGCAAACCAACTCTCTTAACAACTCACCAACGTTGCTCAAGCGCTGGAAAGTATAATTGTTAAGCTAGAAGCAGTAGCAGTTTAATTTAGTAAAATTAGTTATTTAATTAATAATTCTTAACTCTTCATCCTTAATTTTGATCAAAGTATGAAAACCCTGGCTCCTTTTTTCACATCTTTAGTAGTAGCTATTTGGGTAGTAGCGATCGCAATTATTTCAGTCCAAAATGCTACACCAGTATCGTTAAAATTCTTAACATTCCAATCAATTCAGATACCAATGGGTTTAGTGCTGGCTTTCGGTACTGGTATTGGGTTGATTGGCATGGCTGTATTGCAACCACTATGGGGTCTAGCTGGTTCTCGGCAGGGTAATTCTCGATTTGAAGACGATGCCGAATTTTTTGTTGACGATGAAGATTTTTGAGAGTTGAAAAACATATAAAAGCACACCGTTATACGCTCATACTAATTAAGTACTCGCAAGCCGTTAATATGTACAAATGTGCATACAATAGATTTAGATGGCGTATCAATGGGATAACCAGAAAGCAGCAGCCAATCTTCGCAAACATGGTGTTGACTTTGCTGATGCAGTATCGGTATTTTCTGACGATTTAGCAATTACCATCACCGACGAGCGTTTTGATGAGGAAAGGTTTATTACCGTTGGGATGGATGCTTTCGGTCGAATTTTAGTGGTTGTGTATACATGGCGAAATGATGAGATTAGATTGATTTGTGCCCGTACAGCTACGCGCCATGAACAAAAGCAATATGAGGAGGGATAAGTGATGGAAGCTGAGTATGATTTTAGCGAAGGTAAACGGGGAGCTATTGAACCGATACCAACAGGTAAAACTCGAATCACAATTCGCCTAGATGATGAAGTATTAGCATGGTTTCGTGACCAAGTTAACACAGCAGGTGGGGGAAATTACCAAACTTTGATTAATGATGCCTTGCGTGAGTATATTCAGCAGCGGCGTGAACCTTTAGAAGAAGTATTACGGCGAGTATTGCGAGAGGAACTTGAACGTATCGGAAAATGAAATGAAGCGCGATCGCAATTATTTCAGTCCAAAATGCTACACCAGTATCGTTAAAATTCTTAACATTCCAATCAATTCAGATACCAATGGGTTTAGTGCTGGCTTTCGGTACTGGTATTGGGTTGATTGGCATGGCTGTATTGCAACCACTATGGGGTCTAGCTGGTTCTCGGCAGAGTAATTCTCGATTTGAAGATGATGCCGAATTTTTTGTTGACGATGAAGATTTTTGATATAGATTAAATTTTATGGCTGTAAATTATCACAATATTATTACTATTGAACCTGGAAAACGAGGTGGTAAACCTTGTATTCGAGGAATGCGAATTACTGTGTACGATGTTTTATCTTATCTTGCCTCTGGCATGACCTACGAGGAAGTGCTTAGTGATTTTCCTTATTTGACACAAGAAGATATTTTAGCTTGCCTTAGCTATGCGGCTGATCGAGAACGGCAAATGCTGACAATGCAAGTGTGAAGTTATTATTTGACCATAACCTATCACCTCGCCTAGTTGGTCGATTGACTGATATGTACCCAAATTCTCAGCATCTTTTTCTCATCTGCTTAGATCAAGCAGATGATTTAATTGTTTGGGAGTATGCCCGACAAAGTGGATTTACTGTGTTGTAACGAGAAATGCTGATTTTAACGAGTTGAGCATTTTGCAAGGATTTCCTCCAAAAGTGATTTGGATTCGTTATGGCAATTGTTCAACCACACAAATTGAAGAGATTTTGCGATCGCATGTAGAGGATATCCAAGATTCTGACAAAAATCCAAATTTGGGAGTTTTGACACTGTATTAGATTTGGAAATACTCGTAGTAGTTGTTTACACTGAGCCTTGTGAATAAATTGTGATGAAGCGTCATCGCTGTTTTTTTATTCTCTGTATGTAAAATGTGTTTTCGTTTACCTAAATTCTTAATTGGTAAGATTTTTAAAAAATGTTGCTAACTATAGACGACACTTGCTAGGTTGTGTTTTTAGCTAAAAGATTTGGGTATTTTAACTAAAGGTGTGTATCATTTTAGTTCTTAAAAAAGAGACAATTTGTATGCTCAAGCCTGTTGCTCTATTTATAAACGGTGTTTTTGAATCAGTACTAGAGGAAATACTTCAAGTACAAAAGGTGTTACCAGAACAAATTATGTTTCTTCAACCTTATTCTGGTAAAACTATGAAACAATTACGTGATAATTTACCTTCTGTAGAATCTCCGATGCGTTTGTTCATTTCTACTACGGTAGATTTAGCTAATATCCACTGTTCATTTCTACTACGGTAGATTTAGCTAATATCCACTATCAAGCTGAAATAGTTTGTTGGGAAGATAAAAGATGTTTGACTGATGAAAAAAAGCAAGTTATTAATCGTTTGATGGTTTCGGTAGTTTTATTTGACTTCATAATACAGCCAAGTTAAAACTTCATTGCAACTGACAGGTGATGACTGCGGCAAGCCGCGAAGAAGCATCTACGCAGAAGTTTTAATTCAACTAATGCTACCTTAAAAATATCGCGGGTTAATACTGCGCTTCACTCCTACGCTGGTTCAGGCTTTTGACCTTCATGAGTGCAACTTATAAAGCAGATTTCAATTTGTGGATTAAACAAACAGCCCAACTATTACGGCAACATCACTGGCAAGAAATTGATGTGGTACATCTGATTGAGGAGATTGAAGACTTGGGCAAAAGCGAAAGGCGAGGTATTGCCAGTCAACTAACTCGCCTGCTATTACATCTGCTTAAGTGGCAATATCAACCTCAGCGTCGCTTAGATAGTTGGTTGGATTCTATAACTGATACTCGTACCCAAATTGAGTTAACGATTGAAGATAGTTCCAGTCTCAATAAGTATCCTACAGAGCAACTTGAGGAAAGCTATCAAAGGGCACGTCGCCAAGTCGCAAAGCAAACAGGGATTCAAATTTCTGTGTTTCCAGAAGATTGTCCCTATCCTTTAGAATTAATTTTGGATGAAAACTGGCTACCAGAAGCAAATGAGTGAGATTTTGAGGCAATCGCTTTTAAGCCAATACCGTTCAGTTAGAACTAAAAACCTTAAATCGCGTAGGTTGGATTGAGGGACGAAACCCAACATTTTCAAGGATTTGTTGGGTAACGCATTGCCTCAACCCAACATATAATTATCCTTAAGTGAACCGTATTGGCTTTTAAGCTTGGTAGCTTGCGTTTATTTGTAACCTCAGATAATCAATGAAATCCAGAATTTCGGCATCAGTTAATTGTAGGCGCGATCGCTTGCCATATTTCTGCTGTAAAAATTCTCTTCCTTGATCTGCTGTCCAGTTTAATTGTGCTAAATATGTATCGGTTTGAGCTATAAAACCTTCACGTTTTTCAGGCATGATTTGAAGGTAATTTTGATCTTGATTTAAATTATAATGTTCGTTAATTTTTAGACTTACTTTTTGCCCTAATGCTTGCCAATCTATCTCTTTATGCCCGTCCCAACTAACACCTACAGACCGATAAGTTACTGGATCGTAAATTGTGCAAAATACAATTGTTTTATCTCCAGGGCTGACTGCGATCGTTAGCGGACGAGACAATTGTTGAGAAGTTAGGGCATCAAGTGAAAGTAACAAACTTTTAGAAAAGTAGGACTCACTACCTGAACGTATGACATAAGGTTTATCGGCCAAAATATGTATATCAGTTTTTTCGGCTTCTCCATGTGAAGTTTCAACTTTTTTGTTAACTTCAATCTCTGTGATTACTCCAGTTAAAGCTCTGTCATAAATAGGGATTGGTTTTTTATCATCAGATAGCAAATACCAACAGTAGTCAGATTCCTTGCTGACAAAAACATATTGAGGTCTTGGGACTGCCCCAAATCCTAATTTAACTTCCATATTTTCTTGAAAATTATTGCAAATAGATTGATTTGGCAGTAAATGATTTACTTGTAATATAATTCCCAAACTATTCAATTAATTAACCTTCGATAATAAAAAATTATAAAGTTTTTGTTATATGCTTCTAGTAAAAGCAAACTTTTTCAAAAAAAAGAGTGGGTATAAAACCCACCCTCAAAGCAATAGTAATTTAAATTATTAATGACTATTTAATTACCAATTGCTGGGGCACTTAAAGAAACCTGTGGTGCTTCTTCTTTTTGCTGTGCTAATGTTGGCACAGAATTACGCAACCGCGCTGTCAGTTGTACTGTGGTTGCATCATACATCTGAGTCAGTAACTTGGGATAAAGACCAATACCAATTATTGGTACTAACAAACAAGCAATGATAAATACTTCACGGGGTTCGGCATCTATCAAAGCTTGGTGAGAAACTAATTCTTCGTTCTCTTGACCGTAGAAAATTTCTCGCAACATTGACAGCAAATAAATCGGAGTTAAAATCACTCCAACTGCCATCAAAAATACTACGATGACTTTAAATGTGGAGCTATAAGCATCGCTAGTAGCAAAGCCGACAAACACCATTAGCTCTGCCACAAAACCACTCATTCCTGGCAATGCTAAAGAAGCCATCGAACAGGCAGTGAACATGGCGAAAATCTTCCGCATCCTCTTACCAACACCACCCATTTCATCCAACATTAAGGTATGTGTCCGGTCATAAGTTGCACCGACGAGGAAGAATAAACTTGCCCCAATTAATCCGTGGGAAACCATTTGTAAAACTGCCCCACTCAATCCCAAATCTGTGAAGGAAGCAATACCAATGAGGACAAAGCCCATGTGGGAAATTGAGGAATAGGCAATTTTTCGCTTCAGATTTCGCTGGGCAAAGGATGTGAGGGCTGCGTAAATGATATTAACTACCCCCAGCACCACTAACACCGGCGCAAAATAAGCGTGGGCATCGGGGAGCATTTGAGCATTCATGCGAACCAAGGCATAACCGCCCATTTTCAGCAGAATACCCGCTAGTAGCATGTGTACTGGTGCTGTTGCTTCACCGTGGGCATCTGGTAGCCAGGTATGCAAGGGAATGATTGGCAATTTAACGGCGTAGGCAATCAGGAAGCCGGCATATAGCGCCAACTGGAAATTGAGGGCGAAATCCTTGAGAGCGATCGCTCGCATATCAAACGTCACCGTATCGCCGTAAAATCCCATTGTCAGGGCAGACAGCAAAATAAACAGCGAACCACCTGCTGTGTATAGAATGAACTTTGTCGCTGCGTATTGCCGCTTTTTACCTCCCCAAATCGACAGCAGAAAGTATATTGGTACTAGTTCTAGTTCCCACACCAGGAAAAATAACAGCATATCCTGAACAGCGAATACAGCAATTTGACCGCCATACATCGCCAAAATCAAAAAGTAAAATAGCTTTGGCTTAAACGTCACAGGCCAAGCTGCTAAAATCGCCAGCGTGGTGATGAATCCAGTCAAAATAATTAGGGGCATTGACAAGCCATCTGCCCCTACTGACCAATTCAAATCTAGTTGCGGTACCCAAGGGTAACTCTCTACCAGTTGCAAATCGGGATTGGAGAAGTCGTACCCAGTATAAAAAGCATAAACAATCAGCGCAAAATCTATCAACCCTACGATTAGGGAATACCAGCGCACTGTTTTGCCGTCTTTATCTGGGATGAGGGGAATCAGTAGTGACGCGGCTATCGGCAATAAGATAATCGTCGTCAGCCACGGGAAATTAGTTATATTCATCACAATTCGTCTGCAATCAAAGTCATGTTTGGCAAAAAGTCACTAGCTATTAACTAACAGCTTTTTGGGTATTTGGTCTCTCTTGTTAGGTTGATTTAATTAAATTGGCAATCCCCCATTTTGCTCTTGAGAGTTTCTTTTGACTAGAGGAAGGATGAGCAGGATGTGGGTTAGGATACACCCAGTCAAGTTAAAAACTTACCCTGAAAGAGCCACTAGACTAGAATTATAGCGATGCGATGTCTACGACAAGCCGCTCCGCGTCTACGCATAACCCAACCCAGGATACACGATCTATTTGGTAGTTGTTGAAAAAAGCGATTTAATGCAAAAAAGCATGATTAGGAGAAATAAGCTTATGATAATCGCACAAATTGAAAGTCAAATTCGTTATGTCACCAACACAGATGGAGAAACAACAGATGTACTCGTCCCTGTAGAACTTTGGCAACAGCTGATGAGTTCTATAAATTCTGATAACGTCAGTGGTTTAGCTTGGATTGATGAACAGGAGCCAAAAGCACAAATATTAGCCGACCTGCAAGAGTCCGTGCGACAAGCAGCAGTAGGATAAACTTTCCCAGTTTCGGAGCTTTGGGACGATATTGAAGCCTAGAGTTATTTGATCAAATGTCAGAATCAGGATGTATAATTAACGCTGCGCTAACAAAATAAAAGGATTAACAGGATTTTTGTGATTATTCAAGGGCATAAAGAGTCAATATTTGCTTTGGCAAAATTAAGAATTTCGATAGCTCTTTGAATAATCTGATCGGCATCAGCTTGTGTAATATTAGGATCAGTATTATAGTCACCGCGTAAACGAGTTCTTTCTGCATCAATTAGATAACGATGAAATTCACGGGGAACTCGCTGTGGACGTGCAAATCTTTCTCCAAAAGCAGCAATTACGGCTGAATGTTTAGAATAACCAAGTCCTTCGCCTTCTAAAAAAGCGGTAGCAATATAAAACATTGCGTAATAGCTACGAGATGCTGCAAATTCAGCAAAACCTTTTTGATTGAGTTCTTCCGCTGCTTGCAAACTTCTCTCTGCTTTTTCTAGGAGTCTTTGTTGTTCAGGGGTCATATTACTAACCCATCTTGTCTGACATTACGGAAGAAACCACTATTATAATTTTCGAGTTGATCGCGGGTAACAAACGCACAACTAATTAAAACATTATATTCTAAACATAAATCTGCAATACTTTGACTTATTTTTTCGCTTTCTTGAGAATAGCTAAAAACATCTTTTAATACAATTAAAATATCAATATCTGAGTCTGGCTGTGCTGTTCCTCTGGCTTGTGAACCAAATAAAATTAGTTTGTCTAACTGTTCTCCATAGAGTTGTTTTAAGTTTTCGCGTATCCGGGTTAAGACTGTTGAAATTGGTTGATTTAGCATAGTTTAAAATAAACAATTACTTTTATCTTATATCTATATACATTTAAAAAAGATCGCACACAGAGAAAGAGCGATCGCAAACCGTGCCTAGACTATCACTCACGATGGTATATCATTTATCTACTGTGTAGTCTGTCTCCCATAGCAATAACTTCATGCCTTTCTCCGATTTCACTAATCCTTTAATTGATTTCTGAATTTTATTCTCGACCAATCCAGTACACAGGCTTACGTTTGTGATGTGCTATGGCTAGAATCCGAATTAAATCATCATCGACAACACGGTATAGGAGTGAATAAGGAAATTTAGGCAGAATAAGCCGACGAACAAATCCTCGAACTACTACACCAGCAGTAGGATAACGTATGAGGAGATTAACTGCACCTTCTATTTCTGTCAATAAATCTAGCCCTAGCCCCTGATTTTGTTCCTCGTAATAACTTGCGACATCAACCAGTTCTTGCTCTGCCAATGGATGAAATACAATTCTTGTCATTGTAAAGATGCACGAACTCGTTGAAATACTTCTTCAGCCGGAATACCAGTAATTTGATTGGTGTTCATATCTTCATCACGCTTCTGGGCTTCTTCAGCCCAACTAGCCGCAATTTCTTGATCTATTCCACTTTCTTGACCCAATCTTTCCAGTAATCTTGCTAATAAAATCACTTGAGAATCTTTTGGAAGTGCAAGAACTTCGGCTTCAAGCTGTTCAAGGGTCATAGTGAATACCTAAACTCTCTAGTACAGTACCTCTTATTTTACTGGAATTACAAATCATAAAACCTCAACAGTTAACACTAATGCAGTGTTAGCCAGCTTCATCATTAAGCATCTTAATAATATGTTTTGCAAGTTGCTCTTTGATTTCTCTATGTCTGGGAACGGCTTGAGAAATTTTTGTTATTGGATTCTGATACCAATCATGTTTGCCACCATGACGAACCAAGATACAACCCATTTCTTCAAGTTTACTGATTAAATTTCTTCGTTTCACGAAACTTCAAGTTCTGCAACTCTGCGAATATTTTGGATAGTTCCACTTGTTAATTCACTGTAAATATCGAGTAGATTTTCTCTTAGCTCCTCTTCAGTTTCACCCTGAGTCCAATAGTCAGGATATTCTTCGAGATAACCTAACCACATATCATCATCTTGCCAATAAATGTATTTTTTCTTAATCATTCGCCTATTCACTGCCTTTTTTGAATTAGGGAATTTAAGCCACTGATGCTTAGATTATCGATTCGTTAGATTACCTTATATATCTTAACTTCAGTCAAAAAAAAGAGTCTAAATTAGACTCTTAAAAAACTTAGGGGCAGACATCCGCCCACCCCTATTAAAATCAGGTGACACCAAAGACAATCACTAAACCCAAAACTGCCCCAAATACAATCAAGGCGTAAAATTGAGCGCGACCGTTTTCTAAGTATTTCAGACCTTCGCCACTAACAAGGGTGAAAAAGCCTGTGAGGTTAACTGCACCATCAACAACACGGAAGTCAACTTCCATAACTTGTCTAGCGATGCGACGCAAACCAACGACAAAGACACGATGGTAAATGTCATCAAAGTACCACTTGTTGAGGGATAGCTCATAAAGTGGTTTGATTTGAGATGCGATCGCAGCTGGGTCAATTTTACGCTGTAAGTACATCAAGGAAGCCAAGGTAATCCCAATTAAGGAAATACCTACAGAAGCCCCAGCCATCACATAAAATTCCGTCGGATTGAACTCGGCGGCCTTTTCTAGAACTTCAGTGAGGGTTTCGCTAGGAGGAAAAATAAACTCCTCGAAATAATTAGCGTAGGGTGTACCTGTTAAACCAATCAAAATCGAAGGCACAGCCAACAGTGCCAACGGCAGGGTCATTGTCCACGGTGATTCGTGAGGAGAATCGCTATGATGCCCGTGGGAGTCATGGGAATCATGATGATCACCAGTAGCAGCCAATTCACCATGTTTCATTGCCCCAGGGCCAAAATTTGGGGCTAGTTCTGCTGATTCTGATTCCAGGATAATTGTAGCGGCGGCCTTTTTAAGCTTGTCCTTGATTTTCTCGTCAGTACCGCGAAATTTGCCTTCAAATGTCATGAAATACATTCTAAACATGTAGAAAGCAGTAATGCCGGCAGTTAGCCAACCAATCAACCACAGAAGTGGGTTAGCCTCAAAAGCTTGTCCGAGAATTTCATCTTTTGACCAAAACCCAGCAAAAGGTGGAACACCAGAAATTGCCAAGCAACCAATCAAAAAGGTAATTCCTGTGATGGGCATATACTTTCGCAATCCCCCCATCAACCGCATATCTTGCGCTAAGGCAGGGTCGTGACCAACAACTCCTTCCATGCCGTGAATTACAGAACCGGAACCTAAGAACAGCATCGCCTTGAAATAGGCGTGGGTCATTAGGTGGAATAATCCAGCACTGTATGAGCCTAGTCCCATTGCCATCACCATGTAACCCAATTGGGAGATGGTGGAGTATGCTAGACCCTTTTTGATGTCATTTTGGGTAATTGCAATGCTTGCCCCTAAAAATGCCGTAAATGCCCCTGTAAAGGCAATTACGTTCATTGCTGCGGGAACGTGTTCAAAAACTGGATACATCCGGGCAATTAGGAATACACCTGCTGCCACCATTGTTGCCGCATGAATCAGGGCAGAAATGGGTGTGGGGCCTTCCATTGCGTCTGGTAGCCAGACATGTAGGGGGAATTGGGCGGATTTAGCAACTGGACCCAGGAAAACTAAAATTGCCAAGACAATGGCGAGGAAATTGCTCACAGAACCTGATTCTACGAGTTGTGCGAGGCGATCGCCCATCACATTAAAATCAAAGCTGCCTGTTGCCCAGAACAGTCCCAGAATGCCAAGTAGAAGACCAAAGTCACCCACTCGGTTAGTTACAAATGCTTTTTGACAGGCATCTGCTGCGGATTTGCGATCGTACCAGAAGCCAACCAGCAAGTAGGAACACATGCCAACCAGTTCCCAAAAAATGTAAACCTGTACCAGGTTAGGGCTAACTACCAGACCCAACATGGAGGAACCAAACAAGCTCAGATAGGCGTAAAACCTGACATACCCTGGGTCATGAGCCATGTAGCCATCAGTGTAGATCATGACTAATAGAGCTACCGTTGTCACAATCACCAGCATCAGGGCTGTGAGGTGGTCGATAGTGTAGCCCATTCTCAGGTGAAAATTACCTGCTGCTGCCCATTCGAGGGTGCGGAGATAAGCCGGGTGTCCTTGAATTTGACTCCACAGCAAGGCCAAAGACAACGCCATCGCTGCTCCCATCAAGGAGATGATAACTACAGCGTTAAGTTGCCGCAGGCGGTTTGTCACCTGATTTACCGAAATTAATCCTAGACCGACTAGCATTGCTCCTACAAGAGGCAATACCGGAATCAGCCAGGCATATTCATAGATTACTTCCATCACTGACGCTTATTTTTAGAATTCTTGACTAAGTTTAGGACAGTACTGCGGACGGTTTCCGCCGCAGGCAACTGTCCAGGCAGAACTGTTAATAATTGTGACACACACCCTTGAGGATAAAATACCCCACCCAATGAGCTTTGGGTGGGGTAATTAAGCATGGTTTTATATTTGCTGCCCAATACACTGAGTCTAATTTCTAAGTCAGCAGTCAAAAGTAATAACTCTTAAGTGCTGAATATTGACTATTAACTTACTTCATGCAGAGCGATATTCCAAGTCTGCTGTCTTTGAGTTGCTGTATATTTTCGAACGGTTGCTGTAAGTAATTTTTATTTCTTCTAAAGCTAGACGCAAATCTTCTCTACCACGAAACCCTTCTAAGCGACGTTGGACTATGCCGTTATCAACCAGTAGTAAAGTTGGTAGTGATTTTAGTCGATAAGTATTAGCAAGTTTGAAATTATCATCAGCGTTAACCCCAACTAATTTAATTTGCTCTCCACATTGAGCTTGAAATTGCAACAGCAAGGGGTGGATAATGCGACATAAACCACACCAAGGTGCTTCAAAATTTACTAAAACAGGAAGTGGAGATTCTAAAACTTCTTGAGTAAATGTCCGCTCACTAACCGACAACACCATGACGCCTCTAAGAATTATAGGGTTTTATTATTAAACTAGCCATTAGCAAGAGAAGTTGGCAAGCAGGTCAATGCCTATAGAAGCTTCAGGGCAAAAACTATTATGCAACTCTTGCAGGATTGATTTGAGCTTTGCCAAAAAAGCCAATGTGACTTCTTTAGCGGCTGCTTTGTTTTTTACTCCTAATTACCGTTGCTAGAGATAAATTTAGACTGCTGTGCCATTTACTCCCTAGCTTAGGCAATTGGTCAGCGAGATACCAGTATGGAAATAACAAACTGACTGAGCGCACCCCCACTAACAGCTGTTTCAATTCATCCTACATTGATTTGGTAGCAATTGATAAGCAGAAATTTTCATTTGTTTAGTCTTTTCTTTTATTAGTGGGGATCACCTAGGACTACCATTTTACCTTACTAGTTGCGACAAGCAACAGGGGATGTGCCCACCAAAGTAAAGCTATAAAAATGGCAACTCCTAAATAGGCGGGGCGCAGAAATTCCTGCCACAAGATAGATTGACGACCATCAATAATTGCCTGAAAGGGAATTATTGACGTGCGCTGTTGAGCTATTTTAAAGGCTTCTCCATAGCGGTGGGCTAAGCGACGATCGCCATGCCAAACCCCAAACAAGTGATGCAACACTAATCCCATAGAAGTCACCAACGTAAAGCTAGTACCTAACCAAAGGGTATGAGCAATACACCACATAATTTGCCCCACCATCTGAGGATGACGAGTAATACGAATAATTCCTGTTTCGTAGAGATGGACTTGGGGCTTTTGAATGGCAGCAATTTCTAGTAGATTGAAGGTGGCAGGATACAAAAACAAAAAGGAAATTGCTGACAATACCCAAACGAATGCTTGTACTCCCGGTACGCCCTGCACTTGCCAAAGTTGCAACCCATCATAACGATGGTTAAAAAAGTAAATTATTAATACTACAGCCAACGGTAAACTAACTAATGCAAAGAAAATGCGATAAAGCCTTGGCCCTATATGCTTCTCTGCCCAAGGTCGCAAAGCAGCTCCTCCACTGTGGGCGATCGCAAAAGCTAACTGTAACCCCAACATGACAAAATGACTGGGAGTAAACCAAGGATTCAACATGATAATACATGGGTGAAGTAATTTAAAGAAAACTTAACTCAGTACAACCAATACCACAAAGTATTCAAAAGGAGAGTTTAGTCAAAATGTTGTGGTACTGTCTTTTTCGAGTCAAACCTCTGAGTTTAAAATGCAACGAATCACGCCACACTAGAAAGCTGTGAGTCTTGATTTGTTGCCAAAGCTGCTCCTTTCAAAGTTTGTGGGTTGAGCCTTATGTCTGACCTTCCTTTCACTTTAGATCAGTTACGTATTTTAAAAGCGATCGCCGCAGAAGGCAGCTTCAAGCGCGCCGCTGATAGCCTTTACGTCTCCCAACCTGCCGTGAGTTTACAAGTCCAAAATCTCGAACGGCAATTGGATGTCCCTTTATTCGACCGTGGAGGACGTCGCGCACAGTTAACCGAAGCTGGGCATTTACTTTTAAGCTACGGTGAAAAAATCCTCAGTCTGTGCCAAGAAACCTGCCGTGCGATCGAAGATTTACAAAATCTCCAAGGCGGTACTTTGATTGTCGGCGCTTCCCAAACCACCGGTACTTATCTTTTGCCCAAAATGATCGGCATGTTCCGGCAAAAATATCCAGATGTGGCAGTGCAATTACATGTCCACTCTACCCGTCGGACTGCTTGGAGCGTAGCTAATGGACAAGTTGATCTGGCTATCATTGGTGGCGAAATTCCTGGTGAACTAGCAGAATCTTTGGAAATTCTTCCTTATGCTGAAGATGAATTATCCCTAATTTTGCCCGTTTTTCATCCCTTTGCCAAACTTGAAACAATCCAAAAAGAAGACCTTTATAAACTACAATTCATTGCTCTAGATTCTCAATCAACTATCCGCAAAGTAATTGATCAGGTACTAGCTCGCTGTGAAATTGATACAAGGCGTTTTAAATTTGAAATGGAACTAAATTCCATAGAAGCAATTAAAAATGCTGTGCAATCTGGTTTAGGGGCCGCTTTTGTCTCCACTTCGGCGATCGCTAAAGAATTACAAATGGGTGTACTGCATTGCACACCTATTGAAGGTGTTGTTGTCAAGCGAACGTTGTGGCTGATTTTTAATCCTAATCGCTACAGATCTAAGGCAGCAGAAGCGTTTAGCCAGGAGATTTTACCCCAGTTTGCTAACCCTGGATGGAATCATGAAGCATTAAAATTATCGCAAAAGAAGCTAGTAGTAAACACTTTAGATACAGCGACAACTACTTCTTCTGACGCAGGCTAACATTTTGTCGATAGTCAATAGTCAGTAGTCAATAGTCAGTAGTTATTAAAAAATTCTTGACTTTTGGCAACTGACTCACAACTGACCAAAAACAAAAAAAATGGAAGTCTACTGCACTCGTCCGCACTGTCCGCGTCCACAAAATCATTTTGCGGATTTAGATGATATTACAACCCTAAAAACAACACAACAAAAATTCTGTCTTACCTGCGGAATGCCATTAATACTAGATGGTAGATATGTAACAATAAATTTGCTAGGTAGGGGCGGTTTTGGTGCAGCCTTTTTAGCACGCGATCGCCGGATTCCAGGAATGCGTTCATGCGTGGTTAAGCAGTTCCAGCCAGCAGGAGATTTCACTCCTACTCAACTGCAACTAGCACAACAACTTTTTGAGAGAGAGGCAGAAGTTTTAGCACAAATAGGTAACGAACACGAGCAAATTCCTGACTTATTTGCCTTTTTTCCGGTGACAGTTCCTAGTTTACAACTAGGTCAAGAAGATCAATTTTTTTACTTAGTGCAAGAATATATTGATGGGCAAAATTTAGAGGAAGAATTAATTCAAAAAGGTAGATTTTCGGAACAGCAAGTTTTACATGTGCTGCAAGAAATTCTAAATGTACTAAAGTTCGTCCATGATAGAAACATACTTCACAGAGATATAAAACCCTCTAACATTATGCGCCGTCGTGATGGCAAACTATTTTTACTAGATTTTGGCGCAGTTAAGCAAGTAACAAATGCTTCATCTGGTAGATCTGGCTCTTCTACGGGAATTTATTCTATAGGTTTTGCGCCACCTGAACAGATGGCTGGTGGCCAAGTATACCCCTCTACAGACTTATACGCTTTGGCTGTAACTATTTTGACTTTACTTACAGGTCAAGAGGCTACTCAGCTGTTTGATGCTCATAGTAATCAATGGCAATGGCGAATGCATGTAACTGTCAACCCTCGCCTAGCTAACATTTTAGACAAAATGCTCCTGAGTGCTGCTAATCAACGCTTTCAGTCAGCTGATCAAGTTCTCAAAGTTCTCTCTCACCAGTTAATACCACCAACTCTTCTACCCCAAACAAAACAGCCTCAACCCAGTTTTTCCCCTTGGGAACTGTTAAGTGGAGCAGCATTTAGTGGGTTTGAAGGTGCATTAATTGCGATTGCTCTCTTTAGTCTATTCAAGCCGCCAATAATTCCCCTAGTAGTTTCTGTCCTAATTTTAGGAATTTTAATTTTTGCCCAGACTAGGCGATGGATTGAAAAGTTCAGTTTATTAATTATTTCTGGAATTACTTTTGCTCTTGTATTGTTTATGCCCTTTTTAAGAAGGGGTATTGGGGTTGAAGAAGTTATAATTTTAGTGGTTATGGGATGCTTGTTAACTGTTGCAGTGACAGCAGTATTCCGCCTTGTTTATAAATTATTATATTTAATATTTTAATTACAAAATATTAAATGATAATCACTTTTTTATTTAAATAAATGATTTTAAGCTAGTACAAATCAGCCACTACTAAAAATTAAATCTTTTAACTATAACAGTACTAATCATAGAAAAATTATTTTCTAAAACATCTTGGATGGTCAACCTTTCGGTTTGAAAGTGGAATGCTGTTGCCACGACCATCCAAGTAATGTCAAAACTAGCTGATATTGCTGGTAGCATGTAGTACGCTTCTGCTCCAGAGGTTGTTTTTCAATGTTCAATGTAGCCCTTGCAATTAGGGTGGACACAAAGGCAAAAACCATTTGTCCTCCCTTGTGAGTTTCCTGATAAACATAACAGATTGAACATTGAAACTTTCAGTCAATGGAATGACCCGATTACACACAATCTGTTTGTGGTGGTCAAACAGATTGGTCAAACTGAGCAGGAAGCGGATGTTGCTGGTGCCGCCTTACTGCTTATCGATCGGGGGTAGGAACTGATGACCTAGGCTGGTATGTCACAATTTGCTGACACTTGCTATTGCTGACAAGTATAGCGGTAATTCCTACCGTAGATGCTTGTAGGGCATGACTGGTTTTTTGAGAGATGGGAAATGTGCTTTAGCTGACTCGATTAATCGACTCTGCTGGTAAGCAAATAAGATTATCCCCTTGAGTGAGAATTAAACCGCGCTGACGCAACTTGCCCATCAGACGGGTGACGGTAACGCGAGTCGAACCAATAGCGCTACCAATTTGAGCATGGGTAAGAGGGAAAGGCAAACAATAGCCGCGAATCACGTCGGGGTCAGTTTCACTCATGGACGGCTCTCCATATTCCTCAATCAACAATGTGAGAAATCCTAAGAGTCGGTCAATTGTGCGCCTTTGTCCCAAGGCACTCAGCCACAACAGTTTACGCTGGTGCTGATACCTAAAGGCATCCATAACTTCACGACGGAAGTGAGGCCAATTGTCTAAATCATGCCAGTACATCCACAGCACAGCAGTTTGGTCTACATGAGCGTATGCCTGGAGCGTGAATGGTGACTGAGCAACAATTTCAAATGGTTGCCCTGCTCCTACAAAACCCAAGAAAGCTTCTTCTGGGGTTCTGTTGATTCGTCGAGATGTTAGCTGACTGGCAGTAGCGCTCACTTGAGCAGTTCCTACCATGCGGATTGCACCCCTTTGCACCAAATACAGCAATCCAGGCCGGGCTGGAATGCGTTCATCTTTGCTAAAGGTGCGGCAACGGTAGTGTTCTTGAGCCCAATCAAGAATTCGTTGCCAAGTCAAAAAAGGCCGTGATGCCTCAGAAAAAGAAGATGGAGATTGCATAGGTAACAAAGAGCGTTCGGCTGAAGACAAAGACGTCATAAAAAGGTGCAAGGAGTGTCTTTGTGTTGGCGGTTTCGGCTTAACGCCTAACAGCGCCAGCCATCCAAAGAGCAGAAAGCAAATTGCTCTCTACTTTTTGTTATACTTCTTACTGTACAATGATGGTAGTAAAGTTTACCCATTATTCATAGAATATTCATCAAATTTTATGCTGTTCTCATTTTTCTTCATTTAGATTAATCTTATCTCTAAAGAGAGATGACAGTAAATCCGGAAAAAAAAGGTTTTAATTTATTTATTAATAACTACGTGCATCTCAGCTTACTAGTAAGCGAATACACAGCAATCAAACAGCTAATATATAGTCAAATAATAAGTGCAATAAGTATTTATACTAATGAGCAAAAAAGCATAAGCATAGATGATAAAAAAAGTCATCTATATAAAGATAGAGATAATAGTCGAATATTATATATCTCAGGTATAGCTTTGGGGGTGTCAAAATCTCATAATCAACAACCTATGGAAGTAGCCAATGGCATTGGCTCTTACTTATCAGAAAACTATAGTGGTGTTTTTAGTATCCAAATTGTTCCTCCGGGTTGGATTCATTTAGAATTGAGTCCGCCTCTTGTCGCGGCGTGGTTACAAAGTCTTGTAGCGGGGAGTTTAGGGCGAGGAGGGAATACTAAGAAGCAGGAGAGTAAAGAAGAATCATTAATATCTAATGCTCAAATTCTTAATCCTGCTCACTTATTTGCAATTCAATATGCCCATGCGCGTTGCTGCTCACTATTGCTGCTAGCTCATCGAGAAGGATTAATTGAACTCAGGGAACCTTTACCAAATAGTAGCCCAGCTTTTTGGAGTGTAATTTCCCCAGAGCAAATACCTTGGCTAGACTCTAATGCCAAACTTTGTCTGAATCATCCAGATGAAAGTCGTCTAATTACCGAGTTAGTGCAAGTGGTAGACGATTTAGAGTTTAATGATAGAGGTGGTTCGGTGAATTGGGAAAAAGCGGGACTAAATTTGAGTCAAGCGTGGGAAAAATTTTGGTGCAAATGCCGCATTTGGGGTGAGGTTAAAATTTTATCTCCCGACTTAGCCAAAGCTAGACTGGGATTGTTGATAGCTACTCAGTCTGTATTAAGGTTTTTGCTGGTCGAAAAGCTGGGAGTTTTAGCTCAGATGGAGTTATGAGCCATTAGTGTTAAATCTTGCTGACTAACGAAAAATTATACAATGTTCAATTTGCATTAGACTAACCATTTTATTAAAATAACGGCGTTTGATTTCTCAACAAACGGTTACGTAATTTTGCTTTGAATAAGCGTGCTATTCCTCAACAGTGTTTTTCACGCACAGAGTAAAAACTTTATATAATATCTATTGACTCATTTGATCACCTCAGTTATATTTACAGGTGTGTGAGGAGCGAACCAGCAAGAGCACCGAGACGAAACACGGCCAGTCGTCGGTGCTCTTTCTGATTTCATCCTGTTTTGCTGAGGACAAATATAAAAAATTGCCCTTACGAGAGTAAAAATTTTTTGATTGCAATTGCGGCTCCGTCTTCTTCAACATTAGGAGCTACCCATTGAGCGATCGCCTGAACTGCCGTTGGTGCGTTGCCCATAGCTACACCAATGCCAGCATACTCCAGCATTTCTAGATCATTGAAATTATCACCAATAGTCATAACGTTGGTGCTTTGTAGTCCTAATAATTCTTCAGCTAAATAACGCACAGCAGTTCCTTTGTTAACAGAGGCATTAGTCGCTTCAAAAAAAGTAGCAACAGATGTTGTTAGATAAAGTTCAGCGGGTGTGTATTGACGACGTAAATTCCCTAATAAATCATTAATCACATCTGTGTCATCGCACAAAGCTAACACCTTTGTCGGTTCATTATTCAAGACTTGACGTAAATCGCCTACAGGAATTGGAGTAATGCCAGAACGTTGTGCATAAATTTGGGTTTCTCTAGTTAACTCCCGCACATATAACTGATCATTAATATAGAAGTGAACAGATAAAAGCGATCGCAACTGCGGTTGTTCAAAATAGTCTAGTAGCTGGTGGGCAATTTCTCTAGAAACAGCCAAATGCCGATGAATTTTTTGATTGATTGGATCTTGAATCCAAGCTCCTTGATAAGCCATTAACGGTAGGACAGAGCTAATTTCTTGGTGGAAGCGTAAAGCTGAACGATACATACGACCAGTGGCAATTGCCACTCGAATTCCTTGTGCTTGAACGTCTGCGATCGCTTGCTTTACAGGTTTGCTCAAGGTGTTAGACTCCCCAGAAATGGTACCGTCTATATCTAAAACCAGTAATTTAATATCTTTTGCAGCCATAGCCTGATTACCGATGGAGGCTGATTGAGCAGCAGATGCTTGTTGCATAAATTCCCCAGGTTTGAACTCCCAGTAAGAGATTAGCAGGCTCTCACCAATATGAGCAGATACAAGGCAGTCCCAACGCCCATTTTTTATGCCATGCATGAGGCATTGGGCATTGCGGTATCTAATCTAAATAATCACCAATCGACTGGTAAACCCAACTGATCTAAAGTTTTTCCCTCTTGCAAAAGTGGTTGAATCTGGCCATCTATGGGAATGCGACCACCAGAAAGTACTAAAGCCCGTTGAGTCACTTTTCCCAACCACTGCAATTCATGGGAGGCAATTAACATCATCTGCACAGGCAACTTTAACAATACTTGAGCTAAATGTCGCCGCCATGCGGGATCAAGACCATTAGTCGGCTCATCTAAAATCAGAATTGTAGGCTCTAAGGCCAAAATTGCCGCTAGGGCAGCAAGCCGTCTTTGTCCACCAGAAAGTTCGTGGGCAGAACGGTTGGCATAGGCTTCTAAACCAAAATCTGCTAATAGCTGCCGTGCCCGATCAATTGCTACTGCTGGTGGTACGCCGTAATTTCGTGGCCCAAAGGTAATATCTTCTAGTATGGTAGGCATAAACAGTTGGTCGTTGGCATCTTGAAAGGCAAAGCCGATGTAACGACGCACTTGGGGCAGAGTTTTAGGTTCTACGTGAATGCCATTAATCCAAATTTTGCCTGATTGTGGTTGTTTTAAGCCAATCAGGTTCTCTAGCAAGGTACTTTTACCAGACCCAGTTGCCCCCATTAAGGCTACGCGATCGCCTGAGTTTAAGGTAAAAGAAATGTCTTGCAATACTGGTTCCTGTCGGGAATAAGCATATACCAAATTCTGGACTTCGACTACCGCAGCATGGGGATTAGAAGTTGAAGCTTGGGGATTAAAGGTCAAAGATTTCAAGATGCACAACTCAAAATTTACAACTTTACTTCCATTAACTGTTAGCTGTTAACGGAACTCTGAAGGTAAGAGGTCAGGGTTAAAAAACTAGCGATCGCTCCAGCGGCTAACAGGGCAAAACGCTCTTTTGGTCTTAATGTCGAATCTACTGGCAGTTTTCCGTTATAACCACGAATTACCATTGCTGCATAGACTCGTTCTGCTCTGTCTAGAGTCCGGAGGTACAAGGCTCCAATCATGGCAGCACTAGCATAGCGTAACCATCCGGTTGCACCATTTAGACCTCGCAATTGAGCGCTGCGCTGCATCCGTGTGACTTCCGACAGCAAAATTTCTAGATATTGTCCAGCTAATAGTAAATTTTCCTTAATGGGTGCTGGCACAGGTAAATTTTTGAGGGCAATACCAAAACTGTGGGGAGGTAAAGTTAACAAAAAACTATTCATGGCGATCAGACATACCAGAGAACGAAACAGCAAAAAACTGGCTCGCTCCCATCCCAAGGGCAATGCCATGAATGTCAAGAAAATTAATTCGGTACCTAATAATCCTCCCAAATAGCGGACAGGTACACGCAATATTCCTGCCCAAACAAGGGCGATCGCAGCATATACAGCTAGCCAAGGCCAAGCATCATACTTGAGTAAGGCTGCTCCCACGACAATGACTAAAGATAGATGCAAGCGTAACGGCAAAGCAATTTTAAGCATTCTTTGGTTTCACCACCTTGGCAATTCCAAAGGCAACAGCAAAGCAAACCGCAGATCCAACTAAACCAGCAAGACTCGCACCAATTTGCCCTAAGCCTTCAATCCCATAGTCAGCTAGAGGCGTTGGTACAGTTACCCGCACCTGATCAGCTAAGTCAATAAAGCCAATGTTTTCGGCAACCCTTTCCAAACCGTCGGGCCATGCTGAGGCGAACAATGACAGCACGCCGGCAATTAGGAAAATGCTGACAACAGGAACTAACCACCCTTTAAACTGCTGTTGTTCTCCTGGTAATAAATCTGGTCTGGCTGTGGCTAGATAAGCCAGTACACCTCCAGTAATTAGCCCTTCACCGATGCCAATCAAAATATGCACACCAGTCATGGCTGGCAAAACTACGGCTAAGGATGCTGTCCCAGAAAGGGCTAACTCAATGGCACAAGCTACAGATGCTACGACTACACTGACAGCAGCGGCAATGCCAGCAGCTAGAGGTAAACGACCTTTAGACCCTCCGAATAGACGCTGCAAGGTTTGGGTTAATACCCAGCCTACCCAAACAGCAATTACTCCCGCGTTTAAAATATTTGCACCCAAGGCAGTGATACCACCATCGGCAAACAACACAGCTTGAATAATAAAAACTGTAGCAATGCACAAAATCCCTGCCCAAGGGCTACCCAAAACGATCGCTGCTAAGGTTCCCCCTAACAAGTGACCGCTAGTACCTCCGGCTACAGGAAAATTGATCATTTGGGCGGCAAAAATAAAGGCAGTGGTTAAGCCCAGTATCGGGGCGCGACGGATACCAAAAGCCTCTTGCGATCGCCCACAGGCGATAAACAACGCAGCCGCACTTGCCAAGCCGGTAGCCACTGCTACTGGTGGAGAAACAAAACCATCAGGAATATGCATGATGTCCCCTATATTGAATGTGTTGGCTCACACAATTTAAATAATATAATTACGGCATCAAATTAATAGGAAACAAAATTTCTATTCCTTTTTCAATGCCCTATTGGGGGATTTTATAGTGTTACTTAGGGCAGATTCGCAATAAAATCTACGTCAAATAATATACTTATTTATTAAGTTATTAACTTTTGTTAAGATTATTTTTATTTTAGCACTAAACCTTAGTTAAATCTTTAGATTTTAAAGGATTTTTTCAGTTAGTCTCCTATTGAAATAGACCCTTATCTATTTACTCAATAAAAATATTAATAATTTTCTAGAAATTCTAAAAGTAAAAGAGTACCAGAGTTGCCACTGTTACTACCTAAAAATAACGGAACAGTTTCAATATCCTCTGTCGTAACTTTTCTAAAACTGGCCCTTCGTCGGCTAACCCCTCAGCAAATAACATGTCATATATCAATGGTACTCCTAACTGTAATTCTTCGAGAATCTCTCGTTGAGCGAATACATCTTGAGGTTGACCCTCTAAGATAAGTTTTCCCCTGTCCATAACAAAAAGCCAGTCTGCCCAACGATAAACTAAATCTAGGTCATGGGTTGCCATAAGTATTGTGGTTCCAGACGCATGAATCTTTTTTAGGGTTGCCATTAAGTTACGAGTATGTAATCTATCTAGATAAGCTGTTGGCTCATCTAGTAACAATAGTTGCGGTTTTAATACCATTACATCAGCAATGGAAACTCGTTTCTTTTGACCCAAGCTGAGATGATGTACTGGTCTTTCGGCTAATTCGGTGAGTCCAAACTCAACTAAAGCTTGCTCAACTCGCTGTTGAATTTCTACTTGAGGTAATCCCAAATTACACAAGCCATAAGAAATATCTTCCTCAACAGTAGAGGCAACTAATTGTTGCTCTGGATCTTGAAATATCAACCCAACTTTTTGGCGCAATTCTATCAGAGATTTGCGGTCGTATTGCAAAGGCTTGCTTTGCCAATGGAGATTACCACTATGAGGTTTGTATAAACCATTAGCTAATAAAAATAGTGTGGTTTTACCGCAACCATTCTGACCAATTAAAGCACATTTTTTCTGGGCTGGAATTCGTAGCGTTAAACCATTTAAAGCTGATTGTCTTGCGCCTGGGTAAGTATAATGTACTTGTTGAAATTCGAGTAATGATTGCTGCATTATCATATCATTTTTACAAAAACTTACTGGCTCAAGCCCTGATTTCATATAAAATTATAATTATTTAATATTTAATAGTTAAAAAATAGAAATATTCCATTCTAATCCTAATAAGATTGCACATCCCATAATCGCTTCCATAGCATATCGCTTAGATAAATAATAACGATGAGAATGCCAAAACTGAAATTCGCCCTTAAAACCCCGTGAAGCTAAGCTTAAAGACACTTGACGATAGTTTTCTAAAGTGCGTTTGAGTAATTGTCCAATTAATAGAGATAAACTTTTAATGCCGATGTTAAAAGTGCGATAGCCACCACGAGATTGTTGAGCAGTCCATAATTCGACAGATGCGTTTAACAAAACGAAAATAAAACGGTACATCAATAATAAAAGGTCTGTTAAAATTACAGGAAATCCGATGCGGCGCAAGGTTTGTAAAAGTTCCGTAAATGGAATAGTTAACATAATAAAATATAAGCAGGCAAGAGAAGCGATCGCCCGTGTAAAAATCGTTAATCCCTGCTCAATTCCATGATTACTGATGTATAAATAGTAAGAGCCAATAGTCATCCCAGCTATTGAGTCGCTTTGTATCAAACGCAGATGAGCAATGTTTACGCCATTAATCACTAAAGCAGGTAAACTTGTTAACCAAAATAAAGTAGCAACATAAACTAGTTTCAGATAAATTTTAGCGGGGATGCCCGCATAAACAACCGTCCAAGTACTAATCCAGATTGCAATTAAAATCTGAATTAAAGGATGAGAAAAAGCAGTGATAATTAACAAAGCGATCGCAAACAATAATTTTTGCTCTGGCGCTAACCACCGCAAGCGATTTGTATAAGCCAGAGTATCTATTTGCAGAGTCATTCCTTATTCCTTTGCTGCTGGGAACGCCCTTTATATAATCCGATCGCGTAACCAATTACTCCAGCACCCAAAGCTGCTTGAGAAGAAAATAATAAGCTTTCTACTTCACCACTAGGCGGTTCAAATAAAGGTTTAAACCAAGGTTTATATCCAGGGTGGACTTCATCAATTGCTTCTTCGGCTTGACCATCTGCACCACCAAATTCTGCCCCACGTACAAATATTAAAGGCGCGACTGCTAAAGTGATCACTGCTAATACCAATAGCCAGTTATTCAATCCTTTTTTAGACTGATTCATTGCTTTGAGGTTCCCCTTTAATTAATTTTAATAGTTCTAATTCTTGAGGAGTATATGATTGTAGCCAGTTCCACACTAGTACAGTCAGTAATCCTTCGCTAATTGCCAAAGGAACTTGAGTAATTGCAAAAATTCCGGCAAATTTGGCGAATGAGGCGATAAATCCACCCACTGGTGCAGGGAAAGCTAGAGCAAGTTGTACTGAAGTAATAACGTAAGTGAGTAAATCTGCCAAAGCTGCTGCTAAAAAAATAGCGATTCTTTGCTTACCGCTTAACCACATCATTAGCTGATATATCCAGTAAGCAGCAAATGGCCCAGCGATCGCCATTGAAAAAGCATTTGCTCCCAATGTTGTCAAACCGCCATGCGCTAGTAGCAACGCTTGAAACAACAAAACTAAAGTTCCTAGCACCGACATTGCCAAAGGCCCAAACAGCACTGCTCCTAATCCTGTCCCTGTAGGATGGGAACAACTACCTGTAACTG
This sequence comes from Atlanticothrix silvestris CENA357, assembly GCF_016056295.1. Lineage (GTDB taxonomy): Bacteria > Cyanobacteriota > Cyanobacteriia > Cyanobacteriales > Nostocaceae > Atlanticothrix > Atlanticothrix silvestris. The sequence continues at coordinate 60,284 of NZ_JAECZB010000094.1, forward strand.
AAGGCATTTTTAATGCCGATAACACAAAGGTAAAGGCTCCAGCTAATGCCAAAAGTAATTTTAGTTCCGGATTCGCTTGGGTAATTTTAGTTAGCGATCGCAATCCTAAAACAAAAAATGGTAACGCTACTATCCACCAAAAAATTGCCCAACTAGCTGGTAAGTAGCCTTCCATAATGTGCATGGCATAGGCTGGTGTAGTTGCTCCCACAACTAGGTAAAAGCTGAGAACACCCATCAAGATTAGTGATATACGCTTTGATTTGAAAATAATTTTTGACAAGTTCTATACCTCGTAAATGTATTTTTAGGACTTATTTTGTATTAGCAAGTTTGATAAATTTATGATGATTATCATTATTATGGGGTCGCTCAAAGTTAAAATATAAAAGTGCGTTGAATCATAACACAGTTTTACTTTTTGCCTTGATGTCTCTAAGTTGCTTTCAAGATAGCTTTTGTTCCGAAATAATTAAGAATTATTGACAATAATTCTTAATTCCGATACTATCCAAATTAATTGCAAAAAATTCGCAATTTTTTCTGCTGCAAAACAGTTAATCATGCCATGCCCAAGCACTTTATTTTGGGGAAAGAGAAACTTTGGAGTCGCCGTCAACTGTTGCAACTAGGATTAGCGGGTGCTGGCGTGACTGGTGCGGCAGCGCTTTGGCAAATTTTGCATTTACAAACTCACTCAAGGGTAAGAATACCACCTATCGAAATAGAAGCATCTGAGGGCGTTGCTAACCCAATGAAGATGCTTAGGAACTTTGATTATGGAACAGTGAAGCAAGAAAATGGACGCACCATCCGAGAATTTGAGTTAACTGCTGGTACTTCCATCATTCAACTCAATAGTGCTGTATCTTACAACATCTGGGATTTAAACGGTAGTATACCGGGGCCAACGTTACGGGCTAAACAAGGCGATCGCGTGCGGGTACTGTTTCTCAATAAAGCAGGACATTCTCATTCTCTACATTTTCATGGTGTTCATCCCGCCGAAATGGATGGTGTCCGACCAGTCAGTAACGGCAAAGCGACTATTTATGAATTTGATGCAGAGCCTTATGGCGTTCACCTGTACCACTGTCATATTGAACCAGTTACCCGTCATATTGCTAAAGGGCTGTACGGCATGTTTATCATCGATCCTCCAACGCCGCGTCCTTCAGCTGATGAGATTGTACTAGTGATGGCTGGTTATGACGTGAATGATGATAGTCATAATGAATATTACGCCTTTAACGGACTGCCTCACCATTACATGCATAATCCCATCCGTATTTACCAAAATCAGTTGATTCGTCTGTATGTTCTCAACATCATTGAATATGATCCGGCGGTAACGTTTCATCTCCATGCCAACTTTTTTGATGTCTATCGTTCTGGGATGACGATGACTCCTAGTGAGAAAACCGACGTAATTACGATGGGTGTAGCAGAAAGACACATCTTGGAATTTGCATTTCGCTATCCAGGTAAGTATATGTTTCATCCTCATCAAGATGCGATCGCAGAAAATGGTTGCATGGGTCAATTTGAAGTTATTGCTGCTAGTTAATCTTAAGAATTTCTCAAGAGTATTTTTAAATACGTCAACATTTTTTTAACTTAACGTGAGTTCGATGAACTTTAAACTCTAAAACCTTTGACTAGCATAGTATCCAGTAAATAGCTGTTCCTAAAAATAGTTGAGCTTATTGAGAATAAAATCAGTAACTTCTATATCAGTCAATTATTGACTTTATTCTCAACTAATGGTTGATAGTTTATTTTAGCCATAGCTCAGTAATCCTTTGTTGACAAGGCTTCTAGCCTCTAAAATCCGTCGAACTCACGTTAACTTATATTTCCATAGCTAGTAAGGCTTATAAGCCCTGCCAGTATTTTGAAGGCTGGGTTACTTTCATAATTAAATTTTTAGTAAAAATTAGTAACTAGTTGATAAAAAGTTTCATTATTATGCAAAAGTTAAATCTATGATATTTTGTCAAATTCAACTGCTGCTAGTAGTTGGAAATGTTTTAATTACTACCTTCTAAATATCGCCAAGCATAAATTATGATCAAATTTCGTTATGTTTGTCTAACCGTCGCTACTGCTGCCATAGTTACTTTAAGTGCATGTAACAGCACACCAAATGCAGAAAATACATCTGCGCCCGCAGTAAATTCCACTGCACAAGTTACTGAAACCACCACTCATAGTAGTCATAGCGGTAAAGCAAAAATTAATATTAATAATGCTATTTTGTCCGAGTTGGATAAGTTTGAAGCTAAGTTAGGTGTCCCAGCCTTATCGAACAAAATTCAAGCAAGTCGTCCTTATGCTAGTTCGGAAGATTTAGTTACTAAAAAAGTAATAAATCAAGAACAATTTGACCAAATCAAAGATATGGTAACTGTTCAAGAAGTAGTACTGACTGGCGAAGCAAAAGATGTTGATTACATGACTAAGTTGGGGTTGATGAAAGGACATCTTTTGGTAGCACAAGAACTGCTAGATAAAAACTTGCCAAAAGAAGCCGAACCTCATATTGGACACCCAGTTGAGGAAATTTATGTGGATGTAGAAGAGCAACTAAATGAGCGCAAAGTTAAAGAATTTAAGACAACTTTGATCAGCTTGGAAGATTTGGTAAAATCTAATCCCAAGAATGCCAAAGTAAAAACTGATCTTACCTCTTCATTACAAGCCGTTGACGGAGCGATCGCAACTCTCAGCGCAGAACAACGCTCCAAGCCGGGATTTGTGCTACAGGTAATTAATGAGTTATTGGATGCAGCCAACTCAGAATATGGAGCTGCGATCGCAGACGGCAAAATAACCGCAGCGATTGAATATCAAGACTCTCGTGGCTTTGTAGTTTATGCCAACGAATTATATCAAGGTATTTCTAGCCAAGTAGCTCAAGAAAATCCGGAAGCAAACAAAGCAATTGTGACAAGTCTAGCTGAACTCAAAAAAGCTTGGCCCAGCGTTACCCCACCAGCTAAACCTGTACAGACTCCTAGTGAGGTGACTAAACTGGTGACAACAATTGAACAGAACTCTCAAAAAGTGATTGATAAATCTAACACCCAAGCCCAAGGATAGTATTTTGAACTTAATGGGAAGCTTAGATTAAGAAGATTAAAATAAGTAATAAGTGAGGAAATAGTTAGGAGTTACGAAGTAAAGAGCGTAGATAGTCTGAGCTTTGAACAACTTTAAGGAGTATAGCTCCTAACTCATTACCCATGACGCTCCATTCGTAACTTGAATTAACAACTGATGCAAGAGCTTGACCAAAATAAAACCATCGACCTATTAAACGCCATCATGGAATTTGAACTAGCGGGAGTAGTGCGTTATACACATTATTCCTTGATGGTAACTGGCCCAAATCGGATTCCGATTGTAGATTTTTTCAAAGCCCAGGCTAGTGAATCTTTGCTTCATGCCCAACAAGTAGGAGAGATTCTTACGGGCTTAGATGGGCATCCCTCGCTCAAAATTGCCCAAATGGAAGAAACTTATCAACATACAGTCAAGGATATTCTGGCAGAAAGCTTATCCCATGAAAAGAAGGCACTTGAACTGTATAAAAATCTGCTGGAAACTGTCACCAATGCTAGCATTTATCTCGAAGAATTTGCTCGTGGCATGATTGGGCAAGAAGAGATGCATAATCTCGAACTGAAAAAGATGTTACGCGATTTCAGCTAATAGGCAATAGTCGTTAGTGATTAGTAATTGGCTAATCACTAATGACAAAGGACAAAAGACAAAGGACTATTGATGAATTTTAGTGTTGCTCTACCTACTTTTGTAATTACACTCCGAGAAGGAGTCGAGGCTGCCCTTGTGGTTGGGATTGTACTGGCTTTGCTGAAAAAAGCTAAACAATCCCGACTCAACATTTGGGTATACGCTGGGGTCGGGGTTGGTATTGCTGTTAGTGCGCTGATTGGTGTGCTATTTGGTTGGGGAATTCAAGCATTAGGGGCAGTTAATCCTCAATACACCTCCGTAGTTGAACCAATGCTAGAAGGTGTGTTTAGTGTGTTAGCGATCGCTATGCTCAGCTGGATGCTAATCTGGATGACTAAACAAGCCAGATTTATGAAAGCGCAAGTTGAGGGAGCAGTTACCGAAGCCTTGACACAAAATTCCAACGCTGGTTGGGGCGTTTTTAGTTTAATTTTGGTCGCTGTTGTCCGCGAAGGCTTTGAAACTGTGCTGTTTGTCTCTGCTAATTTTCAACAGGGATTAGTACCAGCTTTGGGTGCTATTGGTGGTTTAGCAGCAGCTGCTGGGATTGGAGTACTGTTATTTAAATGGGGCATCAAAATTAATATCCGCCAGTTTTTTCAGGTAATGGGCGTTTTATTAGTGTTGATTGTTGCCGGATTGGTGGTTTCTGGGTTGAAAAATTTCGATGAAGCAGTGAGTAACCTTGCTCTTAGCAGCCGCGCTTCAGAAAGTCTTTGTTTTTATTACGAACGCTTTACCAAAGTCCACTCTTGTATTTTGGGGCCAATAGTTTGGAATACTTCTAATATTTTGCCTGATGGACAATTTCCAGGAATTGTTCTCAAAGCTTTATTTGGTTATCGAGATCATCTTTATATAGTGCAAGCAGTCGGCTATATTTTATTTTTATTGACTATCGGAGGCCTATATTTCCGTAGTCTAAATGGTGGTTCTTCTCAACCAAAAAAGGATGTTACCATAACTCAAAAACCAATTAATGCTGCGAAAGAATAGAAAAAATTTTTATGGTTATGTACTCTCTACAGCCAATAAATTTTTCTTAAGTTGCTGACAGGCTTTTTCAATGGCATCTATACTGCCAGGATTGACTAACCCGTAATAGTCGAAAGTGTAGACTCGATTATTTTGAGTAGCTTGTAATTTCTGCCAAAACGCTTCCTTTTTAAAAGATGCTAAAACAGCTGTTTCTGAACCGCCTTGTGGAGGATTAACTACAATAATTACTTCGGGGTTGGCTTCTAAAACTTTCTCAGCCGATAGTGTCACATACCCACCAATTGGACTGTTACCTTGTAATTCTGCTGCCAAATTTTTTGCCTGAAATTTTGTCAGTACATCTCCAGCCCAACTATTTTTATTTGGTGCTAAAATTGGTTGACGACTAACTAGTACCAGAGTTGAAAGGCTTTGGGTCGATTTGTCTGGTAAAAAAGTTTGGTAGCGATTTAATAAAGGCTGCGGATCAGCACCAATTAACTGAGCAAGTTTTTTAGTCAGTTCTTCTAAAGATTCCCAATTTTTAACTTGAGTGAGAAAATTGGCAATTCCTAGTTGCTGGAGTCTTTGAATCGCTTGATTAGAAAAACCTTCAGCACCAATTACTAAATCTGGTTTGAGGGCAACAATTTTCTCTAAGTTAGGAGGACTTTGCCCTTCACTCACACGAGGAATATTTTGGAATCGGGAATCATTATTAAATAATGTGCTACCAGTAATACCTACCAACTTTGATTTATCAAGTTGATAAATGATATCTGTAGAAAGAGAGGAAAGAGTTACAACTCTTTTGGCAGATTGTTGAGAGTTACTATTAGGTGCTTCCGTATTCGCTGATACTTTCGTTTGTGACTGTTGAGTAGGTGCATTAGCACAAGATGCTAAAACTAGACTTAATAAAATTGCTAGAGCAGATAATATCCAACGACGATGCATATTTAAATTCCTTAATCACCAAAAATAGAACTAATAGCTAACTCAGCACCACATTTAAAGTTAGCAAATATATTTATATTGCATTCCCAGAGTAAAACCTGGGAATAAGAAATCACATAAGGCTGGTACTAAAACTCGGCACTTTGTGGTGTACGAGGGAAGGGAATCACGTCACGGATATTCGCCATACCTGTCATAAATTGCACAAGTCTTTCAAAACCCAAGCCAAAACCAGCGTGGGGAACTGTACCATAACGGCGCAAATCAAGATACCACCACAATTCTTCTGGGTTTAAACCTTGGGCCTGCACTCGACGTTCTAAGACTTCCAAACGTTCTTCCCGCTGGGAGCCGCCAACTATTTCGCCGATTTTGGGTGCAAGAATATCCATTGCACGAACGGTTTTTTCATCATCATTCAAGCGCATATAAAATGCTTTAATTTGTGCTGGGTAGTCTGTAACGATCGCAGGCTTTTTAAATAGTTGTTCAGCTAGGTAACGTTCGTGTTCTGATTGCAAATCTAAACCCCAACTAACTGGATATTCAAACTTGACATCGGCTTTTTCTAAAAGTTTGATCGCATCTGTGTAAGTTAGACGCTCAAATTGATTGTTAATAATATTTTCAGCTGTTGCCAACACAGAATTATCAATGCGCTGATTGAAAAATTCCATGTCTTCTGGACAAGTTTCCAACACATGCTTAAAAATATGCTTAAGAAACGCCTCAGCTAAATCCATATCGCCTTCTAAATCACAAAAAGCCATTTCTGGCTCAACCATCCAAAACTCTGCCAAGTGGCGCGAGGTATTGGAATTTTCTGCACGGAAGGTAGGGCCAAAGGTGTAGACGTTACTAAACGCCATCGCCATCACTTCCGCTTCCAACTGGCCGCTAACTGTGAGATATGTAGGTTTACCAAAAAAGTCTTGCGTGTAATCTACACCTTGATTTTCTGTGCGGGGAATGTTCTTTAAATCCAAACTAGTAACACTAAATAATTCACCCGCACCTTCGCAGTCACTAGCGGTAATGATGGGTGTATGTACCCACAAAAAGCCTCGTTCTTGAAAAAATTGGTGAATAGCCGCAGAACAAGCATTTCTCACCCGAAAAACTGCACCCAAAGAATTAGTACGCGATCGCAAATGTCCAATAGTTCGCAAAAATTCAAAAGAATGGCGTTTCTTTTGCAGGGGGTAAACTTCGGGATCAGCTTCGCCGTAGACTTTCACCGTCTCGGCTTTCAACTCAATGCGCTGTCCTTTCCCCAGAGACGCTAGCAGTACCCCTGTCACCTCGACTGCTGCACCTGTATTCAATTTTTTTAAAATAGCTTCGTAGTCTGGCAAATCCTGATTGATGACAACTTGCAAATTAGCTAGTGATGAGCCGTCATTGACTTCAATAAAAGCAAACCCTTTCGACTCGCGTTTTGTCCTCACCCAGCCTTGAATACCGAGAGACTCATCAGGTTGACCACTTCGCAATATTTCTGCAATCCGTCGATTTACCATATTTACCCAACACAGGATTTTAATATCCAGCCTATAATAACGCCCATTCCACCAAAGCGGACGGCTTGCCAGAAAGGTTTCTTGAGACTCCGCCAAGAAAATAACTGGCTTTCTAAGTTTATTTCTAGCACTTCCAAGTGCTGTTGAATCTGTTGTAACTCTGCTTTAATTTCTGGGGTCTGGTGTTTATTTTGCTGCAATTCGTGACGGCGTTGTTGCGATTGTGCCTGCTGTTGGCGATCGCTTTGCACTTGGGCATACCGTTGTTTTAATGATAAAAGCGATCGCTCCACTTCCTCTAATTCTTGTGCAAAATCTGGTTCCTGATTTTCCCCTGACGGTTGTGATTTTTTAGGCGGCTTCATTTACAAGTAGTACAGTAGTAAGTAAATGCTACTTTGCCAATAGTTTATGTCTCAACCAACCCAGCTGCCTAAATCCAGCCAACTGAATGAATTTACTACTCTGGAACTAGCCCAAGCCCTGATGGAAAGGCTCAGCATTTCCCCTAACGATTGGCATCGCCTCAAGTCTAACCGCAATTCTCGCGCTAGTGAACAAGTAGCAGCAGCTGTTTTATATCTTCTTAAGGATCAGCCACAAGAAGCCCTTGCCCGATTAGAACAAGCAGTTGGTTGGTTAGATCGCTCTATTTCAGCACCTCCTTGTCCAACCCACGGTACAAATAAAAAGCAGGAATAAAAACAAAAGGAGGCAAGAGATAATTTTTTCTCCCTTGGCTCCTCTTTCGGCTGGCGCTCACGGCGCTAACCTGCTTTTTCTGATCTCCGTGTTTTCTTCACCGTCGCAGAGATAAGAGGGAACGAGTTTCCATCTGTTTACAAAGTCTTAATTCTGTGCCTTTGCGATTCCACTCTACTTGATCAAAAATTTGGTGGAGAAGACATAGACCACGCCCGCTTTCTGCCTCATCGGGTGGTAAATAGTCTGTTGATTCGTCATCGTTAGTCGATGAAGGAGTAAAGCCTTGGCCTTGGTCTGAAATTACCCACCAATACTGATTATCTATAAGAGAAAAACGGACTACAACTGTTTTACTAGGATCAAGATTATTTCCATGTTTTGCTGCATTGACTAAGGCTTCTTGAAGTCCTAGTCGCAGTTCTGCTTGCAATTTTGCTGGTATTTCTGCCAATAATAAATCTAAGATTGGACAGAGGTAGAGAGTTGAGGCGAAACTAATTGTGCCCCAATAACGTCCAACTGGACGAAGGGAAATGGTAATCACAAGAGAAACCCCGTAGCTTTCAGTTAGCTAGACATCAGTTTGCTTTTATAGGCACCCTGATAATATTTGAGGTGGTCATGCTGCCTTCAAACTTGCGTCTTGGATACTAAATTTTGAAAATGCTAGGGAGCATTTACTCTGTTCATGATGTGAGATTGCTGATATATAAAACGGCTTTGATAAACTTGCTAGTACAGTTAGCAACTTAATAAAGATGCTGTAAATTTGAAAGAGTATTAGGATGCTCTTTACATTACCCGTTTTTACTTTAGACAATCCTAATTCATGTTTTTTAGAGTGTATGCAACTTTAATTTTTTTAACAAAATCATTTGTATTTTAGGTTAATTCAATTTTAGCATTTTTACTATGCACTAGACTACAAATTTGAAATTTCAGTTTTTTTAAAAGATTCATGACCCTTGTCTAACTGTGATAACACAAGAAAGGCGGCAACTTCCACATGAGCTGTTTGAGGAAAAAAATCAGCAGGTTGGATACGTGTGATCGTGTACAGTCCATCTTGACACAGCAATTTCAGGTCACGAGCGAGAGTGGCTACTTTACAACTGACATAAACAATACGTGCAGGTTTCGATTCCATTAAAGATTCGATCACAGCGCGATCGCATCCTTTACGTGGTGGATCGAGTAATACCACATCTGGTATTGTTCCCATTTTTGGCAGCAATTTCTCTACTGCCCCTACTTGGAATGTCACATTATTAATTCTGTTGTGATGGGCATTCAAAATTGCTTGTTCTACGGCTTCTGGTTGTAATTCCAATCCTGTTGCTTGACGTACTTGTTTGGCTAAAGGCAAAGTTAAAGTCCCAATACCACAATAAGCATCAACTAACAACTCATGACCTTGGAGATTTAGTTCTGACTGAATTATCTGCAACAGTGCTTCTGCTGTTTCTGTATAAACTTGGAAAAATGTATCTGGGCGGACTTGAAATTCTAGTCCAGCAAATTTTTCTTGCAGATAAGGAACTCCAGCAATACAACGGGTTTCTGATCCAAAGATAGCATTTGTGCGATCGCTATTGCGGTTCAACGATACTCCCACCAACTTAGGATAACGCTGTAACCATTCCTGGGCTTGGTTTTCAATTCCTAGTAAATTCCAATCCTTGACTATTAAAGTCAACAACATTTCGCCTGTGCGTCGTCCAATGCGTAAACCAAGATGGCGGATTTGTCCTTGGTGACGCTGTTCATCGTAAATTGACCAACTGCACTTTTGGATGTCTTGCTTAACTTCGGCAAGTAAAGTATTTAATCGTAGATCTTGGACTGGGCATTGATTCAGATTAACTAATTGATGGCTACCTTTTTGGTAGTAACCAGCCTGTACTTGACCTGTGGCAGAAATATCCAAAGGATAGGTGGCTTTATTCCGATAGCCCAAAGATGAGGCAGCAGCCAACACCGGATCTACTGGCGGTGCGACGAAACCGCCAATACGTTGCAAAGCTTGGATAACTTGATTTTGTTTGGCAGCTAGCTGATAGTCATAACTAATATGCTGCCACTGGCAACCACCACATTTATCAGCCACGATGCAATTGGGTCGAATCCGGTGAGGAGATGGTTGCAATAGCTGCTGGAGTCTAGCGTGGGCGTATTTAGGCTTGACATGTACTAAACGAACTATAGCGCGATCGCCTGGGACAGTATCTGGGACAAATACCGCGCGCTGATCATAACGACCTACACCATCGCCTGTATCGCTAAGATCTGCGATCGCAATTTCAATCAATTCACCCTGTCGCCAAACTGTATTAGTCATTGGTCGATTGTCAATAGTCAGTAGTTATTCTTATTGTCCCTCTATGTACCTGCTTCTCTGCTCCCCTTGCTTTCCCTGACCCCTTCACTTGTGTACCTCAGACTCGTTAAACTAACAAATAATATTTCGTGTGATTGCAATAATCATGACTGTAATTAGCCAAGTTATTCTCAAAGCCGACGACGAACTGCGCTACCCCAGTAGTGGCGAACTCAAGAATATCAAAGACTTTTTGCAAACCGGCGAACAACGGACGCGGATTGCGGCCACCTTAGCTGAAAACGAAAAAAAGATTGTTCAAGAAGCAACTAAACAGCTTTGGCAAAAGCGTCCTGACTTTATTGCCCCTGGTGGTAATGCTTATGGTGAACGTCAGCGTTCTCTCTGTATCCGTGACTTTGGCTGGTACTTACGCCTGATTACCTATGGTGTACTTGCTGGCGATAAAGGGCCAATTGAAAAAATTGGTTTAATTGGTGTACGGGAAATGTACAATTCTTTGGGTGTTCCTGTGCCTGGGATGGTAGAAGCTATCAGTTCCCTGAAAAAAGCCTCCCTTGATTTACTAAGTGCGGAAGATGCTACCGAAGCAGCACCCTACTTTGATTACATCATTCAAGCGATGTCTTAATGCAAAGTCTATGCTGGTTTTAAGCATCTACTGCGTTCTCATAAAGTGAATGCAAGGTCTTAGCACTTCAATATCCATAAGATTTCTAATTTGATCATAACCTCCCCATCGTTGGTAGTGGCTTCGGCAAATTCTTTGTTAAGTTACCAACCAACTGTGGGGAAATTTTATTTGCCAGTTTACCTGCCAATAAAAAGCCGACAGTCTTTGACGGGCTGTCGGCAATTAGTGTGTTCCCTATTAATGACTCGGCTAGAGTTCAGTTACAAGTAATTATGCCAATATGACCATTCAAAAGAGACGATCTTAATCATCCATCTATGTGATTGTTATCACTGGACTGCTACCAATAACCTGTATTTACTCCAGGAATTTATTTCTAAAAGTACATGCACTTAGATGATTTTGCTGAATAAAGTAGTTTAAAACACATAAATATCTTTTTAAATCAGCATTAATGCACTTTCATTTTGTAGCTAAGAAATACTTTTGAGTAAATTCTGAGGTTTTGCTAGGGTAAAAAAAACACAGTATTTACAGGCAACAATATCATAGCCAGTCATAAAAAAAATTATCTGCATTTTTTAGAACTGCATCTACAGCGCAAGTAAATCGATAAAATAATCCTCTGTCCCCTTGGTGCATTACTTCCATGACCGCTACCTCAAGAGATCCGTTTTCACCCCAAGAAATCGCTGCTGAAGGTCTGAAGCTAGAAGAATACGCAGAAATCGTTCGGCGGCTAGGTCGCCATCCTAATAAAGCTGAACTAGGAATGTTTGGCGTGATGTGGTCAGAGCATTGCTGTTATAAAAATTCACGACCCCTACTTAAACAGTTTCCTACTACTGGCCCCCATATTCTTGTAGGGCCAGGTGAAAATGCGGGTGTTGTCGACTTAGGCGATGAACTACAATTGGCGTTTAAAATTGAGTCTCATAACCACCCTTCAGCTGTTGAACCTTTTCAAGGGGCAGCCACCGGGGTAGGAGGTATTCTCAGAGATATTTTTACAATGGGTGCGCGTCCCATTGCTTTATTAAACTCTCTGCGCTTTGGTTCCCTAGAAGATGCTAAAACCCAAAGGCTATTTAGTGGCGTGGTGGCTGGTATCAGTCACTATGGTAACTGCGTAGGAGTACCCACAGTTGGCGGTGAAGTTTATTTTGACCCGGCTTATTCTGGTAATCCCCTAGTGAACGTCATGGCACTGGGTTTAATGGAAACTTCAGAAATTGTCAAGTCTGGGGCATCTGGTTTAGATAATCCTGTGCTGTATGTCGGTTCTACTACTGGACGCGATGGCATGGGAGGGGCGAGTTTTGCCAGTGCTGAATTGAGTGATCAGTCAATAGATGATCGTCCCGCTGTGCAAGTAGGCGATCCATTCTTGGAAAAATCATTGATTGAAGCTTGTTTGGAAGCATTTAAAACAGGTGCAGTTGTCGCCGCACAAGATATGGGAGCAGCAGGTATTACCTGTTCGACATCAGAGATGGCAGCCAAAGGCGGGGTGGGGATTGAACTGGATTTAGATAAGATTCCTGTGCGGGAATTGGGAATGGTTCCATACGAATATTTACTTTCGGAATCTCAAGAACGGATGCTGTTCGTTGCTCACAAAGGACGTGAACAGGAGTTAATCGGCATTTTTCATCGTTGGGGACTTCATGCTGTTGTGGCAGGGACAGTGATTGCTGAACCTATTGTGCGGATTCTCTTTGAGGGTGGAATCGCAGCAGAAATTCCCGCTGAGGCCTTGGCAGAAAATACCCCACTTTATCATCGGGAGTTATTGACAGAACCACCAGAGTATGCGCGTCAAGCTTGGGAATGGCAATCTGATTCTTTACCTGCTTGTGCGATCGCTGGCATTGAAATCTCAGAAAATCTAAAAACCTGGAATGATATTTTATTGACTTTGCTTGATACACCCACGATCGCTTCTAAAAATTGGGTATACCGTCAGTATGACCATCAAGTCCAAAATAATACTGTAATTTTACCAGGTGGTGCAGATGCTGCTGTAGTGCGGCTACGTCCTTTAGAATCATCCACAACTATAGGAAGCAATAAAGGGGTAGCGGCTACAGTAGACTGCAATCCCCGTTATGTTTACCTTGATCCCTATGAGGGAGCTAAGGCAGTAGTCGCGGAAGCAGCACGTAATCTTAGCTGTGTGGGTGCAGAACCTCTGGCGGTGACAGATAACCTCAATTTTGGTAGTCCCGAAAAACCCATTGGTTATTGGCAATTGGCAGAAGCTTGTCGGGGTTTAGCAGAGGGATGTCGAGAATTGGCAACACCAGTAACTGGCGGGAATGTCTCTCTATACAATGAAACTCTCGATTCTCAAGGCAACCCACAACCGATTTATCCTACCCCTGTTGTAGGTATGGTAGGGTTGATTCCCGATTTAACCAAAATTTGTGGTCAAGGTTGGCAACAAGAAGGGCATGTAATTTACCTTCTGGGATTGCCACTAACATCGAAAATTAGTTTAGGAGCATCTGAATACTTAGCTACCATCCACGGCACTGTTGCTGGAAAGCCACCACGGGTAGATTTTGACTTAGAACGTCGTGTACAGAAAGTTTGCCGCGAGGGAATTCGTGGGGGGTGGATACATTCGGCCCATGATTGTACTGAGGGGGGAGTAGTTATTACCCTGGCAGAGTGTTGTCTTGCTAGTAATCTGGGTGCCAAAATTAATGTAGAAATAGCAGAAAGTCAGTTACAACGACTCGATGAGGTGTTATTTGGCGAAGCGGGGGCGAGAATTTTAGTTTCTATATCATCAGACCAACAAGAAATTTGGGAATCCTATTTACAGGAACATCTAAGTGAAGAGTGGCAAAAACTAGGTTTAGTTGAAAATTCCGATCAGGGTTTGGGGGTTTTAACCACTGATAACCAAAGCTTAATCAAAGTTAGTATTGAAGATATGAAAGATCGCTACTTCCATGCGATCGCCAGACGTTTGACCATTAATAACACCACTCCTAGCTAAATTTTTCCATCCCCTCCCCCTGGATTGTTAGCATTGATGAGCAGAATTACGCTAATGTTTTAATAGATGGTTAAAGATTTGTTAAGAATTCTGCCACTATCCATAGACATAATCCCAGTGACTTGACCCCACCACCAGGAGCAAAGCCAGCATGATTCCCATCCATCCCGTCACTTTGGATGCACACTCCCACAAGACTAACGACTCCATGAATAGTTCTGATAATCGTCCTGACAAGCCAGAAGAAGCTTGTGGTGTTTTTGGCCTCTACGCACCAGGAGAAAAGGTTGCTAAACTAACTTATTTTGGATTGTACGCCCTCCAGCATCGGGGTCAAGAATCAGCTGGCATTGCTACTTTTGAGGGTACGCAGGTACACTTGCACAAAGACATGGGCTTGGTGTCTCAGGTTTTCAATGAATCTATCTTGGATGAATTACCTGGTAGCCTAGCGGTTGGTCATACTCGTTATTCCACTACCGGTTCTAGCCGTAAGGCTAATGCCCAACCTGCTGTGGTCGAAAGCCGCCTAGGTTCATTAGCTCTTGCACATAATGGCAATTTAGTCAATACTGTGCAACTACGAGAAGAATTACTTGAGAGTAAATTTAACTTAGTTACATCAACAGACTCAGAAATGATCGCCTTTGCGATCGCAGAAGCAATCAATGCTGGTGCAGAGTGGTTAGAAGGCTGCATTCAAGCGTTTCACCGCTGCCAAGGAGCCTTTAGTTTAGTTATTGGTACTCCCGATGGCGTGATGGGTGTCCGCGACCCTAATGGTATTCGCCCACTAGTAATTGGCACTTTAGCTGGTAATCCAGTCCGCTACGTCTTAGCTTCCGAAACATGTGGTTTAGATATCATTGGTGCCGAATACCTGCGAGATGTGGAACCAGGAGAGTTAGTTTGGATCACGGAAGAAGGTATGGCTTCTTACCATTGGAGTCAAAAACCGCAGCGTAAGTTGTGTATCTTTGAAATGATTTACTTTGCCCGTCCTGATAGCGTCATGCATAACGAGAGCTTATATAGCTACCGAATGCGGTTAGGACGGCAACTAGCCCAAGAATCTCTTGTGGATGCTGATATTGTTTTTGGCGTTCCTGATTCTGGTATACCTGCGGCCATTGGATTTTCTCAAGCTTCTGGTGTCGCTTACGCTGAAGGCTTGATTAAAAACCGCTACGTGGGGCGCACCTTTATTCAACCAACCCAAACTATGCGCGAGTCAGGGATTCGCATGAAACTTAACCCCCTTAAAGATGTGCTATCAGGTAAACGAGTAATTATTGTTGATGACTCGATTGTCCGGGGTACTACCAGCCGTAAACTAGTCAAAACCTTGCGTGAAGCTGGTGCAATAGAGGTACACATGCGAATTTCTTCTCCCCCAGTTACTCATCCCTGTTTTTATGGCATTGATACCGATTCTCAGGATCAGTTAATTGCTGCTACCAAATCAGTAGAAGAAATTGCCAAGCAATTGCAAGTAGACAGCCTCGCTTATCTCAGCTGGGACGGAATGTTAAAAGCAACAGGCGAAGACACCAATAGTTTCTGTTCTGCTTGCTTCACTGGAGATTATCCTGTGACTATTCCTGAGCAGGTGAAGCGTTCTAAGTTGATATTAGAAAAAGTAGTGGTTTAGTTAGGGGCATGGGGCATGAAAACAATTCGTAATTCGTAATTCGTAATTGTGAACAAGGGAATAGGCAATAAGCAAGAGTTATTTATCCCCTGCTCCCCTAGCCCCTAGCCCAAGTTAAAATTGAGAAATACCATAACAAAGATAGTTTATGAACCAGCCGACAAGCGAGAAACTGCGCTGGAACACTGCCGATTTGGAATTGTTTCCAGATAACGGGAACCGCTATGAAATTATTGACGGGGAATTGTTTGTGGCGAGAGCGCCTCATTGGAAGCATCAAAAAGCTTGTGTCAGAATTAGTACTGCTTTAGATAACTGGTCACAGACTACTAAATTCGGAGAAGTTGTAACAGCCCCTGGCATCATTTTTGGCGATAATGATAATGTTATTCCCGATGTCGTCTGGGTTAGTAATGAGAGACTAGCTTTGTTGTTAGATGAGGCTGGGCATTTAACTGCTGCACCCGAACTAGTGATAGAGGTGCTATCTCCCGGTAATGAGAATGAAAAGCGGGATAGAGAACTAAAACTTAAGCTTTATTCATCACGGGGTGTTAAGGAATATTGGATTATAGATTGGCGCAAGCAACAGGTGGAAGTTTACCGACGCGAACAAGGTATTTTAAAGTTGGTTGCTACCTTGTTCAATGATGATGAATTGAGTTCACCTATATTACCTGAGTTTAGTTGTGCGATCGCACCTTTATTCACATAAGATATTAGTCGGCAATTTTAAATTAATTGAGTATTAGCCTTGGATTGAAATCCAAGGCGTGTAAGTTATTTCTTCAAAACTACATGAAAAGAATTTAAATATCCCGTAATGGTTTTAGATAATGTTTTCTGCTGCTTTTTAGTAGTTATAGCCATTACTTGATATAAGCGTCCCTCAGCAACATACATTCTGTTTTTAGTAATTTTGCCTCCAGAATTGATATAGACAATTTCTTTCCCTGGATGCCCATTAGAACTACGAATGCTCCGCTGACTAATTAAATTACTTTTTGTAGTCTTTAAAGCCATATCCCGTGCATTATTTAGTATTAGTTGGGGATTGGCCATTTGACCGTAGCTATAAGGAAAGTCGTTGTAAGCAACTATGTATGCTACTTGCTGCTTTGGTGGTTGAGCGATAAATGTTTCTAAGTTGATTTCCCCCATGTAAGTTTTTTGGGATTGAGTATTTGTTTGGGGACTTCCCGGCATCAAAATTGTAAAGCGTCCGTCGGGGGCAGTGTATAACTTCCATTGAGGCTGTAGTGGTTGAGCAGACGCGGGTTTGACGACCGAAACCTGACGCTTGGGTTGCTTGGCTTCAACTAGGACAGAACCGCCGCAGATCAAAGTGGCGGCGATGAGTGGCAACAGACTTATTCTTGTCATATTTTTTGCCTTTCTAGGTGCAATTATTACTGATGATGCTAGCTGTTATAACCTAGCAGCGCATAAAGCAGCACCTATTAGCCCCACTTGTGGGTTGAGAATAATATACACCGGTATTTCTTCTAGGATGGGACGCATCCTACCTTTTTGGGTAAAATTTAGCAGGAAATTGCTATTTTGGATTAAGGGAAGTATTTTAGGTGCAATGCCACCGGCAACGTATAAGCCGCCATAAGGTAGAAGTTTGAGGGCAAGATTTCCAGCTTCTGCGCCGTAGGCATCTATAAATAATTGCAAAGTTTGTTCTGAAAGGCGATCGCTTTTTTGCAATGCAGCTTTACCAATAGCAGCACCAGGATCAACACTTTTTTCTTGCTGTCCCGCTTCTTGTTCCCAAGTTCTGATAATTTGGGCAATTTCTGGTGATTCGGTGGCTATTTTGCGATCGCGTAGAAATTGGTAAATTGCGACAATTCCCAATCCAGAAACTACTCGTTCTACAGAAACACGTTGGATATCATGTTTATCCAACAGATATTTTAATAGTTGAAACTCTAACTCGGTACGGGGGGCAAAATCAGCGTGTCCACCTTCGGAGGGAAAAACTTGATGCTGGTTTCCCTGCTTCATTAAAAATCCTTGCCCTAAGCCAGTACCAGCACCGATAATGGCAATAGGGGCATCAGGTTTGGGTTTGCCAACTTGCAAAGTTAGTAAGTCTTGTTTATTTAAACCAAAAATGCCATAGCCAACAGCAGCAAAGTCATTGATTAAAGAAATAGAGGCGATGCCTAATTCCTGTTCTAAGCGTTGGGTATCCAAAAACCAGGCCAAATTAGTTAACTTGGCAGTATTATTGACCACTGGCCCTGCGATCGCAAAACAAGCTTTTTGTGGTGTCGGCGTGTTAGCTTTGAGCAAAAACTGCTGCACCATCGGTACTAAATCAGGAAAGTCACCACTGTGATAAACTTCTTCACAAATAGTATGTAACCCTGGTGAGTCTGAGGTTTCAACCAAACGTAAAATAGTTTTCGTGCCGCCAGTGTCTCCTGCTAATAATAAAGTCATAGATGACTCCTATTTGATTTTTGAAAAAATTCAATACACCTCATATCTTTATGTTCCCTGCTCCCTGTTCCCTGCTATACCAGTTACAGTTAGTTAGAATTTAGTTAAATCGAATTACTTGCTCTATATGAGTTAAATGGGAAGTGTCACCTTTGAGTTCTAGCAACCATTCTGGGTCTTGACGCACGACTTTTACTAAAGAACAAAGGGAAGCCTTAACTTCTGTTTTGGCAATTTCCCCCACTAACCCCATTGCTCCCCCCAATACGGAAGCACCATGTCCTACAAGTAGAATATCGTGGGGAAAGAACTCGGTGGATAAGCATCTAGCAGTTTGTCCAGAACGTTCCCGCACTTTTTCGTGAGTTTCAGGATATTTAGCAGCGATACGTGATGTGTAGCTAGTATCAATTCTGGGGAATAATTCTGCTAGTGCCAAAAGTGAAAGTCTTTCTGGTTCATCTGTCATCCAAGCCGGGTTTAGCCATTCACTCAAGCCTGTTTCCAATTTAATAGGCAAATCTAGCACTTGCGCGACTGCATTGGCTGTTTGCACTGTTCGTAGAAAAGGAGAAGCGAAAATATGGGCAATTCGTTCTTTTTGCAGGCGCTTAGCTAAATGCTGTGCTTGGATGATGCCGTCATCAGACAATGGTGGATCGTAGCGTCGTTCTGCGGTGAGAAACCAATCGGGGTTTACAAAGTCGAGACGGTTGGCGTGTCTTGCGATCCAGACTATTTGACTCATGGGTTGTTATATTCAGGCGAACAAAATTCGCAACTACACAAAGATAAACCCCAAAAAGTGGGCTGCAAATCCAAATATATGATAATTATTGTCATAGATTGTAATAATTTTAAAAATATGGATAAATTCTAGTAGTAATATTTAGATTATACGCAAAATTTGATTACCATTTTTCTGAAATTCGTAAGCTACTTGTTTAATTTCTACTGAATATCCTCGTTTTTGTAGTTCATTCATCACTGGCTTTAGCCAAGGCGATGTTTCGCCGGATATATTTAATAGTGGAAAAATGCGTACTTCCTTGGCAACTCGGCACATTTCCAAGATTGATGCTAAATGAAATTCTTGTGAAAGATGATCAGAATAAGTAAATAATAAGTGGGAACACAAAGCTAAATCAAACTGATTTTTGGCAAACGGTAATACAGGTAATTCATATTGTACATAGCGTTTTTCTATGATTCCTATAGAAAAATCTGCTAAAAAGTGACGCATTGCTGCCATGCGAATTACGCCCATTTGTTCCGGTGATTGGATAGTTTGCCAAATGTAATGTTCTTGATTGGCTTTAACACCTTGAATTACTGTTTCATAAGTATCTTGAATCCGTTTGTTAATTTCATTTGCTGTAAATTGATAAACCGGATCACAAGAAATAACTTTGTATCCTTGAAGTGTCATTTCTGCATTAAAACTAGCAGGGCCACTAGCACAATCGAGTATATTTAATTTGAGTTCTTCAGGAGTTAAATCAAACATCTTCACGTATTCCTCCATCGAACGTCCCCAAGGAATAACGCTTTCAAGTTTAAAACCCATGCGGATAGACTCCTATAATTTTAACCTATCTTTAAAAGCTCGCGCAAAGGCGCAAAGACGCAAAGGAGAACGCTAAATCAAGTTCTACATTTCAGTGTTTAAATATTCGTACAAGAGGTCTATTGACTAAATCAGGAACTGGTAATACTTCCTGTTCCTCTTTTAGAAGCTCCGGTTGCTGTTTTTGCGGATAGACTAAAACTGAGCGCTCTTCTGGATCAATTAGCTATCCGAGACTACTACCATATTTGAGACAGTGCAAACTATTTCCGGTGACTTTCGTTTGATTTTGATCTGGTGAAAGAATTTCTATTGTCCAGTCTGGATAAGTCTGAAAAACGTTTGCTACATCTCCACGTTCGTCTAAAGGAATTCGAGCAAACACGGTTACATCTGGCACAATCGAATGTCTGCCAAATGTACACCGCAATTCTGGAAAAGCATGAGCAATTTTATTTGGCTTTGTCAAAGTATTAATGTTACTAACTAGCTTACCTTGAAGAATACTATGCTTTCCTTGCGGCATTGGTTTTTGAATAATTTCTCCACTGATATATTCTAAGCTTGGCTTTGTTTCTGGTAGTTGTAAAAACTCCTCCAAAGTCAGGGATTTAGCTGGTGATTTTATCATCTATTGTTACCTCTCAAGTCTTCATTTAATTAATTATCCTAAATAAGCTTTTTTGACTCGCTCATCACTAATTAATGCCGATGCTACGCCTGTTAAAGTTATAGAACCAGCTTCTAGGACATATCCGCGATCGGCAATTTGTAGAGCTAGATTCGCATTTTGTTCAACTAACAGAATAGTAACGCCAGTAGCACGCAGATTTTCAATAATCGAGAAAATTTCTAAAACGATCGCAGGTGCTAAACCCAAGCTAGGTTCATCTAAAAGCAATAGTTTTGGTCTACTCATTAAAGCACGAGCGATCGCTAGCATTTGTTGTTCTCCACCACTAAGAGTTCCTGCTAGTTGATTACGTCGTTGTGCCAGGCGCGGAAATAGTTCAAACTGGTGCTGAATATCTGCTTTTATTTCTGCTTTATTGGAACGAATATAAGCACCTAAAAGTAAGTTATCAAAAACTGTTTGCTTCGCTAACACTCTGCGTCCTTCTGGACAGTGAGCGATACCAATTTTTACTGTTTCATGGGTTGGGCGGCGAGTAATATTATGCCCATTATAAATAATTTCACCACTCTTAGGATTAACTATTTTAGATATAGCTCTTAGTGTGGTAGTTTTACCAGCACCATTTGCACCAATTAAAGTAACTACCTCACCTTTTTGAATCGTTAAATTAATTGTTTTGAGAGCTTGAATACCGCTATAATTAACATTAAGGTCTTGAATTTCTAATATTGTAAATTTGGGTTTTTCATCAATATTCATTTTGTAATTCGTAATTCGTAATTCGTAATTCGTAATTCGTAGTTGATACCAATTCTGTATGAAGATGCGCCCAATTATCTCAGACTTAGATAAGAAATCAAAAACGAACCGCCCTACGGGTGACGCTCTCTACGAGACGCTAAAAGCGAACGCAAGCTCGCTACCGCTACACTAACAGCAGTCTCTCATGGGGAGCCACTGCGTTGGGGAGACAGCGCTGTGGGCGGCTTTGCCGACTTGAAGCGACTGTCGTCGGGTTCCCCGACTTGTAGCAAGTGGCGTGGAAACCCCCAAGACCGGACTGCTTTACCAAGTACGCCAAGATTAAGAGTTTAAGAAAGTTTGGCGCAGCTTCACAAATAAACGGTATGAAACAGAATTAATTACACAACTCGTTTTTCTGCTCCTTGACATAGATCAATATACAGTTTTTAGCGCAGTGCAATCACTTAAACTTGAAATCAACACTGCTTTTTAGAGATAGTAATTATGACCGGATTGCAGACACTTCCATAGGGCCACGAGTCACCCCTAATTGATTTTGCAGTTTCAACTCTCGCCAGAGTTGGGAACCTGTAATTTCACCTTGTAGCAGTTGACGGTAGAAATGTATTGTTTTGCTCACTTGCTCTGGTGTTTCATTCACAAATTCGATGCGGAAGTGACGCAATCCTAGTTCTATCAAACGCTGTACGTACTCGGCTCCAGTTTGGGCAGTACCGTTAAATACAGTATTACGACAACCGACATCTGCTTTGAGGGCGTGTTCACTACCCACGCGGTCTTTCAACTTCACTTCATGTTTGTCACAGGGTCGTCCACAGTTAGTGTAGTCTGTCCCCTCAGAGAGGAAAGCACAAAAAACACAATGCTCCATGTGAAACATTGGTATATGTTGGTGGATTGTCGCTTCAAACCACTGGGGAGGACAACTGGTAAGCAAGTCTTCAAGTTGGATGATGTTCAAGTCGTAGGATGCTGTTAACCGTTCCAAACCGAAGTGTTGGTGAAAGTAATCTGCTGTTAAGGGGTTGGTAACGTTGAGTGAAAAATCCCCAATACAACGGTCTGCCCTAAAAAATTGTAGTTGATCATAATTCCGTACCAGATAGCCATCTGCCTCACAAGCGCGTACTTGTTGCAAAATCCAGTTTTCCCCAGGTTTGGTAATGCGGGGTGGTGCAACCCAAATGGTGGAGTTTTGATTTCGTTGACGTACTACCTGCACTGCTTCTTTGTAAGCGCGGGGGTCTTCAAATTCACAATAAAGTGTTTCAATACCAGCTTTAAGGGCAGCTTGGAGTTGCTTGAGGTTTCGTACCAGAACTATAAGTGAAGGGGATAGGGTAGATGATGGAGATGAAGAGGGAAGTAAATCTTGAAAAGAAACATCAGAATGCAATTGCCAGCGTTTGGGTTGAATCCGCAACTCCTCTAACTGCATGACTATTTCCCGCCGCATTCGGTTCAACTCACTTACAGGCAACATCGCAGCACCAATCAGGTGGTTTGTTAGGGAACCTAAACAAAACGGAGTATTACCAAGACGACCTAACTGTGATTGTAAACGTTCGGTGGTTAGGGGTTTGGTGTGTGCTTCTACCAAAAAAATAGCAGATTCTATCTGGACAATATTACCAAGCTCATCGCGGGCGATCGCAATTAATGGCTGACCAACTTCCCCGTGAACTTCTAAATGAATAGGACGTTGAAATTGGGGGTTCTCGCCGACAAAACTCTGACGCAGTTGTTTATCGAGTTCTGGGTCGCTGGTTTTCCAAACCTTATCGCCTACATGTACCCGACGAAAGTTTAGGTCGCCCCGGCCAAAATTTAGTACAGTTTCCTTACCTTTCTGTACCACCCCATAAATTCGACCGCCTTCTTCCTTACCCTCTGGATGACCACAGTCAAACACAATTCCGTCTCCTGGTTTGACTGGCGCTTCTAATTTGAGTGTCACCTCCTCGTTGCGAATACGAGTGACTTCACCCAGATAAACCCCGCGCTTTTTACCAAAGCGGGCGTGAACTAGTTCCTGATTATTAATTCCGTCAAACCAACCTGTGTAGAGTCCGCGAGAGAATGCCATCTCTAGGTTGTAGCGTTCTGGATCTGTTTGACCTCTCCCCGAAACAGCTTTTATTCCCCCTTCTCTTGTAGGGAAGGGGGTTAGGGGGTTAGGTCTTTCTAATTCCTCCATCACCCGATCCAAAGCTTGTCGATAAACACGGGTGACATTGGCAACATATTCTGGAGTTTTCAAACGACCTTCAATTTTAAGAGAAGTTACTCCTGACTTGACCAAATCTGGCAGTACTTCTAAACCTGCTAAGTCTTGAGGACTAAGTAAGTATTTGCGTTCCCCTAAATCCACAACTTCTCCATCAGCAATTAAATCATAGGGCATCCGGCAAGCTTGGGCACATTCGCCTCGATTCGCCGAACGTCCGCCTAAAGCTTCACTTGTCAAACACTGACCGGAATACGCTACGCACAAGGCACCGTGAACAAAAACCTCTAAGGGTAGCAAAGTATTCTGTTGGGCAATCTGCTGGTGAATTTTATTAATTTCCTGAAGAGAACATTCACGGGCAAGTACTACCAACTGACAGCCTAGAGACTTAGCAAATTCCACCCCAGCCGCACTGGTGATGGTCATCTGGGTTGAAGCATGAATCGGGAAATCGGGCGACAAGTGACGTATAAGACGACATATACCTACATCCTGAACAATCACCGCATCCACACCCGCTGCAATAATTGTGCGGAGATATCGCTGTGCCTCTGGTAATTCTTTTGGGAAAATTAATGTATTGACAGTGACATAGCCTTTTACGCCCCGATGATGCAGAAATTGCATCAATTGAGGTAAATCCGACTCAGTAAAATTTTGCGCCCGCATTCTGGCGTTGAACCTATCCAAACCAAAGTAAATCGCATCTGCCCCATTTTCTACAGCGGCTTTGGCACATTCCCAATTACCTGCTGGTGCAAGGAGTTCAGGACGTTGAAGGGAGGGTTGGGAAGGGGAGCGATCGCTTTTCATCAGGCTTAGGGAATGTTAACTAGCACCGTAATGATTTTATCTAAGTTATTGGGGGATGGTGGGGCGATCGCTAAACATAAAGGCAAAGCTAGTTTACTTCCATTCCTGTTGTGCCCAAGCTATCAATTTTTCTTCACGCTCATGCAAAGATTCAATATTCCAGTCATCTTTTGCAATTACCTCATCAATAATTTTTATATTTACTATTTTTTGCTAAATTAATGTTAATTTTGGGTTTTTGATAATAAAAACTGATGCCTATATTATTGAACTATGCTTAATAGCAATCTTAAAAAGATTTTCAAAAGCTAAGAAAATAATTGTATTAAAATATCTTAACAAAGATGATAGTATTAATTGGCTTCAGGAATTATCCGGATATCAAAAAACATGAGCGTATTGAGAAGTAAATTAACAGTGCAATGTCTGGCTACAAGCGGCTCTGCCACTCAGTTAAAAGCCAATCATTGGACTTCTCTTTGCACCTACGCACTGATTAACCATAAGGAAATATGTTAGTTTTTATTTGAAATCCAATTTTTTTTTGTATCTTTTAAGACAGCTATAACTCTTTAACTACTGTTACTAGCTTTACTTGCATCTGTTGATACAAATAGTTAAGACAAGATACTTGCCATAGTTTTAGATTAGGGTTTGTTTATACTTTTTTATTTGCTACTTAAGGCTTTGAAGTTTGTAGCAAACTGCAAATTGTAACTTCGTTTGTCTCAAATGTAGCACTAAGTATTGACAATCCATTAATAATCGAATAACAAGGTGGCAGCATCATAAAAAAAAGGCGTTAGTACATCCCCGCCAAGAGACTAAGTAACGCCCTTCGAAAAAGTTAATACGGATAACATAATCATGCCACAAAATACTGATTACCAAGCTGCTAATTCCGAAACTCAAGCCGTCGCTTACAAAGAGCGTCTTAATTCTTGGGCGATCGCTCGTTTACTTCCTGATGCACAACGCGAAATCGTTGCTCGTTTCCGTAGCCGTTCCGATGCAGATGGTTACATGCAGCACCTTATGCAAATGAAGCCTAATGCTTCTTTCATGGTTGTTTTTGATTGTAAACGCGAAGAAGTTGCAATTTAGAATACCAAAAGAACCATTAATTTAGGCATTTGTAGCTTCTACAGTGTGTGAAAAAATTAATCTTAGTTGCTGAGATTTACTGCCTAGAAGCTATCAATTTAATCTTCAACTACCTGATTAATCCCTGCGCCGCCTCTTTGCGGTGTGGGGATTTTGGTAAATTAAGCTAAAAGTAGCGATCGCATTATTCAATCAAAAAGAAAATTCCGCCTCACAATAAGTTATCCCAAACCGAATAATTTGGCGATCGCAGGCAATAATTTGTTAGCCGATTCAACTAATGAAGCAACAGCAGGTAAGCCTGTAAATAGCCCTTTCAACATGGTTATTGCTGTTTTTGCAGTCTTTTGCTTGGTTGATTCTTGAGGATCTTGACCTGCTTGCGCTAAAGCTTTCACCTGTTCTAATGCTTCAGCTTTCTCTTCTTCTGGCAAATATGAAGACTGTGTGATTTCTTGCTGCAACTGCGATAACAATTCTTTAATTCCTGGTTTATCTGGTTCTGGTGCATCAGGTAATTGATTGAGGGCAATACTCACATTACCGCTGATGGTTCCCAGATTAGCAACAGAACTATTCCCAGCGATACCGCTGACATTACTGCTACCTTGAATATTGATGCCGCTGATATCAGACACGTTAGTATCTCCTTGTGTATAAAATTTTGGCTGCTGGAGTGCAGTTGTAATCATATTTTCTAAATTACGAATGCGATCGCTTCTTTCTACAAGCAATAATTGCTGTCTCTGCGATAAAACTTTGAGTTGATTATAATCATCAAAATATTCTGCACTCAGTTGAGATTTATCACTACCTACGGCAGTTTTGGCTCTGATTAAGATTTTATCTTCGCCGCGTTTCTCCATTGCCACGATTTCTAACTGAGCTTCGGGATGTTTTTCGGCAAGGTTTTTGAAAGCGATCGCAACAGCGCGGGGGTCAACGCCTTGATTGTGGTAAAGGTCGAGGGTGTCAAAAATTGGCTGGATAAACTCGGCAAAATCGCCGTCTGCAAATACCTCTTGTTTATTATCAGGTTTGCGGAGGGGGTCGGGGTCTTCTTTGGTGGGTAAGCGCATGAAGACATACTCACACCTCACCCCATGCAATTTAGTTTCACTGGTAATGCCCCAATCTTCAATGAATGCACCTGTGAGGGTTGCGCCTGTCAAATCAGTTGCGTCTAGTTGGGTTTGTTTGAGTTTGGCTCTGGATAAATCGGCATCTTGCAAATTTGCTTCACTGAGGTCAGCACCAATAAAGCTGGCATCTGCTAGGTTAGCTTTTTGTAAGTTGATACCCCGCAGGTTTTCACGGTCAAAGTTTTTGTTCTGTCCCTGTCCTGTAACTAGTAATTGACGTACTTGTGAGTTCTTAAGATAAGTCAAACCAGGACGAACACGGTCAAGCATTTTGGCTTGATGCCAACAGCTACATATAAGGATAGTGTTTCGGAAATCTGTACTTTTGAGTGTAGCTTGGGTGAAATTAGCATTGGTTAAATCAGCGCCACGAAAACTTGTACCTCCTGTTGCAGCAAAAGCGATCACGATATTACGAACCAAGGAGTGTTTTTGATCTCCTTTCATAGCTCGCCAGCTGATGTAGGTACTAAATAACATTCCAGCTATGGCTCCAGCTACGGCAAAGGCTGCAGCTATGGCTATGGTAAAAGCTCCAGCTACGGTAAAAGCAAAGACGAAAGCTATGGCTCCAGAGACAGCTACAGTTCTAGTTCCAGCGACAGCTACGGCTCCAGCGACAGCTACGGCTCCGACTCCAGCTACGGCTACGGTTATAGCAAAGGCGAAAGCTACGGCTCCGGCAAAGGCAAAGGCTCCGGCAAAGGCAAAGGTTCGAGTAAAGACAAAAGCTCCAGCGAAGGGTAAAGCTACAGCTCCGGCTCCAGTAAAGGCTACAAATCCTAAACCAGCTATTATTCCTTGACGAATTGTGATAAAGAAAAAAGCAATCAATATGATTAAAGCAACCCAGCCTACAATCTTGTTCTCACTGGATAAGCTAAATATCAGCGACACGACGTAACCATTGAAAGCCCAGAGAAATCCTGACAGTCCCGACAATAAGAGTATGACAAGAACTAAACCAATTACCCAACGGCGTTGTAGTCCAGCTTTGGCATAACTGAAGTTTGCGTCTGTCAGGTTCACACCGCTAAAGTTTGCCCCTCGGATGTCGGCATAGCTAAAGTTTGCACCCGCAAGGTCTTTTCTACCTTTGAAGTTGCGTCCTCGCAGATTTTGACCGGAGAAGTCTAAAGGCATGTGTAATTTTACAGGGTTGAGCAAATTCTACTACACGCTTAAGCCTGTAAATTCAGAAACGGTAAAATATACTTGCTCGTTGAAGTTTAAAGGCTCATTGTTGGAGTTCAAAGGCTCATCGTTGGAGTTCAAAGGCTCATCGTTGGAGTTTAAAGGTGCAACGTTGAGGTTCAAAGCTAAAACGTCGAGGTTCAAAGTTGAAACGTTGAGGTTCAAAGCTAAAACGTTGAAGTTAAAAGGTGCAACGTCGAGGTTTAAAGCTGAAACGTCGAGGTTCAAAGCTAAAACGTTGAGGTTTAAAGGTACAACGTTGGAGTTCAAAGACTGATTTTTGCACTTTATTATTCACAACGACTGTATATTACAGCATTTTTCAGGTAAATGAAGTAGGGGCACAACAATGTTGTGCCCTGATAATCTGGACTTACCAAGTTGCAATCTGTTGTATATTTTCATTCAAGAGGCGATCGCATTCCATTAAGCAAAATGTTCTTTTTGCCAATATAAAATTTCAGTAATAATTAACTTGATGGTCGTTAAATGTTGACTGTTGACGGTTAACAGTTATCAGTCATAAGTCATCAGGTAAATGTATAAATTAAATGCGTAAAAGTTTAGTAACATCAAAGATATTGAAAAGATACCAAATTTACATGTAAATAATCAGTTGGAATCTTAAAAATACTGTTGAGCGATCGCCACAAATATGCTACACAGAATCAAAAACCACTGACAACTGACAACTGACAACTGACAACTGATCCGCATACCGTAGTGCCCAAATTCATCAGCTGTCCTTATGTATTCCCCTGTTAACTATTAGCGGGATCAAGTTTAATCTGCTAAACTAAAGTTTCTCCGTTGCCAACATACTAAAAATCTATTTTAGATATGTTACGCAGTACACCTTTTGCAGGCTAACCGAGAAAAAGATAACGTTTAGGAATAGCTTCATGACAAGATTAATTTGGTATCCTCTTATGGCTTCTTTGCTAATAGGAGTAACAGGTCACTCAGACCTTACTCAAATTCCTAGAGATCATGAGCAGATGGAGCTAAATTCTTCCCAACTGTTCCCTAAGTTAGAAAAATATACCAATGAGGCAATTTCTCAGGCTATTAAACAGATTGATGAGAAAACTGCCCTTAACTTAGTTTGGAAGCTGCCGCAAGTGCAACGCAAAGCAAAAGAAATTGAACGACTCTCTAAGGGTAGTATAAAAGTTGCGGCGATCGTTTATGGTTCTCCTACTGCTGATGATCCTTACTACAAAATTAGAATCTTTGAGGATGAGCCAGACCATAATTCAACAGTTTATTGGTTTCGTGTCTTGAGTACAAATGGTACTATTGATGTCCTAGATGTGATAGAGAATAAATACATTACCTTGGAAGCGTGGAGAGAACAATTAAAACGCTAGAATTACCTGACATTATTTGGCTGAGTTAGTTATACACTGAGCCACAATCAAAAAGATTTATGAAAAAACAATTTACAAATTTACCCAATCAAATCGATGTCTGAACAAAAGCCTCTAAGTCCTTGGAACTACAAACCTTGGTGGTGTCAGCCTTGGTCAATTTTACTTACAGGCGTGACTCTGATTAGTGGCAGTTGGTTACTATTTAAGACAATTTGGCTAACAGTACTGATTGCGATTCCTCTATTGGTATGGATGGGTTTTTTCTTATTAGTTTGGCCTCGATTAGTCATCCAAAGTGGCATTCTCGATTCACCCGAACACGATATTATGAATTTACCTCACGCAGAGACGCAGAGGCGCAGAGAGTAAGAGTTTCTGGTATTGCATATTTGTGGGATGAATTGAGCTTTTTGATTAAAGCTAAATGTAGATTCTTAGCGCCTACCCTATGGGAACGTCTAACGACGAATGTGCGAAACAAAAATCACCTCATCAATCAGCAACGCTATATTATTGATGAGGTTGGGCAATACGTGCTTCAATATCTTCAAATGTTTTTAACAATAAACGTTTTGCTTGCAATCGCCAACCCCATTGTTGAATTTTGAAAGCAGCTATAGTCCCACCTATAGCTGTTAATAAGGCTAGGGGTTGATTTAGCGAAATTCCGAATAACAAACCCAATCCAGCAATTCCCCAAAATGGTAAGGCTACTACTTGCCTTTGTTCTTCAACAATTTGAGTAATTGTGCTAGATTGCATAGTAGCTAATAGTTCTTCCTTTGCTTGCCGCTGTTCTGCTGCTGATACTGATAAACCAATTTTACGGCGCAGTTTTTCGATTTTACGAGCATCAGTGCTGTACTGTGTTAGCTCATCTTCTGCCATTTTTAGTAGTCTTTCTAGCTGCGCCATTTTGCATTGCATCCAAGGTTTTAATATAGCTATTATCCCGGAAAATGTTAACTGTTGTTAACGAAAACGTGGCATTTAATGGCACAATCCAAAAATTGAAATCTAAAATTGAACAGGGAAAACAATATCCTCACTGGCAATTACACATTTATAACCAGAGCATATACTTGAGAGGTAATACAGATGGTTACGGTATCTCAAAACACTTTAGCTCAATCTTCCAAAGAGCGATCGCTCATTCTCTGGTTTGATGAAGTGGGGATTGCTGACATACCCCTAGTTGGTGGTAAAAATGCATCATTAGGGGAAATGATTCAACAACTAACACCCCAAGGCGTGAAAGTCCCCACAGGATTTGCTACTACTGCTTATGCTTATCGTTATTTCATTAAGTCAGCGGGATTAGAAGCAAAGTTACGAGAACTGTTTCGAGATTTGGATGTTGAGGATATTAAAAATTTACGACTCAGGGGGAAAAAAGCGCGATCGCTGTTGATACATACGCCATTTCCTGTAGAATTGCGAGATGCGATCGCCACAGCTTACGAAAGTTTATGTGAAAAATACAACACAGACACAGATGTAGCAGTGCGCTCCAGTGCTACCGCCGAAGACCTCCCCGACGCTAGTTTTGCCGGACAACAGGAAACCTATCTCAACGTTGTCGGTGTCGAAGGAGTTTTAGCAGCTTGTCATAAATGTTTTGCTTCCCTATTTACCGATCGCGCTATTTCTTATCGCCAAACCAAGGGATTTGATCATTTTAGCATTGCCCTAACTGTAGGTGTGCAAAAAATGGTGCGCTCAGATTTAGCAACCTCTGGGGTGATGTTCTCCATCGATACAGAAACCGGTTTTAAGGATGCTGCACTGATTACAGCCGCCTATGGTTTAGGAGAAAACGTTGTCCAAGGTTCCGTCAACCCAGATGAATACTGTGTTTTTAAACCAACTTTAAAAACAGGTTTTCGCCCAATTATCGATAAAAAATTGGGCAGCAAAGAACTCAAAATGATCTATGATGATGGCTCGAAATTTACCAAAAATGTCTCTGTATCAACCGCAGATAAACGTAAATTTGCCCTCAATGATGACGAGATTTTACAACTTGCACATTGGGCATGTTTAATTGAAGACCATTATTCCCAAACCCACGGTATTTACACCCCAATGGATATCGAATGGGCAAAAGATGGCATTACCAATGAACTATTTATAGTGCAAGCACGTCCTGAAACCGTCCAGTCGCAGAAAACAGGAAACATACTGCGTAGTTATCGCCTGTTGTTGGGGAATAAGGAATGGGGAATCGGCAATGGGGAAAAATCTCATTCACTCTCTACTCCCAAACCTTTGGTGACGGGACGTGCAATTGGGGAAGCAATTAGTCAAGGCAAAGTCCACCTGATTTTAGATATACGCAAAATTGAACAGTTCCAACCTGGGGATGTGTTGGTAACAGAAAGAACCGACCCTGACTGGGAACCGATTATGAAACGTGCCAGTGCAATTGTGACTAATGCTGGTGGGCGCACCTGCCATGCAGCAATTATTGCACGAGAATTAGGTGTGCCTGCGATCGTGGGATGCGGTAATGCGACGGATGTCTTGAAAACTGGTCAAGAGGTGACGATTTCTTGTGCTGAAGGGGAAGAAGGCAAGGCTTATGCAGGTTTATTGCCCTTTGAAGTTCAAGAAGTTCCTTTAGAAGACTTACCCCGCACCCGCACTCAAATTTTAATGAATGTTGGTAATCCCCAAGAAGCTTTGAGCTTATCTGCCATTCCTAACGATGGAGTAGGTTTGGCGCGGACAGAGTTTATTATCGCTAACCAAATTCAAATTCATCCAATGGCATTGATTCATTTTGATGAATTAAAAGATGAATTTGTCAAAGCTAAAGTTGCTAATATTACTGCACTTTATGAGAAAAAACCCCAATATTTTGTGGATAAATTAGCCCAAGGCATAGGCAGAATTGCTGCGGCCTTTTATCCCAAATCAGTGATTGTGAGAATGTCAGATTTTAAAAGTAATGAATATGCGAATTTACTAGGTGGCCGACAGTTTGAACCCGACGAAGAAAACCCGATGCTGGGCTGGCGGGGGGCGGCGCGTTATTATGACGAAGGCTATAGAGAAGCTTTTGCCCTCGAATGCGAGGCTATCAAACGAGTAAGGCAAGAAATGGGTTTAACTAATGTTATCCCGATGATTCCCTTTTGTCGGACTCCTGATGAGGGGCGTTTGGTATTAGCAGAGATGACAAAAAATGGTTTACAGCAAGGTGTCAATAACTTACAAGTTTATGTAATGTGTGAATTGCCCAGCAATGTGATTATGGCTGAAGAGTTTGCTGATGTATTTGATGGATTCTCTATTGGTTCCAACGACTTAACTCAATTGACACTGGGGGTAGACAGAGATTCGGCATTAGTGGCACGGTTATTTGATGAACGCAGTCCAGCAGTCAAACAAATGGTGAAAATGGTCATCAAAACTGCGAAAAAGCGTAATCGCAAAATTGGCATTTGTGGACAAGCACCTAGTGATTACCCAGAATTTGCTCAGTTTTTGGTTGAACAAGAAATCGACTCTATTAGTCTGAATCCAGATTCAGTTTTAAAGACCATGCTGGAAATAGCAAAAGTTGAGCAGCAAACTTGAGGCAATACTTGCCGTAGTTGTTTCTGGGAAGGTTTAGACCCCACAAGAAGAAACTAAATTTGCTACAATCACTACTAATTCTCCTGGATCAACTGGTTTCGCAACATGAGTGTGAAAACCAGCTTCTAGGGCACGGATACGATCTTCACTATCGCCATAAGCAGTTAAAGCAACTGCGGGGACTTGTCCAATTTTATCGTTTTTGAGTGAACGTACTTTGCGAATCAAAGTGTAGCCATCTTCCCCAGGCATAGCAATATCACAGATAAAGACATCAGGTTGCAACTTTGGTAATATTTCCAGTGCATCTACTGCTGATGCAACCGCTACAACAGTAGCTCCATCTGCTTCTAATACGGTAGTGATGTAAAAACGGCTATCATCATCATCATCAACTACGAGAATGTTTAAGCCTGCCAGAGGGAGATGAGGTTGCATAGAGTCTCCATTGATATTGGGAAATAGAGAATTACAACTAAGAAGCTGTTGATTTATCCTCAGTAACTATACCAAAGGTAATTTTACTGCGATCGCACCAATTTTCATCAGAAAATAACTCAGTTTGTCTAGCCGAACTTCATTTTTTGGCTAATTATTCCCTCGCATTTTAATTATTGTCTGAAGTAAATTTTATATATGTTTATGTTTTATTACATTTATCAATTTCACTTCAAAAAATAGTAATTTAATGCGAAAATTTTATTTGCGTCCATCTTTATTACCTAAGAGTTACATGCTTGTAGACGTATATTAACCTGACGATTATATAAATTCAAAGGCTGTCTGAAGCTCAGGCATACTTGTAATTATTGGTACTAAAAAGTGAACAGTAACAATGATATTACCATTCCCTTCCAAGTTGACCTCACAAACTGCGATCGAGAGCCGATTCATATTCCTGGCTCAATTCAGCCACATGGTATCCTTTTAGCATTAAAAGAAACAGATTTAACTATTCTGCAAATTAGTAATAATATCTTTAATCTCCTTGGTATTCATCCCGAAAATTTGCTAAATCAACCTTTAAACAAGTTGATTGAACCTGAACAAATTAATTTCTTGCAAGATTGTTTATCTCAAGAAAATTTTTCATTTGTTAATCCAATTGAGTTTACTATAAAATATGGTGATCAAGCTATACATTTTGATGGAATTGTGCATCGCTCCCATCAAATTTTGATTTTAGAATTAGAACCTGCATTTTCAGAAAAAGATAACGCATATTTTAGATTTTATCACCTAGTCAAGCAGGCCATGTCTAAGTTGCA
The DNA here is from genome assembly GCF_016056295.1 of Atlanticothrix silvestris CENA357. Lineage (GTDB taxonomy): Bacteria > Cyanobacteriota > Cyanobacteriia > Cyanobacteriales > Nostocaceae > Atlanticothrix > Atlanticothrix silvestris. Next base: position 93,962 of record NZ_JAECZB010000094.1, read on the forward strand.
GGGTGCGGCTACTGTCATAGAACTTAGTCAGATTCTGGCTAAAGAAGTTAAAAAAATAACTGGCTTTGATCGAGTGATGATCTATCGACTTGATGATAATTGGGATGGCATCGTTATTGCTGAAGAAAAGCCAGAATATCTCACTGCTTATTTAGGTTTACACTACCCTGCTTCTGATATTCCTAATCAAGCCCGACAACTCTACAGCCGTAATTGGCTGAGGCTAATACCCGATGCTAGTTACCAACCAGCGGCAGTTGTGCCTGCAAATAACCCTGAGACCGAGCAGCCTTTAGATTTAAGCATGTCGGTATTGCGGAGTGTCTCACCTTTGCATGTTGAGTACATGCATAATATGGGGGTAAAGGCATCAATGTCAATTTCTATTATTAAAAATAAAAAATTGTGGGGGCTTATCGCTTGCCATCATCAATCACCTAAATATGTTCCTTATGAAATTCGCAATGCTTGTGAATTTTTGGGACAAATGACATCTTTAGAACTGGGTACTAAAGAAGATAGTGAAGACATCGAATATAAAATTACATTGAAATCTGCCCATAGTAAATTAGTTGAATTTATGTCGGCAGAAAAAAACTTTATTGAGGGTTTAATTAACTACAAACCTAATCTCCTGAATCTTGTGAACGCTCAAGGAGCAGCAGTCTGTTTATCAGGAGAATATTTTACCGTTGGTAACACTCCAGAAAAACAGGACATGCAAGATTTAGTGGACTGGCTTCATCAAAACCAGCATGAAGATATTTTTTACACCGATGCACTCTCACAAGCTTATCCCCAGGCAGAAAATTTTCGAGATGTAGCTAGCGGTTTGATGACGTTTCCCTTTTCCAAAACTCAAAAAAACTATGTTATGTGGTTTCGTCCAGAGGTGGTGCGAACTGTTAATTGGGGCGGAAACCCCCATAAACCTGTAGAACTAACAGCAAATGGGGGATTGCGCCTATCACCCCGTAAATCGTTTGAGTTGTGGAAAGAAACGGTGCAGCTAAAGTCACGACCTTGGAAATCCTGTGAGGTAAATGCAGCACTGGAATTAAGAAGTGCGATTATTGGCGTGGTACTGCGGAAAGCAGATGAACTAGCGCAGTTAAATTTTGAACTCGAACGTAGTAATCACGAATTAGATGCTTTTGCCTACATTGCTTCTCACGATTTGAAGGAACCACTACGTGGTATTCACAATTATTCCAATTTTCTCATTGAAGACTATGGTCAAACCTTGAACAATGAAGGGAAGGAAAAGCTCAAAACTCTAATTCGTCTCACCCAGCGCATGGAAGATTTAATTGATTCGTTGCTGTATTTTTCGCGCTTGGGCAGAGTGGATCTTTCAATGCAGCATACTGATCTTAATAGTGTTGTTCATCGCAATTTAGATTTGTTGAGCGCCCGAATTGAAGAGATGCAGGTAGAAATTCGCATTCCTAGACCGTTACCAACAGTTTATTGCGATCGCATCCAAGTAGGCGAAGTCTTCAACAATCTAATTGCCAACGCTATTAAATACAACGATAAAGCCATAAAATGGATTGAAATTGGTTATCTTGACCAGCCACATCCACCAGTGATATTCTACGTGCGAGATAATGGTATTGGCATTCGGGAAAAGCACTTTGAGGCGATTTTCCGCATTTTCAAGCGACTGCATGGGCCAAGCAAATATGGCGGCGGAACTGGGGCAGGATTGACCATCACCAAAAAAATTGTGGAGCGACATGGAGGTAAAATTTGGGTGGAATCAATCTACGGTGAAGGTAGTACCTTCTATTTCACGTTGCAGGAAGTAGACTAGACTCCATTGAAAATATCAAAAAAACCATGATTAACCGCCAATAAACAAAAGATAAATAATTGGGCACAATTAAACTCAACTTTGTTTTCTGATGCTCAATGCTCTTACAGTTGTTAAATAGTAGCCGCAATGTCTACTAAACCGATGATTGGTAATATCGCCCAAACTTTGCTGGTAATTGAAGACAGCGATGAAGATTTTGAAGCTTTATGTCGAGTTATGCACCGACAAGACGTTGCCAGTGCTGTCTTTCGCTGCACCGATGGCGATGAAGCATTAGACTTCCTCTACCGCACTGGCTCTTATCAAGATCCCCAAACAGCACCTCGTCCCTCAATTATTTTGCTCGACCTCAATTTACCAGGAACCGATGGACGGGAAGTTTTAGAGCAAATCAAACAGGATAAAAACTTGAAAAGCATTCCTGTAATTGTATTTACTACTTCTTCTAACCCTAAAGATATTGAAATATGTTACCGACACTGTGCTGTTAGTTATATCCTAAAACCAATCGACATAAATAGATTAATACAAACTATTCAAACCTTCATTACTTATTGGCTAGATATTGCGATTCTCCCTGATGCTGTTAGCAAGTAGTCATGGCACAACCGCTAACCATTTTAATCATCGATGATTCTCCCGAAGACCGCCAGGTTTATCGTCGTTATCTGCTGCAAGATCAAGAATACAGCTACACAATTCTCGAAGAAGAATCGGGAGAAGGAGCGTTGGCATTATGTAGACAGTTTCAGCCTGATGGCATTTTATTAGATTTTTTATTGCCAGATATGGATGGGCTGGAATTTTTGACAGACTTAAAACAGCAGTCTCAAGTAGCTATGCCAGCGGTGATCATGTTAACAGGATATGGCAACGAAGCCGTAGCTGTCCAAGCCATGAAAATTGGTGTCCAAGACTATTTAGTTAAAGGACAAACAACAGCCGAGCGTTTGCTTTCTACTATTCACTCAGCTATCAAAAATACTCAGCTACGTCAAGAACTGCAAAAGAGTGAAGAACGTTTCCGTACCTCAATTGAGAATATGCTGGACTGTTTTGGCATTTACTCAGCTATGCGAAATCACACGGGGGAAATAGTAGACTTTCGCATTGATTATGTGAATGCTGCTGCTTGCGAATGTCATCAATTGACCAAAGAAAAGCATTTAGGTCAAGGATTATGCCAAATTTTACCTGCTTATCAAGAAAGTGGTTTGTTTGATGAGTATTGCCAAGTTATAGAAACAGGCAAACCATTAATCAAAGAATCCCTCATTTACACATGTATGTGTGGCAAGCAGCAGTTAAGCAAAGCTTTTGATATTCGCGTTACCAAAATGGGAGATGGCCTAGTCGCTTCCTGGCGAGATGTGACTGAAAAAAAGCAAGCCGAGGAGCGATTGCGGGAGAGTCAGCAATTTATCGAACGCATAGCCGAAACAACTCCAGGGATTTTATATGTTCACGATTTGGTTGAACAGCGCAATGTTTATATTAATAGTCAAGTTACTGAACTGCTTGGCTATACTCCCCAACAAATTCAGGAAATGGGAACAGAGTTCCTGTTTAATGTAATGCATCCTGACGACTTAACAGAATTTTTGGAGATGTACAAACGATTTGACTCATTTCGAGATGGTGAAATTCTTGAAAATGAGTATAGGATGCGACATGCTAATGGTGAGTGGCGCTGGTTTTGTAGTCGAGATACTGTATTCACCAGGAAGGCTGACGGTTCGCCGCACCAGATTGTTGGTACAACCTTTGATATTACCCAACGCAAACAGATAGAGGAACAACTACGCTTAAGCAACGAACGTTTTCAACTAGCAGCAGCGGCGGTTAATTGTCTTATCTATGACTGGGATCTAGAAAAAAATATCGTTGATAGAACTGAGGGACTAACTAGAATTTTGGGCTACTCCCTCCAAGAAGCAGAAACGACTCATGAATGGTGGAAAGATTTAGTTCATCCTGACGATAGAGAGCGTTTAGGTAATCACTTCCATAATCTTTCTGCTCATCAAAATCACTACGCCGCTGAGTATCGAGTACGTCACAAAGATAATCATTATTTGTATATACTAGATCAAGGAGTGATGACGCGCGATATCAACGGGCGGGTGGTTAGGGTAGTTGGCAGTACAACAGATATTAGCGAACAGCAAGCTGCACTGCATGAACGCAATCGGCTGTTGGAGTTAGAGCAAGCCGCCCGCGCGGAAGCTGAAGCCGCTAACCAGACTAAAGATGAGTTTGTGGCTATGGTATCTCATGATTTGCGATCGCCACTACATGCTATTCTCGGCTGGACAGAGCTGCTGCGGACTCGGCAATTAGATGCAGCCACTACTGCCCGCGCCCTAGAAACCATTGAACGCAGTGCCAAGTCTCAAGGAAAACTCCTCGAAGACTTGCTAAATATTTCCCGGATGCTGCAGGGCAAATTACAGCTAGAACTCAGCCAAATCAATCTAGTTAATATTGTGAGGGTGGCTATTGAAACTGCTTATCCATCTGCAAAGGCCAAAAATATTTGTTTAGAATCCATCCTTGACGAGTCAATACCACCTATTACTGGCGATATCAATCGCCTACTGCAAGTTTTAGATAATTTAATCTCTAACGCTATTAAATTTACCCCACCAGAGGGACGAGTAGAAGTCAGATTATTTCAAAGTGGTGCTGATGCCCAAATTACAGTGAGTGACACAGGTATAGGCATCAAATCAGAGTTTCTGCCATACGTTTTTGAACGCTATCGTCAGGGAAATAGTACTCACAAACAAGGTGGTTTAGGATTAGGTTTAGCGATCGCCTTTCATTTAGTCGAATTACATGGTGGTATTATTCAAGCTACTAGCCCCGGTGAAGGACAAGGAGCTACTTTTATTATCAAAATACCGTTGTAAACTCTTACGCATTTAACTTGAACATTTACATGAAGGCTGATGACTGATAACCGTTAACCGTTAACCGTCAACAGTTAACAGTTAACGACCGTAAAGAGTGTTTACACAATTTAGGCGCGCATCAGCTTAGTAATATCTCCACCCTACTATTAGTGTCTCAGCAATTCAGTTAAAAATAATTCTCATAATCTCTTCTTAATAAAGAAAATATCTTCAAATCATGGAATTTTCCTTTCCAAAATCCATATTCTCTCAAAAGTCCTTCCTCTACAAATCCCAAATTTCCTAATAATTTAATCGAGGCGGTATTTTCTAGCATGACAAATGCTTCAATTCGGTTTAAATCCAATTGCTGAAAACCCCATTGAATAATCGCTCTTAAGGCTTCTGTCATTAAGCCCTTTCTCCAATACTCCCTTGCCAGTTCGTATCCAATTTCTGCTTGAAAGCAATTTTTAATGCTTTTAATGCTGTAGCCACAGGAACCGATGATCACATTATTTTCTTTCGTAGCTATTCCCCAACGGATACCTTGTTGATTCTTAAATCGCTCTGCACGGCGTTCGATCAGAAACTGAGCTTGCTCTATATGGGTAGCGGTTTCTAAATCGTGATATTTAGTTACTTCATCGTCTGCAAAGACCTGAAAAACTGCTGGTGCATCAGCTAATTTTGTTTCCCGCAAAATTAAATTTTCGGTCGTGAGTTGCGGAAAATTCTTGAAAGCAGTACTTAAATTTTGCACGTTGCTAAACAAGATACATCAATTCAAATTCTACAAGAAGCAAAGAAAGGAGTTATGAGCTTTAAGTTAACTCATAACTCCTAACTTAATTATTCCCACTCAATGGTTCCAGGCGGCTTAGAGGTAATGTCATAAACCACACGGTTAACACCTTTGACTTCATTGACTATTCGAGTAGAAATTGCTTCTAGAACATCGTAGGGAACTCGCGCCCAATCAGCAGTCATACCATCTTCGCTCTTGACAATCCGCAAGACGATTGGATAGGCGTAGGTACGTTGATCGCCCATAACGCCGACACTGCGAATTGGTAGTAATACAGCAAATGCTTGCCAAAAATCGTGGTACAAGCCCCGTTGATTAATTTCTTGCCGCACAATCAAATCGGCATCGCGTAAAATGTTCAACCGTTCAGCTGTAACTTCGCCCAAAATGCGAATCGCCAAACCAGGGCCAGGGAAAGGTTGCCGTTGGACAATTTCTTCTGGCAAACCAATTGATCGCCCAACTTTGCGGACTTCATCTTTAAAAAGTTTCCGCAGAGGTTCCACTAATTTAAAACGTAGGTCTTTAGGCAATCCACCAACATTGTGATGACTCTTGATTTTCACTGCTACCCGTTCACCAGTTTGGGGATCAACGTTGGTGTCAGCAGATTCAATCACATCTGGATAAAGAGTACCTTGAGCGAGATAGTCAAAGTGGCCAAGGCGTTTAGATGTTTCTTCAAAGACGCGAATGAATTCGTGACCAATGCGACGGCGTTTTTCTTCAGGATCTGTAATACCATCAACCTGAGCTAAGAAGCGATCGCGAGCATTGACATACTCTACCGGAATGTGAAACTGTTCTTGGAAAAGTTTCAATAATCTTTCTGGCTCTAATTTCCGCATAAAGCCTTGATCGATAAATACACAAGTCAGTTGATCCCCGATCGCTTTATACAGTAAAAAGGCTAGGGTAGAAGAATCAACACCCCCAGAAAGAGCCAAAAGTACCCGCTTTTCCCCAACTCTGGCGCGAATTTCCCGAATTGCTTCTTCGACAAAAGCCGCTGTTGTCCAAGTTGGCTCACAGTCGCAGATATGATAAACAAAGTTGCGGATTAAAGCTAGACCGCCAACAGAATGCACCACTTCTGGATGAAACTGCACGCCGTAAAGTTTCCTTTCATGGTCAGCAACGGCAGCGCAAGGAGTATTCTCTGTATGAGCTAGCAATTCAAATCCTGGCGGCATTTGAGTTACAGAGTCTCCATGACTCATCCACATGGTGGTGCCATCTTCGACGTTAGTCAGCAAGTCTGTGGGATCATCAATATACAATGATGCCTTACCGTATTCACCTCGGTCAGCTTTGGCTACTTCCCCGCCGAGTTGGCTGACCATGAGCTGCATCCCGTAGCATACACCCAAAATAGGTATTCCCAAATTCCAGATTTCTGGGTCACAATGGGGAGCGTGATCACTATAAACCGAGTTTGGCCCACCGGAGAAGATGATGCCTTTAGGATTTAGTTGCCGTAAATGCTCAGATGTAGTGCGATAAGACAGAACTTCAGAGTATACTTGAGTTTCGCGAATGCGGCGGGCAATCAATTCAGAATACTGAGAGCCGAAGTCTAGAATCACAATCATTTGACGATCAAGCCGCCCCAAAGGTTCAAGTGTTTGAGGAGCTTGTTCGGTTAGTAGAGTCACCGCTGTATTCATGATCGGGGGAGTTTGGATGTAAGGTAGATAGTTGCTCTATGGTCTAAATAAATACCACTTAGCTGCCTGGTTGTGCTAGTAAATGGTAAGGAAATCCCCTACAAACGCGGGATAGAGGGCGTTTGCTTAGCCAATTAATCTGACATGGTATTAGAAAGAATAACTTAATATTAAAGTGGCTACCGAAAAAGATATGTATTGGGATTATTTATGATTATTCATAATAAGTTAACATAATTTTTCGATCAGGATGCAGGCAGTTTTGCTCTTCACGATAATTTTGCGATCGCGATCAAAGAGAATAGAACCGCAGATTGTCGCTGCTGTGCCTCTGGTGTTATGGCTTTGAATGTATTCTTGGGAGCGAGTATCGATGGCTTGGGCGATCGCGTTATAAACTTGATTTACCCAATTACTGCCAGTTTTTGCATCTAGCGATCGTAAGTATGTTAATGCAGCTTCAGCTGTGGCACTATGAAAGACTGCTTGAATATCTGCTGAATTTAAATTAACTAAGGCGCAATGTGCAGCCAGAATCTCTCGACGACCATCAGCCAGGTGATGATGGGTGTGAAAAATTCCTCCAGCTAATTTTAACAATTTGCCGTGATAGCCAAACAATAAGATTTCCTTAACGTCGAGAGCATCAGCTTCTACTAACATTGGCCCTAACCAGTTAGCAGTTTTTACCAATTGCTCAGAATTAATACCGAGTTTCCGCGCTAAATCTAAGCCATTTTCCCCAATACAGAAGACTAAACTCTCAAAACGGCTGGCTTTGTGTTGCAATTCGCTACGAAAAGCGTCTAACTGATCTGGTGTACTCAACGGTTGAGAAATACCCGTTGTCCCCAACAAAGAAAGTCCTTCCACAACGCCAAAGGCAGAATTAGAAGTACGAACAGCAAGCGATCGCCCTTCTGGTAAAATAATCGTAACAGTGATTTTTTCTCCTGCTGCTAGCATCAGGCACAAGTTTTCTTTTAGCAACCTCTGAGCATAAGCATAAATCGCTGCTTTTCCCTCAGCATTTAATTGCTTACCAATTCCTTCTCCTCCTTGAATAATTACTGCTTCCCCTGGTTCTTTTCTCCATTCCACCAATGCCCAAATTGGTGTATTTTTAGTCAGGTCGAGATTATCACCTGGATCACTACGGGTAATTGCCAAAGCTGAATTTTTAGATAGTCCCGCTACCTGTTCGATTGGGATTTCTACTATTTGTGCTGGTTCAATCAAATCTACAGATACAACTTCTAGGGGTTGGCTATGGCGCAACCAGTGTAATGCTGCAACAGCAGAAGCACAGGCAAAAACGGGGAGAGTGTATCCAGAACGGGACATTTTATAAATTTAATTTATTTATACTATCGACCAGTCTTCTGTCCGCAATTCTACGATTTTTCCAAAATCTGATTCATTACGGGTGAGTAAGATTGTGTTGTTGGTTAACGAGATTGCAGCAATTTTCAGATCCATATTTCCCAGACGGGAATAGGCTTTTCGTAAGCGTTGATGCTCCAGAGCAGCTATACGGCTAAACGGGATAATTCTGATTGATTGGTAGTCCAATGCAAGTTGTTGTAGTCCTTGATATGCAAAGACTTGTTCATCTAGCATTTTCGCCCTAGATAGAACATTGAGCCGACCTCTGATTTGCTCTTCGTAGGTAATCACAGTCACTGCAACTTCAAGCTCTTCAACGGTTGCCAGCTTTGTCAAAACTCGCTTTCCTTCTTCTGAATTACGCTGGATAAAGCTGAGATGATCGGTGTCCAGAATATACATTTTAAAGTAGTAGCAACCTACTCAGCAGACTTACGCCACTCTTGTCCAAGGCGAACCGCTTCATCAAAGGTAGGATCGTTTTCAAAGCTACCCGCAACTTTCAACCACCAAGGGTTTTGGTTTTGGAGAAACCCAGACAACATTTTTTTCATTTGTACTAGTTCTGTCTCCAAAGTTGCGACTCGCGCTTCTAATTGTTGAGATTGTTCTTCAAGTTGCTGGGAGGTCATAGGAATATACGGCAAGTTAAAGTTTAAGAAGAATTATAGCGAGATATGTGAGCCGTAAACTGTAGCAATTTATGTTCGACTTACACATCTTTGTTGAAAGTTTTTTTATTTCCCCTAATAAATTATATCCAATGATCCTTGCTGTAATAGCACCATCAAGGTTGTCACAAAAGTACGAAGAGTGAGCATCTTCGGCTGCAACAACCATTGCCAAATCTGATTGCCCAAAATTTCTTAATGTCTTCTCAGTTCCATTGGCATATTGCCAAACATATTGATCAAAAAACAGTAATTTAGGACTAATTTCATCTTCTATAGCGAATTTAAGAGGATAAGCTATCAAATCAGATGAATGAATTACATTTACCCACCTTAATCTATATGATATAGCAGAATCTTTTCTATAGTTTTTTTCAAAGGTATGGTTTACTACAGAGAAGTCAATATCTAACATTTGCTTGAGAAATAATAAAGGAGAACCCAAAGTAGTAATGCTTTCTAAATTTATATGATTTAGCCTTTCACGGAGAATAAAAGCTGGATCATTGTTGAACCTAAAACCTTTATACAGTTTGGGCTGATACCTAATTTCTGGATATGTCTATTAACTAGATTCCCACTTCTAACAATAAAGCTTGCATATTTTCCCAAGTTAGTCCTTGTTGAATATAATGTGGTGCTTCAGGATTGTAAGGACTCGCAACGCGGTCAACACTGATAATTATTGCCTCGTCTGGTATGACCGGCACATCTGGGTCAAATGCAGTTGGGTGCATCAAAGAACTAGAAAAGCCTTTGAAAATTACAACTTGGTCTTGCTTATCAGCAATTTCTACCGTTACAAGTAAAACTTCTTGTGGGCGTTTAGTAGTGTATTGTTCCAGTCGCTTGCCAATGGAATTGTTCATTATGAAGAACTCTACCATCTACTGTTGTGTAGCTGAGCGTCCCTGCTTGCCGAGCTTAATTAAGATAAAGTAGCTTAAGTAAGCAACATAAATGATTAAACTAATTATGCCCAGAAAGCCGAGAAAAGCAGGCTTGCTATTGTAGTGGAAATACTCTTTAAAGAGTAAGGGAGCCTCAAACCAGACGCGACAATAGGGGGTTTTTATGGCAGTTTCAGACAAGGCACAAACCACAAAAGGCACGAAGGCGATCGCCCCCAAAATACAATAAACTGTCATAGCCCAGCGCCAAGAGGTGAAAATCAGCTTCAAAAGTCCACTAGGCTGATAATCAATTTCATCGTTGAGATCCACCCAAAACCATAGTGAAATCGGAATCAAGATATTTGCCATTAACCCAGAGATAAAGCTAACTGGATACTGAGCAATCATCAAGTAAATCGTAATGGCCAGCAGACTGGATACTCGCCAGTAAATTGTTAACAAGCGTTGTATGCTTTCTACTTTTTGCACAAATGCCCAAATCAAGAGAATGAGGGGAATAACCACCATAAATAACACCGCCAGTCGGTAGTCAATCCAAACATAAGGGCGAAACCAAACTTCCATAACTTTTGTCTAAAGAATAAATACAAAATTTGCATTCAGATTGCCTTTTTCCCAGTATTCAACTGGAAATACCCATTATGCACTGCTAGCTTTTGCCTACATTTTCAGATTGAATCTGTCAATGTGGTTTTAAAAGGGTTTTGGCTGAAATTAACACCAATATACCTAATTCACAGCTCTTGTCTAGGATTTAGTATCAAGGATGAAAATTGTAATACTTCATCCTTTGTTTTAAAGTTAACCTCATCTTTAAATTGAAAAAAAAACAAGCAACTCACAGATCCTTAAGCTAAAAATCTTGCACAAACTTATAGCAGAAGTGGGAGAGTTACGGAACTTGCCCAAAAGCTATGAGCTAGCACGCCTAGACAAACCTCAATTTTTTAAGAGTTAGGGGTTGCTTTTGAGGAGGGTAAATCCTCAAAAACTGCATCCTAGACCTTACCCAGTCTATATTTTAGTCATCTTGTTTTTCTGAGTAGGAACAAAGATGATCTAAAGGAGGGGCGAATTGAGATTTGCTACATGAGTAGCGTGAAAGTACAAGATATCAGTAATTAGATTCTGGTTGCTTGCGTGTCAGGCGAAAAGAAAATTCACCAATTTAATTTCTAATCATCGTAAACCCGGCACTCAGCTGCTTCGGGATTTTCATCACAGTACTGTTCTAAGGAGTTTTTGGGCTTGTTTTGGCGCTGGTGGGAGGCTTCAGCTTGCATTTCTTCAACTGCATCCCAAGCCGCAGCACACTCAGGTGAATTGCTACCTGATGTATCACAGACAGTACGAGCTTGTTCAACTTCTTCTTGGATTTTTTCTTGGATGTCGCTCATAGATTAAATCTCGTTGTGTGGTGTCAATACCAGTATAGAAAAGTTACAAAAATTGCTGTTTTTTGTTTTGTCATTCACCATTCTACCCAATTAGCTGATTCAGTTAATGTCGTAGACTGATGTATCGATTACTATTACAGCAACTTGCTGCATCTATACTGTAATTTTTGTTGATCTTTTAAGATTTTATAGAGTAAATACTACGAAAGCGTAACTATACATTATATTTAGTGCATGTAGTAACAAATGACAACCCTAGCTTCCTAAGATAGAGCAGTTACTGAGGAAAGATACAATAAGGCTGGCACCAATCTATTGCGAGGATTTGACTCTTCCCCAAATAAAAAATCGAAAACTACTAGCCAATAATAGAAAAAAGCCCAAAACTCATGGCAGACCAAATGCAGTGGGCAAATGCCCTGTCAACCCGTCCTTCTTTGGAAGCAGCTATAGCAGATGTAGTACAAAGGGCTGTCTCGTCGTTAACAGCACCTGCGGATCTAGGACTGCTATTCATTTCGTCTGCTTTTGCAAGTGAGTATTCCCGGCTTTTACCCTTGTTGGCTGAACAGCTTTCGGTACCTGTAATCATTGGATGTAGTGGTGGTGGTGTGATTGGTACTACAGCTAAAGGAGAAACTCAAGAACTGGAAGCAGAAGCGGCCATCAGCCTAACCTTAGCTCACCTACCAGGGGTAAATGTGCAAGTTTTTCATGTTGTTGCCGAAGAATTACCTGATTTAGATAGTTCGCCAGATGCTTGGATCGATTTAATCGGTGTACCACCCTCACCGATACCCCAGTTCATTTTGCTTTCTAGTGCCTTTTCTTCAGGAATCAATGAACTATTACAAGGGTTAGATTTTGCTTATCCTGGCTCGGTGATTGTGGGGGGACAGGCTAGTGCTGGGGGCTTTGGTGGTCGGACTGCTTTATTTTGTAACGATCGCTTGCATCGTGAGGGAACAGTAGGCTTGGCTTTGACTGGCAATATTGTTTTAGAAACAATTGTGGCTCAAGGATGCCGACCAATCGGTCAACCCATGCAAATCACCAAAGCTGAACGCAATATCATCTTGGAACTAGATGAGAAAGTACCGCTAATGGTGTTGCGAGATTTGATCTCTAGCCTGAGTGAACAAGAGCGAGTTTTAGCACAGCATTCTCTGTTTGTAGGTGTAGCAATGGATGAATTTAAACGTGCTTTACAGCAGGGAGACTTCTTAATTCGTAGCATCCTGGGGGTAGATCCTACAGCAGGGGCGATCGCTATTGGCGATGTTGTTCGTCCTGGTCAACGCCTGCAATTCCACTTGCGCGATGCCCAAGCTTCCGCCGAAGATTTGGAATTACTTTTAGAACAGTATCAAGATCAACAAACCACTGAACCTTCTGCCGCCGCTGCTTTAATGTTTTCTTGTGTAGGACGTGGTGAAGGACTGTACGGCAAACCCAATTTTGATTCTGAGCTATTTAGCCGATATGTCCAAGATATCCCCATAGGTGGCTTTTTTTGTGGTGGAGAAATTGGCCCTGTGGGTGGCAGTACGTTTATACATGGCTACACTTCAGTATTTGGGATTTGCCGCCAAATTAATGCTGAATTAGGAAATAACTCCTAACTCCTGTTTAACAGCAGAGTGCTATTGTTATCAATCAAAGTAGGTGTGCCACTATTTGCGATCGCACCATAAGTCTGCATATAACGGCGCACTTTTTGGGGAAATTCGGGGTAGTCAACTAAAGCATCTCCATCAGCAATAGTTGCCCAAAAGTCGCGCAAACTAGGAGCTAATTCTTCTGCCTGGGACAATGGTAGATTTAAAGGGTGCTGAGTTAATAGCTTGACTAAAAAAGGGAAAGAGCGATCGCCCATCCACTGACGCGATAACTGTTGCAAATTAGGAAAATTAGGTACTGATTCCACGCGATGAGATAAAATTTGCAACCATTCTCTACCGTGGTTATCTTGATGAAACTCTAAAACACGGTAAGGATGAGGATAGCTGACTAAAGAACCAGTGGTAATATCATATACTCCTTGTGAACAAGCCACATCCTGAACGTGCAAATGTCCTGTAAAAACTAGTCTGACTCCATAATGCTGTAGCAATTGCAAAAGTTCAGGCGCATTTTCCAACATATAGCGATTTCCTATAGGATGGCGCGATTGCTGAGGTATATGCTCAACAACATTGTGATGCACCATTACTAGTACTAATTCATCAGTAGCCTCTGCTAGCACCTCTTCTAACCAATTTAGCTGTTTGACATCTAAGCGCCCTACTTGCTCGCCCTGCTCATTAAAAAAGTTAGAATTCAAACCAATTAGTCTGACTCCCGGCAGTAACTGATGAGTATAGTAAATTTGCTGTGGATCGTCATAGCCAAACTTACTGTAATAGTAGGGAAAATCTGCAAAAGCAATTGATTGCTGATTTGCTATCAAAACAGGAACATCATGATTTCCAGGAACAACATAGACTGGGAAAGGTAGCTGTGCTAATCGTTTTTGTAACCAAGTATGATTATCTGGTTCACCGTGCTGAGTTAAGTCTCCTGGAATTAAGAGAAAATCTAAATCGAGTTGTGTTAAATGCTCTATTACACTTTCAAAAGCAGAAATACTAACTTCTACCAAATGAAAACGACTGGGATGATCCCAGATTGTGTGGGGAAGGGTGAGGTGTAAATCGCTGACTACAGCAAAACGGAAATTTAGTGACATTGATTTTCAAGATAAATCTAAAAACAGATTTTAAAAAAGCTCTTTTCCACAAAGTATAACCCTTACTTTGTCAAGCTGCCTCGGAATGTTTATACTTAATATTTATATACATTTAAGATAAATATATCTAGCACAATGATAATTAACTTCAATACTGATTCTAAATATGAAGTAGAATCTCTATATTTCAATACTCTAAAAAAGATGATTAAGCAAATTTATTGGTAATTTTCTTATCAGAAGTTACTCACTATTAGTTAATAATTAATTATTGAATGTAGTTATTATACGCAAGCCTACTTTAAATTATATATTAAATTATTATATAATTCGTTCTTCTATCGATATATCATTTGCTGATTATCTTAAAATTACCATTAATTTTTGTCACTTATAAGGAGTATCACCTTTGGCACCTGTCCGAGTCCGTCAACATGTTAATCCACTTGCCCAAAAGTATCAAACACCAGCGAGTCCTCTGGAGTGGGGAAAAATTTATGCGAAGCCAAACCAACCCCTACATCTAGATATTGGCTGCGCTAAGGGACAGTTTTTGTTGAATATGGCTAAGATAGAAACCAATTGGAATTTTCTTGGTTTAGAAATCCGAGAACCACTTGTAATTGAAGCAAATAAGTTACGTGGTGAGTCAAGTTTAACAAACCTCCACTATTTATTTTGCAATGTCAATAACTCATTGCTATCACTTCTATCTTCACTTCCTAAAGGAACTTTACAGCGTGTCACCATTCAATTTCCAGATCCTTGGTTTAAAAACCGCCATGCTAAACGCCGTGTAGTGCAACCAGAATTAGTAGAAGAATTAGCCAATTATCTGGCAGTTGGAGGTATTGTACTTTTGCAGTCAGATATGGAGTTTATCGCAGTAGAAATGCGCGATCGCTTTGCTGATAATCCAGCTTTTCAAAAAATTGGTACACAAGAATGGCTAGATAAAAATCCTTTACCAGTTCCTACAGAACGTGAGATAAATACTCAAAAAAAGGGTGAATTAGTTTATCGCGCTTTGTTTGAAAGAGTAAAGAGTGCTGACTAAAAATATTAGTAATTTAAAAGGTAACAGGCAACAAGGAAATCCCCATAATTAAAATCAGGGGATTTGTACAAGGACGTAGTGCAATTCCGTTTAGTTAAGCTAAAAAGCCTCATGTAGAGATGCAATTTATCGCTCATGTAGAGACGCGATAAATCGCGTCTAATAGAACAAGGAATGGGGAACTCTTAATAGTTCCCGTTCATTTCTGTTGACTTGAAGCTAGCGACTTCTCACTTCTTTCTGGGACAAACCCAACTTGCTTAATTACCCTTTGACCCTGGTAAGTCTCTAAAAGTCTGGCATAAGCTTCTCCAGCTTGCTGCTCCTGTCCTTGATTTTGCTTAATAATCACAAACAGTCTTGTAGTAATGGGATAACTACCATTCTTGATCACTTCTGTGTTGAGCTGATTGCGATTTTGCGGACACTGATTTGATGGTACGAAAGGCTCTTGATACGGGGGAATTAGCTGTGTGGAAGTAATACCCAATGGTATAGGCTTGACCATACATTGATGCACTACTCCACGAGCAGAAGCGTAATACAGACCGCCAGGAGTTTGGTTCACGCGGCGCAGAGCCTCAGTTGTCGAGTAGACATATTGCACCTTAGAGCCAAGGGCTTGCTTCTCTAAAACCTCTTTGCCAGAAATTAATAGCGCGTCTGCATTTTCTGGATGCTGAGAAAAGGCGGTAATAGCGAGGTCTGGGCCGCCCACCTGTTTCCAGTTAGTTATTTGCCCTAAATAAATCTGCTGTAACTGTTCAACAGTTAAACCAGGAACTTTTAGTGCTGGGTTGACTACTACTGCTATGGCATCAATGCCAACTTGACGTTGCTCCAGGGTAAAACCTCGCTGCCGAGCTATATCTTTTTCTGCGGCTGTTAGGGGACGGGAAGACTGAGCAAAGTCTAATTTGCCGTCGAGCAACATGCGAATACCTGAGCCGTTACCAGGGCTACTATTAACGGGATTTACGTAGCGCAACTGAAACTCTGGACGAGTCAGCTGAATTTGAGAATCTACGAGTTGTCTAATGGGTGCCCAGGCTGTACTTCCACCATAATTGAATGAGCCACTAGGCACATCTGTTACAGTTTGAAAGGTTGAGATTGCAAGATCAGAAGAGGTGTTTGTAGAAGTGTTTGTTGCACTTTGACCAGAGGAAGTGTCTTGAGCTACTTGGAAGCGAGGTTTCAGCCATAACCACCACAGCCCGCCTACGACTGCCAATGTAAGTACTTTACCAATAATTAGCCCTCTAATCAGTTGTTTAGCATCATGACTTAGTGGTATGCTTCTTCTGGTATCATTAGTCATTGTTATTTCTTCCAGTGATTTATTTTGTCTTGAATTAAGATAAAAAAATTACTTAGCGTAAATTCCTGATTTACTGATTATTTCTCCTCATGTCCAAACTTTTCAAAGTGCTAAAATAAAGACTTTATGAAGTTTCTATGAAGTTCAAATTCAGGCCTCTGGGAATTTACGGTTAGTTTCCTTAGTAAGAAATATATATTAATTCTTATAAATAAATATTTTTTAAGTAAAATTACTTAACACAGTCGTCAGGGACGGTGTAACATGTTAAGCAGCAAGTTACTAGGGGAGCGTTATCAGGTTGTTCAAGTCTTGGGTCAAGGCGCATTTTGTCAAACCTACATGGTTCAAGACACTGATCTTCCCTCTCATCCGACTCGTGTAGTAAAACATTTCTTACCTAGCAGTAGATATTGTATACCAGTAGAAATACGTAGGCGATTATTCACGCGAGAAGTAGAAGCGCTCAAAAAATTGACCAATTATGACTTGGTTCCCCATGTTTTAGCTTCCTTTGAAGACAATCTTGAGTTTTATTTAGTGCAAGAGTTTATTGAAGGGCATCCCCTCAGTGTTGAACTCTCGCCTGGCTACTGCTGGTCTGAACGTAAAGTTTTTCAACTACTGCAAGAAATTTTGGGCATCTTGAATTTTGTTCACGCTCAAGGGCTGATCCATAGAGATGTCAAACCAAATAATATTATTAGACGAAAACAGGATAATCGGTTAATACTTATTGACTTTGGTGCTGTCAAGCCAATTTGGGATGAATTGGTCAGAGGTCAAGGAGAGACTTCAATTTTTCTACCTATAGAGCAACATACTACGATCGCTATTGGTACACCAGGCTATATGCCTAATGAGCAACAACGAGGCAAACCACGCCCTAATAGTGATATTTATGCTCTAGGCATGATTGGCATTCAAGCTCTAACAGGAGTACATCCGACACAACTACCAGAAGATGCTAATACAGGTGAGATTATCTGGCAAGACCGCGCACAAGTAAGTGCTGAGCTAGCTGCGGTACTCAACAAAATGGTGCGATACCATTTTCAAGACCGATATCACTCAGCAAAAGAAGCTTCAGAAGCGTTATTGCCACTTACTAATCTTTACCCACCAGTACAGGAGTTAGACCCTAATGACCCTACCATCTTATGGTCTCAGCTCCTTTCACCTGGGCAAGACACTAACGAAATTTTAGGAAGTAAGACATCAGCACCACTGCTAGACAATCAAAACAGTGATATTACCCTACCAGAGGAATCGTTACCACCCAACAATCTCTACCCACCAAAACAAGAATTATCTTCTAATTCTCCAGCAGTAAGTGTGATGACAGTCCCTCAAACTCCTTTATTGAAACACGATACTAATAAAGTTTTTAAAGAAAAAGCATCATCACTTGCAGTTCAACAAACTAACAATACTACTATTACTATTTTTCCGCGCAAATCTGCTTTACTAATTGGTTTAATGGTAGGCGCTGTATCTGGACTATTTCTAATGGTTTTGAGTTATTGGTCTATGCAGGTAATTTCTCCTACTCCTAAAGTAGAAAGTTGGCAAATTCAACTATTCAAAAAATCCCGTTAAGCTATTCTCAAATAAATGATAGTGTACTCGCACAAACGGTTAGTATAGCCCTGAAAAGGAAATTACTCCAATAACTGCAACAAGGACTCCAATATTTTGTAACCCCATTTGAGTGTCATCAATCCGCAGATGATTGTCAGTCCTAAACAGAAGATAACGCCTTTATTTAACGGTATCGAATCAAAAAAATAAGTATAACTGCCCCATTGTATTACAGCAATTATCAGTCCAATTACTGCCCCAGCACTAAAGCGTTTAATCAATGTGCTAGCACTTTCTAATTTTGATTTAGGTTGGTTTAGTTTAGATTCTGATGGTTCCATAAAAAGTTTGATTTTTTTACAAAACAATGCTGAGCAATATTTATTAGTTGTACAGGGAAGTATTATGTATCACAATTAATATAATTACCGTAATAATGATAATAAATTTGCCGCTTTTTTCACTAGCGGCAAATTTATTGCCACATACATTTTGCTAGTTTTTAGATGGGTGATTGTGGTGAAATCTAATTCCTAAAAAAATGTCATAAACAAATTCAAAAAAGTCCTTTCTTTGCAATAATCCTGAAGTTTGATAACATCCTTTTTCATCTAAAAGTGGCTTCATGACATAATATGCAGGCTGGTAGTTATACCAGGGGATAGAAGGCCACAAATGATGAATTAAGTGGTAGTTTTGCCCCATAATCAGGATATTTAGGATTGGGTTAGGGTAAACGCGAGCATTTTTCCAGCGATCGCGCTCTACAAAGGGACGATGTGGTAGATAATCAAAGAATAATCCCAGTGCTATGCCCACCAAAAATGCTGGGATAAACCAAAAGTTGAGCAAATATCCTAAAAAATGATATTGAACCGAGATATAAACAATTACACCGACAATTAAGCGGCTAAGGAACCATTCCAATAGCTCATATTTACGCCATAGTTGCCGCTGAAAGAAAAACACTTCGTGGTACAAAAACCGGACTGCAATCAACCATAATGGCCCGCCTGTAGAGACGTAATGATCTGGGTCATCTTCAGGATGGTTAACATGGGCATGATGCTGTAAATGCACCCGCGTAAAAACTGGAAAGGCAAAGGCTAATATAAGAGCGCTACCGTGACCTAACATCGCATTAATCACCCGGTTGCGATGGGCAGATTGATGACATGCATCGTGAATTACCGTCCCAGCGCAATGCAAAGCTAGAGTGTTAATACTAAAGCATAGCCAATGTGGCCATAGCCATAGCCAGTAACCAAAGTTAGATAGCACCAGCATTGACACCGCTGCTAAAAACAGCAGCAATGTTGGATTTAAATCACCAGGAGGCGCTAAGAATTCCTTGGGTGGGACTTTGAGTGACTTCTGTGCCTCCAACGTGAGCATTCGTAACTCCTTTGATCAAATATTACAAATATACAACGAATATGAGAGAATAATAAATTTTAATTAACTTTTGTATAGCAATATTTATCTATATCTTTACTTATAAGCTGACGAATAACGCTATGATTCCAGACGAAACCCAAGTTTTTGTTGCTTATTAGGATGTGTCAATCAAGTACTAAAGAGCTGATGTGACTGAATCTCTCTTAGGGAGGATGGAGCCAAGATTGGTGTACGATAACTACTCTATCCCACAGATTCTAAGGAAAATAAGGAGGAAAAATAAATAATTCCCAATCCAAAATACTTCTAAAAACCCCATTCCTTTATTAATTACTTTGTAACTGCTTAAGCATTGACATAGCATTGACTGAATACTAAATCTTTAATTTAGTAGACTTCCCAGATAGCTCCCTCGAATCAGCCCTTATGCAATTAAGAGATTCTCTACGCCGGACAAAAATTGTCGCTACGATTGGTCCCGCCACCAGCAGCCCCGAAATGCTCAAAGCGATCATTGAGGCAGGTGCAACGACACTGCGGCTAAACTTTTCCCACGGTACTCATGCCGACCATCAGCGTAATATTCGCTTAATTCGGCAAACTGCCTTTGAACTAAATCAGCCAGTGGCAATTCTCCAAGACTTGCAAGGGCCAAAAATTCGTTTGGGACGGTTTGAAAATGGTTCTATAGTTGTAGCAAAAGGTGATCACTTCACCTTAACAAATCGCCCAGTTATCGGCTCACAAGATATTAGCTGCGTCACCTACGATTATTTGGCAGAAGAAGTTCCCGTAGGTGCAAAAATTCTCCTCGATGATGGACGAGTAGAAATGCTCGTAGAGGAGATTAACCGAGACAAAGGTGATTTGCATTGTCGCATCACTGTGCCTGGCAAGTTGTCTAACAATAAAGGCGTGAACTTCCCAGGGGTTTACCTATCGGTTAAAGCCATGACCGACAAAGATCGTGAAGATCTCATGTTTGGTTTAGACCAAGGCGTAGATTGGGTAGCACTTTCCTTTGTCCGCAATCCTCAAGATATTATCGAAATTAAAGAGCTAATTTTCAGTACAGGCAAACAAGTGCCAGTTGTTGCCAAAATTGAAAAGCATGAAGCCATTGAACAAATGGAGGCAATTTTAGCTTTATGTGATGGCGTGATGGTTGCCAGAGGCGACTTAGGGGTAGAACTACCAGCGGAAGATGTTCCTGTACTCCAAAAGCAATTGATTATAACAGCAAATCGCTTAGGGATTCCCATCATTACAGCTACCCAGATGTTAGATAGCATGGTGAGCAATCCCCGTCCCACCCGCGCCGAAGTGTCGGATGTGGCTAACGCGATTTTAGACGGCACGGATGCGGTAATGCTCTCCAATGAAACTGCCGTCGGTGATTACCCAGTAGAAGCTGTAGCGACAATGGCGCGGATTGCCGAGCGCATTGAACAGGAAGAGGCACGCTCAACAGTACGTCAACTAAGAGATGCTAGGCGTTCTATTCCCAATGCTATTAGCCAAGCTGTAAGTCAAATTGCCGAACAACTGGGAGCAGCAGCAATTATGACCCTAACCCAAACCGGGGCAACAGCTCGCAATGTTTCTAAGTTTCGTCCTAAAACACCGATTTTGGCAATCACACCCCATGTAAATGTGGCACGACAGCTACAGATGGTATGGGGAGTCAAGCCGTTATTGGTATTAGGATTGCCTTCTACTGGTCAAACATTTCAAGCCGCAATTAATGTCGCTCAAGAAAATCAGTTACTGTCTGAGGGAGATTTGGTAGTGATGACTGCTGGCACACTCCAAGGGATTTCTGGCTCCACAGATTTGATTAAGGTTGAAGTGGTGACTGCGGTGCTAGGTCAGGGAATTGGACTGGGACAAGGCTTAGTAAGTGGTCGCGCTAGAGTGGCTCACACTGGAATGGAAGTGAGTAACTTTAATCCTGGAGATATTTTGGTTGCACCCCGCACTAGCGCTGATTTTGTAGAGGCGATTCGCAAAGCTGCCGGAATTATTACAGAAGATGAAAGTCTGACAAGTCATGCAGCAGTAATTGGCTTGCGTCTTGGTGTACCAGTCATTGTAGGTGTGAAAACAGCAACTGAAGTAATTCGGGATGGAGCGATTTTAACGCTGGATCTGCAACGGGGTTTAGTTTACTCTGGGGCGGTGGGAACACCATAAATTAAGAGGGGAAAAGGGGAAAGGGAAAAGGCATGAATTGGGTCGCCCACCAGGGGCGAGGCTTGTACCCTTCTCCCTCCTGTGATCAAAGGTATTATGTCCGCGTCATGATCGTTAAATTTGGTATCCCTGTTCTGTCATTCTCTGAAAACTTTTACCATTTCTGAATTCTAGAGCTTTTGTATACGAAGCGATCGCAAGATTTTTTCCTAATAACAAATATAATAACCAAGTTTTTGTAACAAAATAGTTTGTATTGATTGGCTGATAAAGCTTCTAGAGATTGCCCTCCTGGAAAGTGAAAAAAAGGGTTAGTGTATAAAAAATAAATTAACCGCAGAGAAACAAAAAACACAGAGACAGAATAACACTTTATTCTTGGGCTAAAATTGCTAATTTTTGAAATTGAACTGCTATAGGCCTAGTATCTTTAGGTGCAAATTTTGTGTCATTATTATTCCAGGCTTTATATCTAAAAACAATCTTATCCCTCTTCTGTCACTTTCCGAGTATTCTGAATAAAAGGATGAAAAGAAAAAACTCTGGAAGGTAAGTAGGGCAATGGATGTAGAATTACAAATTATCAAACATTTGGCAAGAGCTCCTCATCCAACAGTTGGCATCATAGATGAATATTGTGCAGAGTATAAAGACCTGTTTAAAGAAGTAAGGAATTATGAGTGCTTCAAATATTTACATCTGGGGATAATATCAACGATAAAAAGAAAATCGTTACCAGAGATAGCGAAGGTAGTGAGTATAAATTCAGCACAATCATTACACCATTTCATAGCAAATTCAGATTGGCCAGTAGGAAAATTAAAACAAAGAAGATTAAATAAATTGAAAAAACAATTAGATGGACGTGCAATTACATTAGTAATAGATGAAACAGGAGATAGAAAAAAAGGGAAGAAAACAGATTATGTAGCTAGACAATATTTAGGAAGCGTAGGAAAAGTGGATAATGGAATAGTTTCAGTC
>NZ_JAECZB010000014.1:0-42561 GCF_016056295.1 Atlanticothrix silvestris CENA357
CCCATGCCCCATGCCCAATGCCCCATGCCCCATGCCCAATGCCCCATTATTTATGCAAACAACCGAACGCCAAATTATTCAAACTTCTCGGATTGCCACTGTTCATCGTGCTACTGGTGAAACTGATGTCCAAGTTACCATCAACCTCGATGGTACAGGTACTTGTACAGCAGTCACTGGCATTCCGTTTTTAGATCACATGTTGCATCAGATTGCCTCCCACGGGCTAATTGACTTGGATGTCAGAGCTACAGGAGACTGGGAAATTGATGATCACCATACCAACGAAGATGTAGGCATTACCTTAGGACAAGCTTTGAGTAAAGCATTAGGTGATAGAAAGGGTATTGTCCGTTTTGGAAATTTTCTTGCACCGTTGGATGAAGCTTTAGTTCAGGTAGCACTAGACTTTTCTGGTCGTCCTCACCTCAGCTACGGCTTGGAAATTCCTACTCAACGGGTGGGAACTTATGATACCCAACTGGTGCGTGAATTTTTTGTGGCGCTGGTCAATCATAGTCAAATGACCCTGCACATTCGCCAACTGGATGGCATTAATTCCCATCACATCATTGAAGCAACATTTAAAGCTTTTGCTAGAGCAACGCGGATGGCGGTGGAAGTTGATCCCCGCCGTGGTGGTATGATTCCCAGTTCTAAGGGTGTTTTATAAATATAGTCAAAATTACGTGGTAAAGGTCATACTGAGAGTGCCAATTAGCAACTAGGTTTGCCATAATTGACAAACCTAGTGGCGATCGCTCTTATTAGACCATTAGGCATCTAGCAATTAAATATTAATTGCAATCACAAATGTAATTTTGGTAATTAAACCGAGATGAAGTCTGTTGCAGACACCCCTGATTCTCACCCCCATACTATAGACACTCCACCAGTAGTCCTCACTTCTGAGTTGCGAAAGGTCTACCATACTGGCTTTTGGCTAAATCAAAAAGTGGTATCCCTTAAAAGCTGTTCTTTAACGGTTTATAAAGGGGAAACTTTTGGTTTACTAGGGCCTAATGGTGCTGGTAAAACAACGCTGTTAAAATTGTTATTGGGGATTATTCGCCCCACATCAGGACGGGGATTGCTGTTTGGTAAACCGCTGGACGATCGCCATATAAAACAACACATTGGCTACCTCAGCGAAAATCCCTACTTGTATGACTATCTCACAGGCTGGGAATTTTTGCAGTTAGCTGCTGGTCTATTCCAAATTCCCCAAAGTTTACAACGTCAACGCATTCCTCAACTACTGGAATTAGTAGGTTTATCTCTAGCTGATGCTCGCAAAAAGCAGATGCGTCGCTATTCTAAAGGTATGCTACAGCGTGTTGGTATGGCACAAGCATTAATTAACGATCCAGACTTGATATTTTTAGATGAGCCAATGTCTGGTCTAGATCCGCTAGGACGCTACCAAATGCGGAAAATTATTTTATCTCTAAAAGCCGCAGGCAAGACGATTTTCTTCAACAGCCATGTTCTCAGTGAAGTAGAGCAAATTTGCGATCGCGTTGCTATCCTTTCTCAAGGTGTATTAATTTGCGTTGGATCTCTCGATGAATTATTAGGTAGAGGAGATACATACCAAGTCAAAGGTCAAGGCGGTGATTGGGAAATTCTTAAAAAATGGATACCTAGTCTAATGTTTGAACCTGATGGTACTTGGCAAGGTACACTACAAGAGGACTGCTATGATTTTCTTGCAAGTCTCCGCTTGATGGGAGGGCATATCATTTCTATGAACTTATCTCATCACTCTTTAGAAGAGTTTTTTATCCAAAAAATACAACAACAAAATAACTCAGCTACCTAAATATTCCTCCTAGATGCTTATTTTGTAATACCAATATTCCGTAGAATTGCACATTACTAAATACTTGAAGCCTATGCTCGATGAAGGAAATAAAATGTGCAGCTTCAAAGAAAATTAGTATAAATTTAACCAATAAATTCATGATTAATTTATACAAAAATCTACAAGCTCACGTATTTGTTAATACTAGGAAATCAGAAAACTCTAAAACTTAGCCAGAATTTAAGTGAGTTTACATATAATAATCGGATAAATTTGTGTGCTTCACTAACCCCATTTGCCTGGGTCGGGCTAACTCCCCTACAGCACTGGATTGACCGCGCTAGCTCACCTTTTGCCTATTTTCTAAGCTCTACGAATAAATTCAGGAATCAAACCAAATTTTTATATACTGGATCAAAGCTTTAAAAGGAAGATTTATAATTGCAAATAAATATTTTTTGATTTATATGATATATTTTTCGGATATATATCCAAAATAGAGTTTTTTTGCTGCTTTTTGTTTGTGTCAGAAGAAACATTATTAAGGTAATTAATGCAACAATTAAAACAAAAAATGCTGTTTATATTTGTAGCTAGATAAACTTTAAGTTAACTTTACTAAAAATTCAAACTTAATAAACAATATGCCTCCGGAAAATCAGAGTTTTCTAGGAAAATAAGAATGTCGGGGAACTTGAATACTTAAGTATAGTCAAGATAAAAATGTTTAGACAATACTTTACCAATCTTAGTCTCAGAGCCTCAGGTAAATATGCTTAACAAAGGTTTACTAAAATTTTTTACCCAACCAGTTGTGGGTGTGGCTTTATTAACAGCTTTTAATGCTGCCGTTCCTTCTGCCAGCCTAGCTCAGGGACAACCAGTAGTACCAACGAGGCAACCTGTATTTCCTAGTACGCAACCCGTATTTCCTAGTACACAACCAGCATCACCAAGTGTCCAAACCCAAGTAGATACAAGTTATCTACTTGGAGGCGGTGATCTTGTTCGTGTCAACGTATTTGAAGTACCAGAATATACAGGTGAGTATCAAATTCCCCCAGGCGGAGCGATTAACTTACCTTTAATTGGCAGTGTACCTGTCTTGGGGCTAACAACAGAACAAGCTGCTGATGAAATTGCCAGAAGATACTCGCGCTTTCTCAAGCGCCCTTTGATCTCAGTTAACCTTTTATCGCCTCGCCCTATCAATATTTTGGTTGCTGGAGAGGTGACACGTCCAGGAGCCTACACTCTCAGCTTGCAAGGAGGCGCAGGGAATAATCCAGGCGTACAATACCCAACTGTATTAGCTGCGCTGACGACAGCTCAAGGAGTTACCTTAGCAGCAGATGTATCTCAAGTTAAGTTAAAGCGTAAAACAGGTCGCTCCTCTGATCAAATTGTTACTATCAATTTAAAAGATATTATCCAAACAGGTGATACAGGACAGGATATTACCTTAAGGGATGGAGACACGATTATTGTGCCAACTGCAACGACTTTCAACGTGGCAGAAGCACGCAACTTATTTGCAGCTAACTTTGCTGCTAGTCAAACCACACCCCGTACAGTAGCAATTATTGGTGAAGTTAATCGTCCCGGTTCATATCTTGTTGGTGCAAATGGTGCAGAAGGACAGTCAGGTGGAGCCACAGCAACAGGAGGTGGACTGCCAACGATAACGCGGGCAATTCAACTAGCTGGAGGGATTACCTCACAAGCAGATGTTCGTAATCTCAAGTTACGCCGACCGACAAGAACTGGCACAGAACAAACTGTAGATATTAATCTTTGGCAGTTGTTACAGAGTGGTGATGTCAATCAAGACATAATTGTTCAAGATGGAGACACGATTGTTATTCCTACAGCAACCGATGTCAATGCAGCAGAAGCTACTCAATTAGCTACCACTACTTTGTCTCCTAATGCTATTCAAATTGGTGTAGTAGGCGAGGTTAAAAGACCAGGAGCTATAGAAGTTCGTCCTAATAGCTCTTTGAATCAGGCATTGCTTGCGGCTGGCGGATTCAACGATTCTAGAGCTAGAAGGTCTACAGTTGATTTGATTAGGCTCAACCCGGATGGTTCTGTTACCAAACGTGAAGTCAAAGTGGATTTCTCTCAAGGTATTAATGAACAAACAAATCCTATACTTCGCAACAATGATGTTGTAGTGGTCAACCGTTCAGGTTTAGCTGAGACTGGGGATAGTGTTGGTGCTGTGGTTAATCCTCTAGGTGGTTTCTTAGGAATTATCAGAGCTTTGTTTGGTTTCTTTTAGATAAGAATTAAATGATGAGTTTGAAGTTGATTTGATTTGAATAGCGATCGCAACTTCAAACTCACAATGAAATTTAATTACCATCTGCTCGGTTTTATCTTGACTGGGCTTAAATAAAAATAATTTCAATCTTAAGTATTAAAATATACATTATTTTTTTATTTTATAATTTATAATAATATACTTATTAATTTTTTAGTCTTAATTTAAACGCGATTTATCGCGTCTCTACATGAGACTTTTTGGCTTAACTCAACAGTATTGCCACCAGTTACACTAAACAGGTAGCCTAAGTAATTTTTATTACGAAATTAATCCTTGCCAGTATCTAATCTAGATGCTTTAATAACGATTGCGTTCTTTCCCCTAGTCTTGACTGTACAAGATACACAAGACAGATGGCGATTAGTCACGAGACATTGCTACTATGTTCGTAAAATTACAGTTTCAAGACATTAGACTTAAAAGTAGGACAAGGTAGTACTATGTCCTTTAAACTAAAATTCCCTTAAAAGCTAACTAAATAGGAGCATCTATGGAGCCACTCATTGCGATAGTCTTAGCACTTATGGGCTATGCCTTAGGATCTGCAAAAATTATTAATGAAGGGAATGAAGCTCTAGTTGAACGTTTAGGGCGATATCATCGCAAACTGACACCAGGTCTAAACTTCATCGTTCCCTTAGTTGATTCCATTGTCATGGAAGATACTACACGAGAGCAGATTTTAGATATTAAGCCTCAGAAAGTGATTACTAGAGATAATGTCTACCTGGAAGTTGATGGCGTTGTCTCTTGGCAGATCACCAATATGGAGAAAACTTTTTATAAAATTGAGGATATCCAAATTGCGCTGGCCAACTTGTCAACAGTGGAACTCCGTGCATACATTGCTGATAGGTCTTTATCGGAAACTATTTCTTCTAGAAATGAAATGAATCAATCCTTGTTGCAAGTTTTGAACCAAATCAGTGCAGAATGGGGAGTTAGAATTCTGCGAGTAGATATTCAAAGCATTACACCACCTGAGAGCGTACAGAAATCTATGGCAGAGCAACAAGCTGCTGAAATTAGAAAACAGGCAACGATTAGCACAGCAGAGGGAGAGAGGCAAGCTGCGATTAAGAGAGCAGAGGCAACTAAAGAATCAATTCGGATACTTTCTGAAGCTATAAGTTCTAAAGCGGAAACGAAGGAAATTTTGAGATATCTGATGGCTCAAGAACAAGTAGAAGCTAGCCAAAAACTGGGTGCAAGTACCAATGCTAAGATTGTCTTTCTCAACCCGGCATTAACAGAGGGAGCATTAGATCAAATGATTGGAGAAACAGGAACTCATGAAGGTAACAATAATGGGTCTGAAAAAAATTCTCTTTAGTTAAAACTAAATTTCAGTTTGATTATAAAGACTGACGAAATAGCGCATCTGCAACCAACGACACCTCGCCTATTTCTTTAACATCGTGTACTCGTAGTATATCCGCGCCATTAAAAATAGCAGCGCAACATGCTGCTGCCGTTCCCCAGACTCGTGCTTTTGGCTCTGGTTGATTTAAAATCCGACCAATGAAGCTTTTACGAGATGCTCCTACCAAAATAGGGCTATTTAGTGCTTTTAATAAATTCAGGCGGCGGAAAATTTCTAAATTTTGCTCATAGTTTTTAGCAAAGCCAATACCAGGATCAATAATAATTTTATTTGGGTTAATACCCGTAGTAGTAGCGATCGCAATTTGTTGGGCTAAAAAACTAATAATCTCCTGCACCACATCTTGATAATTAGTCATTTGCTGCATTGTCTGCGGTGTTCCCCGTGTATGCATCAACACTATTGGCACATCTAAACTGGCTACCGTTGGCAACATATCTGAATCAAACGTACCGCCAGAAATATCATTGATGATATCTGCTCCAAATTCCACAGAAGCTTTAGCAACAGATGCCCTGGTTGTATCTACTGAAATGGGCACTGAAATTTTTTCTCGTAATACATGCAACACTGTCAATACTCGATTTAGCTCTTCTGCCAGAGTTATTTGTTCTGCCCCTGGTCGAGTTGATTGACCACCCACATCAATAATGTCAGCACCCGCCGCCACCATTGCTTGTGCCTGAGCTAAAGCCGTAGAGGTATTATTAAACTCACCGCCATCACTAAAACTATCAGGTGTGACATTCAAAACGCCCATGAGATAAGTACGCTGTCCCCAATCGAAACAGCGATCGCGAATTATTAATTTATTTAACATAAAGCAGCTTCTAGGTTGCTCAACTCCGCTTAGGAATAGAAGGAGCTAAGGGCACTAGGAAAGTTGGAAAAGCCAAGAAAAAAAATTATTATCGACCAGACCAATACTTCGGCTACGCTCAGTACAATTGCCCAATGCCCACTTGCCCTGAGCGTAGCCGAAGGGATGCCCCATGCCCAATGCCCGATTTTACTGATAGTTGACAATCCGAGCAAAACTTTCAGGTTCCAGACTCGCTCCTCCCACAAGAGCGCCATCAATTTCAGGTTGAGCCATGATTTCATCAATATTATTGGGCTTCACTGAGCCACCGTATTGAATTGAAACATTAGGATTACTCAACTGGCTACGAATTAGACCAATGACTCGATTTGCTTCTTTGGCTTCGCAAGTGTCGCCAGTGCCAATCGCCCAAATTGGTTCGTAGGCAATTACTAAATTATCCTGATCAACATCGATCAGACCTTTGTCTAGCTGACTAATAATCAGTGATTCAGTTTCCCCAGCATCTCGTTGTTGCTTGGTTTCGCCAACACATAAAATCGGAGTCAGACCATACCTTTGAGCAGCTTTCAGGCGCAGATTGACAGTTGCGTCCGTTTCGCCAAAGTATTGTCGACGTTCGCTATGACCGACAATTACGTAACGTACACCACTTTCTGTCAGCATGGGGCCAGAAATTTCACCCGTGTAGGCTCCATTTTCTTCCCAATGGATATTTTGTGCCCCTAGTTGTATGAGGCTTCCATGCAAACTCTTGGATAAAAGATTTAAATCAGTGAAAGGAGGGCACAATACCACTTCTCGCTCTTGGGGCGTTTCCTCCAAGTGGGGCAGAAATCCTCGTAGAAACTCTTGGGTTTCTGCCTGGGTTTTGAACATTTTCCAGTTACCGGCAATAACGATTTTCCGCACAGGTGATTTAGTCAAGTTCTTAACGCTACTAGATGCATTTTTTACTCTACTACTTTTTATGACACTCCTCGCCTATCAAGAGTTTAAATGGCGCTTGGGCAGTGATTCATGTTCTCACTAGCGTACAACTTCCCGTATGCATGAAGGATGTGATCGCCTATGGGAGATTTGGGAAAATGGGACAAGCGTACTTGGAACACCACTGGGGAAATAGGTCAAGTCATTGACAAAATAGAATATTCTGGCGAAGATTAGCATCAAATATGTAAAATGACTAAATTATAAGGATATAAACTTAATTAATTAAAGTATTTTTTTTATAAACCAAAAAATCATGAAAAATAAAATTCATAATAATGATTTAAGCAATCAAAGTTATATGTTTCTAGAAGGTTTGTGCAAGGCGGGGTTTGGGGAATTT
This sequence comes from Atlanticothrix silvestris CENA357, assembly GCF_016056295.1. GTDB lineage: Bacteria > Cyanobacteriota > Cyanobacteriia > Cyanobacteriales > Nostocaceae > Atlanticothrix > Atlanticothrix silvestris. Next base: position 7,674 of record NZ_JAECZB010000014.1, read on the forward strand.
CCTATTTCCGTGTTATCTCAATTTCATGTTTTTATTATGAACAAGTTTGGTTATACTCCTCTACCATTAAATGAAAAATGGGAAGAAGTATTAAATCTTGCAGAGGAGATATTTATAGGAGATGAATGAAGTTTAAACGTATTTATAGATCACCTCTTCGTTACCCTGGAGGAAAACAGAAAGATATTCCCCGTTTATCGGAGTTTTTACGCCCTTGTAAAGAATTTAGAGATCCTTTTCTAGGAGGGGCTAATATACTGATTTACGCTTTGGAAAATTCTCTAGCTGATAAATATTGGGGAAATGATTTAAATACATCTGTATTCAATTTTTGGGAACAAGTAAAAATTGATGCGAATGAACTTGCAAATTTAGTTTTATCGCTTAGAGAAGAATATGGAGGAGAACAAGCAAACTGTAAAACATGGCAAGTATTTCGTAAAAAGTTTATATTGAAGCTTAACAAATTACCTACTGATAATCGACTACACAAAGCAGCTAAATTTTTTATTTTAAATCGTAGTACATCTGGTGGTTCTACAGAATGCGGAGGAATGACTCAAGCTGCTTATTGTGAACGTTTTACATTATCTAGTATTAAAACTCTAAAAAATTTAACAACTGTTCTCAAAGATGTCTATCTTACTAATTTAGATTATGAGGAAGTTATAAAAGCACCAGGAGAAGATGTATTTATTTTTTTAGATCCACCTTATTTGTCCGCTAAATCTTCAGGCTTGTATGGAAAGAATGGAGATTTACATAGAACTTTTGATCATGTACGTTTATCAACAATATTAAAAGATTGCAGGCATAATTGGTTGATGACAATTGATAACTCTCCAGAAATTAAAGAATTATATCATTGGGCTGATGAGCAATTAGAATGGGAAAAAGCCTATGGTATGACTAATTTCAATGGACAAAAATCTAGAAGAGGTGCGGAATTAATTATTGCTAATTTTCCGATTAAAAATTCTAACTTTAAAGAACGCTATCTTATATAAGATTAAGTTAGTTATCAATAGATCCAATTAAAATTTACTTTCTGCGTTCAAATGCTTTTGGTAGTACAAAGTGAATTGGATCTATTTTACATTTTATATGTAAGCTATTCAGTTATGCGAACTACCCAAACCATATCTCCATTTCCTCCTTTTTTTGGTCGTCTTTCTGATTTCCATGAATTTCCTTCTTCACCCAATGTTTCAATTAATGTTTGTTTTATACAGCTATTTATTGTATTATTATCGTTTTGTAAATCATCTGGAAGAAAATTTTTAATGAAACCCATCATCACACCCCAAGGCAAGCCGTTACCATTAATTACTTTCTGTTTAAATTCATCGTGTTGTTTAAGTTTTTGAATGGCGGAATTGATACTGTCCACATAAAAATCACCTTTTTCTGGTAATACAGAATCACTGGGTTTTGGTTCTAAAATTTCATCAGTTTCTTCTAAATCTTGAGCATCTAGATTAGATATATTAGGCACTTTTCCATTTAAATCTGCTTTGAGTTTAGTAACAAAAGTCTCAATAAATTTTTTATGATATTTAGGATCTAGCGGTTGTTGATATATTCGCTCAAACGAGAGCGCACGAAAGGAAACAGGATAAGGATTAGCACTCACACTACTCCACATTACTCCTTGACCAGGTAATGGTTCATTCAAAAGGCCACCAAGTAGATCATCACTGAAATGAGAATTAGCCCTTTGTAAACTAGTTAAGTCAGAAGCAGAAAGTAGGTGAAACACAAACCAGTTATCACCTTGGCTAAGTAATTCAACAGGAATACTACCAGGTTGCTGAGTAATCATCACAGCACCCAAATCATATTTTCGTCCTTCTTTGAACCAATCTACAAAAGGCCCATTACTTGAACCACTTCCTTTACTTAGTACACTTTGTGCTTCTTCTAAAACAGCAATAGTAGGAATGGTTTTGGCATCTTTTTCAGTAAACTTATCTTGGTTGTGATTAAATATTTCCTGGAGAATCAGGCTTGATAGAATTAGCCCTTGGTCTCCACGCATCTGTGAAATATCTACTATACAGAGCTTACCTTCTGTTAAGCTTTTGAACAAAAAATCCATAAGCCGACTGTTAGGATCGTGCAAGGTTCTAACAATATAAACTATGTTGCTTAAAGCTGCTCCAGCTTCTGCATCGGATTCATTACTGATATTTAGCAACCTCTTAACCTTGTTTATATCTGCGCTATAGCCATCTTTGTAAGCCAAATCAACAAGTTTTCTCCAATTTTCAAAGGATAATCCCCTAAGTTTACGAACATTTTGTTGTTCTTGTCGCTCTGGTGATAATGCAATACCAATAATACTGGCAGGCGGTAAGCGGCGAATATCAAGTTTGACACCACCTGCAACGAAGGAACCATAAAAGGCGCTAGGAGCCTGACGACGAGTAAAAATTACGAGTTTATCTTGTAAATGTGGGACATCAGTAAAACCCGGTCTTCCATTGTCATCTGGCCAGAAATATTCTCCTTCTGGATCAAATATGATGGTTCCAACTGGGACATCTTGATCGCGTTTCTTTTTAGTAGGTGTCGTTTTATATAGTTCGCTGAACAATAACTTGATTAAGTTAGATTTTCCATAGCCTGCTCGTGCAAATACAAGTGATCTTCGTGAAACTAAATTCTCCACTGGAAAATGGGTAACAATCTCTGGGGACTTAACCTGCATCCAGTCAGCCTTACCCAGCCGTGAATCAGTACCAGCGTAAATAAATTCTCCTAGTGCAAAAAACCCAAGGTCTGCTCCTGGAGCATTGTGTCCTGTTATTTCTCTTAGAATTTCACTACTTGGGAAAGCAACCTTACTACCGACATGAGGAAGGCGGCGGTGAGATGCTACAAACACAAATTTTCCATTTGAATGACGTATTACTCCGAGGACTCGTATATTAACTCGATATTTTACGTATTGCTCACGCAGATCTTCTGGAATTTCTCGATCTTCCGCCATCGTTCTTAGGCTGAAATCTTCACCATGTTCTCTAGTAAGTTTTCCATCTGAGTAGAAAGATGTAATTCTTCCTAAAACTGCTTCATCTTCACTAGCCAGTTGTACTAGAAGGAACTGTCCATGCATAGGAATGCTTTGAAAATCATTGCGGTAAGGCAACACAATATCTGCATGAAATTCAAGCCCTCCTTCGCTGAAACCTCGAAAAATACCTGATATATTTTCTTTAGGGAATAAAGGTGTATTATTCATATCGCAGCATACTCACATCAGATTGAAGTCTAACCCGATCTACAACGTCTTGTTCGGAATGACTAAATGATTTACGGACGGCATTTACAATCAAATCTTCCATCACTTCCATGTCAAAACCCACTAAGGCAGCTTCTTCATGAGCTTTCTGCAAGCATCGAGGATAGAAAGGAACTGGGAAACCATCATTAGCATCTGCTAGCAAATATCCCATGACTTGGGAAGCTTGGTTAAGTTGAGGTAGAAAAATATCAACTGGCCAGATAGGATCATTTAGGCGACTACCAAATCTCACCATGAATAAACGACCACCTACAAACTTTTCAGCTTCACTTCCTGTAGCATACTCTTCCCAAATGTAAGCTTTTTTCTGAATATCTGGCGGTATTTCTACATAGCAGGGATAACCTTGAGTTAAAATTTCTTCTAGTGCAAATGCTAATCTATATCGTGTAAGTACTTTGCTCTTTTTGGAAAAACCAACAATATAAATACGTCTTTTAGTACTACGATAAATTTCTTTGATAGCATCATCAATTTTTTCTAAAAGATCCTTGAATAGTTTTTGAGTGAAAATTTTGCTTCGTAGGAGACCATCACGAACAATTAAAGTATCCGTATTAAACCCTCCTTCCTGAAGCATCTGATATAAAGCAGCCCATTCTGCCAAATCACGATACACTAAAACCCATGAAGGATTTGGATTTTGCTCATCAGGCTTAGGCATCATTGGGCTAAGTTCCCAAAGATTTTTTACTCCCAAATCTTTCATCATTAGTCCCAAAGCTGATTTAGGAGTACTATCTTTATCTAGGTGAGTGATTGATAATTGCTCAGTGTCTGTTGTGGGGGAAGCTAAATCTAGTAACAATTCTCTCCCATAAGAGTCTACAACCCTAACTAATTGAAATAAGTATGGATCAAAATTAACCTTATTGTTTCCACCATCAGCCGCAACAAGAGAAATAGATGTAGTTGTTCGAGGATTAATACGACGCACTTCACTACTCAATGGTTGAATATCGCTGCGTAGTTCTTCTATTACACTTTTATCTGCGATCGCTCTCTCTTCAAGTTTCCTCCGTACATTGTTCAAAGTTTCAGGTGTAATCATTGATGATACTAAGGTTTGTCCATTTAAGTGCTTGTATAAATTTATTTAAACACCAAATAACCCCAATACCTTGTTAAAAATAACTAGGATAAGAAATGGGATGAATTAAAAATCCCAAATGCCAAAGTTTAAATTGATATGACTTCCACATTGCCAGATCCTCATCAAAGCAATCCAGGCGACACTGATGCCAATTCTCTCAGCTGGGAGGAAGAACTAGATAGCGCCATTTTCAACTTTGAAGACATTCAGAAGGAACTCAACTATAAACAAGCACAAACGGCGCTGCGAAACTTAGTCACCAATCTCGACCTCACTCCCCAAGAAAAATCCGGTTTGGAGGCGGAAATTGCTGATTTGGAAACCATGCTAGGAAAATTAGATCGCATGGTGGTGCAGATTGCTGCTTTTGGTATGGTGGGACGCGGTAAGTCTTCGCTACTAAATGCCTTAGTTGGGCAAACAGTATTTGAAACTGGGCCGTTGCATGGTGTTACCCGTGCAGCACAAAGAGTTAACTGGAGTATTAGTGAAGAGACGATTGGAAAAACTGAACGGGCTTTGCGAGTTACTCTCCCAGCGGTTGGTCAATCTCAAGTCGAATTAATTGACACTCCTGGGTTAGACGAAGTAGATGGTGATACTCGTGCGGCGTTAGCTGAACAGGTGGCAAAACAGGCGGATCTAATTCTGTTTGTGATTGCAGGTGACATGACGAAGATAGAACATGAAGCTTTGTCTCAGTTACGGGAAGCAGGTAAACCGATCATTTTGGTGTTTAACAAGGTAGACCAGTATCCAGAAGCAGACCGGATGGCAATTTATCAAAAAATTCGGGATGAAAGGGTACGAGAGCTACTGACACCCTTAGAAATTGTCATGTCCGCAGCATCACCACTAGTGAAAACGGCAGTTATGCGCTCTGATGGTAGTAGAGGATTGCAGTTGCGTACAGGTACTGCCCAAATTGAGGAGCTGAAATTAAAAATTTTAGAGATTCTGCACCGTGAAGGCAAAGCTTTGGTTGCCCTTAACACCATGCTTTATGCTGACACTGTGAATGAGCAATTGGTAGAGCGAAAACTGATGATTCGCGAACAGAATGCCAATCAGTTGATTTGGAAGGCTGTGATGACTAAAGCATTAGCGATCGCTCTTAATCCTGTCACTGTAGTAGATATTGTTAGTAGTGTTGTCATTGATATTGCTTTAATTTTGGGTTTATCTAAACTCTATGGCATCCCGATGAGCGAAAGCGGTGCTGTACAACTATTACAAAAAATTGCCCTGAGTATGGGCGGTATTGGTGCAAGTGAATTACTGGCAAATTTGGGCTTAAGTGGATTAAAAACCTTACTAGGCATCTCTGCACCAGTGACTGGTGGCGCTTCTTTAGGCCCATACATAACTGTGGCGATAACGCAAGCAAGTGTAGCGGGTGTATCTTCTTACGGAATTGGACAAGTCACTAAGGCTTATTTAGCGAATGGGGCAACTTGGGGCCCCGAAGGGCCAAAAGCAGTAATCAGTCGGATTTTGTCAAATCTTGATGAGACTTCAATTCTCAATCGCATTAAAGATGAATTGCTTCACAAGGTAAAATTCAAAAAGTAAGCCAGCCAAGTCAGTTATTGATAGATCCTGAACGCATGATGACTAAACCGAAGATTTTCATTGATGGGGAAGCAGGAACCACAGGTTTACAGATTTACTCACGTCTCAACCAACGTGATGACATCGAGTTAGTTAGTATTGAGTCATCTCAGCGTAAGGATGCAACTGAGCGAAGGAAACTGATTAATGCTGTTGATGTTGCTATTCTGTGCTTACCTGATGATGGGGCGCGTGAAGCAGTCAGTTTTGTCACAAATCCTAAAGTTAAAATTCTTGACGCTAGTACTGCTTATCGCACGGCTCAGGGTTGGGTATATGGCTTTCCTGAGATCAATCCAGGACAGCGAGAGCAAATCGCTAGCGCTCAGTTTGTCAGCAATCCAGGCTGTTATCCTACAGGATTTTTGGCTTGTATTCGTCCATTAATAGCTAAGGGTATTCTTCCTCACAACTTTCCTGTCACTATAAATGCAGTATCGGGCTACTCTGGTGGTGGAAAAAATCTCATCCAAAAGTACGATACCTTCCACGAAAAGCAAACTACAGAAACTTCACTTTATCCCTACGGCATTTATGGTTTGCAGTTTGGGCATAAGCACGTTCAAGAAATGCAAAAGTACTCTGGGTTAGCATCGCCACCGCTGTTTGTACCAGCTGTAGGAGATTTTGAGCAGGGGATGCTGGTACAAGTGCCTTTACCATTGTGGACTTTGGATAATCCACCCTCAGGTGAAGTAATTTATGATGCGATCGCTAACTACTTTCAAGGTGAAAAATTTGTGCAGGTAGCTCCTTTTCGAGATGCTACTGTGTTGCGAGATGGAACTTTTCTTGATGTGATCGCAGTAAATAATACTAATATTGTTCAGGTTTTTGTCTTCGCTAATGACACTACAAAAGAAGCATTATTAGTTGCTCGCCTTGATAACTTGGGCAAAGGCGCATCGGGAGCCGCTGTACAAAACCTTAATATTATGCTGGGCTTCCCAGAAGAGTTGGGATTGTAATAGTAAATACCTTGCCACGATTACTGATTTAAATCACCAAAGCGATTTCGATAACTTTCTAACAACTCTTCAGGGGTTTGATATCTAACTCCTGCTTGATTGTACCAATACAACACTTCTCGCTGAAGACCACCAGTTTGTGTAAGATATCTGCCAACTCCTAAACCCACTTCTGGCATCCAGAAGGGTTCACCGATTTGGATCTGATATTTTCCATCAACTAAGCGGTAAACTTCAAAAGGTTGGTGTTGGTCACGTTTCCAGAAATTTGGGTTGTAAACTACATAGTACAATACCCCTAGATTGGCATAAATTTCTATTTTGGAATCATATTCTCCTCCATAGGTTTGAGAGACAACCTCCAAAACAAAGATTGGGGAAACATCATTTTCTTCCCAAACTACATAACTTAGTCTGGAAGTATTTTTTCGCCTACGAGGGACTCCCAAAGCTAAAAATCCATCAGGAACAACAGGAACTCTAGGATTAACTCCTGTAGTATGGTACACGCCCATATCCACACCGAAAAACCAGTCATTCCGATTTCCCCAAATAAATTCAAGTAAAAATAGTAAAAAATTCGGAATAAAATTCTGATCTTCGTTATCCACAGGAATATCGTCAGAACAAGGCAGTTCAGCGCTACTTGGTAAAGTGGTCTTCCGTTGTCCTTGCAGCATAATATCTTACTCCACAAGCGCTTTAATCAATTATAAATGGCAGCATGAAAAAGCAGGGGAGCGCCAGAGTTGTGAGCAGAGGATAAAAAACGTCATTTGCGTTTAAGGCTTCAACCCTTGTATTACCAACATCTTAGAAAATTACTTGAAAACTACTGTACAAGACTTAGAACTTCAAGTTTCAACCTTGACAGATAGAGCTTAGAAGTCGGAACTTCGAGATTAGAACTAAAGATTTCCAGTTCTACACTCAAACTTCCAGCTTCTAAGCTCTAACTTTTAACCTTTCAAGCAGAAATTTGGAGATATTTTGCATACTCCTGATGCTTGCGACTGCATTTGTGGAGATTGACAGATCAACATGCGTCACAAAACATCAAATTTTACCCTCTGCTTTTAAAGGAGTTTAGCCACTCTCTAACTTGCTCGTGGGCAATATCGCGTCCGCCTAGACCAAAAGCTAGGGCAATAGCAACAGCGATCGCACCTAGTAAAAGTCCAAAAGCTAAATTCACAATATCACTAGCCACACCAATCTGTTGCAATGCCATTGCTGAGACTAAGGCAATAATTGCCACCCGTGCTACTTGACCTAAAATTCTGGCTTGGGGATTACCAGAACTGGTAATCACATTAAAGGCAAGATTAGCCAGGAACAAACCAACGGCAAAAACTACAAGTCCTGCCAAAATTCGTCCCAAGATGACTAGAATGCCAGCCACCAGTGTTGTTAAGGCTGGAATATTGAGAATATCAACCGCAGCCAAGGCTGCAAACAACATGATACCTACTAAGACAATAATGCCAGCAATTTCCGATGGAGTCCGGCTTGGCGGCGCAGATGGTGTTGGTTCTGCTGGAATGACAATTCGTCTAGTGGGCGTTGGCAGCCCTAAAGCAGAGAAAATATTGTTGAAGCCTATACTAGTGAGGATACTAGTTACTAAATCCGCCACAAACCGACCTAAGAAATAAGCCACGATTAAAATCGCTATGGCTGTAAAGATAGCAGGTAGGGCGTTGAGAATCTGCTGCAACATGGCGATCGCAGGCACTGAAATTGCCTCAATTCTCAAGGCATTGAGGGCGGCGATCGCGATCGGAATCAAAATCAAAATATAGACAATTGTGCCTATAATGTTCGATAAAGATTGCACTCCAGCAGACGAGGAAAGTCCCAGACGGCTTCCTAAATGGTCAACTCCAGTTGTCGCTAATAAATTAGTGACAATCCGCCGTACCACAGTAGCTATAAACCAGCCGACTGTAGCAATTAGCGTCGCCGCTATAATGTTAGGCAGAATTGAGAGAATCTGTGTAATTAGAACTTGTACTGGTAGTAATGCCTGTTGTAATCCTAAAGTGTCTAATATCGGGATCAGAAACAGTAAAAAGATAAACCAATACAAGGCATTACCAATTGTCTCGCTCAAAGGCAACTGGTTAGAGTTAGAAGCATCATCTTGTGTTTCTTGATTAAGACGCTCATCTAATCTAACTGCTCTGAGACCGCTGATAGTAATCAGCTTGACGATAGTTGCTAATAACCAAGCTACTCCCAACCAAATTGCTGCACCTACCAACTTAGGCAAGAAACCAACAAGTTGATCGAGAAAATTATTTAGGGGTCGAGAGGCTACTTCCAGTTGTAGTGTCTGTAAAACGGCTACAACCGTCAACAGAATAATAATCCAAAAAACTAAGCCGGAGATTAGTTTCTCCACCTGGGGAAGTTCCCCAGTGCTGCCGCGGCCGGTTATGCCGGCGGCAATCCGGTTATCTATGTTAGTGCGATTTAGAATACCCCGTGTGACTGCGGCTGCGATCGCTGCTACTAACCAACCAACTAATAAAATTGCTACAGCCCCTAGTAAACGGGGCATAAACAGAATTATTTGTTGGATGGTTCCTTGTACATAATCGATTCCTTGGTTTGCTCTTGATTGATCCAGTTGCAAACTTGGCGATTGTGCCAAAAATTGCTGTACCCTCATCGATAAACCAATGTCTATCAACTGGGTTATTCCTGGCCAAGTTGTGTTCATGGTTTTCCGGTATTAAGCTTAAATGTTTGCCAAAAACACTTGAGATGCTTATGGGATAGGTTGAGTTGTACAAACTTACACCCCAGTAAGTTCACTAGTGTCTGGCATATACATTTACCAGTAAAAACTTATATGGAATCGATAGCAAGAGTAATTTTTTACTTTATTAAGTAATTTCTCTTTATATCAATTAATACTTTCAAAATTTAAATTCCGTAGTTTAAGGATCAGACTGATGGCAATACGGTTCGGTTAAAGGGGAAAGGGGAAAGGAGAAAGGTTTTCAATACATCCTTTACCCCTTACCCTTTAACCTTTTCCCAGGCCACAAGGAAAGTTCATAGTGCTTATCCGAACCGTATTGAGACTGATGGTACTGACTTTTCACGGCATCTGGAAAATCTCTCTCCTTTTAAGAAAGAGACTTTGAATTTTCCCCCTTCCCGCGTCGGGAAGGGGGTTAGGAGGTTAGGTTTTTGGTGGACTTTTCCACATAACCTGAAAAGTCAGACTGATGGTATTGTCATCCTTTTCACCATCAGTCTCACTGTGCAAAATAGGGTTAGCAACGGTAGAAGGCCATCTCTGGATGATATTAAATTTATGATGTTAAATTTGTTTCAATCACCGTACCTACCAAACATGCTCTATCTAAATTTACCCCCCTCAAATTTGTACCTTCTAATTCCGCACACAATAAGTTTGCACCCGTCAAGTTTGCCCCTGCTAAATTAGCATCGCGCAAGTCAGCTTCTTCGAGATTTGCCTCACTCAACAACGCCCCTTGCAAATCAGCACGACTCAAATCAGCACCTTTAAGATTAGCCCCAGTTAGGTTTGCACCTCGTAAGTCAGCACCTCGTAAGTCAACGCCTTGTAGATTGATGTTCATCAAATTAGCGCCACTCAAAAAAGCACCAGCTAAAGATACATCGCTGAGTCTTGCTCCCATCAAGTTAGCGCCACGCAAATTGCTACCCCGCAAATCAGCACCTGTCAAATCTGCTTGCATCAAATTTGCTCCCATGAGATTCGCCCGCAAGTCAGTGGCTTGTAGGTTTGCTCCCATCAAGTTCGCTCCCTCAAAATGCCCACCTTCGAGTTTGGAACCTGTAAAATCAGTGCCCACAAGGGTAGCCCCTGCAAAGTTGATGCGGTTTAAATCAAGTTGAGAGAGTTCCTCGTCTTCTAAATTTACTCCTGGGAGCTGCTTAATTTTTCCTGATCTAATATCTTCGATATTCATTTAAGGTAACTACCAATCTCCTCACTACTCTTGCTGTGGCTATCCCACCGGGAATCAAGTAACCACATACCACTGCTGACTTTAGGCGACATCAAGGGTAAGTCGAGTCCCTGTTGCAAACCCATAACTAACAAAGCTAAAGCATCTACAAGTTTAGGATCAAAGCGGGTTGATTGTTGTTGTCTGCATTCATCTAAAGCTTGAGTAAATATCTCTTCGCGCGTTTTATTGGCAGATTTGATATTATTGACTCGCCACTGAAAATCTGCAACTAAAGCTACAATTCTGGACTCTAGGGGAATCTCATCTCCAGCTAAACCCGCAGGTTCTCCTGTACCATCCCACCACTCAGTTTGGTGAGTGATAATTTGGGCAACTGCACGCAGTCGGGGCATTGTTCGCAATACTTGCGCCCCAGGTACTAAAGGGCAAGTTAAGGGACAACTAGGGGCATGTTCTTCTTGGTAACGAGTAGATGTACCGGGAGTCAGAACACTTTCTGCTTTTTGTAATGGATCTATGCGGTGCAACAAACCTGCCAGCCGTAATCTTTTAATTTGCCAGGCAGGTAGTTCTAGAAGCTGCCCCATTGTCTCAGAAAGTGCTACTACTTCCGCTGCGGCCATTGGGTTATTGACATCTGCCACGTCCATTAATTGCGCCATCCGCAAAAATGCCTGGATTTCGTTAGAAACCAAGTTGCGATCTAATGCTTGTTGGCGCAGCGCTGCGGGGATGGCTAAATTCTCCTGTCCGGTTTGGAGATAATCAACTACGCGGGAGACAACTGTACCCAAGTTTTTAGGTGCGGCTAAACCAGACTGTATTGATTCTTGATGGGCGAAAAGTTTTTTTGCTAGTTCTGGGTTGTATTTTTGAATGTGGGCGATCGCTAATTCTACTGTCTCTTTTACTAGCTCTGGCTCAAACGTCCACAAGCCATAAAATTTACGCTCTAAATCTGTGTCTGGCAGTCCTCCCACACCATAATCAGCTTCTGATAGTTCTTGACAAAGTACCATTGCTGTGTAATCGGGTGCAAGAATAATCAAGTGCCACTCCTGCGCCACTGGATCAGCTGTATCTAATGCCACTAAGTCCACATTGGGTAATTGACTTGTGGAATGTTCCACAAAGCCTGCATCCGCTGCTGCCATAATGACAATTTCGCGGCTGCACTTAGCAATATCTGCATATCTTTCTGCTTCTTGCAGATACCATTTACCCTGTTGGAAGGCTGCGATTACTAAAGGTTTACTATTATCAGTTAAGATGTGGTCTTCTAAGGCATGGCACAGGGAAACTAGGGTATTTTTGTAGTACACCCCTAATCGAATTGGTCTAGTGCTATGGCGATGTGCTGCTTCCAGTTGTTGGAGAATTGAACCTTCTAACATAGAACTTGGTGGGAAATGATCGCAGATGGTGAGAAGTTTAGGGGCTAGAGGCTAAGGGCTAGGGGTTAGAGGGTAGGAGCTAGTATTTTTGGTTTTTTTAATTAACTTCTAGTCACTAGTCCCTAGTTCCTAATTCCTGTCTTTTATGATACGTTCGCTAACTGTTTGTCTTTAGTTTCCATTGGTGCAGACAGTGCTGCTTCTAAGTCGGCACAACCCAGCTTTTCTTCTAAGATTTTCATGACTTCGCGTCCGAAGTCGTTGGGGTTTTGTCGCCAAGCTTGCAAGCAAACTTCGCCGAAGAAGGAACCGAGAGGTTCGGGGTTCCATAATAATTTCTTGGCTGTCCACGGCATCAAGCTCATGGGATCATACCCTGGTTTGAGGATGCCTTCTTTGAAAGCATATTCTTCTAAATGGGTATGGGGTTGGAGTCCAATAAAGAAAATGGCAGGTTCGACTTTATCAACACCGAAAATTCGTTCTAGTTCGCGATGATAGGCGATAGTTTGGCGAATAGTTTCGGGGCGTTCGTCAATGACATTAAAGGAGTAATTGACGGATACTAAATCATTAAACCCAGCGGCTTTTAAGTCACGGCAGTTTTGTAAAACAGTCCGCAGGTTATACCCCATCCGCATTTTTCGCACGAGTTCTTGAGAACCGCTAGTGATGCCAATTTCAAAGTAGTTCATCCCAGTTTTCGCCATCAATTCGCACAACTGGGGTGTCAGATTGTCGGCTCTGATATATGCTGCCCAGTTAATGTCTGTCATGCCAGAATCGACGATTTTCTGCAAAAGTTCTATTGCATCATCGATAAATTTACGTGCGGGGATAAATTGGGCATCGGTAAACCAGAAGTTGCGAATACCGCGATTATACAATTGGCGCATCTCGGCAACGACTTCATCTGCCGGATTGATCCGTACCTGTTTGCCTTCGACGACGGTGTAGACGCAATAACAACAGTTGTGAGGACAACCACGCTTGGTTTGGACACCGATATAGAAGTCTTGTTCTTGCAAGTAATAGTTAAATTCGGGCCAAATGCTTTCTATATAATCGTAGTTACAAGCGGTTTTTTCTAAGGGTGTGGGTTGTTCGTGAATTAACTTGTTACGTGGTTGAGTTTCTCCCACAACGTAGCAACGTTCATCTTGAAACTCGCGGCCACTTAAAAGTTTTTCTAGTAGAGTTTCGCCTTCACCTATAGAAATAATTGTTCCTTGAGGTAAGCTTTTACCCAACTGTTCATAAAATACGCTGACTGCACCGCCACCAACAACTGCACGAGCATCGGAATGATATTGTTGGGCGCGTTTTAAACCGCGTTTGATTAGTCCCTGGTTACGCCACAGTTCTGCGTAGTAAGCGATAAAGATTCGCAAACCTCCTAAGCCCCCCCGTAATTTAATCAAGGGATTGCTGGCATAGTAAAATTCAAAGGCGTTTTGCAGCGGGTTCCCACCGCGTCCACCAACTGGGGCATAAATTTGAATATCCCGCCACGAAAATACTAGCAGTGTTGGTTTAAATTCATCTATACAATCATCCAGAGCAGAAGCGTAGTCCAAAGGTGGCACTGTTCCTAAATCAAAAATACGCTGTTCGATTGCAGGAAATTGCTTGTGGACATGATCTGACAGATAAACAACCCCAATGGGAAAGATTGGGTTACAGGGAAGGCGAACGTAGAGAATTCGATTTTCCATCATGAGGGTTTTAACTTCCATCTTGCCGTTCTTCGAGGAAAAGCGAGAGAAAATCTCGTTTTAAAGTGTGTTTGTTTTAGTCACCTTGGCTCTATCAAAATTTTGCTTGACATGTAAGCTGATTTTTGATAAAGAATAGCTCTTTATTGGCAACCTTGGGAATAGCTAAATTTGCTCAACATCAAACAAATATAGATAGGTTTTATGAAGAAAGTTGTCATATATCTTTACCATAACATTGAGTTTCTTCATTAAGCGATGATCCCTGATGTAAGTCTGGGGATAGATGAAACCCAAAAATAAATTCTGGAGTGGTTGCTATGGAATAATCGCTTGATTGTGCTTAATTCACAGTTACCTCAGAGAAATACGAGCTTTGTTAACAAGAAAATATCAGCAGATGTAGTGTATACTTTACAAAAAAATAGATTTTTTTATATAATTTTCATAACTTGAACATATCTTTAGATATAAATAGCGTAGAAAATTTCAGTTGGTAGTCGGAGTTACAGCATCTGGGGATCAGCAAGTGTTAGCTTTGCGGATGTAATGTAAAATTGTGGCGTAAAGCTCCTCGGCAGTTATGGCTCAAATACTAGATCCACTACCACCTGAGCAATCGGGGAACATTCTCTGCTGCTACGTTAATGCCACGAGCAAAATTCAGGTGGCTCGCATCTCCAACATTGCTAACTGGTACTTTGAAAGGGTTGTTTTTCCTGGACAGCGCCTCATGTTTGAAGCACCACAAGAAGCTCAAATGGAGATTCATACTGGTATGATGGCTAGTGCAATTTTATCGGATAATATTCCGTGCGATCGCCTGGCAATTGACCAGCCTAGCAGAAAAGAGTTTGATACAGATTCACTAGGGATAGACCCTATCAGTAATAAATCAATGGTGTCATTGATTAATACAAAAACCGGAGATACAACAAAACCTTTAACAGTAGGTGGTTTAGTGTTCGTTGATTAAAAAAACAATTTTTTTCAATTTTGAGGGTTGCTAAATTTAGCAACTCTTTTTGTTTGAGTGGGGCATGGGGAAGAAGGGTAAAGGGAAAGGGGTAAGGGGGAAAGGGTTTGTTTCTTCATCCTTGAATCTTTTCCCAAGATTGTTCATGCCCTGCTCCCCTGCTCCTCTGTTCCCCTGCGGTCTAAAATTATTATTATGAATCTACCTTCTTTTCTTTGGCTGTGGAAAATAGCCGCCTGGTCAATGGGGTTATCGATAGTGGCGTATTTGCTGTTAGCGATTACTGGTATTTGGATGTTTAGCGTCAGAACTTCGCAAAATCCCCCTGGTTTTTTACCGATTATTGGAGGACGTGCAGAAGCGCGATCGCTCCACTATACAATCGGCATCACTATGGTAAGTTTAGTGCTACTACTATTGGCAATTGGCATTGTCGGTACTTTGGGACACTTTGGTTCCTTAGGACAATCATCACACTTAGTTGCTGGATTGATAGTAGTAGGATTAGTTTTGCTGTCTGCTTTCAGCGCCACACTAATTAGTCCTAGACGACCTTGGGCTAGACCTTTACATATAGGTGCGAATATTATTCTATTTGGGGGTTTTGCTTGGGTGTCAATTACTGGTTGGATTGTAGTACAAAAGTATTTGCCTTAATCAGAATATGCTCTTGCACTTAGAGAAACCCAACGATGATTTCTCATTCAATGAGCTTGCTTGACTTTAAAGGCAAGGAAAACACGAAACAGACAATCAAGCTCATGATCATAAGTTCGCCTCCATCTTCCACAAGGATAAGTAAAGGATCTAAAAAAGGAGTACTTAATACTACATGAAGCATGTCCATGAAAACTCCAAAAATAGCCAGAGCAAACAGCAATATAATTAAAGATTTCGATACTTCTCTAGACAAGCGATCGCCCAAGCGATAATTAATACCAATAGCAATCAGAAAAAATAAACTTACTACAGCAGACACAACAAGCTCTCCTAAATCTACTGCTCTTAAGTTCAATATGGCAGGAAACGAAAATTTACTGCTGATTAAAGCTCCCAAGTTTTCATGAATCTGAACTGAATCATCAAGTAACAAATAAAAAAACAGTACAGACCAGCTTAAGTATAAAAGCGAACGCCCTTGTATTGCTAATAAGCCTAACAAAAGTGCAGACCAATACTCTTTTACATATTGGAAAATTTCTGAATATCCTCTGTCTTTTTCTAAAGAAAAAATGTCATTAGAAATCAAGTCACTATACGAATAAACCAAGTGAAGAAGAATAAAACCAATGTCGGTTGCCAAAAACAAGCAACACAATTTAACTATCCAATTACCTTTATTTAGTTTTACTGAATATCTTAGGTTTTTATTTAGCATAGAACTGAAATCCTTAATAACCTTCAGCCCAAACCACTCTGACTACTTTGTCGCAAGCTATTACGACTTTAAATTACACAATTACTTCCTAAGTTTGTTAATTGCTGACCGTTAACAGTCCATACGAAAAGATGTGCAACTTAGATGCGTGACAGTTTAGTAGTTGTGTCTGAAGCTTATGGAGTACTTGAAATCACTATTTAACTTAAACTTAAAGTAATCATAAATTAAATTTAATATAAGATTAAACTTTTTTAAAAGGATTAAATAAAATTTGATGAAATTTACTTAAAAAAGCAGTGATTTATTGTCATAAAAATTTCATTACTATCTAAAGAAAGATTTAGTAATACCCTTTTAGAAAGATTTTTACTCAGCAATTTTGTAAACAAAGTAAAATAAACGCTTAACTTACAATAAAAAAAAGCATGATGATAAAGCCGTGACAGTAACCTCAGCCAATACCTCTACTTCTATTTTTCGCCTGTCTCCGTTAATTCGAATTACTCTATTGACTTTATATGTGGCACTGACAGCACCATTACCCTTTTTATCTCAGGTAACAGCTGCACCTATACCGCCAGCATTATTGTGGGTAGGAATTAGCATAGGCTTAGTTGGCCTATATGCGGTGTTGACTGAACGAGTAATTGTCAATGACCAAGAAATTCAGGTAACTTACCCGGCTTGGGTTCCGCGCTTTTTTCGTAAAGGTTGGATTTTACCTTGGTCAGATGTCAAAGAATTAAAACCTCGTTCTACTGGTCAAGGAGGATTGGTTTATTATTTTCTCAGCCAAGATGGAAAAGCTTATTTACTCCCCATGCGTGTAGCTGGATTTGCCCGTTTGGTAAAAATTGTAGAAGCTAAAACAGGCATTAACACTACAGATGTTCGCCCTCTAGCACAGCCGTGGATGTATATAATTTTATTAGGATTTACTCTACTGCTATTGTTAGTTGATGGCTGGACTATCGCCACCGCTTTAACTACCGGACAATTAAATTAGATAAAAAGTAGGAATTAGGGAGTGGTAATTCTTCCCTAATCCCCAGTTCCCAGTTCCCATTTCCACAAGGTTGAACTTGAAGAATGTCGCTAAAACAGCCCAACTACGGCTAGAACAAGTTAGTCTGTTTACAAAGCTCAAAAACCAGCTTCAGGGATACCCCATATTGCAGGATATTTCCTTTGAGGTATACCGAGGAGACTGCATTACCATTGTGGGCCCATCAGGTGCTGGTAAAACTTCATTATTACGTCTAATCAACCGCCTGATTGAACCCACTCACGGTAAAATTTATTTGGAGAATCAAGAGTACCACCAAATTCCTGTAACACAGCTACGCCAATTGGTGACACTGGTATTACAAGAATCAAAGCTACTAGGGATGACAGTTCAACAGGCTTTGGCCTATCCTTTACTTTTGCGTAGTTTGCCCGCACAAACCATTCAGCAACGAGTCAATCATTGG
Source organism: Atlanticothrix silvestris CENA357 (assembly GCF_016056295.1). GTDB lineage: Bacteria > Cyanobacteriota > Cyanobacteriia > Cyanobacteriales > Nostocaceae > Atlanticothrix > Atlanticothrix silvestris. Next base: position 25,565 of record NZ_JAECZB010000014.1, read on the forward strand.
ATAGAACAACTGCACATTCCTAGGGAGTGGTTAGGACGAACTGAAGTACAACTTGCTGCTGGACAGCGACAACTAGTAGCGATCGCTCGTGCTTTAATCATCCAGCCAAAAGTTTTACTATTAGATGAGCCAACCTCTGCTTTAGATGCTGGTACCGCTTCTCATCTGATGCAAGTCCTAACTCAGCTAAATCAAACTCATCAAACCACAATTTTGATGGTCAATCAGCAAATGGACTTAAATCAAATGTTTTGCACCCGGCTGTTACATCTACAGCAAAGCCAGTTATTAACAGATAAAACAGCCTCTGAAATCGACTGGGTTAACTTACGCAATAGCTTGATGCAAGCAGAAGCTCAAGCTGCTGAAGAATGGATTTAAACGGCTTTGTTTTGAATGTCAACTGAAGAGTTAAAAACTCCTAACTTTTAACTTTCAACTTCCAACTCTACGACCGTTGAGTACTCAGTGTAGAACGTTGGTTGCTAAATTTTTCTTTAGCTAACTTGGTTTGTACCTGTGGAATATTGGCATTCAAAATTTCCATGTTAAACCTGTATCCCACATTTCTGATAGTTTGAATTAAACTAGGTTGGCGCGGATCAAGTTCAACTTTTTTTCGTAGCGATAAAACATGAGTATCAATGGTACGAGGGTTATCAATAGCGTCAGGCCAAGCACGACGCAGTAATTCCGATCTACTTAGAGGTACTCCTCCAGCTTGCGCTAAAACATACAGCAAACTGAATTCTTGAGGTGTTAAGTCGATGAACTCTCCTTGGAATCGGACGCGGCGCTGGACTAAATCGATTTGCAAAGTGCCATAATCCAGGTAAGCTGGCGCAGATGGCGTGCGCTTACGGCGAATTAATGCTTCTACTCTTGCTAAGAACTCTTGCATTCCAAAAGGTTTACTTAGGTAATCATCTGCTCCCGCCTTCAAACCTGCAACGATATCGGCTTCGTTACTACGCGCAGATAGCATTAAGATTGAAGGTTGCTGCTGACGATGTAACCAACGGCAAAATTCAATACCATCACCATCAGGCAGATCTGCATCTAGAATGACTAGAGCCGGCTGATGGACTAAAAACTCTTCTCTTGCTTGATAAATGCTGGCAGCTTGATGCACCCTATATTCTAACTGCTGCAAGTGCCAACCGAGCAACGACCTCAGATGGGGATTCCCCTCAACGATTTCAATACAAACCGAACCCACAGTGGTAAGACCCCTTAGCGTCGATGAATTTCAAAGTAACAAGCCTATGCCTAAGGTTTTGTAGTCTTTGTTACTTCAACTGCAATTGGCTTTACATTTCCTCAAACAAAGAGTGGAAATATCTTTAACTTATGCCTTGCCCAAGGCTGAGTTAGTCTGATTCTTTAATTTTTTCTTAAATTTTTGTTAGACTAAGCAAAGGTTCTCTTAATCAAACATCCTGCTTTCATAGGGATGTAATACACCAAAGAACTGCCACCAAACAGGGTAATTATTAATCGAGCTATCTTTTCGCTTGATAGTGTCAGGGGCTTTCATATTGTAAATAATGATGCCATTATGTCAACATCCGCCAATAAAATCGGGCTGTAGACAGAGGAAATCATAAGAATAGCTTACCAGATAATAAAATTCCGGGTTTTGTGGAATAGGATTGAATTACGTCTTAGCTACTGGAGGATAATAACAAAATAAATATATTTAGCTTCGAGTTAATACCACGAGAGTAGAAGTGACACTTCACATTTGGGCGTGAATCATTTACAATTCTCATTCCAAAGAGATTAATACAGCAGTTATGCTTCAAGACACACAAACCATTCGCTATTACCAAAAAATTACCGACGCCTTCGCTAGGTTATGGAGTAGCGGTTATCGCATGGATGATATGCGGATGTATTTGGATGGATATTTAGCCGCGCTGCGTCAGAGTAACGCTATTGAACCTTTTCTAATTCATCGCCTAGAAGAGGAAGCCAGCCGCTATCTGTACGATGAATCAAATTTTCTCATGACTCAAACAGAAGCACAGCCTGATTACTACTAATTCCTTTAACCAAGTCATTAGGAGTAACCATAGATCAACGCAGATGATTATAGCATATCATTTGCCTTTATCAAGGCTTTAGTGGTGTGAAATTTTGGAGATATTTTTATTGATAAAATTATCCCCTCGGATTTGTTTTGGTTATGCCAAATTTTCTGAGGGGATTTTCAACATAAATAAATATTTTTTGTTTTATGCTAAGGCAAAGCATTGTGTGGGCTTCACGACTTGTAACGACTGTCGTGCAAATAAGAGGTTGTAATTTTAAGAGGTTATTTATAAAGTAAAAATAATCTCTAAGTAGTGCAAGTGTGCTAACGGAAGTTGTTTGTTGGGGGGAACCCTTCTAACGCAATGATTCCCCTTGGCGCTAGCCTATCCCTGTTGGAGAAGACTACGCTGCTTCATCGCTACAATACGTAATTTTACAACAGATTGATTTTGTACTAAGAATTTTAGCGACAATTAAAAAAACGTATTTTATTAATCCAGTAGAAAATCACCTAAAAACGTCAGCAAAGCTTGCCACAGGTATTATTGTTTCCCGTGAATTGTCTGACTGCTCTTCTATATTTTGATTAGCAAAATGCTTGTCCATAATTGCGGGAACTTGTGCGGCTTGAATTTTGCTGTAGCGGGTTTTGTCTGGCATAACTAAGTTGGGGCCAGCTTTGCAGTTTTTCATGCAGCCAGTACCTTTAATATTTACTTGGTCTTCTAAACCGCGATCGCTTAAATTTGCCTCTAATGCCTGACAAAGGGCTTTACCACCGTGTTTCATACAATCAGACTTTTGACAAACTAAAATTGTGGCTTTAGTTTTGGCTGGTTTTACTTTGGCGTGATCAACTATTGGGGGTTGCTCTACTAAGGAGATAGTCTGAACTTTCCCCATATCACTTCGCGCTGCCATTACATGTTCAGCCTTTAATGTCACTGTATCACTTTTTTTGTCGTATTTTTTTTGACCAACAACTTGTAACCAAGTGCCTGGGGGTAATCTCCAGTCAAAAGTAGCTCTTAAATGTTTAGCAAGTTTAACGTAGCACTCACCTTCATAAGTCGCCAATGTCAAGCCTTTGAGCTTATAACCATCTTTAATAACAAAATCAATAAATCTTCCTTCTAGGCGAAATTCTGAAATTTCTGTACTGTAGGATGCACTCATGTTGTTTAACCTAATCTTTTACTAAGGTGAACCTAAGACATGTAAGTAAGATACTTTGAACAGCCATCCACCATTACAACTGTTGGTCTCGACTGTGCCAGCTGTGTTCAAGAGTCCAAATCAAGTCTTGACGAGAAGCTGTGAATCGCTGCATTACGTACCAAAGTTGAATAGCTGCCGTGGGATTGCTAATTTCCACTTTCAATGGTTGGTTAGCCTCACACCAACAAGGAATATCTAGCTCTTGTAAGCGTTGATAGATTTGCCAACGGTCTGCCCAATTGACCTGAACAACGTGCTTATTTTCTACTTCTGAACTAAACGATTTCAAAAGACTGTCCCTCAAAGTGCGACTAAATTGCATTAACTAATATGCTTTTACTCCCCGACGTTTAGCATTCTGTGGAAGTAAAACTTCTTTTTTAAAGATAGCTTAAGTGCAAACAATTCTCAATTAGTTTAGCAAAAAAATATCAAAAATTCGTAATAATTCCCTGTCGTCGAGGAAAAAAGCAGAAAAGAAAGATCAAGAACAATAGGGAATGGAGCATTGGGCAGGGAGTGCGATCTTCTCTTAAGGTGAGACGTTAAAGCGGAAAGTTTACGCGTTTGGGGGTTTTTTAAGTCGAGGAGACAGCGCCGTGGGCGTTTTTGGTGACTTGTACCGCTAAAGTGGAATCCGCAGGGTAGCAACTGCCGTTATTGGGCATTAATAATTATTTCTCCTCTGCCTCCTGCTTTCTATGATGTCTATGTGTTCATCTCACTAACAAGTAAAATTTGTACTTTTAATGACAAATAATGCAAAATTTTATGATATTGGATAGTCTTGCTTTTCTTTTTAAAATGTTAATATGTAGAGGCTCAGCAGTTAGCATCTATAACTGCTAAAAAGAGAGGAGAATAATGTCTGATACGCAAACTTTGTTACAAAATTTTGGTCAGGTATATGACAATCCTGTTTTGCTGGATCACAGCGTAACCGCTCCAGTTACCGAAGGATTTAATGTCGTATTAGCTAGTTTTCAGGCACTGTATTTGCAGTACCAAAAACATCATTTTGTCGTTGAAGGTGCAGAATTTTACTCACTGCATGAGTTCTTCAACGAAAGCTATGACGAAGTTCAAGACCATATCCACGAAATTGGTGAGCGTTTGAACGGACTAGGTGGTGTACCAGCTGCTAGTTTCAGCAAATTAGCAGAATTAACCTGTTTTGAGCCAGAAGCCGATGGTGTATTTTCTTCCCGCAAGATGGTAGAAAATGATTTAGCGGCAGAACAAGCCATTATCAATGTGATTCGCCGTCAAGCTGCCCAGGCAGAGAGCTTAGGCGATCGCGGTACACGCTATTTGTACGAAAAAATTCTGTTAAAAACTGAAGAAAGAGCTTATCACCTCGCTCACTTCCTTGCTAAAGACAGTTTAACCTTGGGATTTGTCCAGCCTGCTCAAAACTAACAGCCTCATCATCTAGATTGGTTTACTCTAGACTGAAGAAAATGTTAGCGAACCTAGGTCTTAAAAAAATATAAAGAATGGCAGAGAAATGATACATATCTCTGCCATTTTTAATCTAAGTAAATAAAACAACACAGAATGTAATTTTGACAAGGGATAGATATTAAAAAATATTGGCAATAAGCTAATTAGGAAATAATCTTATCTAAGTTAATTAGATAAAGGCAACTGTTAGGAATATATGGAGAAAATAAATATTGAATTATTGCAAAAATTATGAGTTTAAATAAAAAATATTAGCAAGCAGATGGGAAGTTATTTCTTGAGAGTTAACTAAAATTAGACATACACCAATATAGAGATAATAAAGAAGATGAGGTAGATCAAGGAGAGTAACTGTATAAAAACTTCTTCATCTGGTTATATTTACGACTATATTTCTACAGTGTCTGTTATCAAACATGGAAAACTTGATAATAAACAACATGAGTGAGGGTAAAGACCCTTAAAATAATCAGGATTTGTATTCTCGTACTCCAACCCAACGACTATGCCCCGCCGTCAAGACCTCCGGAAAATACTGCTGTTAGGCTCTGGCCCAATTGTGATTGGACAAGCCTGTGAGTTTGACTACTCTGGTACTCAAGCCTGTAAAGCGTTGCGAGAAGAAGGCTATGAAGTAGTGTTAGTCAACTCTAACCCTGCAACAATTATGACCGACCCAGAAACGGCCGATCGCACCTATATTGAGCCGTTAACACCAGAAGTGGTCGAAAAAGTCATCGAAAAAGAACGCCCTGATGCTCTATTACCAACGATGGGAGGGCAAACTGCCCTCAACCTTGCTGTTGCTTTGGCGAAAAATCGGGTGTTGGAAAAGTACGGCGTTGAGTTAATTGGCGCTAAACTACCAGCCATTGAGAAAGCCGAAGATAGAAAACTTTTTGGTGAAGCAATGGCAAGGATTGGGGTAGCTGTATGCCCCAGTGGTACAGCCGAATCTTTGGAACAAGCCAAAGCGATCGCCCGCCAAATTGGTACTTATCCGCTAATTATTCGCCCAGCGTTTACAATGGGTGGTACTGGCGGCGGTATAGCCTACAACCAAGAAGAATTTGAAGAAATGGCACAGGTAGGTATAGATGCCAGCCCGGTTTCGCAAATTTTGATCGATCAGTCTCTACTCGGCTGGAAAGAATATGAATTGGAAGTGATGCGCGATTTAGCAGATAACGTTGTAATTATCTGTTCTATCGAAAACCTCGATCCAATGGGTATTCATACTGGGGACTCGATCACCGTGGCTCCTGCCCAAACCCTCACCGATAAAGAATACCAACGGTTGCGGGATATGGCAATTAAAATCATCCGTGAGATTGGCGTGGAAACTGGTGGTTCTAATATCCAGTTTGCTGTCAATCCTGTTACTGGGGATGTGGTTGTCATTGAGATGAATCCGCGTGTTTCTCGCAGTTCCGCTTTGGCTTCTAAAGCTACAGGTTTCCCCATTGCGAAGATGGCGGCAAAACTAGCTGTGGGCTACACCCTAGATGAAATCAAAAATGACATTACTAAGAAAACTCCCGCATCTTTTGAGCCGACAATTGACTATGTAGTTACCAAAATTCCCCGCTTTGCTTTTGAAAAGTTCCCAGGTTCAGACCCAGTGCTGACCACCCAAATGAAGTCGGTGGGTGAAGCGATGGCAATTGGGCGGACATTCAATGAATCTTTTCAAAAGGCGCTGCGTTCCTTAGAAACTGGACGCGCTGGTTGGGGTTGCGACCAACCAGAAAAATTACCTAGTGGTGAACAAATCCGCGCCCTTTTACGAACACCTAACCCCGATCGCATTTTTGCTGTGCGCCATGCTTTGCAACTGGGACTAAGTACTGAAGAAATCTACGAACTCACAGGTATTGACCCTTGGTTTCTCGATAAAATGCAGCAACTGCTTGATGTAGAGAAATTCCTCAAGCGGACACCTCTGAAGCAGTTGACAAAAACCCAATTATATGACGTTAAACGGGATGGATACAGCGATCGCCAGATTGCCTTTGCTACCAAAACAACTGAAGATGAAGTCCGCGCCTACCGCCAACAACTAGGAGTTATCCCCGTTTACAAAACTGTAGACACTTGTGCGGCTGAATTTGAAGCGTTTACTCCCTACTACTACTCTACCTACGAAGAAGAAACGGAAGTCTTACCCACGACTAAGCCGAGGGTAATGATTTTAGGCGGTGGCCCTAACCGAATTGGGCAGGGAATTGAGTTTGATTATTGTTGTTGTCATGCAGCTTATGCCCTGAAGAAAGAAGGGTTTGAGACGATCATGGTCAACTCTAACCCAGAGACCGTGTCAACAGATTATGACACCAGCGATCGCCTTTACTTTGAGCCATTGACCAAAGAAGATGTCCTCAATATTATCGAAGCCGAAAATCCTGTAGGCGTGATTATCCAGTTTGGTGGACAAACACCATTGAAGTTGGCTGTTCCCCTCCAGAAAGTACTCAATAGTCAACAATCAACGCTCAGCACAAAGATCTGGGGCACATCACCAGATTCTATCGACATGGCAGAAAACCGGGAGCGATTCGAAAAGATCCTTAACCAGTTGAATATTGCTCAACCGCCGAATGGTATTGCCCGGAGTTATGAAGATGCCCTGATTGTGGCCAAACGCATCGGTTATCCAGTAGTAGTGCGTCCTAGCTATGTGCTGGGAGGACGGGCGATGGAAATCGTTTATTCTGATGCTGAATTAGAACGCTACATGACCTTTGCAGTACTAGTGGAACCAGAACATCCGATTTTAATTGATAAGTTTTTGGAAAACGCGATTGAAGTCGATGTAGATGCGATCGCCGATCACACAGGACGTGTAGTGATTGGCGGTATCATGGAACACATTGAGCAAGCCGGGATTCACTCTGGAGATTCCGCCTGTACTTTACCTTCAATTTCTCTATCACCAGCAGTACTTAATCAAATTCGCACTTGGACAGTGCAACTGGCACAGGCACTATCAGTTATCGGGCTAATGAATATTCAGTTTGCCGTGGTTGGCGCTCAAGGCTACTCTCCCCAAGTTTATATTCTTGAAGCTAACCCCCGCGCTTCGCGTACAGTGCCATTTGTTTCCAAGGCTACGGGTGTGCAATTAGCAAAACTTGCATCCTTAATCATGTCTGGTAAAACTTTAGAGGAACTGGGCTTTACTGAGGAAGTGATTCCGTCTCATATTGCCGTCAAAGAAGCAGTTTTGCCCTTTAATAAATTCCCCGGAACTGATACAATATTGGGCCCAGAGATGCGCTCTACTGGTGAGGTGATGGGGATTGATAGTGACTTTGGACGCGCCTATGCTAAGGCCGAATTAGGCGCAGGAGAGCGTTTACCTCTTAAAGGAACTGTGTTCGTGTCGATGAGCGATCGCGATAAAACAGCTGCGGTTCCTGTCGTTAGGGAGTTTATTGATCTAGGCTTCACTGTTATGGCTACCCTTGGTACAAGGCAAGTACTCCAAGAACAGGGATTAGATGTTGAGCTGGTACTAAAGCTCCATGAAGGTCGTCCCCATGTCCTAGATGCCATCAAAAATCAGAAAATCCAACTTATTATCAACACCCCTTCAGGAGAAGAAGCTCAGACTGATGCTAGATTAATCCGTCGTACAGCCCTAGCTTACAAAATCCCTATTATTACGACCATCGCTGGAGCAAAAGCCACTGTTGCCGCTATCCGTTCTTTACAGACTACGACTATGGATGTAAAAGTCATCCAAGAATACTGCATAACAAGTTTGTGATGCCCTGAACCTAGAAAGTAAGGGCGAGTTGTTTTTAATCAAGGAGTTAGGAACTGTGGAGACAATTTTAAATTTGGAATTGTTTCCCCCCTCCTATTCCTGGAATCTGCATTAAGCCGTATTTACTAGAAAAATTAAGCAATTATTATAGAAGAATCATTATTGTTATCGTTGAGATATTTTAACAAATATGAGGAAGTTATTTTTCTCTGGCCAAACATTTATCTAAACAGGCTTCAAGTTACCTAGAAGCTAAAGGCAAGATTAGACTTCACCTAAGACGAGGACGGTTTCAACCACAAAAAACAAATAAAACCAAAGCCCTTCCCTGTTAACTTTCTGCCTTAACCTTAAGCATCAGTCCCTTTGGTTAAAAGCTGAGAGTCACCCAACTATTGCCATCTTTCTATATGCATCAACGAGAACATCCGCAAAATTCTAAGTTACTAAGTATTTCAAATCCTCTCATAAATGTTACAATTATTAATAGTGATTAAATACAAAAAATGTCAGTCTTATTACCTTTTATCTAACCATAGACACTTGTGAAAGCTAATCAAAAACTGTAACGTCTTGCAGTTAAGAGTCTAATTTGATGAATTATGAGCAGCCGAGAATCTCGGATGCACAAATTGCCAACCATCGCGTGGGTTCCCAGTTCAACTGGGTAGCGCCCTCAAAGAGCATCTATCAATTAATGACCCTACCTAACAATCCATCATTACCAAAGAGTAGCGCCATGAAGACCGCTCAAACAGCCACAGACCTCGTGCGGACTTACCTGCGTGAGATTGGCCGTGTGCCACTCTTAACCCACGAGGAGGAAATTTTTTATGGCAAACAAGTGCAACGTTCTAGCACGTTGCATGAAGTGAGGGAAAATCTTGCTACCCAGTTGGGTCGTCAACCAAATATAGAAGAGTGGGCGACGGCAGCAAAACTAGAAATAGCAGAGTTGAACGACGCGATCGCCGAAGGTGAAATTGCCAAGCGTAAAATGGTAGAAGCCAATTTGCGCCTAGTTGTATCTGTCGCCAAAAAATATATTAAGCGCAACGTCGATTTACTTGACTTGATCCAAGAAGGTAGCATTGGGATGCAGCGGGGCGTAGAAAAGTTTGACCCCACGAAAGGCTACAGATTTTCTACTTACGCCTATTGGTGGATTCGTCAAGCCATCACGCGGGCTATCGCCGAAAAAGCTCGCACTATCCGCTTACCGATTCACATTACCGAGAAATTAAATAAGATCAAAAAAGCACAGCGCCATTTATCTCAAAGACTAGGAAGGGCCCCCTCTGCTTCGGAGCTAGCTCAAGAATTAGAATTAACACCCAAGCAGGTACGCGAGTACTTAGAAAAAGCCCGGTTGCCTCTGTCTCTAGATTTACGGCTTGGAGATAACTATGATACCGAACTTGGAGAAATGCTGGAAGATCCAGGAGCTTCTCCAGAAGAGTTTGTCATGCAATCTTCCTTATCTTATGACTTGGATCGTTTAATGGAAGAACTTACCCCCCAACAGCGAGAAGTCATAACATTGCGCTTTGGTTTAACTGATGGGCAAGCCCTAACTCTAGCAAGAATAGGCGAAATCTTAAATATTAGCCGTGAACGAGTCAGGCAAATTGAGCGCGAAGCTCTCACCAAACTTCGCAAATCTAAAGCTAGCATGGATGAATATTTGGCTAGCTAGTCAATTGTCAATGGTGAGATAGCGCTGTATTCGCGTAGCGTTTCCGTTAGAAGAAGGGTAGGATTTCTCAACCTAAGAAACTACTTAAAGCCTTTGGCATAGCTTCTCTACGAGACGCTCCGCGTTAACAAAGCTTTTGCTTTAGCGATACGCTTAGAGCGCCGTCGGTAGCGATGTTAGGCTCATCGCCATTGCCTGTACTTGTTTCGAGAGCCAGTAGGGTAGAGTCAATGGTCAAAAGATATTACTTACTGTATAAACTTTATAAAATTTTGACTTTGGACTCATAAGGCGAGAAAATACGCTGCTTTTGGTACGGTTACACCGACTTCTATGTGAGAATTACCTTGTTACATTATTTGACAGGAACACTTAATAACAAGCTAATTCAAATAAAAGACAGGCGTTTGTTGTTCAAATCACAAACACTGTAGCTAGCAGTGTTAATAACAGGAGGTATAACGTGAGTAACCCATCCAATCGAGTCTCAGAATTTTTTAATAGTGAGTCAGAAACTGGGGATTTACTGTGGCAATATGTTAAATCAATGAGTCCAGAGACAGTTACCCAGCTATCTAAACCAACCTCTTCCGAAGTCTTTCAAGTGATGGAACGCAACATTATAGGACTTTTGGGAAATCTGCCCTCAGAACACTTTGGCGTAACCGTAACTACAAGTCGAGAAAGCCTCGGTCGGCTGCTGGCTTCTGCAATGATGAGTGGATATTTTTTGCGTAATGCTGAGCAGAGAATGAACTTAGAAACAGCTTTGCAAGGAACCGAAAATAATAGTGAAATTGATTAGTGAGTTGAAATTTTCACTGAAAAATTTAATGTGTTTTTGGATTTATGTTTCTTCACAGTTCTAGAGAAATAAATCACAAAAAGTTAGTCTCATGCGGAATCCCCACAACCTATCTTCCCTTAATCTTAAATCCCCAGCGATGCGTTAGCGATATCCTCATGAGAAATCTAAAATGCTGCGATCGCTTGGGCTTTGTTGTATGTAATACATTGTCCGTACTCACTGCACTCTTAAGATTAAGATCAGGCGTGTGGACATAATCAAAGTAGTTTATTCCCTGCGTCTTCTTACATAAACCATGCTACAAACGACGAGTGAAACCAGTTCTTTACCACCCCATAAAATTATTGGTGTTGGTGTAATTTGGAACGAACAGGAGCAAATTCTCATTGATCGCCGTCGTCTTGAAGGTGCAATGGGTGGCTTATGGGAATTTCCTGGTGGCAAGATAGAGCCTGGTGAAACCGTTGAAGAATGTATTAAAAGGGAAATTTATGAAGAATTGGGAATAGGAATTGAAGTCAAAGACCATTTGATTACCATCGACCATGCCTATACCCACTTGCGTGTTACCCTAACAGTACATCACTGTCGTCTAATTTCAGGTACTCCTCAACCTCTAGAATGTGATGAAATCCGCTGGGTAAATTTGGATGACTTAGAACAATTTGTTTTTCCCCAAGCAAATGCTCAAATTATTACGGCTTTAAAAAAGGGGCTAGGGGCTAGGTAAGGGAGCAGGGGAGCAGCAAGAGGGGAAAAGGTTAAAGGGTAAAGGGTAAAAGATGATAAAAACCAACCCTTTAACCCTTCCCCTTTCCCCCTTCCCCCTTACCCCTTCTTCCCAAGCCCAATGCCCAATACAGTAACAATGTATTAACCGAATCAGGTTAAGTCCCGCAATTTTCTACAATAATCCCAGAGACTTTGATTAAGGGTGTCAGCAAGCAAATGCCTAAAACCGTTGCCGATGTGATGAGCCATAGCCCAATTGTTGTCCGGGCTGAAACTCCACTGAAGGAAGCCGTCCAAATTATTGCAGAACGACGCATCAGTGGACTACCTGTTGTGGATGATGTCGGTAAGTTGGTGGGTGTTATCTCAGAAACAGACTTGATGTGGCAAGAAACTGGTGTTACGCCTCCGGCTTATATCATGTTTCTAGATAGCGTCATTTATTTACAAAATCCTGCTACTTATGAACGTGACCTACACAAGGCACTAGGGCAGACTGTTGGGGAAGTTATGAGCAAAAACCCCGTAACTATTACCCCTGACAAAACTGTTAAAGAAGCAGCGCAACTTATGCATGATCGCAGTGTTAACCGCTTACCAGTACTTGATAGCGAGGGTCAAGTAATTGGTATCCTCACTCGTGGTGATATTATTCGAGCGATGGCAGCCAGTTAAGATTAATCAATGGTCAGTAGTCAATGGTTAATGGTCAAACATCTGTTGATTATTGACTCTTTTTTTAGCACTTTTTATAAAAATAGGGATACATAGATGAGTATTACTCCTGAATCCGTGCGGCAAATGCTCAGTTCTGAAGATTTGGGCGATCGCTTGCGTGCTGTGAATCAAGCTCGTGATCTAGAACCTGCGATCGCTTTTGAACTGGTTCAAATTGCCATTGGTGATAGTAATTCCAGAGTACGATACTCAGCAGTCAGTCAAATGGATACCCTCGGAACGCAGGATTTAGATTTATCGTTGGATATATTACGCGATCGCTTGATTAATGACCCTGAACCTGATGTCCAAGCAGCAGCCGCAGACTGTTTAGGTGCTTTAAAATTACATACTGCTTTTGAAGACTTAGAACACCTATACCATACAAGCCCAGAATGGCTGGTACAGTTTAGCATCATCGCCACATTGGGAGAGTTAGGTGATCCGCGAGCTTTTCAACTCCTAAAAGAAGCACTTTCTTCCGAAAATGAATTAGTACAAACTGCTGCTATTAGTTCCCTTGGTGATTTAGGAGATTTACAAGCAGTTTCGCTTTTAGCTCCCTACGCCACCAATGCAGATTGGCAAATCCGTTATAGAGTTGTCCAAGCTTTGACTCGTTTGGGTGGAGCAGATGCCAAATCTGTATTAGAAACTCTGGTGAACGATGAAGTAGAAGCTATATCAAATGAAGCCAAAAATTCTTTGCAGTCAGTTTAAGTCTTAAAAAAGAAGCACAGGAGCAGGGGAGTAAGAATTTTCCTATTCCCCATGCCCTATGCCGCATACCCCATACTCTAGACTGTAGTACTCGTCAAATCAAAGATTTGTCATACCTTTAATTTTGCGGCGACTAGACATAACCATTGCAGCCCCAACTATCCCTAAACCCAGCACTGTAGCTGGTTCAGGAACAGTAGCAAACAAACCACCAGAAAAAGACATATTTTTAAGCGAGCCGCCGCTATTGAGAATTGAATTGACACTACCAACTGTTGTACTGTTTGCTTGGAAAGTTAAGTTGCCTGAACCCTTAAATATCTCCCCAAGGGCACTAGTGAAGAAACCATTAAGTGCAACATCTATACTAACGTTGCTACCGCTTGGTGCGATCGAGTAACTAGCAGATTGCAAAGTGAAAGTATTGATTTTATCAACTAGCGAGGCAGTATTATCTCCAGGTTGAATCACACCAGGTATAGTCAGTTGGCCAAAGTCAATAAAGGGATTATCCGCAGACAAAGCAGAAAATTGGATGATATTACCTATATTGCCTGAATTGAAAGATGTAAAACTTCCTGTTGTGTGAGCAAGTCCAATAGGTGTTATTGGCTGAGGAGTAAAAGTTAGGGATGTTTTTGATAATTCAACAAGGCTAAAGCTAAAAGGACTGGTAGTTAAGCCACTAACTAACTGAAAATCACCCTTTAACGCGGCTGCTTCGGCAGAATTAGCAAAAGTAAATGTTCCAGCAACGGCTGCTAAAGCTGCATTTAAGACTCTAGATTTAAAAGTAGTCATTATCATTGAAGGCTCCTATAAATAATTACGAGACCGAGTGAATTATTTTGTTTTTCAGCAATTTTTAATCAGTTATGAACACAAAACAAAACTAGTAAACTGAGCATAAAAATGTCCCGTGTTCATAAGTTAAATAGATTGGTTAATATAACCAATTTGGTAGAAGACTATCATTGTCAGTGTTCAGTAGATACCGTGTCCTTTACTTCTACAAAATTACATAACCTTTTAAGGGTATGCAAGATTTACTGAGTGGTCTTCATCACATTTTTAAGTCAATAGCAGACTTCATAAATTTTTTATTTTCTGCATGACTAGTCTTCGTATATCTTGCATTGCATATAGTGCTGCAAATCTTTGCACCTTGTCATGAACAGTGTGTTTCTACAATCACACTGAAATTCGGAAATATTACCCAAGTTAGTGGATATACTCGTAATCAAAATCTCAACAGAAGCGAGTATTATGCTGAACTGGTTAGCTATTTGGGGTGTAACTCAGACCGCTGGGTTGATTTTTAAACCCATTCTGGAAGACTTAGCCAAAGATGCTGCTAAAGATTGGGCTAAAGATTTATTAAAAGGCATCCCTGGCAAGATTTTCCAGAAGCTTAAGAAGGAAGACATAGAAGTTGCTGCTGGTAAAGCCTTAAAGGAGTTTTTGCAACTTATGCAGCAGCAGTTAAAGGTTCGTTGCAAACTTGCTGAAGCTGAGATTCAAGAGTACACCAAAGACATCCAGAAATTTATCAGCCATAAGTCAGTTGCAGAAATTCTTGGTCAGGCTTTTGATATTAATTGTGAATCTCTAGACGCTAAAACCCTAGAAGATAGTTGGAACAAGCTGCAATTAAAACCCCTGCCATCTAAGTTTAACTGGCAATCAATTACAGAACAGTATTTAACACAAGTTCAAGAACTTCTTTTAGATGCAAAAGAATTACACCATATCCTAGAATTACAAAAATTATCTGATATTGAAACAAATACAAAAGAAATTGCTGGTGTTATTCCAGATTTTAATTTAGTTAAATATCAAGAAGGTATCCGCGAACGCTATGGCAATCTCAAATTAGATAGCTTACAGACTAGCGGCTCTGCCTATAACAAACTCAAATTATGGCGGATTTTTATTGCTCAAAATGTGCGGGAAGCTGATGTTAAATTTTTCCCACAAATTCCTGAACTGCCTAAAGAACATCTACGCCGACTGCGAGAAAGCGACCAAGTAGAAGCAGAAATTGAATTAGAAGAATTAGAACACTACAAAGGAGTTTATTTGAAAAAGCCGATACTTTGTGTTTTAGATGTTGTCAATAAAAAACAAGATTATAAATATATCGTCATTTTGGGCGACCCTGGTTCGGGTAAGTCTAGTTTGTTGCAATTTCTGGCTTTGAATTGGGCACAGTCACCACTGGATAATGTTATCTCATTACCAATTCCGTTGCTAATTGAGTTACGCACTTATATGCGGCAGCGGGAAGATAAAGATTGCAAGAATTTTCTGAAATTTTTTCATCAATGTAGTGGTGCAATTCAGCATCTCAATGAACTAGAACTAGATAAACAATTAAAAGCTGGTAATGCATTGGTGATGTTTGATGGTTTAGATGAGGTCTTTGATCCAGGTCAGCGAGAAGATGTAATTACTGATATTCATCGCTTTACTAATGAATATCCTGATGTGCAGGTGATTGTCACTTCTCGGATTATTGGCTATAAACCGCAACGATTGCTTAATGCTGAGTTTCGCCACTTTATATTACAAGATTTAGACTCAGAACAAATTCAGGATTTTATCTACCGTTGGCATGAGTTAAATTTTCCTAATGAAGCAGAAAAAGTGAGAAGACGGGAACGGCTGCAAAGAGGAATTGCTGCTTCCAAAGCTATTGCAGAACTGGCGGTAAATCCGCTGTTGTTGACGATGATGGCAATTCTGAATTGGAATCAAGAACTGCCAAGATATAGAGCCGAACTTTATAATCAAGCATCGCAGTTACTGCTGTATCGATGGGATGTGGAACGCGCTTTGATAGAAGATAAGAGATTAGATCCCAAGACGATTGATCATAAAAATAAACAAGCGATAATGCGTCAGGTTGCTTATTTTATGCAAACTGGTGATAAAGGTTTGGCAGGTAATTTGATTAATGAAAATGATTTAGTCAAAGTTCTGACTGATTATCTCAAAACCATAGAATTTGATAAACCCAGACAAGCGGCGCAGGTGATGATTAATCAACTGCGGACTCGCAACTTTATGTTATGTTTCCTGGGTGCGGATTATTATGCTTTTGTGCATCGGACATTTTTAGAATATTTCTGTGCTTGGGAGTTTGTCTGGCAGTTTAAGGAAACGCAAACGCTGACTATTGAGAAACTTAAGAATGAAGTTTTTGGCAAACACTGGCAGGATGAAACTTGGCATGAGGTCTTGCTGCTAATTGCGGGAATGATTGAGCCTAAATTTGTTGGCGAGATTCTTGATTATTTAATGGCGCAAGATGGCGAAGAGGAAAAGTTTGTCAATCTCTTTTTAGCGGCTAAGTGTCTTGTAGAGGTGAGAAATCGCTCGGTGATTGCGTCAACGGCTAATAAATTACTTAACGAGCTACAAGACTTAACTAAATATGACCTCTGGTACTATTACGTCCTCTATCAGGATGAAGAAGAAACTAAGCTAGTTCAGCAAATTCGCATTCAAGCAGTTAGAGCAATTGCAACGGCCTGGCAAGAATCTCTCGACACCAAAACCTGGCTCAAACAACGCGCTACCCAGGATAATCACGAATATGTGCGAGGTGCAGCAGTCGAAGAATTAGCCAACAACTTCAAAGATGACCCCGAAACTAAATCCATCCTTAAACAACGCGCTACCAAGGATGATAACGAATATGTGCGACTTGCAGCAGTCCAAGAATTAGCCAACAACTTCAAAAATGATCCCGAAACTAAATCCATCCTTAAACAACGTGCTACCCAGGATGATAACGAATATGTGCGAGGTGCAGCAGTCCAAGAATTAGCCAA
>NZ_JAECZB010000014.1:42661-43024 GCF_016056295.1 Atlanticothrix silvestris CENA357
TGCAGCAGTCCAAGAATTAGCCAAGAACTTCAAAGATGACCCCGAAACCAAATCCTGGCTCAAAGAACGTGCTACCAAGAATGATAAGTGGGATGTGCGACGTACAGCAGTCGAAGAATTAGCCAAGAACTTCAAAGATGACCCCGAAACCAAATTCTTCCTCAAAGAACACGCTACCAAGGATGATAACTTCTTTGTGCGAGGTGCAGCAGTCCAAGAATTAGCGAATCACTTCAAAGATGACCCCGAAACCAAATCCTGGCTCAAAGAACGTGCTACCCAGGATGATAAATGGGATGTACGACGTGCAGCATTCCAAGTATTAGCGAATCACTTCAAAGATGACCCCGACACCAAATCCAT
>NZ_JAECZB010000014.1:43124-113136 GCF_016056295.1 Atlanticothrix silvestris CENA357
CCTCAAAGAACGCGCTACCAAGGATAATGACTGGATTGTGCGAGGTGCAGCAGTCGAAGAATTAGCAAATCACTTCAAAGATGACCCTGAAACTAAATCCATCCTCAAAGAACGCGCTACCAAGGATAATGACTGGATTGTGCGAGGTGCAGCAGTCCAAGGATTAGCTAAATACTTTAAATATCAGCCTGAGTTGTTTGAAATTTACCACCAATGCGCTGTTAATGACCCCTTTGAGTGCAAGCAAGATTATGAAACCAACCCTCGGCGCATTGCACTGGAGATAATTATCAAGCAATTTCCTCAGCATCCCCAGACTTTACCACTGTTGGGCGACAGAGCCAAAAATGACCCAGATGAGCAAGTGCGGGAATTTGCTCAGAAGAAGTTAAAGCAGTTGAAAGGGTAAATGTAAGCTGATTTACTATTCACAGCAGAAACCGCAAAAGAAAGGCTTACTATTATCTATGTCACAATTGAGGAACAGACGATTTACCCAACATACGCACAAGCTATAGCCTGTCTACGTGTCTGTCAGATGTTGTCAAACACCTACCGGAGTATTGAGCTATTTCGCTTTGATGACCAAACCGGAGTTGTATTTATTTTTGTCAATGAAGAACTCCAAATCATTGTACCCGCTAATGGAAACTGGAGGTTTTTAAATGCGACCGAACTTTGAAGCAATGACTAACAAAGAATTAATAGCTTATGCACTTGCACACCGGGAAGATGTAGAGCCTTTGCGTATTTTGTATAGCCGCCGCACTCCTGACTCGGAAGCAACATGGTACGGGCCAATGGTAGCTGAAGACGGTACGCCAATAGAAGAAAATATTCGTATTGCAGAAGAAGCAATTAGACAACGCATTGAGCAAGCAAATCAAAGCAAGCAAGATTCTCAAAGTTAAGAATAAAAGATCGGCTAAAAATTATGAATAACACAGAAGTTCGTCAGCAAATCAACCAATATTTAGATGTATTATCTTCAGAACGCCTAGAACTGGTTGCTGACTTTTTAGCATATCTGGCAGATAAAGAGAGTGAAGATGCTACCCAAGAGTTGCTTGATATCCCTGGATTTACTGAATCCTTTGAAGAAGGTAAAAAAGATATTGCTGAAGATCGGGTAAAAAATTGGAGACTAATAATTCGTAATACTTCGGCTACGCTCAGTACAAGTGACGCTCCTGCGTCGCTAACGCTGCGCTAACGTAATTCGTAATTATGTTTCAAAAGAATGAAATATACAATCGTGATTCAGTGGTCTGATGAAGATGAGTGTTTTGTTGTCAGTCTTCCTGAATGGGGAGAATTTTGTCACACTCACGGAGAGACTTACGAAAAAGCTTTTAAAAATGCTCAGGAAGTTTTAGAAATGCTGATTGAGTCATCTTTGGCTGACGGTGAAACTCTACCAGAGCCTAAGACGCTAGAAAAATCTTTGGAAGTTGCATAGGTAGCTGCAAATATTTGGTGTGCGCCTCAACCAATCTTCAGATAGTGCTATGTTCCAAATACTTGTGGCCAAGTTGTCACGACAAAAACTATAACTGCTGCGATCGCCAATAACCCTTGAATTAAATTTCCTATTAATGAACCTACTACAATTCCGATACCAGCCTTAATTGCTAACCATAAATCACGTCGGAAAATAAATTCACCAATAATTGCTCCTAAGAGTGGCCCTAATAAAATTCCTAGTAGCGGCCCGCCAAAAGGTAAAGTTGGTAATAATCCTAAAAATCCCACAATTAAACCAACGATCGCACCAATTTGCCCCCATTTACTAGCCCCTGCTTGTTTTGCTCCCAAATAGCTAGCTAAAAAATCTACTCCAACACTCAAAAGTAAAACAATAACTGTAACAATAAGTGGTATTTTTATTGCTGCAAAAGAATTACTAACTATTCCCCAAATAATTATCCCAATTAAAATTAAACTGCTACCGGGGATGGCGGGAACTACAGCACCAATGATACCTACAACCATTAAAGCTAATAATAGCCAATAAATTATTTGCATAGTTTCGTAATTCATAATCACTAACTTTTAACTTCTAATTCTTGAAGAGTCACTGCTAATTTATCTGCAATACCAGCAATCCAATTTTCATCTTGTTTAGTGTAACTGCGAGGAGCATTTGCACCCAAAATTAATACACCTTGATTACCAATTGGTTGACAAATTACCCCTTGAGTATTTTCTGGCAAGTAGTCAAATTCGATTTTGCCAGGATATATATTTAGATTAACTAAATAAACTGGCTGATGTTTTTCTAGTACCCGTTTTAAGATTGGCCCTGGTATTACTTCAGATTTGGCAGCCAGAATACCGCGACGTAACAAAACTTTGCCTTGATAAAAAACTACCAGCGATCGCGTCACTGTATTAGTTAATAATAAATGGGATGCCCAGGCTAATTCTGTTTTCACGGCTTCTGGCAAATCTGCTGCTAATACAAAACCTTCTTCCCCAATTAGTTTTACAGATTCAGGCGATCGCGGCTGTACTTGCTGCCAAATTAAACCCGTTAAAATCAACACTGCACTTAGAATGACACCAAGCACATCTCCACGCGATTGGGACTCGGTGAGTTCTGTTGTCAATAAACGATTAATCAACAAAAGTACAGCGCCTACCCCCCCGACAGCAATGGGTAAACGCCGCAAAATTAAATTGGGATCAGATTTAGTCATTAGTCAGTTGTCAGTTGTCAGTGGTTAGTTGTCAGTTGTTATTCTGCTTGCTTCCCCTGCCCCTCTGCTCCCCTGCTTCCCCTGCTCTCTTCACTCTTTACTCTTCCCCTGGTTCGATAATTCGCTGAAACAGATAACCAGTACCTCGCGCTGTGAGAATCAATTCTGGGTTGCTGGGATCGTCTTCCAATTTTGCCCGCAACCGGGAGATATGCACATCTACTACACGAGTATCAACATGGCGTTCTGGTGTGTAACCCCAGACCTCCTGCAAAATTTCCGAACGAGAAAAAGCTTCTCCAGAGCGACTTACTAGCAACTCTAACAAGCTAAATTCCATTCCCGTCAACCGAATACGTTCATCGCCTTTGTAGACTTGTCGCTTATTCGTATCAATTTTGATGTTCCCAACGTGGATTACACCAGAGCTAGGAATACCAGAAGCCCCTGTTTTGTCTACTCGACGTAGAACTGAGCGAATCCGTGCTTCTAACTCTTTGGGGGAAAATGGTTTAACTACATAATCGTCAGCACCCAATTCTAAACCGGTGATGCGATCGGCAACATCACCTAATGCTGTTAGCATAATGATGGGGACATCTGATTCTTTACGTAATTCTTGACACACACCGTAGCCATCAAGCTTTGGCATCATCACATCCAAAACCACTAGGTCAGGCTCAGATTTGCGAAAAGTTTCCAAAGCTTCTTCCCCGTCGCCAGCCGTCACTACATCGTAGCCAATCATGGAAAGGCGCGTTTCCAAAATCCGGCGAATGCTGGCTTCGTCGTCTACCACCAGGATTTTTTCTTTATGACTTTCCAAGTTTCACTATGCTCCTTAACTAAAATTTCTCATGATTAATTTTTAATACCATAATATTAAGATATCATTCCATCAATTGATTGAGAAAAAGCTGTAACTACTACTATTAATTGGATTTTAATTTTGCTCAAACCTTAAGGAAAAATTAAGATTAATTAATAATATTTAAGATTTAAGATTTAAGAATGGCAAAGCCTAAAACTTTTTTCACTTGCAACGAGTGTGGAGCAGAATCTTCCCAATGGTTTGGTAAGTGTCCAGCTTGTGGTACTTACAATTCTCTAGAAGAACAAATTTCGATCCAATCTTCAGTAGATATACCCAGTAGAGGAGGAGTGAGTGGTTGGCAGGCAAACCAAAACAATGGAAAACCTGCTGTTAAGCCAGCAAAACCTAGATCTTCTCTGACATTTGACCAAATTAGCGATCGCCAAATTGCTCGCTGGGAATCTGGTTATGGTGAACTAGATCGGGTGCTTGGTGGTGGAGTTGTTCCCGGCTCAATGGTGCTAATCGGCGGTGATCCAGGAATTGGCAAATCTACTTTACTATTACAAGTATCAAATCAGCTAGCGCAGAGATACCGTATTCTCTACGTAACCGGAGAAGAATCAGGGCAACAGGTGAAATTACGCGCTTCTCGTTTAGGAGTCTCCAATTCTCAAGATGAACTAAGTGATGAAGATGGTAAAGCAGTAGAAACTGCTGATTCTAAAACATCCCATGAGAATGGCCAAGCAGCAGCAATTGCTGATGAGAATGTAAGTGCAGATTTATATATATTGCCAGAAACAGATTTAGAAGAAATTTTACGAGAAATAGATTCCCTCAGACCAAATTTGGCAGTAATCGATAGTATTCAAACAGTGTTTTTTCCAGCCCTAACTTCTGCGCCTGGTTCTGTAGCACAAGTTAGAGAATGTACGGCGGCCTTAATGAAGGTGGCAAAGCACGAAGATATTACCATGTTAATTGTGGGACATGTCACCAAAGAAGGAGCGATCGCGGGGCCGAAAGTTTTAGAACACTTAGTAGATACAGTATTGTATTTTGAAGGCGATCGCTTTGCCTCTCATCGACTATTAAGAACAGTCAAAAATCGCTTTGGTGCAACTCACGAAATTGGCATCTTTGAAATGGTAGCTCAAGGATTGCGGGAAGTTGCCAACCCTTCAGAGCTATTTTTAGGCAACCGTGACGATCCAGCGCCAGGTACGGCGATTGTAGTAGCTTGTGAGGGTACTCGTCCTATTGTCGTGGAATTGCAAGCTCTTGTTAGTCCCACAAGCTACCCATCCCCCCGTCGTGCTGCCACTGGGATAGACTATAACCGCTTAGTGCAAATTCTGGCAGTGTTAGAAAAACGCGTAGGCATTCCCATGTCCAAGTTAGATTCTTATGTCGCTTCTGCGGGTGGGTTGAATGTAGAAGAACCAGCAGTAGATTTAGGAATAGCGATCGCTATTGTTGCCAGTTTCCGCGATCGCATTGTCGATCCAGGTACTGTTTTAATTGGCGAAGTCGGATTAGGCGGACAGGTGCGATCAGTTTCTCAAATGGAACTACGGTTGAAAGAAGCTGCTAAGTTGGGATTTAAACGAGCGATCGTGCCAAAAGGGACAAAATTCCCCGATCTTGATATCGAAATTTTACCAGTTGCCAAAGTAATAGATGCGATTATTGCAGCGATACCACACCAGACGCTAGAAGATATCGATTTAGAGATGGATGAAAATGAAGATTAGAAACTTCTCTCTTCTAATCACAAGTGCTTAGCAGAACACCTAAAGGAAAAACTGCCATGACAGCCCTCACCCAAGACTATCAAATCACTTGGGAAAAACTACCCGATGATTACAAACTGCCAGATGATCCAGTGGACAACATCAACCAACCAGCCTTAGCCGCAGCCCTCACAGAAAGCCTAGAACTGTCTGGACAACTCGCACCTGATGCGCTGACACCAACAAATTACGGCATTTGTGCCACCCTCAACAACAGAATAGTTATAAAAGCCCCAGACTGGGCATACATTCCCAAAATTACCGTTAATAGAGAAGAAGTAATCCGCAGTTACACCCCCAAATTAGAGGGAGATATCCCCGTAATTGTCATGGAATTTCTTTCTGATAAAGATGGCAGTGAATATTCCAGCAAACCAACTTATCCCCCTGGTAAATGGTTTTTTTATGAGTGCATCTTAAAAGTACCAAATTACGCCATTTTTGAACCAGCTAGCGGCAATTTAGAAGTTTATCGCCTAGATCAAAATACAGGTAGATATAGCTTACAAACTCCTAATAACAATCAACATTATTGGATAGCCGAAATGAATCTTTACCTTGGGGTGTGGCAAGGTACGCGTGAAAATCGCACAGGAAAATGGCTGCGCTGGTGGGATGAAAGCAGACTACTACTGTGGGGTTCTGAATTAGTCGAGCAAGAACGTCAACGTGCTGAACAAGAAAAACAACGTGCTGAACGCCTAGCTGCACAATTGCGAGCAGCAGGTATTGAACCACAAAATTAGACTTTCTGTAAATAATTACAGGTTTGCTAGATTGGCTAAAAATTAGTTCAATCTAGCAATTTTTTTTGAGAAATATCAAGTTCAAAAAATATTTATAACCTTTTATATCGACACGAATTGCTATTAATTAACTTAGAAATAACCAAAAATTACGTCATGGATGAAAATCAACAACCTATTGCTGTACAAATTCCCATAGCTGACTTTGAAAAAATTGAAGAAATATTAGAAAATTATGGTTTGGTACAGCTAATGAAAGAATCGGAAAATGAAGAACGCCTCTCTAAACATGAAGCTTGGAAGTATTACCAATATTTGAAGAACAAGAATATGGAAAGCTGAATATGCTAAAAAATTTCTAAAAGAATTGGCAGATTTACCAGAAGATGTTCAAAGCCGGATAGAACCCATTGTCTTTCAAGAACTAGAGTCCGAAAATCCCTTTGAATTAGGATATTTACAAAAAATGAAGGGTTATGATGAGAAATATAAGATTCGCGTAGGTAATTACAGAATAGGTATAACTGTTGACAAAGAAACACAAACATTAATTTGTCAACGAGTCGCACATCGTAAAGATATTTATAAAATTTTTCCGTAATCTCACTATTTTACTGAAGCGGGTTTTGTACAAATTCTGAGAACAATTACTAAATATTCATATTAAGGAAGATTGTAATAACTGACGCATAGATTGGGCTTGTACATGATTAGGTAAAATTGTTAAAAAATCATTCAAGTCTTGAATTGCTTCCCATTTACTTTCCAAGGAAGCACCTTGAGATAGCGCATACTTATATAAATCTTCTGCTGGTTTTGGATATTCAACAGCTAAGTAGTAAATAGCTAAATTAAAAGTATTACGCCAGTTTTTAGCATCTTTTTCGTAACTTTGTTTAGCAAGCTTGATGGAAAGTGTTAAGTCAGCCTGTGCTTTTTCTGTTTGCTGAAGGGCTTGATATGCTAAAGCACGGGTATATAAAGGCCAATCATTATTAACATCTAAATTTATGGCGATATCAAAATCTTGCAGTGCTTCCTGATAACGCTGCATTAACAGATAAGTTTTACCACGTTGTGCGATCGCCCAGTCGGATTTGGGATTAAGTTCAATAGCACAGTCGAAATCTTGCAGTGCTTCGGGATAACGCTCCATTAAACGGTAAGTTTGACCACGATGTGCGATCGCCCAATCATATTTGGGATTAAGTTCAATAGCACAGTCAAAATCTTGCAGTGCTTCCTGATAACGCTCCATTGCTCTGTAAGTTTGTCCACGATGTGCGATCGCCCAGTCGGATTTGGGATTAAGTTCAATTGCACAGTCGAAATCTTGCAGTGCTTCTTCATAACGCTCCATTAAACGGTAAGTTTGACCACGATGTGCGATCGCCCAGTCAGATTTAGGATTAAGCTCAATGGCGCGGTCAAAATCTTGCAGTGCTTCTTGATAACGCTTCATTAAGCGGTAAGTTTCGCCTCTCTGTGCGATCGCCCAGTCGGATTTAGGATTAAGTTCAATGGCGCAGTCATAATCTTGCAGTGCTTCTTGATAACGCTCTATTGCTCTGTAGGTTTGACCACGTTGTGCGATCACCCAGTCAAGTTTAGAATTAAGTTCAATTGCACAGTCGTAATCTTGCAGTGCTTCTTGATAACGCTTCATTAAACGGTAAGTTTCACCCCTGTCTGATAGATATTCAGCTTCATCAGGGACTAACTTTATAGCTTTCCGCAATTTGGCGAAACTGACGCAGCAGTGTCGTTTTACCAACTCTCCCTTGACCCCAAACATTAAATAAAAAGTGACGGCGAGAGTCTTCTAAGGGTAGTTTTAGATTTTGGCGAAATACATTAACTTGTTCCTCACGACCAACAAACCCTGATTGTTGACGTTGTTTGAGAATATCCTGTAAACTCTTGGGCTTATTTAGCGGGTTCATTACAAGATTCAGTTGTAAACTCTAATACATACAAGATAACTACTAAGTATGCATTCCCCATTTCGGATTTACAAAGATTTAATCCTTAATGTTTGCAAAAACGAAAGGCTCAGATACTTAACTTTTGAGAAAATTTGGGGTTATTTTTGTTTATTGGCTAAGTAATAACCGCTATAATTAGCGGTGATAGCCTGCCAAACTTCTACTGTTGAAAATTAAACGAAAAGCTTTTAACTTCAAACTAAAGTGTTCTCATTGAAAACAAGAACATTCTGACTGAAAACTAAAATGTTCTTGTTTCAACCGCAAACATTCTCACTTCAAACCGGAAAGTTTTCGTTTCAAACAAGAACGTTCTCACTTACAACAGCAAAATTGAAGCTCTGAACTCGGAGTTTTTCACTTTAAACAGAAACATCCCAGATCAGAGCTAAAAGTTTTAAGTTTTCGATGTACAAGTGTCGAGTTAATTTCTCGACTTATAAGGCTTGTGGTTGGACTTTTTTCGATTTACGTGCAAATCTTCGCCCTAAATCATCAACCATCGAATCTAAACCAGCGCCTTTACCACTAGCTTTGGCATAGTTATAAACCATCAGCCCCGCTGCATAAGCTTCACTGCCAACAGCTACAGATGTATCATCTACCAACTCTTGTAATTGCGTCAACGACAGCAAAATCGGATACAAGGCTTCAAATAATTCGATATCTCGGCGCATTTCATCCAAGTCAAAAGAACGAGGTAAGAAGTCAGGGTTTTGTGTGGCTATTTCCAACGCCTTACTCACAAACGCTCGACTCTTATCACCCAGCTTAGGTAAAGATTTACGCTCCTCGGTTGTCAAATCTACCAAGAATGGTAACTTTTCGCGGATAGTAGTAATTGCTTGCATCACGGCTTCTCGGTCTACTGGGGAAAGTTTTGCACTGATTTTAAGTTCTGCCATTTTTCATACACTTTATATAGTGATTAATTTCAGTATTCCCCAAGTCAGTTAGGCAATCATAGTTACTTGTAAGCAATTAAGAATTTTTTTATACATTTAAATAGATTATATTTCGCTAATTACCAGCCTTGAGCAAGTTTCTTGACTGGAGGCGAGTGGCGTTTGACCCAAGGAAACCCAGCATTTAGAGATAATAGTATTAGAACTAGCGAACAATAAACACAACATGAAAGCATACGAATTTGCCGCGAATGTCACCATTGAAGGCAAAATAGAATTACCAAATGTGATTTTGCAACAGTTAGAAAATAACCAGCAGGTAAAAGTAATTATTCTCGTTATTGAACCCACAGAAGAAGAACAAGAGAAAGTAGCTTGGCATCGTCGTGCAGCCGAACAATTATTAAAAGGCTACAGCGAAGATGATGCTATCTACGACACGATTTAAGCGATGCAAAATTATCAACCTGGCGCAGTTATTTTGCTCAAATGATTGAGAAAAAGTGCGTCAACGCATCCAGCAAATATGGTCTTTCCTTGAAGAATAAAAGATATGACTTCTTCTCCCCATTACATCCCTCAATCTGACCCACCGCTTCCTCCTTGGGAAACCCTACCAACGATGTATGATTTACCCAGCGACAACCCAGAGGAACCAGGCTTGCCAGACGATTTTCACTTTTTACAACCCTTACTTTTATATTTAACTTTTCAACCAATTAACTGGAACCCCGAACTAGTTTATAGTGCGGCTGACCTCAATCTTTACTATGACCTCCAGCATCCTTTATGGTACAAACGCCCAGATTGGTTTGGTGTAGTAGGAGTGCAAAAACTCTACAAAGGGCAGGACTTACGGCTAAGTTATGTAACTTGGCAAGAACCAGCAAATCCTTTTGTGGTTGTTGAGTTATTATCTTCAGGTACAGAAGACGAAGATTTAGGCACAAAAAGAGAAAGTGTAGTAGATAAACCTCCTAGCAAATGGGAAGTTTATGAACGAATTTTGCGAATTCCTTACTATATTGTTTTTAGTCGCTACACCAATGAACTTAGAGCATTTCAGTTAGTAGGTGGTCACTATGAACCGATGAGTTTAACTGATGGACGCTTACTAATGCCAGAGATAAATTTAAGTTTAGGTTTGTGGCAAGGGTCTTTTAGGGATATTGAAAGATTGTGGTTAAGGTGGTTCACTTTAGCAGGAGAATTGATTTGTGAACCCACAGAAGAAGTTGCTGCTGCTACCGAGAGAGCTATTATTGCTGAACAAGAAGCTACAGAAGCTAAACAAGAAGCTGAACAAGCAAAAAGAAAAGCTGAACAATTAGCAGAACGTTTGCGTCAGCTTGGTGTAAATCCTGATGAACTGGATTAATTATTCCAACCCCAGGTATCCTTATAGACCTCCAGATAGACCTGCGATCGCCCAAAACTTGTCACAATAATGACGACAACCGTTATTATGCACAACTAACATTATGGGCTTTGGTATAGGTGACTTATTCTGGATTTTCCTCCTTCTTTCTTCACTGCAACCAATCTGGCAAAAGCGGCAAATGGAATATCGGCGCTTACGCGCCCTACAAGGATTCCAGCAAGAACGCAAAAGTCGGGTAATTTTATTAATTCACCGCCAAGAGTCTATTAGCTTACTGGGAATTCCTCTATCGCGTTATATTACTATCGAAGACTCAGAACAGATATTGCGGGCAATTCGCCTCACCCCGCCAGATGTTCCAATTGACTTAATTTTGCACACTCCCGGTGGTTTAGTTTTAGCTACCGAACAAATCGCTAGAGCGCTAATTCGCCACCCGTCAAAAGTTAGTGTCTTTGTACCACACTATGCTATGAGTGGCGGTACAATGCTAGCCCTCGCCTCTGATGAAATTATTATGGATGCTAACGCTGTCTTGGGGCCAGTTGATCCCCAGTTAGGCAACTATCCAGCGGCAAGTATTCTGAAAGTAGTTGAAGATAAACCCATCGGTGAGGTTGATGACCAAACCCTAATTATGGCAGACCTCTCACGCAAAGCTATTCAGCAGGTACAGCGCTTTGTGCGGACTTTGCTGAAAGATAGTATACCTAAACAAAAAGTTTTACCTGAAAATATCGAATCGATTATCGAAGCCTTGACAACCGGACGCGTTACCCACGACTACCCCATCACTGTTGAGGAAGCAACAGAAATGGGGCTGCCCGTAACCGTCGGACTGCCCCGTTCAATTTACAATCTTATGGATTTGTATCCCCAACCCCAAGGAGGACGGCCCACCGTCCAATACATTCCTATGCCTTACGATGACCGTCGTCCAATTTTACCCACACCCAAAGGGCGACCTATGGAAGAACCAAATCAGCAGATTTGAGACTTTGGGGTAATAATTTTTTGCTGATGCTTAAGGGGTTGGTGTCACCGTTGGAGTTGGTGTCGCCATTGGAGTTGGTGTCGCCATTGGAGTTGGTGTCACCATTGGAGTTGGTGTCACCATTGGAGTTGGTGTCGCCGTTGGAGTTGGTGTCACCGTTGGAGTTGGCGTTGCTGTCGGAGTTGGTGTCGCCGTTGGAGTTGGTGTCACCGTTGGAGTTGGTGTCACCGTTGGAGTTGGTGTCGCCGTTGGAGTTGGTGTTGCCGTTGGGGTTGGTGTCACCGTTGGTTGGGGCGACGGCTTAGTATTAGGCTGAGTAATTACTTTCTTTGCCTCTTCATTCAACTGCTGGCGGAGTGCTAAATTAGCAATTCCAGTTTCCTGTAGTTGATTTTTTTTCTGATACTGCTTGACTAACTCTTCTGTCCGAGAATCATAAAATTGATCAGTGGGCAAAGGAGAATTTGGTTGAAGCACCGCATTCAAATTTGCTTCCAGAATTTTGACGATACTTCCAGCAAAATCTTGAGTTTTTGGCCCTACTATTCCATCAACACCAAGTTTATAACCCTTCTGAAATTCGCGGATGGCCTTTTGAGTTGCCTCATCTGTGAGAGGCCCGTTCGTTACCTTAACGTTATAGCCTAATCCCCGCAACACGCTACGGAATTCTTGTGGCGTATAATTGCGCTGAAGAACAGCAAAAGTTGTATCTGAAATTACTACGCTAGCAGTTATCAAGCAGGTAGTAGCAATAATCGTACTTGGTTTTCCAAACCCACACCACATAGTTGAAAGCTCCTTACTTTGACTTAAATCAGCATTATATAAACGTTCACAGGTGCATTTTACGTTTCTTTAAAGTTTTTTTCTCTGTTATTTATGATTTTTGATTAATTGGATGTCTATTAGTTAAGTTCAAATAGCATTTAAAGAAAGATTTTTGCTATCTATCTATAGAGGTATTTAGTTTTACTAATAGAAAGAGTAAAGAAAGATAGGAACCTATAATAACTGCTGTATAATTCAAAACTAAAAATGACTAATCGAAAATCTCTAAAATTGCGAAACCTTTATTTTGAAAGGTTGATGGCAATTATTGCTACAGTCAACCTATGCTTAGTTTTGTTTAATTTGAGTTACATACCCTGGCGGGATTTTTACTGGCGAAGACTTCCTCAAATTACTCGGATTTATGATCCCATTAAGGGCATTGAATCCCATAGAGAAACAAAAAACTATCTAGAAACAGTCAACTCACTCGAAGAACAAGTCAGCCAGACAGGATTACAATCACCAGAAGTAAAAACTAAACTGGAGGATCTCGACCGTCTTAGCACAGAGATAATTGACAGTAATCCATTTGCGGCAATAGATAAAAGTGGTACTCTGGAAAAAATCAAAAACCGAATGCGCGATCGCACTAGGCAAGAATCTGCGAAAACTGCCTTTGCTACTTTTTGGAGTCAGGCTTACTTAACGCAAAATGGCTGGGTATCAGAAATTAATTTTTTCAATCAAAAAATTCGTCCATTGATTGCCACTAACTACTACCGAGCAATTGGAGAAAATGGCGAGTTTATTGATGAATTTTGGCTGATTGACTTACCATTTGTGATTTTATTTGGTGTAGAGTTGCTGGCGCGTTCCTTTTATCTCCAGCGTCGCCATCCAAGTTTTAGCTGGTTAAATGCAATATTGTGGCGTTGGTACGACCTATTCTTACTGCTACCATTTTGGCGATGGTTACGAATCATACCTGTTTTAATTCGCCTCGACCAAGCGCGGATATTGAATCTTCAACCGTTGCGTCAACAAATTAATCAAGGGATTGTCGCCAATTTTGCTGAAGAACTCACAGAAATTGTCGTGATCAGAGTAATTAATCAAATCCAGGGTTCGATTCAGCGAGGTGAATTAACACGTTGGCTGTCGCAACAAGAAAACCTGCGTCCTTATATAGACATTAATAATATTAATGAAGTGGAAGCGATCGCAGGTATTTTCGTGCAAACCATCGTTTACCAAGTGCTACCCAAAATTCAACCAGATATTGTTGCCATTTTGCACCACAACATTGCAACCGCCTTCCATCAAGTACCTGTCTATCGCAATCTCCAGAACCTACCTGGTGTAGGGGAAGCAGCAACCCAGTTCAGTGAACAATTGGCAACTCAAATAGCCACCAACTTATACAATGCTCTAGTCAGCGCTGTCGAAGATCCCGTAGGTGCAAAACTTTCTGGCCAACTTGTGCAGCACTTCAGCGAAGCTTTAGGAGCAGAAGTGCAAAACAAACACGTGCTTTCAGAAATTCAAAGCTTACTTTTTGACTTTTTAGAGGAAGTCAAGCTCAACTACGTCCAACGTTTATCCCAAGAGGATATAGACCAAATTTTGGAGCAAACCAGACAGATCAAAACACAAGCATCCGTCCAGCCATTAGTAGATCGAGGTGCTGCTCTTTCACAAACCAGAAAAATGTAGCAGAAAAGCAGGGAGCAAGGAAGAAGAGGGGGGAAAAGGTGAGCCAGCGCGGTAAGGCAGCGCGGTCTTGGGGGTTTCCCCCAGGAGCGACTGCCGCACCCCTTGTGGGTCTTGGGGAGCCAGTCCGTTGCGGGGGTTTCCCCCGTTGAAGGAACTGGCGTGGAAACCACGCCACTTGCTTTATGCCGGCGGCACTTCCTTCAAGTCGGCATAGCCGCCCAACGGAGTGCCTTGGGAACCCGTCCACCGCAGTGGCTCCCCATGAGCGACTGGCGATCTTCGCAGCGTAAAGCCTGCGGCATAGCTACGCTTAGAGCGACGCAGGAGCGTCACCCTCAAGGGGTTAAAGGGTAAAGGATGAAGAAACAAACCCTTTAACCCTTCCCCCCTTACCCCTTCTTCTCAATGCCCCATGCCCCAATAACTATTGACTATTAAAGAAATGCGCTAAACTCAAAATAGAGGCGAACCATATTTGGTTCGTCACAAGACTTCTTGGAAGATATCCCTATCGCAGGAAGTGGGTCAACGCCCACTTTTTTTATTGAATTCTCGCATGACTCATCCCTTAGTCCCACAAATTATAGATTTGGCGACACCAGTAGCAGAAGAACTGGACTTGGAAGTCGTTGGCATCGTTTTTCACACGAACCAGCGTCCTCCAGTATTGCGGGTAGACATCCGCAACCCCCAGCAAGACACTGGTTTGGATGATTGCGAACGAATGAGCCGTGCTTTGGAAGCCTCCTTAGATGCGGCGGAGATCATTCCAGATGCTTATGTCTTAGAAGTATCCAGTCCTGGTATTTCGCGGCAATTAATCACCGACAGGGAGTTTATTTCCTTCAAAGGATTTCCTGTAATCATCTCCACTTCCCAACCCTACGATGGACAGCAAGAGTGGAACGGTCAGTTAATTCGCCGAGATGAAACAGCAGTTTACTTAAACCAAAAAGGTCGTGTAGTCGAAATCCCTCGTTCACTAATAACGAGGGTGCAGCTAGATGAGCGCCGATAAACAAGGGATTAGGGGCTAAGGACTAGAGGCTAGAGGCTAGAGGTTAAAGATTAGAGATTGGGGACTAGAGTAAAACTTTTCTCTAAATCCCTATTCTTTAATGCTGAGTTTCTACTTTTTTTACTAGCACCTAGTTCCTAGTCCCTAATCTTTAGTCCCTGATTTTAAAGGAGAATATTTATGTCAATGGTTAGTTTACCAGGATTAAAAGAATTAATTGAAAGTATAAGTCGTGAACGTAATTTACCTCGTCTAGCGGTTCAATCAGCTATTAGAGAAGCACTACTTAAAGGTTATGAACGTTATCGTCGTGCCCAAAACTTGGAGCGAAAACAGTTTGATGAAGAGTACTTTGATAATTTTGAAGTAGAACTTGATATTGAAAGTGAAGGGTTTCGGGTTCTTTCTACCAAAAGTATCGTCGAAGAAGTTGACAACTCCGACCATCAAATTTCTTTAGAAGAAGTACAACAAGTCGCTCCCGAAGCACAACTGGGAGATTCTGTGGTCTTAGATGTGACACCGGATCAAGGAGAATTCGGTCGCATGGCAGCAATGCAAACCAAGCAAGTATTGGCACAAAAGCTACGGGATCAGCAACGCCAAATGGTGCAAGAAGAGTTCCAAGATTTGGAAAGCACCGTACTCCAAGCCAGAGTTCTACGTTTTGAGAGACAATCAGTAATTTTGGCAGTAACCAGTAACTTCGGTCAGCCAGAAGTCGAAGCTGAATTACCAAAACGGGAACAACTGCCCAATGATAATTATCGGGCAAATGCTACATTCAAGGTATATCTCAAGAAAGTATCCCAAGGTCAGCAACGAGGGCCACAGTTGCTAGTATCCAGAGCTGATGCTGGTTTGGTGGTTTATCTATTTGCCAACGAAGTACCAGAAATTGAAGATGAAGTGGTACGGATTGTTGCCGTAGCCAGGGAGGCTAACCCTCCCTCGCGTTATGTAGGCCCTCGAACTAAAATTGCTGTAGACACCCTTGATCGCGATGTAGACCCCGTTGGTGCTTGTATCGGAGCTAGGGGATCGCGAATTCAAGTAGTAGTCAACGAATTACGTGGGGAAAAAATAGATGTAATTCGCTGGTCTCCAGATCCAGCAACATATATTGCTAATGCCTTGAGTCCAGCACGGGTTGATGAAGTACGGCTCATGGATCCTGAAAGTAGACAAACTCATGTATTAGTGGCAGAAGATCAGCTGAGTTTAGCCATTGGTAAAGAAGGACAAAATGTCCGCTTGGCCGCCCGTCTCACTGGATGGAAAATTGATATCAAAGACAAAGCCAAATATGATTATGCCGGAGAAGATGCCAAATTTGCTGCTGTACGTGCCAGATATGAACCAGAGGAAGATGACATGGAACTGGAGGAGCCAGAGGATGAAAATCAAGAAGAATTAAATGATGATGAATCTTTTGACACTAACGATGACGAGTAATTTATTAGTTTTGTGGAGTTCTGTTAAGATTAACCTTAATACTAGTCTTAATGATTACTTGGGTAAAAGCGACTTAGTATAAATAAAAATTGGGGTTCCAACTTTATTTTCAAAACTAGAATGCTAGCCTAAAGTCAATAAAGACCAAATGAAACCGAATTATCGGCGTTGTATAAGCTGCCGCAAAGTCGGCTTAAGAGAAGACTTTTGGCGGATTGTCCGCGTCTTTCCATCGGGGAAGGTACAATTAGATCAGGGCATGGGGCGTTCTGCCTATATTTGTCCGCAAGCGGGCTGCTTGCAAGCGGCTCAAAAAAAAAATAGACTAGGGCGATCGCTACATGCATCAGTGCCAGAAACGCTGTATCAAACATTGTGGCAACGTCTAGCCCAAAGCAATCCCCAAAATCAAGTTTAAGTTGAACAACTTTGTGGTGGTAATCCCCAGAGGATTTGTGCCGAAAGCCGAAATAGTCGCGCTCTCATCACACCTTTTGCAATTGTTGGGGTTAGTGCCAAAATAGTAAATGGGTGTAGTAGCAAGTAACTCTCTGATCAAAAAGAGAGGCAAAGCAATACTCCCAACAAGTTTTACTAGATTGTGTTGTGGAAGACTCAGAATCAGCAAAACAAAAAACTACAGAATGGCAACCTGGTAGCGCTCAGGCGCAGTTCGGCATTAACGATGCCCATAAAAACTTTTTTCTTGAAAAAATTTTATGGGTTTCCATTAACCACCATTCCTGGTGGAGATGCCAACATTAAACCGAAACATCTCTCTTTCCTGATTGGAGGCACCGGCAAAATTTTAACGGCAACCTAAAAACAGTAATCAAAGGATGGAGATGTCGCACTCCCAGGCAACCATCCGCTAAAAAACTGTAAATTAAAGGGGAAGAGTGGATGAACAACGGCAAAGTTAGAATCTACGAATTATCAAAGGAATTGAATTTGGATAACAAAGAGCTATTAGCAATTTGCGACCAGCTCAATATTGCGGTCAAAAGCCATAGCAGCACAATTTCAGAATCAGAGGCAGAACGCATCCGGACGGCTGCCGAAAAACTGGTAGCTACGAATGTGGTGCCCAAAAAGGAACTAGGTACAACTAGCCATAAACCAAATTCACCACAAAGTGGCTCCCGCAACCGACCTGCTCAATCTCACAAACAGCAAATTTTGGAAATTCGCAAGCCCAAAATATTGAGAAATCCTACCTCCAACGCCTCAGAGGCGTCAGCCGCTACCAATAACCAAGTTGCTTCGTCTGAAGTTAATTCTCCTTCACCTCCACGACCCTTCGCTACACCTGTCTCACCCATGAAGCCGACGGCACCAACTCGACCTGTACCCCGGAATCAATCTGAGACCATACCAGAACCTGCTATTACAGAAGCAGAACAAACGCTTGATACCCAAGAACCGGAAAATATGCCGGAAACAGTAGCAGCAGAAAAAACCGAAAAAATAGCACCACAAAGACCAAAGGCAGATAAACCCCAAAAACCACAACTGGTTAGTCCGCCTGCAAGACCTAGTGGAGAAAAATCTTCTGTATCTGTAATTGATCAGTCAAGTCAAGCAGAAAAACCAATCCTCAAACGCGAACGCCCACGGCGTGTCGAAGAAGAACGTGAGCAAGCTAAGCCAAGAGTAGCTAAGCCGACGACGCAGACAGAAACACCACAGGTTCCAGTTCAAAAACAGGCTCGACCTACACCGTCACCAGTAAAACCGGAGCAGAGAGGTAACAGACCACCTGGGCCAGCACCTCTAGGAGATGGGCAACGACCTACTAGACCAGTACGACCATCTGAAGTTGTAGGAGCAATGCCAACTGCTACTCCGCCAAGAGCAATGCCAGGCGCACCAGGCAAGGCGGAGATTGGTGATGATGTAGTTGCACCAGATCTCCTCGACTTGAAACGCCCAACACCACCTCGTTTAGCAAAAGGTGGGAAGAAGTGGCAAGAAGAGGAAATTATAGACGAAGTTAAAGAAAAGGCTGGCAAAGGAGCTGTTAAAGGCAAGCGGGTCAAGCCGATACTTGAGGAGGATTTTGAAGAAGAAGATCTGCTGGATGATGAAGATCTAGACGCACCAGCAACCGTTCAGGTTAGTCTTTCTATCGCTCGTCCTCCCAAACCTAAGGCAGCTCGACCAGCGCAATCCGCTGGCGCAACGCTGGCTAGTATACCTACCACTAGAAACAGAAGGGGAAGTTCCAACCGAGATCATAACCGTCGCCAAGAAGTTGAGACCAAGCGCGATCGCCCTGAAAAAGTGGTGGTAACGGGGCCGATGACAGTACAAGAACTAGCTGATGTCTTGGCTGTTGCCGATACAGAGATCGTCAAAATCCTGTTCCTCAAAGGCATGGCGGTGAGTATCACCCAAAATCTAGATATTCCGACAATTACTTTGGTAGGCAAAGAGCTAGAAGTAGAAGTCGAAACTGCTGAACCTGAAGCAGAAGCCCGCAAAATCACTGAAATGATCGACGTGGAAGATTTGGAAAACCTCCATCGTCGCCCACCGGTTGTAACAATTATGGGTCACGTAGACCACGGCAAAACTACCCTGCTCGACTCGATTCGCAAAACCAAAGTCGCTGCTGGCGAAGCTGGTGGTATTACCCAGCACATTGGTGCATACCATGTGGATATAGAACATGAGGGCAAGAAGCAGCAAATAGTCTTCTTAGATACCCCTGGTCACGAAGCTTTCACAGCCATGCGGGCACGGGGAGCTAGGGTGACAGATATTGCTGTTTTGGTAGTGGCTGCTGATGACGGTGTTCGTCCTCAAACAATTGAAGCCATTAGCCATGCTCAAGCTGCCGAAGTGCCAATTGTTGTAGCAATCAACAAGATTGACAAAGAAGGGGCACAACCAGAACGGGTAAAACAAGAACTGACCCAGTATGGCCTGACAGCAGAAGACTGGGGCGGTGAAACAATTATGGTTCCAGTGAGTGCCATCAAGGGTGAAAATTTAGATACGCTCTTAGAGATGATTCTGCTGGTAGCAGAAGTAGGAGAACTGTCTGCTAACCCAGATCGTGCAGCTAAAGGTACTGTGATTGAAGCACATCTGGACAAGGCTAAGGGAGCAGTTGCGACCTTGCTGATTCAGAATGGTACTTTGCATGTGGGCGATATGTTGGTAGCTGGCTCGGCATTTGGTAAAGTCCGAGCGATGGTGGATGACAGAGGTAAAAGAGTGGACGTTGCTAGTCCTTCTTTTGCTGTCGAGGTGCTGGGTCTCAGTGATGTGCCAGCAGCTGGGGATGATTTCGAGGTCTTCTTTAACGAAAAAGAAGCACGCACTCTGGCTGGTGATCGCGCCGACAAACAGCGCCTATCTCGTCTCCTGCAAGGACGTGTTACCTTAACAACTCTCTCGGCTCAAGCACAAGAAGGCGAGTTGAAAGAACTCAACTTGATCTTGAAGGGAGACGTACAAGGTTCAGTGGAAGCTATTGTGGGATCTCTCAGACAAATTCCACAAAACGAAGTCCAAATTCGGATGTTGTTAGCGACTGCTGGAGAAATCACAGAGACAGATATCGACTTAGCTGCTGCTAGTAACGCTGTCATCATTGGTTTCAACACTACCTACGCCAGTGGAGCCAGACAAGCTGCTGATGAAGCTGGTGTGGATGTGCGTGAATACAATATCATCTACAAACTCTTAGAAGATATCCAAGGTGCCTTAGAAGGTCTCCTGGAGCCAGAGTTGGTGGAAGAACCTTTGGGACAAACCGAAGTCCGTGCTGTCTTCCCTGTTGGTCGTGGTGCCGTTGCTGGCTGCTACGTTCAATCTGGCAAGCTGGTTCGCAACTGCAAAGTGCGGGTGCGTCGCGGCGGTAAGGTGATTTACGAAGGTGTCCTTGATTCCCTAAAACGGATGAAAGAAGACGCGCGCGAAGTCAATGCCGGTTATGAATGCGGTATTGGCGTTGATAAGTTCCATGACTGGGTTGAAGGTGACATCATTGAAGCCTACCAGATGGTAACTAAGCGTCGTACCCTGACATTGACGAAATAGTGCTGAGGGTCAAATGCTTAAAAATTAGGAGTTATTAAGTTAGGAGTTAAATACTCGTAACTCCTAACTCCTGATTACTCACTCCCAAGTGTTATATGCGGTCATTTCGCTCTGAACCTATCTTGTGGATTCATGTCGCTGGATTAGCGACATTACCCATTCTGTTAATAATGTGTTTATTGTTTCTGTCTATAGGTAAGCCACTTTTGCCAGTATGGATGGAACTATGTCTAGTCGGGGCAATTGGTGTTTTACCTCTGTTGTGGATGCAATTGCGTCGTCCCTTTTATATATTTGCTATTTTAGGAGTAGCTCTCAAGCCAGAAAACCTGACTGAGCAGCAACGCAAAATTCTCTGTTTAATTAATACAAAGCTTAATCGTGTTCTGTCCCTCGTGGCAGCTATATTATTAATTGGCGTGCTGTGGCAGCTCTATCAAATGGCCCCACAAGTCATAAATATAGGTAGTTTTTTACCTCAATGGCGGAGCTTAGGTTTACTATTAGCTGCTTTAAGCTTTTTAGCAAGCAATCTGTTTTTACAAATTCCTGTGAGTGTGGCACGAATTTTAGTGACTAATGACACAGAATTTGCTGCCATAGAACCATTATCTTTAGAAAAGATTAAGCAAGATTTCACAATTTTAGGGGTACGAGTTAATCAAATCTTGCCCCAGCAGACTGTTAAAGTTGAAACTGAGGAATGAGAAACTATGGCTAAAATTAAAGCTTCTAGCGATCGCCAATTTTCTCGTGATACCGAAATATGGCACAATCTCAAACATGCGATCGCTGCTAGTTCCGGTTTTCAGCGCTGGCAGATGGAAAGCAATGCTCAATTACAAGAGCTACGCCTCGAACAGCAGGTACAGCATTATTTACGAGAAACCTTAGAAACTTTAGCTTACTAAAAACCGAGTAAGTTCTCGACACTACCTTGCAAGCGGCGGAGTAGACGATAAGCATTTTCTAAGCGTTCTCCTTCAACTTCTACATCTGCCGTAGGATAATTTTCAATTATTTCTAACAGCGTCACCTGTTCATCTTTACTAGCAGAAAGTACCAAAGCCGAGCGCAAAGCTTGTCTGTCTGCTTTACGGGATGGCGTATGAATAACTTGACTAAGTTCATCAAGTATAACGTTACCAATTTGGCTATTCAAAACTTTATCTAAAAAGACTGGGCTTACCTTCACTGGTGTCGTTAAATATTGACGAATGGCTCTGGGGTTTTGTCGCGCCAAAGCTAAATTAACTCGTAATGGACGTGAAAGTTCGCCAGTTTCGCCAAAAGTAGATAGCTCCTTTACAGCCAGTGATTCACGGAATATACCGTACTTCAGTACTACTCGTTCAGCAGCAAAGGCAGGATTGCTGAACAACAGAATAGAGCTAGCGAATACTAAAATCAAGACCTGATGCAAGGATAAAAATTGGCAATACATTTTTCTCCTTTTTAGAAACTTTGCTTTTGCTGTAATGATATTTCAACACATCGGTTACAGCATCTGACTATAGGCATTGATTACCATAAAACCTGTGTGTCTATTGATTTAATAAAATTTGTAAAAAATTTTAGCAATATACATGTGCGGCTTGGGCTAGTGCGTAGCTATGTTGCAAATTAGGCATTGATAGAGCAATCGCCTGATCTCGTAGCTGCCTCTGGTAAAATTTTGTGAGCAGAATAAAATCATTTATGTATTTTCTTGCGAAACATAGCTGATTAAATGCTGGTCATCCGGTATAGTTTTGCATGGGTTTTACAGTTTGACAGCTGTTTTATACAACCCTGTTTAACCAACTGTTATTCAGCACATCACATACACAAAAATGAAATACTGGGGTTTTCACTGTTCTTCAGCAAAAAATCTTCGCCCTCTTTCGAGTATTTTTATCGGATCGAAGTTCCCCTTGCGAGCCGGGCTCACTGCTTTGTTACTGATTTCTACTGGGTCTACACTACTGTCTAGGGAAGTGAATGCTGGTACCACTAACCAAAAAGTAATCGTCTCAACTTTAATGGTGCAAGTTCCCGCAACAGCAACAGTGATTTATGTGAACCCAACCACTGGTGCAGATACTGCTGGCGCTGGGACAACGCAAGCAGCACCTTACAAAACTATTACCTTCGCCATTAACCAAGCCCAACCAGGTACAGTTATTCAACTCGCACCTGGCACTTATAACAGTGAAAGTGGAGAACAATTCCCACTTTTGCTTAAACCAGGATTGACACTGCAAGGTGATGAATCTACTAAAGGTCAAGCAGTATTAATTACAGGTAGTGGTTTTTACACCAGTCGAACATTTGCCAGACAGGATATTACCATTCTTGGCGATCAAGATACCACTGTCGCAGGCGTTACAGTCACTAATCCGACTCAGCGAGGTACAGGTGTATGGGTAGAATCAACTAATCCTACTATCAAAAACAGTACTTTTACTAATAATGGTAGAGAAGGTGTTTTTGTAACAGGTACAGGGAATCCCAGAATTGAAAATAACCTCTTTGTACAAAACAAAGGTAATGGGGTTTCAATAGCTAAATCTGCCCAAGGGCAAATTCGCAACAATTTGTTTCAAGATACTGGTTTTGGTTTGGCAATTGGTGGTCTTTCTACACCTTTAATTGCCGAAAACCAGATCATCCAAAACAAAGTCGGGATTTATATTTCAGAATCTGCTCAACCTTTACTGCGTAAGAATGTAATTCAGAACAATACTCAGGATGGTATTGTCGCAACTGTTAATGCTCTGCCCAACCTTGGTACTAATGAAGACCCTGGTGGTAATCTAATCCGCACTAACACTCGTTATGACCTAAACAACGCTACCAAGACTAATACTATTGTTGCTGTTGGTAACGATATCGATCAAAAAAAGATTTTTGGTCAAGTAGATTTTGTTGCAGCCACTGTTGAGCCACCTTCAGGTTCTGTAGCCTTTAAAGATGTACCCGCAGGTTACTGGGCAAAAAACTACATCGAAGCTTTAGCTTCCCAAAACATTATTGCTGGTTTTCCTGATGGTACATTTAAACCCAATGAACCTGTGACTCGTGCCCAATTTGCCACAATTGTCACCAAAGCCTTGAAACCACCAGCTAAACGCTCAGTGATTGATTTTAAGGATGTGAAAAGCGATTTCTGGGCTTATGCTGCAATTCAATCTGCTTACCAAAGTGAATT
This sequence comes from Atlanticothrix silvestris CENA357, assembly GCF_016056295.1. Lineage (GTDB taxonomy): Bacteria > Cyanobacteriota > Cyanobacteriia > Cyanobacteriales > Nostocaceae > Atlanticothrix > Atlanticothrix silvestris. The sequence continues at coordinate 66,645 of NZ_JAECZB010000014.1, forward strand.
TCTCTCTGGCTATCCTGGTGGTACATTTAAACCACAGCAGCAAATTCCTAGGGTGCAGGCTCTAGTTTCGTTAGCCAATGGTCTGGGCTTAACAGCGAGTAATGCAGGTGCCATTTCTTTTTATACTGATACTGCCCAAATTCCTAATTATGCAACTGCTCCAGTAGCAGCGGCGACTACACGACAAATAGTAGTCAACTATCCTACAGTTAAACAACTCAATCCGAATCGCGAGGCTACTAGAGCAGAAGTTGCTGCTTTTGTTTACCAAGCACTAGTAAATGCTGGGCGTGCCCAGCCAATTTCTTCACCCTATTTAGTAACGGTTCCGTAGGAATTAGGGGCTAGGGGGCTAGGGGCTAGAAGGTTTATATACTTATGCCTAACTGCTGCATTAACTCCATTGTGTCACCTTGCCCCCAATGCTCTACTATTTTGCCATCCATGACACGATCAATATGAATAACTGAAAACGTGACCTGCTTTCCTGTCGGGGGAATACCCATAAATTCTCTAGAATGAGTACCACTAAACGTTCCACGGGTGACGACTTGATCGCTTTCAGCAATCACATCTTCAAAAGTGTAGCCGCCATCTGCGAAAGCAGCACGCATCATCATGGCATACTCAAAGAAGGCATCAGCTCCTTTGAGTTTATTGCTTCCCATTACACAGCCTTCTATGTCGTGAGCAACAAACGCTCTACCTTTTTCGATGTCTCCTAAATCAAAGGCTCTGTAGGCTTGCAGGACAATGGATTTATTTTGTTCTAACAACATTGCAGGTTTTTGTGTTTAAAGTGCTTCATTGCGAATCTACCTCTTAAGCCCCTTACCTGCATTGACTTGAGTTAAGAAACCTTATGGCCATGAACTCTGCGTTTTAATCGACTCAGGGATTCTGGCTCGATACCAAGATATGATGCTAGATAGTATTGAGGAATGCGCTGCAAGAGTGAAGGTTCATTTTGAATCAGGTTGAGATAACGCTGTTCAGGTGCATCCCTAAAAAGAGAAAGCAATTTATCCCGTAACATAAACGCAAGGCTTTCAGCATGGAGTTGAAGTAACTTTTGACCATCTGGCACTACTTCAAAAACGTGAAATACCTGATGGCTGATGAGCAGTACCTCAGAGTCCTCAATTGCCTGACAGGAAAAACATGCGGATCGTTGCTTGCGGAAACTTTCGTAGTCACCTAATAATTGATGTTCAGGGTGGAAGAACAGAGTAAACTCTTTTGTGTCTTTGAGGAAAAACGTTCTCAGGCAACCAGAGAGCGTCAAACCGACAAAATCACAGACATCGCCCTCCTGAAACAAAAATTCTCCCTTGTAAACCTTTCTTGACTCTAGCAATGGCTCAACAAGGGTCGCGTCAATTTTAAATTCAGGCAAAAACTGCCGAAGAAATTCATAAAACGGTTCATACATTTGACGAATGTTACGAAATCTACCGAGACCTGTTTGCAGAAGTTCAAACTATTTTTATTCTTCCTCTGTCTAGAGCCGCAAAAGAAACATATTTTCATGCTTCTCATTGTGTGATTTTTCAGATGAGGTTCTAACTGGCAAATTAAAAGCGCCGAGATTAACAGCGTAGTCTTGGCGCTTCAAACATTATGAGTTTTCTTAACTGTTTGGTCTATAAATTTAGCTGACCCCATTTAAATGTTGTGGGCTTATATTCAGGGTCTTTATATTGGCTGACCCCGTTTGAACAATTTCCAGTTTCTCAGAAATTTTTGCATTTTCGGATTTCCTAATATTTTTTTTATTTTTCCTCTCTTTATATTTCACAACTTATAGAAGAGTTAATTATCTTGAAGAATATAAAGATATACAAAGCCCAGTTAAAACTTTTAGGAAAATTATTTCTTGCTTGGGATATCAGTAATTGTAATTACCTACGAGCCTGCTTTTGGCCGTTGTTCCCAACGCCATAGAAATACCATCAGAGCAACTATTCCCACTTGCAAAGCCAAGTTAGGTAAAGCATTATCGATATTCCGTCCAGCAAGCACCTGAAAAAAAAAGACAAATGCACCAATTGAACCAGAAGCAGCGCAACCGAGATAGATGAATTGTCGCAAGCCGCGATAGGGAGTTACCATTTCTGCTTTCAGCTGGGCATATTGTTCAGGACTCAGACGAGTTTTAGGATTTGGTTCTACCATAAGTAAATAATGCTATAATCGTTAGCCGTGTGCGCCGATGTGGCTCAGTGGTAGAGCACTCGATTCGTAATCGAGCGGTCGCGGGTTCAAATCCCGCCATCGGCTTTAAAATTTGTTGTATAAGTTCAAGTTTGCCATAAATCTGTAGAGTGACTAATGATTTGTCGTTGTGACAAATTTTCGCTTTGGACAATCTGCCGTAAACTAGGTCTTTGTTCGTTTCATAAACCAGAGGAAAAGGGACAGAACTAGATCGGGTTAAGAGAATATCCTGCCAGCGTTTGGCTTCAGCATTGTCTTCTGGAACAGTGGTTGTAGCAGTGAGCAGTGTCTCCAACGATCTAGCATTAGTTAAATCTCGACCTTTGGGAATTTGACTTGTTAGCTTTTCGCTTAGCCTTTGAATTTGGATTTTTAGCTTACGATGGTGTTTAGCAAATTTTTCTGGATCTTCTTTTTTATAGCTCCTTACTTAAATAAATATTGGGTAGTGCGATGCCTACAGCGGCAAGCTACGCACTACCCAAACTAAAATCCCATAAATTACTACTAATTTGCTACTTCAGCTACTTCAATAATGCGTCCTTCATAGTCTTTAACTAGAAAATTTAGAGGCTTCTGATTGCGAATCTTAAACTTTAAACCGCGCGTTTCTACTCGCATTAAAATCATATCTAGACAATCGCGGTCAAAGCAAACGTGACGTTGCTGATTTTTAGTACCCAAACTCGCTCCAGTAATGACGTGTAACTGAGTATTTTTCTTTAGTTGATACCACAGTCCATCATTCGCATTATTCATCATCCTGCCAGACAAACTAGGACTAGTGGACATATACAGTGGATCGATCCCGGTTGCGCCCATAGTTTGTTCGTAGTTGTAGTAGTAGTGCAAAGGCACTTCAGCTGCTGGCAAGTCTAGCAGCCCTTCGTACAACTGTCGTGCAATCTCCAAATCAGACACCATAACTGTGTGTACTTTGGGGGCACTGGTGAGAAACATCCACATAGCGCCTGCATAAGCTGCCAGTAGCATCACCATAATGCCTTGGGTGGAGAATAGACTATCCAAGGGCAGAGAAGGCAAAAACGAGCCTAAAGTCAAGGGAGCGAGCAGAAAATTCATCGCACTGACTGCTATAACCATGAACAAATTAAAGATTGTATAAGGGAGCCGCTTTTATTATTGTCGATAAAGACTAAAAATTAAGTCCTTGTTTCTAGTTTATCAATACTAAAGTAGTCTGAGTCTTAGCAATGACTACAAACACACCAAATATAGTACTGGGTGAGCTACAAGACTGCTATTTCCAATATTATTTTAACCACTATCAACCGAATGGCTTATGCAAATTCCTCATTTTCCCGAAGCTAATCACCCGTTAATCAAGTCGCTGTTCCATCACAGTGACCAAGAATTGCTGAATCTGTTTCAAAGCTATCCGGATGCTGGAAAGTACTTTACGGTGATTTTTTGCCGCTACAGCCCCATAGTTTACACCCTAATTCAGCATTCAGCGCGATCGCCTGTGCAAGCAGATTATCTGTTTACCCTCACTTGGCGACATATCTATTACGAACTTGGCGGACTCAATTTAACTGAACCCCAACCAGGACAGGAAGCTTTAACTCTACAAAATTGGCTAATTAATATTACAGCTTTCTGTATCAATGAGCTGAAAGTACCTCCCACAGAAGCAATTCATTATTCTCTGCAAGCAACTTCGCCACCCTTATGGTGTTATGTAGAAAAGGCATTAGATCAACTACCACCCATTTTGCGACTCATGGTCTTAATGGCTCAGACTTTCCATTGGAGCGAAACTAGAATTGCTGCCTATCTCCAAGCTGAAGGAGAAAAAATATCGCCTCTCGAAGTAGCCAATTTTCTCCAGGAAGGCTATCGTATGCTAGAGGACAAATTACCTACAGACATCCGCACCATCTACTTGGGCGAAGATTTAGTCCAATCTTAGTTTAGGTATATACGCGTATACCAGTAGTGTTAATTAAGAAAAATAAAACTTCTCTTAAACCTTCTACTTAAAGCCGAAATTTCACGGGTTAATTTTTATGAAACAACGGCATTTATTTTCATTAGCTCTTATCCTTCGTACCGAACACTTGGTAAATTCTCGCCGTAGTGCTGGACTCACTGGACGGCTCACTTTTTATTTTTTACTTTTTACTTTTTTGCTTACTCCCGTAGCAGCAGGTGCTGCTGATATTACCCAACAACTCCACCAATCTTTAAGTAATTCTAGTTGGCGACAATCTAGAGATGAAGCAGATAGCTTATTGCGGATTGGGGAACAACAGTACGCTTCTGGCTATGCTGATAAAACAATTGACTCTTCCTTACAAGCACTCGATATTTATCACTCGATTGGCGATATTAAAGCTCAAGGACTGACTTATAGTTTGCTGGCTAGGGCTTACATCCAACTGAGTCGTTTTAAAGAAGGAGAAAATGCATTACGGCGACAGTTAGGTATTGCTCGTGACACTAAAGATTTTCAATCTCAGATTTTTGCCCTTAATAACCTTGCTACCTTACTACTACAACAAGGAGAACCTGTTGCTGCTGGTAAAACAGTCCAAGAAGCACTGACAATTGCTCACAATGTCAAAAACATTGAAGGTGAAGGACTGTCTTTAAGTAACTTAGGATTAGTAACAACCAGGCTAGGAGATTACAATAAAGCGATTAAGCTTTATGAAACTGCTTTAACTTTCCGCCGCCAAACTGGCGATATCGTGGGTGAGGCGAATACTTTAAATAACTTAGGTGATGCTTATCTAGCAGCGGGAAACTATTCAGATACAATTGGTACTTATGGGGCAGCAATGCGGATTGCTAAAATCAACCGCGATCGCACTAACCAACTACGGGCAATTGATGGTCTAGTAACAGCTCATAGTGCTGTAGGCCGCTATGAACGTGCTTTTGATTTATTGGAACAGCGCCTCATCCTCGCTCAAGAATTACAAAATCTGCGTGAAGAATTGAAATCTTTTGAATCTTATGCTCAAATTTACGAGCAGCTAGGTAACTACCCAACTGCCCGTAATTTTTACGAAAGAGCGATTGTATTGTCACGCACATTAGAAGACAGCAAAAAAGAAGTGCTATTGGTAGATAGATTAACTCAAATGCTGAAGCAGCCTGTCAAATAGCTCATAGTCCCCAGTTAAAGGACTATTAATTAACGAAAACTGTACCATCTTCTTGAACCCTAACAGTACCTTTATCCATACCTGGGTCAGTCGTTGCGTCCAGTGTAACTTCTAACATTCCTGGTGTGGAAGTAGACTGGGGAATTACTTGCAACAGTCCCCGGTCATTACGGTAAAAAGTCAATGTTGTTGGTGCATTTAAACCTTGCAGCATCACATTTGACTGGCCTTCTAGGGTTCTGGGTTGCGTATCACCAATTGCTTGGTAAGTTACGTTGGCCCCAGTATTATTGATCAATTTGATATTGACCTTACCATTGGCCAATGCGAGCTTAGTGCTGGGGGCTTGTCGCTGACTTGGCAGGGGTGGCTGAGGTACAGAAACCTCTGGACGAACAGGAACAACTACACCAGGAGTAAATCCTTGTGTTTGTAGTTGTTGGGTAAGAGCATTGGGCGGACATCCTTGAGGTACTACATTTCTAGTGTTGAATGGTTCTTCGTAGTAAATACGAGGACAAGGGTTAATTCCAGGAGTGGTTGACTGGGGTGTTTCGCCACCTACACTCATTCCTCCTTGGTATGGTGATGAGGATGTAGGCGCAGGCGCGGGAGTCATGGGAAGAGTTCCTTGAGCAGCTAGTCTGCGAGTTAGGGCGTTGGGAGGGCATCCGCGTGGCGTTAAAACCCGATTGTTGTGTGGTTCTTCGTAGTAAATACTAGGACAAGGATTAACTTGGCGAGTAGTCTGTTGTGCTACTGCTGCTTTAGGAATTACTGGCGTACCAATTAGTAATCCTCCACAAACAGCCCCCAATAACCCAGCATATTTGCGAAAAGTTGGGAAATTATTATTCATTAGTTTACTCCTGGGGATATATCGGCTTTTTTCTTAAAAATTTTTAATTTATTTAAATGTAAGTGTAGATTTTAAAGTTTATTTTTATTTCTGGCGTTACTGAATCAATCAATGGATGAAATTTATGTATTTAAATCTAAAACTCCTTATTCTCTGTACGCCTGTGCGTGAAGCAATTCATTCCGCATTTATGCAACGCCTTATTAATTAATAAGCATCTTTTTTAATTATTACGTTAATTCTAACAATTACATTTTTTGTTTTTCTCTAACTATAGACTTGGAAATAATATTAATTTAAACAATAATTTCATTCTTAAGTATGAACAAAATAAATTAATTATTACAAATAAATAGTTCCAAGTTCACCTAGGCGAACTTACGATAATAAATGTCGCCTAAGCGTTTCATAATATACGTAACTAAGACTTGTAGCAGAGCTTAAGCTTCTTCCCACATTTGACGAACTTTATCAGGCAACCAACTTGCTATTTCTTGAATTCTTTCTGAAGATAATTCATCTTTAGTGGCAGAAAATACCGCTTTAACTACTTGTTCGCGGTCTACACTTGGTGGCATACCGCCTTCATTTGCCACTCTGAATAAGAAGCGATCGCTATCAATCTTAAAAATACCAGGGCCTTGCCAAGGTGGACGTACCCGACTCAAAAATCCCACAATTGGATTTGTATCATGCCATAAGTCAGCGATTTCCATTTGCACTGATTTATCATCAGTGATCTCAGCTGGTTTGTGCAGTTCACTTTCAACTCTGTCAGCGGCTTCTGTAGTCATTAAGTCGCGCATTACCCGATATACGACTTCTGTGATATCCCTAGTGTCATAAAGGTCGGGTAGACCACTCTTTAGCATCACCTTTTCTAAAAAAGGCATATCTTTTGTAGCGATGGGAACCGATGATCCTTTCTTTAAACTTTCGGGTGGATTAGTTTCCATCTCTTCTAGCCATTTGCGTCCTTTCTCTGTGAGTTCTGCTCTTTTAAAGGTAATCAAGTGAGGCAGAGGCCCATCTTTTGACGCATAAGTATTGGCAATTCTCATGTCAAACTCTTGGGGATTAATGAAATCAGGAACATCTTCTTGTTTTCCATAAGCATTACCTGTAAACTCAGCATTAATGTAGTGCTGTTGATTCAAGTAATCTAAATGTCCCAAGAATTCTGCTGGTGTTAATTTTTTACCTAATAAGTCAGCTTCATTAAACTCAAGCTCGTGCATTCCTTGCCCAGTTTCATTAATTTTTTTGAGTAAAATGTAAGCTACATCTTTTCTTATACTTATTGGCATCTAATCCTCCAAAATTCTGTCGTAGATGCATTTCGCCAAACCAAAAGTCATAGTTTGTTTTAGAGGATGTTTGAAAATTCCTGTTGTCAGTATCAAAAGTTTTAGATCCCTCTAAATCTCCCTTAAAAAGGGAGACTTTGATTCCGGTTCCCCCTTTGTTAAAGGAAGCCAGCGCTGGGGGCGGGTTTCCCTAATTGAAGCGACTGGCGTGGGTTATAGGGGATCTAAAAGCGCCTAAAGTCACAGCGAAACACTTTTCAAACAACCTCTTACTCTATCGGCATGGATAGCAATATCAAACTATTAGCAGTTCAATTTATGACTCAATATTGCAAGCTTTGTGATCTAAGTTAAGATGTAAGGTTATTTATCTTCATCTGTCACAGGAAACAAATGCCAATTATAAAACTAAGACTCAAGGGTTATTGGTAAAGTGACAATAAAAGTAGTGCCTTTGCCAATATTGCTTTCTACTTGAATTTGACCTTGGTGATGTTCGACAATAGCTTGAGCGATCGCTAGTCCTAATCCTGAACCTGTGGTGCTGTCTGTAGCTGTAGTCCTGGCTTTATGGGTACGTGCTGGATCTACTCGATAAAAGCGGTCAAATAAGCGTGGGAGTGCTTCTGCTGGAATCCCAATCCCTGTGTCATTCACCTTAATTTGCAACTGGTCGGTGCTGTGACGAATTTTAGAAACGCGATTATTGGCTTCTAAACGCATTAATTCTACATTTACTCTTCCACCTGTTGGCGTATATTGCAAGGCATTGCCGATCAAATTTGTAAACAACCGCACAAGCTGATCCCATTTGCCTACAAGTGTGAACCAATTTTCTAACAATTCAGGGCTAGTTACTGAAGCGGGAGGGTCAACTAAGTCTAAAGTGAGAATGATTTTTTTTTCACTAGCTAACAATTGTTGTTCTTCTACTACTTCCATTAACAAAGCATCCAGAGGACAAGGTGAACAACTATCTTTAGTAATACCACTATCTTGTCGTGCTAAAAATAGCAAATCATTGACTAATTTACCCAAACGCTGGGTTAGCCGTTCCACTATCTTTAACTGTTGACAATAGTTTACAGAAGTAGTTGTTTCTGTTGGTGCTAACTCCAAATCAGCTAAGGCAACTTGCACATTAGTTTGAATCAAAGCAATGGGACTTCTAAGTTCGTGGGAAGCATCAGCGGTAAATTGTTTCAGGCGTTGATAAGATTCACCTACAGGTTCCATCGCTTTACCCGAAAGAAACCAACCACTTGCAGCTACAGAAATGATCATTAACCAAATACCTAATGCCAAATCAATCATCAATTGACGACTAGGTTTAGTAACTTCAAACCAAGGATGACTTACACGCAGATATCCTAAAACTTGCCGTCCGACTTCGACACGCTGCGTTACTTGTCGCAATAAAAGTGCAGAATCGCCCCATCTTTCTATTTCCCTATCTGACTTTACTACACGGACTGTTTCACCAGTGCGATCGCCATGAATGGGAATATTTAGGGGTTCTGATAAAGTTGACCAAATTAACTTACCAGTAGGACTGAACCATTCTAGATCTATGTGGTCATCTTCAACGGTGTCGGCATTATCTCGAAAACTGGCTTCTACATTAATGCGAAATTGCTCAGGCTTATCGTTAACTGGTTCAATGACCAAAGAACGCTCTACAATTTCCACTACATGATTGAGGGTATCGTCAACTCGCTCCACCAATGTACTGCGGACATATAAATATACTCCACTGGCAAATAAAAGGAGTAATACAGCAGTGACAGCAGTGTACCAAATAGCAAGACGGCGACGAGTAGCCTGGAACATAAGACAATGCAGAGAAAATTTAATGGTATCAAAGTAAATCGATCTATATACTCAAGTAAGGATTCCTTACATTTGATAGCAAAGGCTAGGAGGCAAGTCATGCTCGCCAAGTTAACTTCTAAAAATCAACTAACGCTGCCTAAAAGTATTACCCGTGAAATCGGGGAGGCTGAGTATTTTGAGGTAAAGGTGGAGAGGGGGCAAATTATTCTGACTCCTGTAAAAATTCAGCGGGCTGATGCGGTTCGATCTAAGCTGGCGGATTTAGGGCTGAGTGAACAGGATGTGGCTGATGCAGTGGCTTGGGCGCGTCAGTCGTAATGGCTTGTCCACGGGTGGTAATTGATACTAATATCATCATCTCGGCGCTGATATTTGGGGGCAGAGTATCTAGGCTTCGTTTGGCATGGCAGGACAATCTCTTCACTCCCCTGGTTTCTAAAGCGACAGCGACTGAATTAATCAGAGTGCTGGCTTATCCAAAGTTTCAGCTCACGCCAACTGAGCAAGAAGATTTACTATCGGATTACATACTCTTTTGTGAAGCTGTAGCGATGCCCGATCGCTTGCCTGTAATTCTTGAATGTCGTGACTTGTTTGATGTGCCTTTTTTACTTTTGGCTGTGGTCAGTGAGGCGGATTATCTCGTGACGGGCGATCGCGATTTACTCAGTTTAAAAGATAATTTTTCTTGCCCGATTATCACGGCTGAAGATTTTCTAAATGTTATTGATGGTCAGTCGCCCTAATTTTTCCGGTGATGCTTAAATGAGGTAGCATAACCATAATGAAAAATACAGTGACTGAAATAGTATTTTTAATTGAAGAAGACCCAGAGGGTGGTTATACAGCAAAGGCTTTGGGTGAATCAATATTTACTCAAACTGATAATATTGCTAGCTTAAAAGAAATGTTACGTGATGCGGTGCGCTGCCATTTTCCTGATCAAGCAAATCGACCGAAAGCGATTAGATTGCATATTGTCCGTAGTTAGATAAGCGAGTTAGACAATTCAGACTGAAACAGCTTTACTAATTATTTTCCTCTTTATTAGGACTTACGCAAGAACTCTCTGAAACCCTCTTAACTTCGTGTCCTCTGCGTCCTTTGCGGTACCCTTCGGGAAGCCGCTGACGCGTCTACGTTTTTCCATAATTTTGCGTAAGTCCTGTTTATCCCTCATTTGTCACTCTAGGCAGAGGAAAAGTAGAAATCAGGGTGAGTCAGGAAAATGAAAATTGAACTGGTGAGGTTATAAATAATAGATTGAAGTTTAGAAAAACCCAAGGATAATTGGGGAATAGGAAAAACTGTTAACCAGGGGTATATCAGGTTAAATAGGATAAAAGGTTGGGCAATTAAGCGGAGATTGTTCAGAAGATTTTTCCAGCCTTTTTCATCATTCCACCAAGGATGTTCAGCTAATTTTGATGGTGATTTTGGTGCAGAAGATTGTAGTTGTTCAGAATGAAGGCTAACCATTAAGTAGCTACTACATACAATTTCCCACCAACGTTCGATATCACAGTAGCGAGTCAAACGGTAATCTGCCCAACCTAATTCATTCTTACTTTGTTTTAAGCCATATTCTACCCAAGTCCTTAATCCATAGAAATTACCAACTTCTCTTGGGGTAATATCTGGATATTTGGTCATCACATACCAAGTAGAGTTACCAGGTAAATTTTCACGGTCTGTAGTAATCTGCCAATATCTTTTTTCTTGACGTTTGCCGTGAATTATTTCTCTAATAAACCGATTTTCGCTGCTTATATCAGAGAATACTCTTTTGAATCTCTGCCACTCTAAATATTGGGTATATTGTCTTGGAAGTAGCTCTACAGAGTGGTTTGAGCGAATCGCTACTATATAATTTAGATTCATCTCATCTAACACAGATATGAAGTTAGTTCCACTTTCTCCATACAAACTATCTGCCAGAACTAAGTTAAATTTAAAGCCCATTGACTTGAGCTTCCGCCTCATCATTGCAGCTATTTGTGGCTTGGTTAGATACTTATCCTCTGGCTTTAATCTTTCACGGGGTTTGTATACTTCAAACAGTAATGGGAAGGTCATTCCGCAGAATACACCATACGCTGTTACTGCTACAATTCCCTGATCTACTTTTCCTAAGTTCCCTATATACTGTCGTTTGACATAATCCGTTTTATTCCCTTTCTTTCTGTCTCCTGTTTCATCAATAATTAGAATGATTGGTCTGCCTTTTAGTACTTGTAAAATTAGCTCTAATCGCAAGATTCTTAACTTTTCTATATCCCAAGGTGATTTAGTTAAAAAATGATGCAACCCTTGCTGGTTATCCAATCCGACAATTTTTGCTATTTCTGGTAGGGTTTTACGCTTTAGATCAGAAATGCAGCCTACATGCAGATATTTAAAAGCCTCAAAACTCCTAACATCTGGAAACAGGCTTTTATACCACTGGCAATATTCGTCCACGAATTTGACTGTTGGTGCGGCTGGACGGGGCTGTACCATACTCTGTGTCTTGGTTCTAGCATTTGTACCTTATTATACTACTGCCAGAGTGACAAAACAGGGTTATATAACTCTGGAAAAGATGTCATCTTAATGTTTCTTATCAGTACATGACATTTTTTACCATAAATTTTTCAACTATAAATTACTTAGATTTTAAATTTTAAGTGAATTTACTGATGTTATGCATTTTCTGTAGGGGTTAAATTCTAGTTGCAGTGAACCCAAAAGGAAATAGCCTAAAAACAACGAAAATCTAAGAGAGACACACATAATACACAAATTACTTCGTGCAGAACTTCATAAATTTGTAACAAAAATATTTGAGTTACAATCCCAAGTTTTTATTCACTTGCTAAAACTCAAAATTTCAAACTTTTACATCTACCAAGCAAGCTTCACACAAAGACTTAGTTACGAAAGCAAAAATCCTACTTCTAAGCGGGTTGCATCTTCACAAAACAAGCCAGGAATTTGGCAGCAGTAACAATAGTGATTGGTTGATGAACAGTAATGAAGTTGTATTGCATGGCTACAAATTATTTGTAGCTAATAGTTAGATGTTGAATTTTTATAGAAAATACTAAATATTATGGCAACTTATTCAGGATTTTCCGACCCAGGAAATAATACAGCCACAGCCTTAAATACTGCAACTTATATCGGTGGTTCTCTTACCAGTACAAGCAACATTTTTCAAGACTCTCTCAGCAGTCTTGATAGAGACGATTACTACAAATTTACTCTTAGTAGTTCTAGTATCGTTACCTTGAGTCTAGATGGATTAGCAGCAAATAGTGATGCCAATTTAATCTTGACAGACAGTAATAATAACACTATTACTGCTCCTAACTTACCTGGTAATGCCTCAGAAAATATACGTTTTACCCTTAATAACCAACCTCCCAACACTTATTATGCCCGGATTTATTTAGTTACTGCGGGAGTTAGCACAGCCTATAATCTCACTTTGTCAGCCGAGACCATTCTAGATAGTGGCATCGCTGACAATACAATTACAGAGGCAAACGCTAACAGAGATATTAGTGCAGCGGTCAATACTGGCAGTTACAGTGCAACTGATTTTGTCGCCAGTAGGGGCTTTGTTAAAGATGCTAGCGACTACTATAAATTCACCTTAAATAACAACGGCACTATTGGTATTAATCTCAATCCTTCAAGTGGTAATGCTGATATACAGTTGTTGAATAGTTCTGGACAGTCTCTTCAACCTGCGGCCACTAGTACTCAAACAGGTACAAACCCAGATTCCATAAATCGTTCTCTGGCCGCAGGTACTTACTATCTCCAGGTTTATGGAAGTGCAGACTCGACTAACTATAATTTGCAGGTTAATTTTACCGCAGATGCCCCAGATCAAGGAGGAAATACTTTAGCAACTGCAACTAGTATCAGTCTTCCTGCTACTATCTCAGATTTAGTTAATACTACTGATCCTCAAGACTATTACAAGTTCACTCTCGCCTCAACTGCTTTAGTTGATATCAGGTTTACATCACTCTCAGCAGATGCTAATTTAACACTCCAAAACCAAAATGGTAGTGCCATTGTTCCCACTACTACTCAGTCAGGAACAACCCTAGATGTAATTCACCGCAGCTTAAACCCTGGTACTTATAACATCCTAGTAACTCGTGCTGCTGGTACAACAGCAGCTAACTATACTCTGAGTGTAGTTGCCCAAACCATAAACCCAGATCAAGCTCTTAACAACACAACAAATGCCCAGAATTTAGGTACTTTAAACGGTTCTATTTCGCGCAGTGAGTTTGTGGGTAGCATAGATACTAATGATTACTATAAATTCAATCTTAATACCGCAAGTTCCTTCAATCTCACCCTTTCTGGTTTAAGTGATAATGCAGATATCCAACTAATTAGAAGCAATGGTCAAACAATACCATATACTAACCAAACGGGGACTACTAATGAAACCATCAACAATCTTTCCCTAAGTGCAGGTACATACTACATTTGTGTCTATCCCTCTGGTTCAGCCGAAACTTTCTACAACTTGGATATAACGGTAGAACCACAAGCCCAACAACTAGAAATAAATCCTGGGTCTAGTAGTTCTGATCCTGATAACTTGACCAATTGGAATAACACTTTATACTTTACTGCTAATGATGGTAGTACGGGTATTCAACTATGGAGGAGTAATGGAACTACAAACACCCGCATTACTAATGCTAGTGGTTTCAATCCTGATGATCTGATTGTTTTTAATAACAAGTTATACTTCACGGCTACTAATAGCACGTTCGGTAAAGAACTTTGGCAATATGACGGCAATTCTGTAAATAGAATTAGTGACATTAATCTAAATGCTGGCAGTTCTAACCCCAGTAATCTCACAGTCGTTGGTAACAAACTTTTCTTTACAGCAGTTGATAGTAGCAATACCAGAAAACTATGGGTTTATAACAGTACAAACGTCAGTTTAGTAGATATTAACCCTGGTTTCAGTAGTTCTCAATCACCCACTTTCACTACGTTTAACAGCAAGCTATTTTTTACAGCCAAAAATAATAGTGAACTTTGGTCAACTGATGGCACTGTAGGCGGTACGCAGGTTATTAGTGTGGGAGGAACTACTAAATCATATCCTGCACACTTGAGAGTAGTTGGTAGTACACTCTATTTCACTGCCAACGATGGTACAAGCGGCTTTGAGGTCTGGAAGTATCAAAGTGGTACAACAGCTAGTTTAGTAAAAGATATTACTCCTGGTAACAATGGCTATGCGCCAACATATTTAACAGGTGTTGGTAATACTCTGTACTTTGTCACAGATAGCAACAATGATTTCAACTTGGAACTGTGGAAGAGTGACGGTACAGCTAACGGAACCGTAAGAATTAAAAATGATGGGCAAGCACCCAATGTTGGTTTAGGGCCTTTTTCTTTAACTGCTATTGCTGATAGTCTCTACTTTATTGGCAACGACCAAACAACAGGTCTGGAATTATGGAAAACTGATGGTACAGATGCCAATACAGTATTAGTAAAAGATATTTGGACTGGTACAAACGTAAATACCCAGCCTAATAACAGTATTCCCACTAGTCTCGTTAATTTCAATGGCACCCTGGCTTTTGCTGCTTCTGATGGCACAAATAGGGAGGTGTGGTTAAGTGACGGCACAACTGCCAATACTCGGAAGGTTAGCAACATTAACGCTACAGGACTTGCTAACCCCGGTAGGCTGACTGTCGTTGGTACACAGCTGTTCTTCATCGCCAACAACGGGACTAACGGTACAGAGTTATACGTGCTTTAAACAGGAGGTGATTGATAAAAACAAAGTCTATCTAAACAATCAACTAAATTTAATGGGTTGTAGTTTCACTAAACTTTCAACCGTTTGTAGGCAAAGCAACAAATTGTTTGCCCCATTGATTTCAAGAGATTTGCTAACCGTCAACATAAATTGACACAAACACAAAAAAGAGGGAGATGTTTTCCAATATGAAGAACAAATTTTTAGCTCTTGTTGCTTTTGGTACTGCTGTTCTAGGTGGTGCGATTCTTTCTGCCCCTGCTAACGCTCAAATTGCTCCAAATACTGAAACAGAGACCATTAACGTCAATGTCACTGTCCCAGAGATTCTCTTCTTAAGAACTATTACAACTGCTAATGTAGCCATTACTCCCACTGATTTAGTTGGTGGAGCAGGAGCAGCATCACTAACTGCCGTTACTGGTAGTACTCCCCCCGCTTACACAGGCAGTGATAAGTCTACTGGTACTACTGTTGATACTGTATCTCCCTTTTCAGTGGGCGCAACAGCTGTAGCCAAAACCATTGACGATGCCTACATCGTTTGGTCTAACAGTCCCACAGGAACTTATGAGGTAAATATTACACCTAGTGCTTTTGTAAACGGCACTAATAATCTGACAGTTGCTATTAATGGTAGTGATGTTAGTACTGCCGCAATAGCTGCTGAAGGGTTAGTTACTGCTACTGCAAAAGATATTGTTTTGGATGTAACATTAGATGCTGCTGGAAAGGCTGGAACTTACACAGGTACTTTGACAGTTGATGCCTTCAGACCTAACTAACTCTTCTCTGGGTGACAGTGAAAGGAGAAATCTGACTCAAACCTGACAAGCAAAAGACAGATTGCTCTCTTTCTGCTGATGTAATTTAGTCAACTGGTTAACTTTTTAAATATCTCTCCAATTCCCTAGAACCTGGGGAGATATTCCCCATATTAAACCTATTAGCAACGAAGATTAGTAAAGATTTGATCTGTGTACATGATTTAAATGTGAACAATTTAGCAATATGTTATGGCATCTAACTAAAAGTTGGAAACGTTACCTGCTCAGCCCCATAGCTATCAGTATAGCTATATTAGCGTATCCACAAACACGCACTGTGGCACAATTCATCCCTACAGTTGAACCCACAGAGATTTACCAGTTAGCGACTCCTCAAAGACTGAAAATTCCTCCCATCGCACAATCAGAAATTTCTGTCACTGCCAAGAGTGAGTCAGTGACTAATCCAGGAGATTTATTAGCACCTCCCCAATTTAATACTTTGATTGTTCGGGAATTTCCTAATATTTGGCAGATGCGTGTTCCTGTTGACCAAGTGAATTTACTTTATGCCACTTATGAAATGAAAGCCGAAAATGGCAGGAGTAATGTAATTAGTAGTGAACAGCGGTCTAGTTCTGTGGTTCAAGTTGTTCTAGAGCCATTGCCCATCATAGAAATTTCTCGCGATTCCAATACTAATACAGCTTTGGTACAAGGTGGATTCCGATTAAAAATGGATGTTTCTGGTTCCCAAGTTGCAGGTCAATATACTGGGGAATTAGCGGTAATAGTAGACCGCCGTTAATTTCTCTACTTGGACTGAGAAAATAGTTGCTTTATGGTGTGTTTTAAAGTGAAAAATTTAATCCCTACATTGCCAAAATCAATAAATATTGCCTTGGGTGTAATGGGAGCATTAGCTCTAAGTATGCCTCCTGCAATAGCAATTAATGTTGGTGTGAGTCCGCCCAGATTTCACATAGATATGAACAGCAATAAAACACGTTCTCAAGCTATTCGTGTTTTAAACCTTGATTCTCAACCAGTTGAACTTAAGGTTTATGTACAATCATGGGTGATGAATGAAGAAAATAAAGTGCAAATAGTTCCTCCTAAAGAGCAATCTTTAGAGCAGTGGGTGGTTTTTACTCCTTCTAGATTTATTATTCCCCCTGGTGGTTCACAAACCGTTCGTTTTGCTATTCGTCCTAGAGTTAAGCCCCAGTCAGGAGAACATCGGGCAGTACTTTATTTTGAAGAAATACCCAAGACTATTTCACGCTCCAAAGGTGTAACTTTAGTTGGCAAACTAGGAGTTGCAATATACGGTTATGTAGGCGATATCAAAAGAATTGGTGTCTTAAATGCTGTAAATGTAGACACTAAAAAAGATACTCTGAATGCTGTTTTTGATATTTCTAGTCAAGGTAACGCATCTGTAAATATGCAAGGTCAATATGCTATTTGGCCGGCTGCTAAGTATCCAGGTGTGGAAGCGACAAAACCAATAGCTAATTTAAACAAGCCAGAAGCAAAAATTACCGAACCTGTAGCTGATGCAGGAGTTTTACCTACAACACTAGTTTTACCTGATACCCGTCGTCGAGTTTTGCTACCAATCACTAAAACCTTACCCCCTGGGAACTACGTTTTAGATATCAATGGTCAATTGAATGGTGTAGCGATTAAAAAAGGCATACCTTTTACTGTACCAGTGGATGCTCCATTAGCGAATAAGGTCAGCACTCAAACTCAACCTGCTGCTAACAAACTGAGAGATTCTCTCAAAAATCCTCAGCGCCGCAGGTAAGCTATTCCACATCTAAATTGCGTTAACTGGGCTGAGCAATATGCCTACTAGTTTGATGGAATTTAGATGTGCAAATTAAATGTGTTTTAGCTTTTGGATTTACAAAGGCTGAAATTTCGCTAGCTATGTTTTTTATCTTCCCAGCAATAATTTGTAGCCGGGAAGTTTCTTAGGCTACCTATACAAATTTTTGTACTTCAGTTTTATGATCTACCAACCTTCAACATCTCCCCCAGCAATCACAATTATACAGTCAGAGAATAGTTCTTGTAAAACGCAGTTAGATACCAGCGTTAGTCAAGAACATAAAGCAGTTGCCAAGGCGATCGCAACTCCTTCACCACCAGAAACATTACCACCTGAATTTGCTACGGATGACTCAGCGCATTCTTGCAAAGTAGATAATGAAAACATCACGGCTGGTAACTTAACTACTGAAAATGCTCTAGATTATTACACAAAACAACTTGTGGCTCAAAGTACGACACTACCAATAGTCTCCAAAGATTCAGCGAGTAGTGATATAAAAAGTACTCTCAGAAATATCAGGGATGCTGCTCATAATAATGATGCAAAAAATACGCTATTTGCTGACAAGGAACAGAAGTTTAAAAATGTAGTTACTCCAGACTCTACTAGCAGTGATGCGTTAAAAACTTCAGCAGATAAGAATAATCCTAATCCAAATACTCCAATTAATAATATATTAGCTGAAGCCAAGAATTTATTAGTCGGAGTATTCATCAACCAACAGGAAGTTGGTAGTTTACAAGTTATTCCAGAAGGCGGAAATTTATTAATTCCCCTGTCTGAATTTGCTCAAATTGCTGGATTTACAGTTGAAAGTATTGATGGCAGCAAAACCCAACTTAAAACACCTTTAGGCGTAGTAACTCTTATAGAGTCAGACTTGAGAAAAATTAATGGTATCACTTATATTAGCGATATCTTATTAAAAGAAAAACTACTCACTGATATAGAGCTAAAAACTTCAGATTTAGCCTTGAATGTTAATTTACCTTGGCGTAGAGGTAGTGGAGAATCGAGCAATCAAGCTATTGACCTCAAGCCTGAAGTTAGACCACCTAGCAGTGGTTTTTCAAATTTACGGCAAGAGTTAAATTATTACAGTAATTCTGGTAATACAAACTGGCGTAGTTCTACGCTTTTGGGCGGGCGTTTAGCAGGTGGTGCGTGGCGGCTACGTTTAGAGAATGATTTTGTTAACCAGCCCCAGCTCAGTGAATACTTTTACTTTAAGCGCTCAGGGCAATTGCTTTATCAAATAGGTCGCCAACAAATTGGGTTCAATCCTTTAGCTACTAGCCTCAATTTCACAGGAGCGCAGATCGGTTATACTAATCTACCCGCTGATAGGTTCAATACAAATTACAGTGCGACTGAGCTTTTACCAAGACGTTCCCAAGCTGTACAAACATTTCGTGGTCTAGTTCCCCCGGCCAGTTTTGTGCAGTTAAGAGTTGGCGGCATTGCGGTTGCTCAACAGCAGGTAGGGCTAAGTGGAGAATATGAATTTCTAGATATCAATTTGCCTACTGGTCAAAGTAATGAAATTGAATTGTTCATATTTGACCGTAATAATTTCAGCGTACCTGCGGAAATTCGTTCTTTAAGGCTTAATGCTTCCGATTTATTGTTACCATCGGGCGGTAATGTGCAGTTAGCAGGTATAGGTGTAACTGGTAACTATATCCAAAATAATTTATTAGACGATTTTAGTTCGACTCAATCAGGTCGGTTCACTGGATTTTATCAGGTACGTCAGGGTATTTCTGATAACTTAACCTTAGAAAGTTCTGTACAACTATTACCTGAAACAACACAGGCACAAGCAGGTTTTGCTTGGCGTTTGGCAAATCCTGTAATTTTATCAGCGAATGTCGGTACTTCTCGCGGTGAATTAGGTTATGCAGCTAATTTGGATATTCAGTTGGATCGGTTACAAATTTTGGGCGTTTCTGAATTATATCCAACAGGCTATTTTAACAGCATTAACAACAATCAATTACGCGATCGCACAAACAATGCTTTAGATGTCAGATATAAATTCAGTAATAACTTTAATCTGGGTTTTATTGCCCGCAGTTATCAAAATCAAAATGAATCAAGCACTTACATTTTGCCAACTTTTTCATTCCGCCCATTGTCTAACTTGTCTTTGAGAGGTACACCTGATTATCTTGGTAACTATTCATTAAACGCTTTCTATCAACCAACAAGCAACAGCAGGCTATCTTTTAACTCTTTTGGTAATGTTTATACAACAGATTTTGGCTATAACCTCAACCGTGATTATCTACTATCCTTTGGGACTGAATCTGGTGGTGATTTAGCAACTCGTTTCACTTTGGGGCTAAATTATAGCTCTCCTAGCCTTTCAGGGCTGAGTTGGCGGTTAGGATTAGGATACCGAGATGGAGAAATTGGGCCGGTTGTTGGTGCTAGTATGCGAGTTCTACCAGGTCTATTTGCTAGAGTTGACTATCAAGGCATTCCCTCTAGAAACAGAAACATTATTGGTGGGATTGGGGACGATCGCCTAACTATATCCTTAGTGTCAGATTTATCATTTGCTGGGGGCAGAATATCACCAGCTGAGTATAGTTCAGTTGGCAAAGACAGAGGAGCGATCGCTGGGCGAATGATGGTTGAAGGTGGCAGCAATGGTGCAGATCTTAGTGGCGGTCTAGTCCACGTTTACAATAACCGTGGTCGCAATGTTGGTAGTGCAAGAATAGACGCTCAAGGTAACTTCTTTGTTGGTAACTTGCGCGAAGGTAACTATGTAGTTCAACTTGACCCAGACGAGTTACCTATTGAAATTGCCTTACGGAAAACCTCCATAGTTGCGGAAGTAGCAGGTGCAGCTGTAACCAAGTTAGATTTCCCCGTCAGATTAGAGTATGGTATGGCAGGTAAAATCACTGATGTGACTGGTCAGCCAATGTCAGAAGTAGAAGTAGAACTAATTAATGCTGAAGGCAAACGAGTTTCTACAACCATGACTGACCAATTTGGTCTTTATCGCCTAGATGGCGTTCCTGTTGGTAACTACACATTACGGGTTCCGGCTCAAGAAGGCATCACCAATGGCATAAGTCTGCCTAACCTCCAAGTAGCGATTAACAAAGATTTCGTCTACGACCAAAATCTCAAGTTACCCATCGCAGCCGCAGCTAAAGAAATTAAAGAAAATGAACCAGCCCAAAAACCTTAGATATGTATAATCCAGGGCTAGAAGCGATCGCCCGATTTCATCTACTATATTTATTGTTCTCCAGTTGTATGGGCTACACCTGGCTACCCTGCGATCGTTATGCCGAAATCGAAAAAGAGCATTACTCCCATCAATTTAAACGATCCACAATATTATCTTAACCGAGAGTTAAGCTGGTTAGAGTTCAACGGTCGGGTATTACATGAAGCCTGTGACCCCAGAACGCCACTACTCGAACGACTTAAGTTCTTGGCAATCTTCAGTTCCAACTTAGATGAGTTTTTCATGGTGCGTGTTGCGGCTTTGAAGCAACAAGTAGAAGCGAAAGTTAGCCTGTTAACTCCCGATGGACGGACACCACAACAACAGCTAGATGACATTAGGTCTACCCTGGTTCCGCAGATCACAAAACAGCACCAGCACTTTGACCAAGCGTTGCAACCGCTGCTAGCAAATCACGGGATTCATATCCTGGATTACATTAATTTGTCTCAAAAACAGCGGACTTATTTGGATAACTACTATGAAGACCAAATATTTCCGGTTTTAACTCCTCTGGCTGTTGACCCTAGCCATCCCTTTCCCTACATTTCCAATCTCAGCCTGAATTTGGCAGTTGTGGTCAAAAACCCAGATACCGAAGAAGAATTTTTTGCTAGAGTCAAAGTCCCCAGTGTTTTGCCGCGATTTTTGCCTTTACCGCCAGAGTTGGGAATCCAAGAAAACGAACAACCTGCCAACTGGACAGGTGTACCTTTAGAACAGGCGATCGCTCACAACCTAGAGTCTTTATTTCCGGGAATGAATATTCAGGAATATCATCCCTTCCGAATTACCCGCGATGCCGATTTAGCTTTAGAAGAAGATGAAGCTGATGATTTATTGCTAGCGATCGAACAAGAACTGCGAAAACGCCGCATGGGTGGAACTCCAGTCCGGCTAGAAATTCAATCCCAGACCCCTGAAGCCATCCGTTCTAGATTATTGCAAGATTTGGAATTAACAGAAAGCGATATTTATGAAGTCGATGGTCTTTTAGGACTGCGAGATTTGATGTATTTTATGGCATTACCATTGCCAGAACTCAAAGATCCACCACGCCAGTCTGTAGTACCTCCTCGTCTACAACGCCTCAGAGAGCCGAGTTTAAGTCTAGATGCGTTGGATGTGGAAGAAGGCAAAGACTTCTTTGCTGTGATTCGGGAAAAGGATTTATTAGTTCACCATCCTTATCAATCTTTTTCAGCATCAGTAGTGCGGTTTATTACCCATGCTGCTCACGACCCGAATGTATTGGCGATCAAAATGACTCTTTATCGGACTTCGGGAGATTCGCCCATAGTTAACGCCTTAATTGCCGCTGCCGAAAATGGAAAACAAGTGTCTGTATTAGTCGAATTAAAAGCCCGGTTTGATGAAGAGAATAATATTTACTGGGCAAGGCGTTTAGAGAGAGTTGGTGTTCATGTTGTCTATGGTTTAGTGGGTCTTAAAACTCATAGCAAAATAGTTTTGGTGGTGCGGCGGGAAAAAGACCGGATGCGCCGTTATGTGCATATTGGCACTGGCAACTATAATCCCAAAACAGCGCGACTGTATACAGACTTAGGGTTATTTAGCTGTCGGGAAGAATTGGGTGCTGATATTACAGATGTATTTAATTTTTTAACAGGCTATTCCTTGCAAAAGTCTTATCGAGAATTGCTGGTTGCACCTGTAAATATGCGCGATCGCTTTTTATCATTAATTCATCGTGAAATAGAGAATGTCCAAAAGGGGTTTTCTGGGCGCATCGTTGCCAAAATGAACTCTTTGGTTGATCCACAAATTATTACCACTTTATACGAAGCTTCCCGCGCCGGAGTGCAAATTGATTTAATAATTCGAGGCATTTGCTGCTTGCGCCCTGGACTTCAAGACATCAGCGAAAATATTCGTGTCATTAGCATTATCGGTCGATTTTTAGAACACTCACGAATTTTTTACTTTTACAACAACGAACAAGAAGAAATTTATATTGGCAGTGCCGACTGGATGCGTCGCAACCTAGACCGCAGAGTTGAAGTAATTACTTTAGTTAAAGACCCAGACATTGCAAAAGATTTGCAAGAAATTATGGGAATTATGTTAGCAGATAACCGCCAAGCTTGGGATTTACAATCTGATGGCAGTTATGTCCAACGTCAACCCTGTGAGGATTGTCCAGAAACTAACTCGCAAAAAACTCTCATGAATATGGCATTACGTTCAACGGGTATGGTCTCAAATCTAATTGATGCCAAAACAAATTCTTCTTATACAGACAACTAAACATTTAATTGATTTTTTTTAGTAAATTTTAATTTTTCACGAGTTATTAATTAATCTCTATGGATGAAGCAGATTTATTCATCCATAGGATAGAGTAATTGCTGGTGCTTGTTCTCGTAAGCTATATAAAGCTATCGTTTTTATTATTTTATTTTCCTTGAATGTTAATGTTGTCCTGTGAATTTTCTACCTTGCGTGTTTTAGTAGCAGATGATCACGAGCTAACTCGTTTGACCTTACAATTAGCTTTTTCTTGTCAGGAAAATATCCAAGTAGTAGGGTTAGCAAGTAATGGCCAAGAAGCTATCGAAATGGTTAAACGCCATCACCCTGATGTGATTGTTTTAGATTTACAGATGCCAGTCATGGATGGCTGGAGTGCTTCTAGTCATATCAAAGCTATTTCTCCACAGACTCAAATATTAGCTTATTCTTCAGTAGAAGACGTGAGTTTTGCACAGACAAAAGCAATGCCTAGTTTTGATGATGTTTGCAAGAAAGATGTCCCAACCACTGAACTCATCGCTTTAGTAAGGCAGCTAGGAAAGCGTTCAGGAGATGCTTCTATGGCAGGGTAAATCATGCTGCAAAGTTGCTGGTTGATTATCTCAGGGTTAATTACACTCTGGAGAATGAAAATTATTGCATTGTTAATATGTATCGGTGGAACCGCCAATTGACGATTTCACCGACTTGTTTTTTTATCCTTGATGTTACTTAGTTGCGCTTAATTACAGGAATTAAGCCGAGTAAAATTTGTCACTGCGACCGGAATGTAGTGTGAGAAGTAATCCTAGAGTTTTAGGTGATTATCTCGCTATCACTGGTAATGACGAAATTAATTTCCAGTTTCCGGGATGGTGCGTTTAAATTCGTCAATTAACTCATCCAATTCTTCTAGAGCCTGATTTACATCAACTCTCAAAATTCCTAAATTAGGTTGCTCTAAGAGGCTGAGCAGGTACTCGCGTTTACTTTGAACTACGGCGATTCGTTCTTTTATAGTCTGTAAATCCATTTCTTTCTTCCAGTCCTAAAATATCCTCAAGTTTAAAGTTAACTCAAAAAAGGTAAGGCTTGTATCTCCTGGCTTAATCTAGGTAACTTCATTGAGAAATCTCAGGTTCTGAGTTCTTACTCTTCCCTAAGTTGTTACTTATAGTCGATGATAGTAGAACTGATGTATTAAAAGTTCATACTATTTTCAGCTCATGTTACGCCAAATTTCTTTGGGAACACTCGGTTTAACCGTTGGCAGTATATTAACCATTGTTGGTTTTGTTGCCTACGCTGCCAATAATGCCACACTAAACCTTGTAGGCTTTTTTTACGGTTTTCCTCTATTGCTGGGAGGATTGGCACTCAAAGCCAATGAAATGAAACCTATACCCTTCAGCCAAACTACAACGCCGTCGGTATTACTCTTGCGAAAGCAGCAAGCAACTGTGACTCAAAATAAAATTCGCAAAGATATTACCAGATACTGCTATGGTCAAGAGGCTCATTTAGACATGGCCTTATCTTATCTGAATCTGAGTCCGACAGATGAAGAACGACCAATAGTCACAGGTTTACGAGAAATCGAAGTTAATGGCGCTTATACCTTAATTTTAGAATTTGATTCGCCGTGTATACCAATTAATGATTGGCAGGAAAAACAGGAAAAAATGACTAAATATTTTGGCCCAGGAGTGGAAGTTCAAATAACACAACCAAGTGAAAATAAAATTGAATTAGCATTAATTACTGTTAAACAAGAGTAATTAGTCAAAAGTCAATAGTTTTGTAATCACTATTGACTTTTGATTTAAAAACTACTTTTCTAAACGTACTGCATACCACTGCAAATATTCTCCAGGGCTAATATCCAATTCGCAAGTTGTATCTATTAAATATTGTGCTTGCTCTTCCACAGAATTAAATTTGTGCAAATCTGGTGGTAAGTCCTGAAAATTAATTTTTTGCAAAACAATTTTTAGTTTTTCTAATAATTCTGATGCTGTCAAAAATTGTTCTGGTTGATTTGTTTCTAGAACAACAAAATTATCCTGCTGGTACATTAATGAATCTGGCATTTTTGGTTAATCTAAATATAGTTTGATTCCAGCCAATATCATTTCAGATCATTTATTGGCTATTTGGTATAAGAATATATAATCTTAGTTTTGACTAGCCAATAAATCGTACTTTACAAAGTGAAGCAGATTAAACTTAATTTAAAACTCTTATCTTATTTTAAGCAGTACAGGGGCTTGTGAGAAAAATTTATTTACCTTCTAAAGGTAAACATTCAAGGACTAAGACAGCTTACCTGAGAGATATTGCGACTATTTTGAGCATTTTATCAGGTCAAAATAAAGATTTTAAGTTAAATTGCCAGGGAAGTTGGACTTTATTCACTTTCAGTCTAAAGCCATAAAAAAATGGGATGAGCAGTCACTAGATAATAAAGTTTTGCACACACCTTAATATTAACCTAATGCAATTTATGTAATTATCCCCAAACAGAAGTCTGTTCCAGGCTGGCAATTACTTTAAATGAGTTACAGTCGAGTAACGCCAAAATTGAGTATTAGTTATTTTCTGATTGCAGTTTGTTAACTGCTTATATTCTCCTCAGTATGTATAACAGGTAACAGAAAACAAAGAATAGGGTTGAAATCTCTTGGTATCCAGGTTTGATGATTAGTTTATATCCTAAACTAAGTGAGAATTTCTATATCTAAAGTAACTATAAAGTAAAGAATTGAGGTATACATTTAAAGTTTTGCTCAGTTTTCTTCAAAATTGCAATTACACTTGTTTACTAGGGAAATATAAGAGTAACATTTTCTACCAAAACCATACCTGAAAAAAGGTAAACATTACTTTTAAGTTTTAAATAAATAGTTTATGCAATTTAGTTATCTATCTTTTTCTTGGCTCAGAACAATTAATCAGTCTGTTGTCCAACAATAGAAGAGTATGAAGGCAGACACACCTTTGTTACAAATTCTAACTTCGATAGGGGAGAAATTATTATTACGCGATCGCATCATCGGCCATTCTCAAAATATTTCTGCAATTTCTTGGTTTAATCAATTGTTAAACCAGAGACTAGTGTTATCAAACACTCAAAAACTCAGTAAATTTTGGAGGGATACTTTGCCTGTTTGTGTCCGTCTGGTAACAAACGAGCAATTTTTTCACTTAAAAACAATGTTCTATTTGTTTTCTAGCAAATAGAGCTTTCAGTAGGATTTTGACTGTAAACAACTCTTTTTTATAAGCAATTTGGCTATGAGCGCCAGGTTTTTCCTGGTTTGTCTCTCCCCGATACTTTCATTTTCTGTGGAACGCAACTCATGTCAGGCATAAGCCCATTTTCTCTTTCTAAACAACCTCCATTAATTCTGGTGGCTGATGATGACAAGGCCATCCGAGTGCTGTTGCGTAAAGCTATGGAACAAGAAGGCTATCGTGTGGTCGAGGTTACTGATGGTAAGCAGTGTTTAGATGCTTATGAGACTGTCAAACCAGATATAGTTTTGCTGGATGCTGTCATGCCTGTAATGGATGGTTTTACTTGTTGCAAGCACTTACTCCAAATTGCTAGAAATAATTTGATGTCGGCACTTGCAAGCCTTGATACTGATTCTGGCTTGGGCAATACTGTGATTTCAAAGTTATGGGGGCGTACTCCAATATTGATGATTACAAGCTTAGATGATGAACAATCTGTAGACCGTGCTTTTGAGGCAGGAGCGACTGACTATGTAACTAAGCCAATTCACTGGGCGGTGTTGCGCCAGCGCTTACGACAACTGTTGCAGCAAGCGCAAGTATACAAACAATTAGAAGAGGCAAACTTGGCTTTACAGCAACTAGCCAATGTTGATGGCTTAACTGGGTTGGCTAATCGTCGCCGTTTTGACAATTATCTAAATACACAATGGATTAATTTGGCACAGGAGGAGTCTGCTCTGTCGTTGATTTTATGCGATATAGATTTCTTTAAATTTTACAACGATCAATATGGTCATCCGGCAGGTGATCTCTGCTTACAAAAGGTGGGTACTATCTTAAGCAATAAAGCACAGAAACATCAAGATTTAGTAGCACGTTATGGTGGTGAAGAATTTGCGGTGATTATGCCACATACCCATGCAAACGGTGCAATTCATGTTGCCAAAGCGATACAAGCTGGAGTTAGAAATTTGCAAATTGCCCACCGTGGGTCTGCGGTAAATCAGTCTGTAACTCTAAGTATAGGAGTATCTAGTATTATTCCAACCTGGGAATCTTCACCTTCAGATTTGATTTTGGCAGCAGACAAAGCACTTTATCGTGCTAAAGCAGAAGGGCGCGATCGCATTGTTCTCAATTGAGTGTTTGTTAGTTGTTAGTTGTTAGTTGTCAGCGATGCACTGAGCTTGCCGAAGTGTTGTCAGTTGTTAGTGGGACTTTGATATTTTGGAGGCTAAAAATTACTGAAACCTAGATATGTCAAGAAAACAGGTTAATCGACGTTAAACATTTACTACATAAGCTTTTGAAGGTATTTTTAAGATAGTTTTCCTCTAAGTCTCGTTAATTGCTTTTTTCTTTGCAACTGACCACTGACCACTGACCACTGATCACTGACCATTGACCACTAACCACTGACTAAGAGGGATACACTGGCAAGGTGAAGTGAAACCATGCTCCGCCATTGGGGGCAGAGTCTACCCAAATTTGGCCGTAGTGTGCCCTAACAATACGCTGACATAAACAAAGACCAATACCGTAGCCTTCTGTTTTTTCATCTCGTTGTAAACGGAAGTGGTTTTCAAAGATGCGATCGCGATTTTCTATAGGAATACCAGGGCCGTTATCGCCAATACTAAACTGAACTTTTTGGGTGGTGCGGTGCAAACCAGCAATGCTAATCTTGCCGCCTTCTGGTGTGTATTTAATGGCATTATCTAACAGATTGACTAACACTTGGCGTATACGTTCTTGATCGGCATATACATAAGGTAAGTCTTGGGGGATATCTGTCTCCATTTCTTGGGATTTAGCGGTGTAGCGATCGCGTAATTCCTCAAGTACACTAAAGCAGAGTTGGCCTAGTTCCATTTTTTGCGGTATTATAGGAAGCTCTGTATCGTTGCCGCGACCCACTTGTAAAAGATCGGCGATCATCCGATCAATTGTCTTGGTTTGGTTACGGGCTTGCTTTAATAAATGCGCTGTCATTGCTGGTTTTAAGCGTTGAAAATTTCCCGTTTCTATACTGTAATTAGATTGAAGAGTTTCTATGGCGATCGCCGCAGCCGTTAAAGGATTGCGGAGGTCGTGTGCCAGCATAGCAATCACTCTATCTTTAAATTGCAGCTGCTCTTGGAGTTTATCTTTTTCCTGTTTCAAACGGAAAATTTCGTCTGACAGGCGCATGAGTTCCGCAGAAACAGCAACAGAACGGATTGTTGATTTAGGAGACGAGACTCGACTATTGTCATCTATACGCCCTTGTAAATCTTCCTGCAATTTTAAGTAGGCATCTACAGCCGTTTGCCAGCGCGGCCACCAATTTTTCAATTGGGCAATAATATTACTCCCAGCTAAAACCTGTCTAGGCTCTGGGTGGATTTTAATTAAAGCTGGCGTTGCTACCAATTTAAAGTGTTCCGCCAAATATGGTTGTTGCCCGACATCAATAATTTGAAGTTCAAAATTATACTCAGCCTGCAATTCTTTTAAGTAAGCACGTATTCGCTGTACTTGTTGTCGTGACTTAGGCCGTCCATCGATGAACAGCAACAGTTGGAGTGGAGCCTCAGAATAAATAGGCTGATCCTGGGAAACTTGCATGTAATCGTGTTTCAGCACTGGTAACAACCTGGCGACGCTTTGCAGAAAGTAAAATGGACTGACAGTTGTCGATGGTCGTTCTTTTTTTCAATTTAATATCTATTTTAGATTCTTCATACTCTTATCAGATCTGCGTTTTTAACATGAGATACATCTTTTTCAGCCTTTTACTTGCTTTTTGCTCAGATCATCTTCAAAAAACCCCTTGTTTCTTGAATATAAGTCCTAATCTTTCCTAAACTACAACTTTGTTTATAAGTCAACAGGTGAAAGATTTTATACTTGGATAGCAAACAAACACTAACTGAGCCAGATATTAATCAGATGTAAGTTGTGTGTAGACAATGAACTGTTCCAACCACAACCACAGAAGATTTTTTTAACTGCCAGTATAAAAGTCCTAGAACTTTGTATAGCTTTAGAGTACATTAGTAGGCTTACCGAGAAACGTTTCCCCTTTACCCGACTAGTTAACTGTGCTACAAGCACAAATTTACTGCTATTTGTATACTTCTAGCCAGAAATTATTAAAACTTCCTTCAGTTTTACACCAGCCCAAGTAAAATTTTCCTCGGAAACTCGATTTACGGAATTCTAGGAAACCTGCTGTAAAACTCAACCACTTTGCTGACAACGTTGATCCCCAAATATGGTAGATTTACGCTGAATAGGTAGAGATGCCTGGCACTGAAGTTTTCCAGGTATTGCTATCTCCATCTGAGTAATGTCCCCTGAATTTTTTTTAGATTGTTTGCAATCTAGCGTCAGTGAGCGCTTTTTTCCCTCCTTTGGGTGATGCTAAGGGGGGAATTTAATCTAAGTTTAGCACTTTTGAGGGTTGGCGATCGCTTTCAAATACGACATCTAGCAAGGGATTACAGCTTTATACTAAATGTGATCAACTCTCTGCGAAAAATTATCTAACTGCATAAAATATCGACAGTCTGCGCTAGGGTAGGAATTGACACGCGTTCTTTGACTGCCTGTGCTTCCCTATAAACGTCCAGCTATCTTAATGAGTTTGGCTGTTCTATTTTCTTCTTTAACAGCCTGTGCTAACATTCCAACCGCTAAAAACTTAGAACAGTCTTTAGCGGCAGATCCTCGGTTGCAAAACAATCCTGCGATTTTTGCGGAAACTCAAGAGGGTGAAGCACAAGCAGGACAAAATCAACCTACACTTCAATTACCAGCAGATTTTCCCAAAGATATCCCGTTATATCCCAACGCTGAACTCCAGGAAGTGACACCTACCAGCGGCTCAGAAAATAAGGTATCCACTCGCTGGCTGAGTTTTGATCCCAGTAATTTGATCACTAGCTTTTATCGTAACCAGTTTCAGACAAACAATTGGCAGGTTTTGCAACAGCCTCCAGATGAAGCGGGAGGTGCTTTTGAGGCGCGTCGGAATAATTTGCTGGTAAAGGTGTCTATTCAACCCCAATCAGTCACTAACTCTACAGCCAATCAACCACAAACAGCTACCACATTACTGATTGAGTACACACCTAATACAACAACAACACAACCTAACCCAACTACTAGCCCTAGCGAAACCACTGATAACCCTCCCCAACCAGGTGATCCACAATTCATTGGCCCTATACCGCAGACAAATTTAGCCACACAGTCAGAAAATACAGTTGAAGGTCAAACAACTACTACAGCCACATCTACATCTCAAGAATTTAGTGATCTGAACAAAGCACCGCAAGAGCTACGGCAATATATCCAAGACTTAACAGGCTTAGGTGTTTTTTCTATAAATTCCCAGACAAATAAGAGCAACTCTAATGTTCCAACTAACCAATTTGAGCCAGCTAAAACTATTACCCGCCGAGAATATGCTCGTTGGCTAGTTGCCACTAACAATGCCATGTATGCTAGTAATCCAGCCAAGCAGATTCGTCTAGCTGCGGAAACTACTCAACCTGCTTTTAGTGATGTGTCAAAAACAGATCCAGATTTTCCAGAAATTCAGGGTTTAGCTGAAGCTGGGTTAATTCCTAGTTCTTTATCGGGTGATTCTACAACAGTTTTGTTTCGTCCCGATGCCCCCCTGACAAGGGAGCAGTTGATTTTGTGGAAAGTACCGCTGGATACTCGCCAAGCTTTACCTAGCGCCAACTTAGATGCTGTCAAGCAAACTTGGGGTTTCCAGGATGTGGGGAAAATTGACCCCAAAGCTCTACGCGCAGTATTAGCAGATTTTCAAAATGGTGAACAATCGAATATTCGCCGGGTGTTCGGCTACACAACATTGTTTCAACCCAAAAAACCTGTGACTCGTGCAGAAGCCGCAGCGGCTTTGTGGTATTTCGGGACTCAAGGTGAGGGTATATCTGCTGTTGAAGCTTTGAAGGTGAAAACTCCGCAAAACTAACTCTATTTTCTCTCTAAATCAACGTCTATGCTTGAAACCCCTGTTTTTAAATATGGGGTTCCCTTTCCCCTTTCCCCCTTCGCCTTTTCCCTTCTTCATATAGACCACTAGTGGTAGGTTAGGCTGCTTGTCTACCCTACTCAGTATTTCTGGCATTCAAACTTTATATTTGCTTTGCAAGAGGGTTGTGAATAATAAAAATCAAGTAAATTTATAGATTTTAAGCAATTTTACCCTATATAGTACTTATTAATATTTCAAGCTCTATTAAATAAAATTACGCAAATAAAACTGATTAAGAGTGCTTGGCTTTGCGATCGCTTACCGAGACAATTCGTAGGTTGATCATCCCTCGCTTCTAATTTTGATACAGCACAAGTCATACAACGTTTAGATAAGTATGAAAAAGCAATTGATGGCGGCAGGATTTGTTCTTTTCTCGTTCGTGCTGCCGCTGAAAGCTGAAGCTTTTACAGGGCTTTATGTGTTTGGCGATAGTCTATCTGATAATGGCAATGTGTTTAACTTTACTAATGGTTTAGTAAATCCTAATACAGCCATCCCACCTAGCCCGCCATACTTTCCAGGACGTTTTTCCAACGGTTCAATCTGGGTAGACTATTTTGGAAACAAACTAGGTTTAACACCGACCTTGTTTACAAATATACAAAGTCCTACAACTATTCCTAACCAAGGGATTAACTATGCGATCGGAGGTTCTTCCTCTGGATTAGGTAATACCTTAGTCTCTGATCCATTACCGGGAATACTGGCGCAAGTCGGTCTGTTCAGGCAAAGCTTGTTAACAAATCAGAAGCAGGCTGACCCGAACGCCCTCTATGCTATTTGGGGAGGTGCAAATGATTACTTATTTGGTCAAAATGTTTCTGACTATAGTCAAATAGTTAGTAATTTATCCAATTCAGTTGCATTACTAGCTGAAGCTGGAGCTAAAAACATCATAGTGTTTAACTTGCCAGATTTAGGCAAGTCTCCATTTGCAATAGCTAGTGGAAGTTCCAATCAATTATCTGATTTGACTAAAAGCCACAATACAGAACTGGCAAAAAATTTGGATCAATTTAACTCGATACCTGACATTAATATCATTAGTGTTGACGTGTACTCTCTGTTTAACAAGGTAGTGGACAATCAAGAAGAATTTGGTTTCACAAATGTTAATGCCCCCTGTATAGTAGGTAGCTTCGAGGACATTAATTCAGGTAATTTTACTATATGTAATAATCCAAACGACTTTTTATTTTTTGATGCTGTTCATCCAACTACAGGCGCTCATCGTCTAATAGCAGATGCTGCTTTAGCGGCAATTCCCGAACCTTCAGCTGTATTAGGGATGTTAGCACTTGGGGCTTTGGGTGCAGGAAGCGTGCTAAAACGCCAACAAAAAAAGTCTAATTTTACTCCAATAAATCAGGTTCTTGCCGCACAATCATCTCATACAACGGTTGAAAACTAAACCAACCCAGATAATGTGACCCTACTTGGGAGTGTGCCAAACTAGCATATTCAGGTTGGATTGGACTAGGTTTACCAGCAGCCTCTGCCATTAATTGAGCTTGGCAAGAACGCTCCATTGCAACAAACCACCAAGCAGCCTCATCAACTGAGTGACCCACTGTGAGTAAACCGTGGTTTTTCAGAATGATGGCTTTATTATTGTCCAAGGTTTGGGCAATACGTTTGCCTTCTTCTAGTTCCAGAACCACACCTGTATAGTCATTAAATAGACTATGGTCTTGGTAAAAAGCACAAGCATCTTGGGTGAGGGGGTCAAGCAGACGGCCGAGACTAGACCAGCTTTTGCCGTAGACCGAATGGGCATGAGCTGCTGCTACTACATCCGGACGAGCTGCATGAACTTGGGAATGAATTGCAAAAGCTGCCTGATTGACTGGGCGATCGCCTGCAATTACCTCACCCAGGTGGTTAACTAAGATCAGGTCACTGACTCGAATCAAACCGAAGTGCATCCCAAAAGGGTTTACCCAAAAATGTTCTGGATGTTCTGGATCGCGGGCAGTAATATGTCCAGCAATACCTTCGTCAAATCCATAGCGGGAAAATAGACGCAATGCTGCTGCTAACCTTTGCTGGCGATAAAGACGTTCATCTGCAAAGGAAGTGAATGTTGGTGGTTGAGGAGTCTTTGGTTGCTCTGTGGATATAACTTGCATCTTCTAAAGTACGTAATTGTAGGTAAAAATATTGATACTGATGTTTTAAACTAATATTATATTGATGTGGGATTACGAGCAGCTATTTGAAATAATTACAGAACTGGTAATGCACCATTCTCCTAGTGGTGTAGAATCTGAGATTAACCAGTTTTTGATGCAGCGATTTGCAGCGCTGGGTGTAGAAGTTTGGTGCGATCGCGCTGATAATATTATTGCCAAAATTCCAGGGTTAAATTCTGAGAGGGCGATTGCTATTACTGCCCATAAAGACGAAATTGGCGCAATTGTCAAAAGTATTGGTGATCAAGGCCGTGTCGAAGTTCGTAAATTAGGCGGTTCTTACCCGTGGGTTTACGGTGAAGGTGTCGTAGATTTATTGGGAGATTACCAAACTATCAACGGTATTCTGAGTTTTGGCTCCCGCCACGTTTCTCACGAATCGCCCCAAAAAAATCAGCAAGAAGATGCCGCCGTCAAATGGGAAAATGCCTGGATTGAGACGAAACTCACCACTGCTGAATTAGAAGCAGCTGGTGTTCGACCCGGAACTAGACTGGTGGTTGGTAAACATCGCAAGCATCCCTTGAGGTTAAAAAATCACATAGCCAGTTATACCCTGGATAACAAAGCCTCTGTGGCGATTTTGTTGGCTTTGGCTCAAAGACTCAAACAGCCAGTAGTCGATGTTTATTTGGTAGCGTCAGCTAAAGAAGAAGTAGGGGCAATTGGGGCATTATTTTTTACCCAAAATCAACGTCTAGATGCCTTAATCGCTTTAGAAATTTGCCCACTCTCAACGGAATACCCTATTGAAGACGGGAAAAATCCAGTAATTCTTTCTCAGGATGCTTATGGAATTTACGATGAAAATCTGAATGGACAACTACGTCATAGTGCCAAGCAGTTAGAAATGCCAGTACAATTAGTGACACTCAGCCAATTTGGTAGTGATGCCTCAATTGCGATGAAGTTTGGTCATGTTGGCCGCGCTGCTTGTTTGGCCTTTCCTACACAAAATACCCACGGTTATGAAATTGCTCATTTAGGAGCGATCGCTAACTGTATAGATTTGTTAAAAACTTTTTGTGAAACTGAGTTCGAGTGATATGCAAAGATTGATTGAATGCGGAGGCGATCGCTTCTGGAAATTTTTAGATAATCAAAATGGTGCGTTAAGCAAAGCCATAACGCACCTTAGTGTTTGTATCCTTAAGTAAGTCAACTCAACTGTTCAAACTTAAATTTTCCTTTAATGAACTTGTTAAAGTATTGACCTTTAGACGGTGCATTGTCTAAATCTTCCTTGACACTGGGAGGTACTTTGAAATACTCGTAAACACTTCCACTATCAAATTCAATAGTCAGTGTTTGAGTTTTTGGCTCATAGGTAAATTGCTTAATAACGCTACCTTCAGGCTTGAGTAATGGGAAAGCGATCGCATCCCGAATACTGGCACAATCAGTTAATAACATTACCAACCGATCAATGCCAATCCCTAAACCACCTGTAGGCGGCATACCGTATTCAAGGGCTGTCAAAAAGTCTTCATCTACACCTTGGGCTTCTAAGTCGCCAGCAGCTTTCCTTTCAGCTTGAGCTTCTAAGCGTTCTCGTTGATCGATAGGATCGGTAAGTTCTGAGAAGCTGTTCCCAGTTTCTCGCCCGACGATAAATAACTCAAATCTTTCCACCAAACCAGGTTGAGAACGGTGGGGTTTTGCTAGAGGCGAAATTTCTACTGGGTAATCAATTACAAAGGTAGGTTGAATTAAATTAGCTTCTACTTTCTCTTCAAAAGCTAAATTCAGTAACTTACCAATTGATTTGGCTTCATCTACACCAGGAATACTAGCATTTTTACTTGCTGTTTTTGCTTCTTCCAATGTTTGAAAAGAATTGAAATCCAAGCCTGTAAATTCTTTAACTAAATCGTGCATTGTCACTCGCCGCCAAGGTGGTGTTAAATCTATAGGTTCCCCTTGGTAGGTAATTTGCAATGTGCCGAGTACGTCTTGGGCGACAGTGGTAATAATCCCTTCTGTCAACGCCATCATATCGTTGTAATCGGCGTAGGCTTGGTAAATTTCAATTGTTGTGAATTCGGGATTATGCCGAGTCGAAATTCCCTCATTACGGAAAACCCGCCCCAATTCAAACACCTTTTCAAAACCACCCACAATCAACCGCTTGAGATGAAGTTCTGTGGCAATTCGCAGATACAACTCCATTTCTAAAGTGTTGTGGTAAGTGATAAATGGACGCGCATCTGCACCCCCAGTCTCACTTTGCAAAACTGGCGTTTCAATTTCCAGAAAATCCCGTTCTTCTAAATAACGGCGAATACCAGCAGTAATTTGGGCGCGACGGCGGAAAGTTTGGCGTACTTCCGGGTTAACAATCAAGTCAACATAACGCTGACGGTAACGCTTGGCAACATCCGTTAATCCATGCCACTTGTCGGGTAGCGGCAACAGGGATTTAGTCAGGATAGTATATTGTTTAACGTAGACAGATAACTCGCCCTTTTCAGTCCGTTTAATAGTACCTTTAACTCCCAGGATATCACCTGCATCTGTGAGTTGTTTTAAGTGATTGAAGGCATCAGCATCAATATCTGCCATGCTTTCTTGGATGCGATTTTTATCCAAATAAAGCTGAATTGTGCCAGTTTCATCTTGCAAGGTGAAGAAAGCCAGTTTACCGAAAACGCGACGCGCCATAATGCGTCCAGCGATCGCAACTTCTAAATCAATTTCTTCTCCACTGGCTAAATCGGCAAACTTTTCTTGCAACTGCGCTGCATGATGGGTAGATTCCCAACGATAGGCATAGGGATTTGTCCCCAACTGCTTAAGTTGATCTACTTTTTCTAATCTGGCGGCACGGATATCTTCTTCCGACATGGTAACGAACTCTCAGAGGGCAAGATTAATTATAGATGCTGGAAAAGTAGCCAACACCTTAGAAGGTTGGAGAAGACAAAGAATTATCACAGCCTAACCTACCCGATCATATTTCCCTCATTGTCTGAATCACGGATTGATACGGATTACTAAATTACACGGTTGATTAACCCTCTTTTATCACTTTGGGAGAACCCAATCGCTGAAAGCCTTTCGAGGCTTTAATTTCTAAGTTTTGGCTATAAATTTTAGTTACTGTTAGAAAATAAAGCCTCAAAGCTTGGCTCAATCAAAGTTTCAGAATATTGCTTCGATTATTGTTTTCCGAGAGTGACAGAACAGGGTTAAGATGAAGTAGCTTTTTTGGTTGTCATCTTTTAATCAGTCTAACCCGTGTTCTACATTACAAGCCTTTTGAAGGTTAAGCTTTTGCTACCAAAGTTTATCAGTAATCCAACTTCTAATTTATAGACTTTTAAATAGTTGAGGGCTTGGGCTAGGTGGACATCTTCGAGTTGAATGACGGCTTTTAGTTCTACAAGGATTTTGTGTTCAACTACAAAGTCGGCTCTGCGTTTACCGATAGGTTCGGGTAAGCTTTTATAGTAAATGTGTTGTTCTATTTCACGGGCAAATTCTAGTTTTGCTTGACGCATCTCATAGGCTAGAGCGCGTTGGTAGATTACTTCTTGGAAGCCGTTGCCTAAAAATTTATGGACTTCAAAGGAGGCTCCAATAATTTTTTGAGTGATGTCAGCGTATTTTAAGCTACTCATTCTCCGGATCACGAATTTTTAAGGATTACTAAGATGGCACAGATTTTTACTCTGTGTCATCCTTTTATCTGTCTAATCCACATCACGGATTTTTACAGATTACAAGATAGTATAGATTTTAACTCAGTGTAATCTTGTAATCCATATCAATCTGTGATTCAGACGTTTGAGGAATTAGTGGAACAGTCACCTATCCTAAAATTTTGACACTACTTTTAAATTTATAAAATTGGACACGAATTATTTAGTGTATAAATGGAGCTAAGCGGGTTCGAACCGCTGACCTCTGCAATGCCATTGCAGCGCTCTACCAACTGAGCTATAACCCCTTACAGTGCGTTATCTATATTGACTTAGTTATTAATGCTTTGTCAAGTTTTTCCTGCCAAATGTAAATTATAGTCCTCTAACACTTAGCGCTCGTTAAGAAACTTGCAACAAATAGCTCATACAGTGACCCATCAAAAAGTAGACTACTAGCATGGCAGCAGCAGCTAAAGCTACCAACGTACCAGCTAGCATCAGAGAAAATTCTTTGTTCTCAACGGCTTTCTCCATTAGGTGCAGTGACCATGCCACCAGCGCCACATCAAATAGTAAAATAGGAATCAACATATTTCTTAATATTTATTAATACTTATACATTAATGTTAACACCCTTTTAGAGAACTGTATCTAACTTACGATAGATGTGGTTAGTTTTCGATGATGTTCTTCGAGTTACTGGAATAACCGTACAGACAAGTGGCGATCGCGTAAGTAGTTCTTAATTTCTGCCACGCTTAATTGCCCGTAATGCAGTAATGATGCTAATAGTGCAGCTTCGGCTTTGCCTTCTGTTAGTGCCGTGTAGATATGTTCACAATTGCCTGCACCACCAGAGGCAATTACTGGAACTTGTACAGATTCTGCGATCGCTCTTGTCAAGCTTAGGTCGTAGCCAGCTTGAGTACCGTCAGCATCCATACTTGTGACTAGCAGTTCTCCTGCTCCTCGTTTTTCAACTTCTTGTGCCCAAAGTAAGGCATCTAAACCAGTGTTTTCTCTACCACCTCGCACATACACATCCCAGCCTGGGTTGTTAGGGTCAACTCTGCGTCTGGCATCAATAGCAACAACTATACATTGATTACCAAAGCGATCGCTTGCCCGATTAATCAAGTCTGGTTCACGTACTGCCGCAGAATTAATACTAACCTTGTCAGCTCCCGCGCGTAACAAAGCTTTAACATTTTCTAAGGATTGAATACCACCACCGACAGTGAGTGGAATAAAGACTTGTTCAGCAGTACGGTAAACTACATCAATAATTGTATCTCGATCTTCATGAGTCGCTGTAATATCCAGAAATACTAACTCGTCTGCACCAGCTTCGTTGTAAACCTTTGCCAACTCAACCGGATCGCCCGCATCTTTAAGGTCAACAAAGTTAACTCCCTTTACAACTCGTCCCGCCTTCACATCTAAGCACGGTAAGATTCTTTTAGACAACATAATAACTTTTGAACTCCTGGGTAATTGTCCGGAATTTAAATTTTAAATTGGCGCGCGTATTCCCAAACGAAAATCTTCGCATCCCTTGTTAAGTAGCAAGCATGGCGGCAGATATAGCGCTCAAACAGTCCTCAAGTCAAAGTTGATAGCTGAATTATGGCGATAATCTCCTCGAAAAAACAGCCTCAAGAACCCAACGGACAACCAAAGCAGCCACAAGAGTCGGCGAAAGCGTCTCCCAAGGAAAACGTTTTGCAACCTGAAGCTGCTATTGATGAACAAGGTAAGCAAGAAGAGAGTATCCGACCACAGCGATTTGCTGATTACATTGGGCAAAAAGACCTAAAGGATGTCCTGGACATTGCCATTAAAGCAGCCAAGTCGAGAGGTGAGGTGCTGGATCACTTGCTGCTATATGGGCCTCCAGGATTGGGTAAAACGACAATGGCAATGATTTTAGCATCAGAAATGGGGGTAAATTACAAAATTACCAGTGCGCCAGCGCTAGAACGTCCAAGGGATATTGTAGGGTTACTAGTTAATCTCAAACCCGGAGATGTTTTATTTATAGATGAAATTCATCGTCTTTCCCGGATGACAGAAGAAATTCTTTATCCGGCTATGGAAGATTACCGCTTAGATATCACCATTGGTAAAGGTTCTAGCGCTCGCATCAGGAGTTTACCACTAGCAAAATTTACCTTAGTGGGAGCCACAACTCGTGTAGGTGCGCTGACTTCACCATTACGCGATCGCTTCGGCTTGGTACAAAAACTGCGATTTTATGAAGTTGATGAACTAAGCCAAATTGTTTTACGCAGCGCTCAATTTCTCCAAACCCCCGTTACAGAAGATGGTGCAATAGAAATTGCCAGGCGATCGCGAGGCACACCACGGATTGCCAATCGGTTACTCAAGCGGGTACGTGATTATGCAGAAGTCAAATCATCAGGAGAAATTACTGAAAGTATCGCAGCCGAAGCATTGGAACTATTCCAAGTAGACCCCCGTGGTTTAGATTGGACAGATCGCCAAATGTTGAATGTAATTATTGAACAATTCAACGGTGGTCCGGTAGGGTTAGAAACAATTGCCGCCGCCACAGGTGAAGATACCCAAACAATTGAAGAAGTGTACGAACCTTACCTCATGCAAATTGGTTATTTAAGCCGGACTCCTCGTGGTAGGGTGGCGACAAAAGCAGCATACAAGCATTTGGACTTTAAGCCACCCAATAATGAACAGTTGTCGCTGTTGTAATTAGGGGTTAGGGAATAGGGGCTAGGGAATAGGAAGCAGGGGAGCAACAAGAGGGAAAAGGGTAAAGGATGAAAAAATAAACCCTTTCCCCCTTACCCATTCCCCTTTACCCTTCTTACCCATGCCCCATGCTCAATGCTTTTGTTTATAGACACAGGTAAACCAGATGATTAAATTAATTAGTATTTTTCTCAGTTTGTTACTTGTGTTTGGCTGGAGTAGCCCAGTTATGGCGCTATCTCAACAGCCCAGTATGACTCAAGAGCAGCTACAGCAAGGAGATGAGTGGGCAAATCAGGCCTTTGCAGCCACGAATCAAGGTGATTTTGCCAAAGCTGAACAGTATTGGACAAAGATTATTGAGCAATTTCCCTCTAATGCCGGAGCATGGAGTAATCGAGGAAATTCGCGGGTGAGTCAGAATAAGTTACAAGATGCTTTGACAGATTACAACAAAGCCATAGAACTAGCTCCTAATGTTACCGATCCTTATTTGAATCGTGGTGCAGCATTAGAAGGGTTAGGAAAATGGCAAGAAGCGATCGCAGATTATAATCATGTTCTGGAACTAGATCCTCAAGATGCAATGGCGTACAACAATCGGGGTAATGCCAAAGCAGGTTTAGGAAAATGGTCAGAGGCGATCGCAGATTATCAAAAATCAACTGAAATTGCCCCAAATTTCGCCTTTGCTCGTGCCAATTATGCCCTCGCCCTCTATGAAACTGGTCAAACCGACCCAGCAATCCGCGAGATGAAGAACATAGTCCGTAAATATCCCAAGTTCGCTGATATGCGTGCTGCTCTCACCGCTGCTTACTGGGTTAGCGGCAACAAAGGCGAAGCAGAAAGTAATTGGGTAGCAGCTTATGGACTAGATAGCCGTTACAAAGATATGAACTGGGTGAAAAATATCCGCCGTTGGCCTCCCAGCATGGTTGCAGCTTTAGATAAGTTCTTGAAATTACAGTAGATGCACTTTTAGGTTATTTTTTCCACCCCCCAGCAGAGGTATTTACTATAAGAGTATTTTTGGTTTAGTTTTTTGGAACAAAACTAAATAAATTTACCATGACTCATTTTGGTATTCTCAGCCCTGGTGCAGCAACAGGCCCACTCAACACCATGCTTCCCTTAGGGCAAGAACTTCAAAGGCGCGGTCATCGCGTCACCCTCTTTGGAACGCTCGATACTCAACCCAAAGTACTAGCAGCAGGAATAGAATACTGGCCAATTGGAGAGCAAGATTTTCCGGTTGGTTCATCAGCAGAATCTCTTGCTAAGTTGGGGCAGTTACGTGGACAGGCTGCATTTAAATATACTATTGATTTGCTCAAACGGGTTTCGGCTGTGACGTTTCGGGACGCTCCAGCAGCAATGAAAGCAGCAGGTGTAGAAGCTTTGCTTGTAAACCAGAGTTCAGTAGAGGGAGGAACAATTGCTAATTTTTTGGGAATTCCTTTTGTGACTGTGTGCAGCGCCGTAGTACTGAATCGAGAACCTAGCATTCCTCCTTTTTTTACCACTTGGAAGTATAGTCCAGCTAGGTGGGCGCGTTTACGCAACGAGTTGGGTTACAAGCTATTGAATCGCGTTGCTAAACCACTTGCAGAGTTGATAGATGAGTATCGCCGAGAGTGGAAATTACCTTTGTACTCTGTTCCTAATAATGGTTACTCTCAACTGGCTCAAATAAGTAATGCACCCGCTGAGTTTGAATATCCCAGACAGGAATTGCCTCCTTGGTTCCATTTCACAGGAAGCTACCATACTGCCGCTAATCGCGCATCTGTTCCTTTTCCCTACGAAAAATTGACGGATAAACCCTTAATTTACGCTTCGATGGGAACATTGCAAAATCGTTTGACTTGGGTTTTTGAGACTATTGCCTCAGCTTGTGAAGAATTGGATGCTCAGTTAGTCATTTCTCTAGGAGGTTCTGCTAAACCTGAATCACTCCCAAATCTGCCCGGCAAACCTTTAATAGTTGAGTATGCACCTCAATTAGAAGTATTAGAAAAAGCCACCCTCATGATTACTCATGCGGGAATGAATACAACAATGGAATGTGTGAAAAAAGGAGTGCCAATGGTGGCGATTCCAGTTGCTAATGACCAACCGGGAGTAGCAGCCCGTATTGCTTGGACAGGGGCAGGTGAGTTTATTACCCTTAAAAAATTGAATGTTCCCAGGTTGCGGAATGCTGTCAAGCGAGTGTTGACAGAAGAATCTTATAAACAGAATGCCCTCAGATTACAAACAGCTACTCTCCGTGCTGGGGGGGTAAGTCGAGCCGCTGATATTATTGAGCAGGCCGTGTCTACGGGTAAGCCTGTCTTAGCTTGAACACAACTTAACTAAAACTAGTCTGAAGAATGGGATGATTTTGAGAATGCTTTCTTCCCTTTACTACCATCTTCACACCTCCTCCTGGTGAAAACAGCAAACCTTTACGTACTGGCTGTACTGGTTTATAGTCAGCTAATTCCATTTGCCAGCGAGAAAGGATTGTCACTAAAACCAGTTTCATCTCAAACAAAGCTAGTGCCATACCAATACAACGGCGATTTCCACCACCAAAAGGTAAGTACTCATAAGGAGTAAATTGACGTTCTAGAAAACGCTCTGGTCTAAACTGCTTAGGTTGAGGATATAAATCTTCTCGATGATGGGTCAAATAAATAGAAGGAATCAGCAAAGTACCAGGCTCAAACTTGTATTTTCCAATTTGTAGCGGTGATTTGACCACTCGATTTAGTGCCGATATTGCCACCGGGTAAAGGCGTAGCGTTTCAGAACAG
The DNA here is from genome assembly GCF_016056295.1 of Atlanticothrix silvestris CENA357. Classification (GTDB taxonomy): domain Bacteria; phylum Cyanobacteriota; class Cyanobacteriia; order Cyanobacteriales; family Nostocaceae; genus Atlanticothrix; species Atlanticothrix silvestris. Next base: position 109,574 of record NZ_JAECZB010000014.1, read on the forward strand.
ACAGCATTCAAATATGGCAATTGGAAAATAGCATTTGAATCGAGGTTTTCACTCAACTTATCTAGTTCTTGGAGTAGTTTCTCTTGTACCTGGGGCAAATGGTGAATCCAGTATAATGCCCATGATAAAGAGGTTGCAGTCGTCTCGTGACCAGCTACTAAAAGGGTCATCAACTCATCTCGCAACTCTAAATCTGTCATAGGCTCTCCTGCTTCATCGCGAGCAGCCATCATCAAAGATAAAATGTCATTCCGAGACGGGTCTGGTTGCACTTTGCGTTCTTGAATTTCAGCATAGATGAGTTCATCGATTTGCTGCCTTAAACGCAGATAATTTCCCCAAGGACTCCATGCGCCTAAATCATGTCTTAATGACGGAAAAAGAAGCAGAACCGTTCTGATGATAGGTGTTTTAGGATTTAATATTGCAATTAAAAGTTCCTTGAGCTTCTCATAACGCGATCCATCTTCTAGACCAAAAACAGCTTTTAAAATTACTTGGAAAGAGATTTCTTGCATGAACGGTAGAACTGTAAAAGGTTCCCCAATCTGCCACTGACCAGTCACTTGCGTAGTAATGTTGCCAATTAATTGACCATAAGAAAGCATCCGTTCTCCGTGCAAAGGGGGTGTCAATAGCTTTCTTTGACGTTGGTGGGGCTTTCCGTCTAACGCCAGCAGTGATTGCTGCCCCAATAAAGGTGATTTAACACCTGCTGCCTCACCAGAGTCCAACTGTTTGGGAGGAGTATTAAAAATCTGCTGAATTGCCTGGGGATTGCTAATGAATACTTGAGGAGTAGAATTTTGTCCTAGTCGGAGAGTAAATAAGTCTCCATAGCGTTTAGCACAATCTTCCATGTACTCCAAGGGGCTAATTAACCATTGGAGCGTCTGAAGCCAGGGGTGAGTTTGGGGGCCGTTGGGCAGTTGCTGTGCAGACATTTTTATTAGTCTCCCAATAATCAAAGCAAAACTGGCATTTTATGCGCCCGTTGTTTTGATTGATCTTAGAACATAGATGTAGGCGATCGCTTTGTCAATAAAACCATTTGGCGTTGCTAGTGAAGAATTAAGGTAAAAAGTAAAGTTTATCTACCTTTTACCTTCTCTCTACATTTGGCACTACTTTTGTAACCAAACTGAAACTGAACCACCTGGACAAGGGAAATTTCCCCAACCATCATTGTTGGTATAGACAATTTCCTGGATATGTCCAGTAGAGTCATAAAAAGCTGCGTTGGGGCGGAACACATTCATCCACTTGTTCCCGGCTTCGCTATTGGTCATTACCACAGCCATTGCTCCCGGATGTTCGCTATTACCCAAGCGCGTCCAACCAATGGTATTGGGGTGATCAAAATAATCGTGTTGGTCGCCAAAACCATATTCTTTACGAGCTTTCAAAAACTTGTCAATCAAGAATCTATGAGAGTGAAGGGTAGCATCGCGTCCTTTGTCGTTATATTGCGCTCCGTAATAATCTGCATAAAAAACGCAAGGATAGCCTTCACGGCGTAACAAGATCAGTGCATAAGCTAATGGTTTAAACCAAGGTTCAACAGGCGATTCTAGCGATTGGCATGGTTGAGTATCGTGATTTTCCACGAATGTCATTGCTAAGGCGGGTTGTTCTCTTACTAAGGTTCTGTCAAAAATAGTCCGCATATCGAAACTACTGCCTTGGTGACTGGCCTGGTGAAACTTAAAGTGTAGGGGTACATCAAATAACGACAGTCGCCCTTCACTAGCAGCAAGGTAGCCGTGTAAAGCATCAATATCCTGAGACCAATATTCCCCAACACTAAATAATTCCCGCCCACCAAAATGAACTCGCAAATGATTGAGCCAATCACGGAAAAAGGAGGAGCGGACATGTTTGACAGCATCAATGCGAAAACCATCTACGCCTGTAGTGTCAATAAACCAACGCCCCCAATACATCAACTCGCCGCGTACAAGGTCATTACCTGTATCCAAGTCGTTCGCTAGCAAATAGTCATAGTTGCCATGTTCGTGGCTAACTTCTGTTTCAAAATTTTTATCTTTAATGCGGTAGAGCTTGTCTGCTCTTTGAGTATCTGCGTTATAGGACAATGAATCAAAGCACCACCAATACCACTTCATGCTGGAGTATTTATCTCCACGCCCAGGAAAATTGAACTTTGTATAAGCGCCCATTTCATACCAGTCACTGACTGCACGGTTGCGATCATTCCAATCCATCTCTTGGGCAAAGATGCGTTCTATCTCATCGCCACCATCTTTATGGTTAAAAACTACATCGGCGTAAATTTGAAGGCCAGCACCTTGGGCTGTTTTAATGGCTTTGAGATATTCTTCGCGTGTGCCGTATTTTGTCCGAACAGTACCTTTTTGATCAAACTCACCCAAATCAAACAAATCGTAGACTGCATATCCGACATCCCACGTTCCGCCACTACCCTTATATGCTGGTGGCAGCCATAAGGCAGTAAAGCCTGCATTAGCTAGCTCATTGGCTGTTTTATTCAGCTGGTTCCACAGGTTGCCATCATTTGAGATGTACCAGTGGAAATACTGCATTATTACACCGTTGCTCATGCGATCGCCTTTTCCTGCTACAAATATCTGGTGCTAGCGTAAGTCGTTTTGATCACACAACCAATGCATCATCCAAATTTATTTATGTTTTAATAGCAACTCAATAAAGTAAGTAATTGGGTGTTGGGTATAGGGCATGGAAAGATAATTTTTTACTCCTGACTTTTAACTAAGCACTATTTTCTGAATCTTGACTGGATTTAGTTCCTCGACATTGCTCAAAACTATTGCGGCTCCTGCTGTTAGGAGTGTCTCGGCGTATACATCACGGCGCGTTGCTGTTTCTTGTACATGAGGCGGTAAAACTCCCACACCAATCCAAGTACGGTGAGGGTTTATCTCTCGCGCTTTGACTACGGTGTACATGTCAGCTACTGTATCGCCAACATATAGAATTACTGATAATTCATCCAGATCATTCTCTAACTTTTGGACAGTAGCAAAAAGTCCTGTGGGGTCTGGTTTACCTGGTGCATCTTCCATTGCAATCAACGCTGGAGACTTCAAACCCAAACGTTTTTCTAAAACATAGTTAGCGGAAGCACGGGTAGCACCACTGAAAAACCCCCAAGCAATTCCAGCTTGTGTCAGTTGTTCTAAATAGCTGGCTTGCAATAATAAAGGTTCATGACAGATATACCCGGTAAAATTGTCGGGGTCTGTACCTCGGTAACGAGACTGGAAGAAAGCCACAATAGCGTTGTAGTCCAGTTGCAGTTGCTCACGGGACTGTCCTCGCCCTGTAAAATGGCGGTAAATTAATTCTTGGGAGGCTTCCCAATCGTTATTCCAAACGCCTTCCGACTTTAGCTGGTCAATGTCTAGGGGTGTCGGACGATAGGCTGCATTTGTAAAATACTCTACTGTATCTGCGATCGCTCGACGATAAGAACCACTAACATCGCGTACAACACCGTCAATATCGAAAATGACAATTGCTTTTTGAGTCATGGGAATGGGGCATGGGGCATGGGGAATGGG
>NZ_JAECZB010000095.1:0-5184 GCF_016056295.1 Atlanticothrix silvestris CENA357
TGATTAATTTATTATATTATCTTTGTTATTTTTTCATAATTATGGATTTGCTTTAATAGAAATGATTGACAAAGCTAATACTAATTAACTACACCAATGACTGCACCTAATTAATTTTTAAGAATTTAGTAAAATAAATTCATTTGCCATCATAATTTTACCCAAAATAAAAATGGGTTTGACTACTTTAAAAAATCTGGCTGTCGATGATTTATATTTAAATTATTTGTTCCAGTAAGTAGGGCTTTAAGCTTTGATGCGATTGACTTTCCACAAGTCACTCAGATTATACTTATCGTAGTGTAGTAGCTCTATTAATCTGCTGAAATTGTAAAATAATCCATATTTTCATTAAAATATTTGTACATATCAAATCTTCAATTATAGTCAAAAAAATACTTTTAAAACACCTAATTTTTTGGAAAAAGACATAAGGTAAATAAATAATCACTCTCCTCGCATACATCAAAATTTATACTGTTTTAGCGAAAAGGCGATCGCTTGACATTAAACTTAGATCAGATCGTCTTTCGTTTATTAACTTTGCATCGTATAACAAAAAGCTATATCGTATGGCATATTTATGCAACGCAACAGCAAGGACAAGTCTAGTTATGTATAAATACTAGTTTTTCATCCTGCTGTCGTTTTTTTGCAACTATGATTTCCAAATAGCTGTCTACCCTTAAAGAAGCAAAATCCTTTATATTTAGGCTTTTAGATCCTATTAGCTCAACCATGCTAACAGTAGCAGCAATGGTTTCAATTGCAATAGCGGGTACGGACTTTTTACTGGAAATCTTAAAACAAACATGGTCTAGTAATTATATTTTTTGCTCTTATATCAATTAACATTGAGCTTGCATATAATAGAGAGCCGAGGGGAAGTCGGACAGCAGCAAAATGGCACATCAGCTAGAAATAAAAATCACCGAAAGTATAGAATATCTAGAAAAAACTCGCATACTGAATTAGCGCGCAAAGAGTCAACGATGACGCGGTGGTTGCAGAAATACCGTCAGCAGGGATTATTAGGGTTACTCGAAATTAAAAAACCACTAGGACAAATTCCAACAAACTCCAACAATCAAAGGAGAAGTACTGAAATTACTCAAAGCGAAATTAAACTCACCTGAAAATTTTGCCAGTTACGGAAAAATCGTCAATTGGCTGAATGAAAATCATGGTTTATATCAATTTTATGTGAGGCTGCCCTTTATTCCCCTTCAGACTGGAAGTTTGGGGCCATAAAACAAAGCCTGCAAAGGCAGGCTAGTTAGACGCATATTCATAAAAAAATGGTATGAGTGGCAAAAATTATGATTTAAGTAGCGATCGCAAGTTAGCCTAGTGATTCATTCAGGCTAATTGCTTATGTGCAGCATCAAAAGCCAACCTCGCAACCTTATTAAGTAACTCATCTAAGTTCACAGGCTTGGATAAGTACATTTGGAATCCTGCGGTAAATGCGTATGCACAGTCTTTTTCCCTAGTAGATCCCGTCAGAGCAATAGCTGGAGTCCATCTGCCTTTCGCTGCTTCTATACTTCTAATTTTTGGAAGCAGTGAATAGCCCATTTCATCTGATAAGTAGAGGTCACAGATTAGGACATCTGGTTTAAAATCAGATACTACTTCTAGAGCTTCCCTTGCTGAACCAACAGTTAAAGCTTCTGCTCCCTCCAAATTAAACAGGATGTAAAGCATTTCTCTGGTATCGGCATCATTATCAATAATAAGCAAGCGCAGACCAGGAATACAAGTGAATTCATTACACATGCGTCTAACCTCTTAAAACAGTATTCCTTTAAAACACACACTATTTTTAGGTTAAATCTTTAACTACCAAGTGTCTGTACGGTTACGCACACAGAAACTCAAAAATATTAACTGCGATCGCCTTTTGGCAAAGTGCCTACTAACTGAGCAAATTCATTTTGTATGACTCGATAAAACTCACAGGAAGTTGCTTCCAAAGCTTCTCGATTCAAAATGCTGATATTACCACGGTTATAGCGCAATACGGTTCAGTTAAGGCTAGAAAGCTGATGAGTGATGTGAAATTTCGGAGCTTCTACTCGTTGTCCAGTCCCTGTATGTTGCGGTTTTTTAGAACGAAACTTTGATACAGGTTTTTTCACGACCCTGGGATTAATACGGTGAACACGTTCAGGTAACAACGTATCTAAAATCTCGACAATTAACCAATCGAAAAAAAAGGTAAGTCTTCGGTCTGTAAGTCTTGAAATTTAGGAATAGCACGACGAATGACTCGTAATGTACCTGTAAAACTCAAGCGTAATGGTGGAACCCCAGCAGTAGTTGCAGCTTGAAACATTAACACTCGTACTGACCAATGAGCTAACAACCAACCATAAATTTCTTGCACTACTTCTCGTGGTTTTTGAGAACGAACGTGAGTTTTACGCCCCAAAAGATGTATTTTCAATTCATCAATGGTATTTTCTACTTCCCATCGTTGATGATATTCTTTGGCTAACAGTTGTGCGGGAAATTTTTCAATGTCTAATAAGCTAGTAATTAAGCGATAAGTAAGTTGTTCTGCCGGATTTTGGGGATGCTCAATTGTGTACTCAATAACTCTCACCATGATTGGCCGACAGCCTTTTGAGCGTAATCTTCCTGAAGGATTGATCCACGATAAATATGAGCCGTCTTCTAACGGTTTTTCTGCTAAGAATTTCACATTAGCAGGGATTCTTCCTAAATAATCACAGCCTTTAGATACAGTTTTCTGTCCCATTTCATAGGAATGTAGCCCTCTATCCCACATCAATAACATTCCTGATTGTACAGAGCGTAATAATTTTAATGCTCGCACTCGTTCTCCAATACGATATGGACACATGAAAGCATCAAATATGATGTGTGTTCCTGCCTCTACCAAGATGACTAATCTCACTTTGGGAAATGCTGCAATTGTTCCGGGACGGCTACTTGGACGACCAAACACTCTAGCATTTTCTTCGCTATCTGCCACATCAAAACCGTATTGACCTATAAATAGCAAATTTCTGTCCGGTTTCGTACATAAACATTTCAAAAGACTTAACGGAGATCGCCTTAATTGATTGAATTATTTCGATAGAAAGATTATTCCATCTCAATCACAACCTTACCGAAATGAGCAGCACTTTTAAGGTAAAAATAAGCTTCTTTTGCTTCCGTAAACGCAAAATTTTTATCAATAATGGGGTGGATTTGATGTTGGGTAATAGCTTGATTCATCGCCTCAAACATTTCTCGACTACCTACATAAATTCCCTGCATTGCTAAACTTTTGAAGAGTATAGGCATAGGGTCAATCTCATTCCCTTTACCTGATAAAACGCCAATCAAGCTAATCCGTCCCCCAATCCGAACTGCTTGTAATGATTTGGGTAAAGTTCCTGCACCGCCTACTTCTACTACATGATCTACACCGATGCGATTAGTTAGTTGATAGACTTGCTTTTCCCAATCTGGCGTTATTTTGTAGTTGATTATTTCATCAGCACCCAATTCTCTAGCTTGTGCTAATTTCTGATCACTGCTAGAAGTAACAATCACCCTAGCACCATTGAGCTTGGCAAACTGGAGGGCAAAAATCGAAACGCCGCCAGTACCGAGTAACAAAACACTATCACCGGTGCTAATATTGCCCTTTGTTACTAAAGCGTGCCAAGCTGTGACAGCGGCACAGGGCAAAGTTGCGCCTTCAGGGTAAGATAGATGATCAGGTAATTTTACTAAACCATCTTGATTTAAGACGACATATTCGGCAAGCATCCCATCGATACTGCCTCCCAAATCCGACTTCATGGTTTCTTTAGTTAAAGAGCCATAAATCCAGTCTTGGAAGAAGATACCAGCTACGCGATCGCCTACTTTCACTCGTGTGACACCTTCACCCACTGCTATAACTTCCCCCGCACCATCAGACATGGGAACTAGGGGATATTTCTGTCCAGCGCCGTAGGCTCCTTCAGCAACCAGCAAATCGCGGTAATTTAGTGATGTTGCTTTGACTTTGATTAGAACTTTACCTGCTGCGGGTTTGGGTTCAGAACGATCAACTAACGTCAGAGCATCAATCCCTGCATTACTTTGAATTTCGTAAGCTTTCATAAAATTTCTTTTTCCCATAGCTGAAACGCTACAGTTTAAGATTACGCTATCGCCAATCATCTAATGCAAAAACATCAGGGCGATTGTATGCTGGTTCATTAGGTTTATGCATGGCTACTCCAATTTTTTCGCTGCGAAAACCACGAGCCAGCATCCTGTGGTAAGCTTCATCTCGACTGGTATTTACCCCAGCAACCAAGCGCGTCATTTTTTGTGTTACGGTCAGTTCTTCACACAGATCTAATAATTGCTCAAAATATTGCCCTGCATGAGTTCTTGATCGCGCTACGCCAAATTTGACAAAGCAAGTATTACTACCTGCCTCTGTACCGGCTCCGTAGTGACAAACAGCAAATCCTGCCAAGCCTGCATCATCCCACAAAAAGACTGTATCACCCAGCCCTTGAGCTTCAACTGTCTGAATTTCCCGTGATAGCTCTAACCCTTCATAAATGGAATTAGTGAGTTGATAAGCGGCTTTGATTCCTTGTATCCGTTCATCCTCACTCATTTGAGAGTATTTAGTGCCTTGGGGTACTGGCTGATATTTCTCCACTGGTTTAGTCATAATCACAGTTAGAAAACGCAGCCGGAAACCAAACTTTTGATATAGTACGTGATGCTTGGGACTTTGAGCAAAAATAAATAGTCCTGCCTGTTGAGTGTTCCATTGAGTAAAGCAAGCGATCGCAGGTTCAATGAGACGTTGTGCGACTCCTTGATTCCAAAAGTCAGGATGAACACTTAAAGGGCCAAAACAGCCGAAACTCCCCCAATTAGTGACTAAGTTAGAACCGATAATTTTTCCATCTACCTCAGCCGCAAATACCGCAGCGGGATCAGTTTGCCAACGGTGAGAAATGTAAGCAGCATCCCCACCAAATTCAGTTGGCTCAGGTAGTCCTACAAATGTACCAAAAGCCAACCGAAAAACATGATCAGCAGTAGCTAACTCATTCGCCTGCAATAAACGGATTGAAACATTCATTCAAAAATACCTCATTGAGCATTGGGCATGAGGCATCGGGAAAACTCTTCCCTAGCCCCTAGCCCCTA
>NZ_JAECZB010000095.1:5192-31800 GCF_016056295.1 Atlanticothrix silvestris CENA357
CCTAGCCCCTAGCCCCTAGCCCCTAGCCCCTAGTCCCTAGCCCCTAGTCCCTAGTAATCTATAAACCTGTAAATGTCTTTAAATTTACCAGTTTCGCCAACCCAATTTAGGTGCAGTTTCGCCAGTGTACTTCTTACCGTGATTTTGCAATACAGATTGATATTCTATACTGCTTGCCCAACGGTCAATTTCTTTTGCCCGTAGCACTGGTACTGGATGGGTTAATTGAGAAGTACGGGCTTCTTTGACCATTTCACCCATTTCAGTCTTGCTAATATCATCGTAAGCACGAGCTTGGGCAACAAAGGCATCGAGATTAAGTTGTGGTGCTAAAGTCGGTGAACCACCAGCCAACTTCATCAACACAGACATTACAACTTTGGGATCTTGGGTTGCTAATAAGGCGGCGCGATCGCAGGTAAATTCAGCACAGCGTACCCATTCTAAAAGTTGCGCCTGTATAGCTTGAGCAATAAAGGCTCCCACATTAGGCACAATTGACGCTGCTAAGACCAATAAGTTTACAGGCGTTAAGTAAACACTATGGTCACACTTAAGATGCCCCAATTCATGGGCAATTACTGCTTGAATTTCCTCTGGTGTAAGGATATCAACTAAAGAAGTGTGTAACACAACAAAAGGTTGCTTACCCCGCATCGCAAAAGTATAAGCATTAGGAGCCGGATGCTGCCGGATATACAATTGGGGAGGTTCTATATCTAAAGTGTTGCAAGCTTCTAACAAGAGCTTGTGTAAATCTGGCAGTTGTTTTTCACCCACCAGAATACTAGAGGCGATATTTTCTACATAAAAAATCTGCTCTGCCATTGGCCCTAGCCAATTCCTGACCATTAAGTCTAGGCCTGGTATCTGCTTGAGAGATTTGGTTGCTTCTAGATCTAAGGGATGACGAAATGAGTCAGCTTTTAAACCAATTAGCGGGGTTCTTAAGAAGGACATGATGTAGCCAGCTGGAAAAACGAAAGATCAACAGCCTCCCACAGTTAGTATAACGAGAGTTAAGTAGGGCGGGCTTTGCCCACCCAAATTGATGCTGCGAGATCCCCGACTTCTTGAAGAAGTCGGGGATCTCGCAGCATCTCAAAATTAATGGGACAGACCACTAGGTGGAAACTGATGATGGAGAATTACTGGCACTAGGAGTAAGTTCTGCATCTGTTGGTGCTTCGCCTACACGCAAAATTCTCGCTCCCAATTGTTGCAACTTCATATCAAGGCGATCGTAGCCGCGATCAAGGTGGTGCAATCCTTGAATGGTAGTTTCTCCTTCAGCTGCTAATCCTGCTAAGACTAAGGCTGCTGATGCTCGCAAATCTGTACCTAATACTGGTGCGCCGGATAATATCGGTACTCCCCTCACAAAGGCAGCGTTGCCTTTGACGCGAATATCTGCTCCTAAGCGATTTAACTCAGAAGCATGACGTAAGCGGTTTTCAAATACAGATTCATTAATGAGGCTGTCACCTTCTGCTAATGCTAGTAAAGCCATGAACGGTGCTTGCATATCCGTAGGAAAGCCTGGATGAGGCAAGGTTTCAATATCCGCGGCTCTGAGATTGTCTGTTGGCAAAACGCGTAAGCATTTAGGTTCATCTTCAATGATCGTCACTCCAATTTCTCGCAGTTTAGCAATCACTGGGATTAAATGGTCTGGTAACACTGGCGACAGACTAATTTCTGAACGAGTGATAGCTCCAGCCACTAAGAATGTTCCTGCTTCAATGCGATCGGGAATAATGCTGTAGTCAACAGAGTGCAATTTAGGAACACCAACGATTGTAATCGTACTAGTGCCCGCACCCTGAATTTTAGCTCCCATCGCATTGCAGAAGTTGGCCAGATCGACTACTTCCGGTTCCCTGGCAGCATTTTCGAGGATTGTTTCGCCATCGGCCAAGGTAGCGGCCATCATCAACGTTTCTGTTGCTCCGACGCTAGGAGTATCTAGGTAAATTTTGGCTCCTTTTAATCTGCCATTACTACCTGGAACGTAGGCATTACAAATGCCATGTTCAATCTGTACTTCGGCTCCCATTGCTTGCAGTCCTCGGACGTGCAAATCTACTGGTCTGGCTCCAATTGCACAACCGCCTGGTAAGGGCATTTGTGCTACACCCAGTCTTGCCAGAATTGAACCAATGGCAAAAAAACTTGCCCGCAATTGAGTAACTAGTTCATAGGGAGCTTTTGAGGTGGTAATCTCACTAGCATTAATGTCTAAAATGTCGTCTTGTCGTGTTAAGCGAAGACCCAAGGCTAACAAAACTTGACTCATGCGCTCCACATCCGCTAATAAAGGAACATTGCGGATGCGACAATCTCCTGAACACAGCAAGGCTCCAGCCATGATTACCAATGCTGAATTTTTAGCCCCACTAATTTTCACTTGACCTCGCAAAGGATGCCCACCCCAAATTTGTAAGACTGAGGAGTCTATTTCAGGAGAAAGCTTGGCATCTGGTAAGCTGCTAGAAGGATTAATAAGCCTACCTCCAAAAAAAATACGTAATTTTATAGGTTAGAAGTTGGTTTTGATTCTACAGTAAAGAATTGATTTGTCTACATTTTGGCATCACATCTTGGATGAATAAATTTTTTTTAGATGTCAACCAAAGCCTGAAAGCAAGCAATAGTAAGCCTCATAGACATTTGATAATTCCCAAGAAAACAAACACCTAAGTATACAACTTTAGCAATAGTTAATACTCAGCAAAATCACTGGATGTTCTTTATGAACTAGAGATGGAGTTAAACAAAACCCAACCGCTATTAATAATTCCCAATTTTAATTGCCAATCTTCATGCTCATACAATATTGGCAAGCGCGATCGCTTCATCCACATCCTGCACTTGACAAACGTCTATAGTTAAGCAAAAATGAGAAATTGTCAATAAAGACAAAATGCCAGCGGAACTGGCGGAATTGGCAGACGCGCTAGATTCAGGTTCTAGTGCCGCAAGGCTTCCGGGTTCAAGTCCCGGGTTCCGCATTCTTAATTTTGGATTTTAGATTAACTAAAATCTAAATCAAAAACCGTGTTAACCAGCTTACAAAATTCTTTAATCAAACAAATCCGCAAGCTGCACTCTACCAAAGAGCGACATAAGCAGCAACTATTTTTATTGGAAGGAACGCACTTGTTAGAAGAAGCTTGTGCGGTTAATTACCCATTAGTGACGCTTTGCTGTACTCCAGAATGGCAAATAGCACACTCCTCATTATGGGAAGAAGCGTGTAGTCGATGCGATCGCTGTGAAATTGTCAGTGAGGAAATTTTACAGGCGATCGCTACTACAGTACAACCAGACGGTGTAGCCGCAATAGCAAAACGTAGCGATTCACCAAATCAAGTACCGTTTACTGGTTTAGTCTTAGCCTTGGAAACTATCCAAGATCCAGGAAACCTGGGTACAATCATTCGCACTGCGGCTGCGGCTGGCGCATCGGGACTGTGGCTCAGTAGTGATAGTGTCGATTTAGATAACCCCAAAGTCTTGCGCGCTTCTGCTGGTCAATGGTTCCGCTTGACAATGGCAGTTAGTGAAGATTTAAAAGCGACATTGCAACATTGTCAGCAGTCAGGAATGCAAATAGTAGCAACCTTGCCAACTGCAACTTTAACTTATTGGGAAGTAGACTGGCGAAAACCCAGTTTGATCTTGCTGGGAAACGAAGGCGCTGGGTTATCGTCAGATTTAGCAACTCTGGCAGATAAGCAAGTAAAAATTCCCCTGAGTCCAGGAGTAGAGTCTTTGAATGTAGCGATCGCAGCTGCTTTAATGTTGTATGAAGCCCAACGGCAAAAAAGTCAACCCCCTTTGGGGAATTAAAAATTAAAAATTAAAAATTTCCATAAATAAACAAAATTGGTAAAGGGTAATAGGGATGAAGAGTTCGCTTAAAGTTATTTGGTTCTTTCATCCAAATATTTTTCAATATCAGCAACTGCGTCTTCAAAAGCATCTAAATCAATAGCTGTCAAATCTTGACTGAGTTCGGCTTCCTTAGCGCTACTGGTAGGTAATTTTGTTACCTCTTCATCCTCAGTTAAATTTTCTTGGAGGATATCCTCTAATTGTTCAAGAGATTCCTCAAATTCGTGATCAGCGGCGCGGCGCTGAGGTTTCTGACTTGGCTCCATAATTCTTGACTCGAAAATCTTGATTTACTGATGTAATTTTACTTTTAGTTACGATAGACCTAAATTTGACATGTATAACATAAATATTTGCAGATAACCGCAGTTAACTGACTATTACACATTAAAAGGCTTGACGGCAAAATCGGCCGAATTACTAGTTTGGATGTCTAAAAATTTGTCTAACATCACATTGGGAATTGGTCGTGGGCGCATTGTCTTGGTATCCACCCATACCCATAGCGCTTCTGCTGTGACTAACAAATCGTCTTGGTTTTGTTTGCGAATTTCGTAACATCGAAAAGCGCGAGTCCCACGCATTTGCTTTAACCAAGTGGTGACTTCTAGCGTATCACCGGCTACAGACGGACGTAAATATTCAATTTCTACCCGCCGCATGACAAATACACCACCCAATTCTCGATAAAAATCAAAATTTACACCCAGATGTTCGGAGTGTTCAATAGCTGCCTGTTCTAAGTAGTTTTGGTAAACTGCATTGTTAACATGTCCAAGAGCATCCATTTCATAGTGGCGAACGCGTAGTAGAGTTTTGAATGGTTGCATGGGTGATTTGGTAGTAAGACGCTGTTTTAATCTGTAAACTTTCTTGATCTTAGTTTTTCTACTTCAGCATTACTGCCATTTTCACAGGAGTTTTGATCGTGGTTGAGAAAAAGCGATCGCCTATTCACTCACTTTTTTTACTATAAATATACGTGATTTAGAGTAAGCAGTATAAATATTGACGCAATTTATCAAAATTAAGGGAACATTAAGAATTTTTTCAAAATCACAAATGTGGCTCCTGTAAACAGGTACCTATGAGAAAATTAAATTAATTATCAAAAAATATCTTTTTGTTTTTGTTTTTTTCTTGTTTAGAAAATGCGCTGATATAGGCTACATTGATTTGTTTAAATTTTATTGAGTTAATACTTTGGGAATTAGCAACTTACAGTCTAATATTTCCAAAATTTAGTTGACTTAATTTAATATCATGCAGCCTCGATTCTTCCTGCCTAACGTAGGGTTACTAAAAATTGGAGGTTATAACATGGCTATTCGGAATAATTTAGGTGCCAATTTATGGCAAAAAGTACAAAACGATTCAGTAAGTTGGGGATCGTTAGCTCTTTGGATTAGTTCATTAATTGTAGTGTTAGCGATGCTGACATTTTTTTCTAAAGCTTACCTTTAATCAGGTACTTTTAGTTCCTGGGCAGCGGTCTGAGAACTAAAATAAGGATGGCTACTAGACAGATAAATCTCATTTATGAACCGTAAAATTTTACCAACAGTTGTCATAGTGCTAGGTACTATCGGCTTAATTGCTCCTGTTAAAGCTCAAGAAAATACAAACACTGAAATAGAAAAATCAAATCAAGTTCTTAATGCTTGTGTTCAAAATCAAGCACAAACATTGCCAAATCCTTTTAGTGATGTACCATCAGATCATTGGGCTTTTAAAGCAGTGATGACAATGCATTATTGTGGAGCTTTCCGCCAAGCTACACCACCTGCTTTATTTGAGAAATTTCGACCAATTGAAAGCCACCAGAAACAACCACAACAAGAACAGCAATTACAAAAGTAGAGACCACAATTTTTTTAGCACTACCCAATCTCTAATCTCTTTGTTAGTATCGTGCCTCAGATACAATTTAGTGAGTTGGGATGGATAAGTTAATTAAACGAGTACAAGTTGGACTTGGTGTAGCTATTATTCTTTTAGTATTGATGGGTTGCGATGTCTTACGACAAGCCGCTTCACCTCTACGCTTCTTCGGTGTTTCTGGAGATGTGGTTGAGCGAGTCAGCGATGGTGATACTTTGGTAGTCAAAGATTCCCAAGGTAATAAATTCACGGTGCGCTTTGCTTGTATGGATGCGCCAGAAATAGCCCATTCTAATAAAGAAAAAGCCAGTAAACGTGCTAGCGATCGCAATCAATTTAGCTGGGGTACAAAGGCGCAAGCACGAGTACAACAGCTAGTGCAACAAGCAGGCGATCGCGTCACACTGAATATTACAGATAGCGATCGCTATGGGAGAAAGGTAGCAGAAGTACGTTTAAAAAATGGTACTTTTGTGCAACAAGTATTGCTGCAAGAAGGTTTAGCAAAAGTATATCGTCCCTATTTGAATAAGTGTCCTAGTAAAGATTTAGTGCAACAAGCCGAAACTGAGGCGAAGCAACAACAACTGGGAATTTGGAGTGATGCTAAATTTATCAATCCTTGGGAGTATCGGAGTTTAAATAAATAATAATTATGGTTGATTGTAAGTAGAGCATTGCTTATTAAAGGTACTCGCGCAAGAAATCAAAGGGATCATCTTCCCAACAAGGATTCGTAATTCGTAATTCGTAATTCGTAATTGGGATAGAATCAATTTTAGAAAATTGTTACTACGGCTGGTAATTAACCATCATTCTAGCTTGGGCATAGGTCATTACAGTGCAATTTGCAATCCTGCTGTAATTGAGAAATTATCATGACTCACACAAGATTACTATTGCACTTATTACACAATTACAAACTGAATTTACTCAGACCGGAAAATTATTCTGATGCTGGTTCGTCAACAAATTCCACACCAAACACCTCAGCAAAAGATTTGGCTACATGAGAACGTACCTCTTGACAGGTAATACCTGGAATCCATTCGGCTAAACTGCCTACAGGTTTATCAGCAATGCCGCAGGGAACAATCTGACCAAAGCCTGTCATGTCGGGACAAACATTTAAAGCAAAGCCGTGCATAGTAATCCAACGGCTGACTTTAATCCCAATCGCGGCAACTTTGCGTCCATCTAACCAAACACCAGTAAAACCTATCAGGCGATCGCCTTGCAAGCCATAAACTGCCAGTACCCGAATTATGACTTCTTCTAATTGCCGCAAGTACCAATGCAAGTCTTTACGATAACGTTGCAGATTTAAAATCGGATACCCCACCAGTTGTCCGGGACAATGGTAAGTAACTTCGCCACCGCGTTCAATTTTGTGTACCTCAAATTGACTTTTGTCAAGGTCAAATTTGAGAAATTCAAGATTGCTTCCTTGCCCTAAAGTGTAGACAGGCGAATGCTCTAGCAAGATTAACACGTCATCTAGACTGGAATTATGAATGCGATCGCCAACAAGCGATCGCTGCCACCCATGAGCATCCAAGTAAGGCATTAATCCTCGGTTATATAACAAACAATGTTTTTGGTTTGGTTCTTTACTACGGATCATGCCAAAAATCAACAGAGTCATTGACTAAATATATGGCAACTTCTAAGATTGGAGTCAAAGAATGTCAAGCTTTGCAAAGGATTTTAAAGGAACATCAAGGGAACCGGCATTGGAAAATACAAAGTGCTAGTTTGAATATATAACCTCAATGGTGTTGGGAGGAATTCTCTGCAATAAGCATCACGCCAAACACAATAAGAACTAATGCACTGGCTGATGTCTCTAATAACATTGTTTGTATCGTAGAACCGGATGGAACTTCCACAAAGACTTGTATTATCTACCAACAGCAAGCGAATCTCCTGGAATTATAGAAGGAGTAAACACTGACAGTTCTGTAAAAGTTGCTTAACAAATACAGCAGTCATCAAAGCTATTGCTCAGACTGTATCACTCAATGGTTATGCTTTTGGGCATCTAATTGACTAGCAACCAATTGGAGACCTATGCAGAGATCAGCAGGAGATTAATTAAAAGTATGTGTGGTAAAAACTCAGATGCAGCAAAATTAGAGAACCTATACCAGCAGTACATCAAAACAGCTCACGATTTGTTTTGGCGGCAGTGATAGACATTACCGCAACTTCTTCTCTTACAAAACAAATTCACAATAAATCCAATATTTAAGTGGGAGAGTTTACATGAAGCTTGTCATCCACGGCAAAAACATTGAAATTACCGATGCGATTCGGGAATATGTGCATCAAAAAATTGAAAAGGCTGTTAATCACTTTCAGAACATCACAAACGAAGTGGATGTGCATTTAAGCGTAGCTCGCAATCCCCGAATCAACCCCAGACAAGCGGCTGAAGTCACTATTTATGCAAATGGTAGCGTCATCCGTGCCGAGGAAAGCAGCGAAAATTTATACGCCAGTATTGACTTAGTAGCAGATAAAATTGCTCGTCAGCTGCGTAAATACAAAGAAAGACGACAAGATAAGAAAATTCACGCTCCAGCAACCAACGAAGTAGTAGTTACAGAGACAGCAGTAACAGATTTAATAGGCGATCGCACCCCAGAATTGCCCAGCGAAGTCGTTCGGACAAAATATTTTTCCATGCCACCGATGACCCTTGCAGAAGCTTTAGAACATCTGCAAATGGTGGGACACGACTTTTATATGTTCCGCAATAGCGAAACCAATGAGATTAATGTGATTTACGAACGCAACCACGGTGGTTATGGTGTGATTCAACCCCGTAATGGTAATGGTCATACCAACGGTAAAAATGGCAAAGCAACTCAGGCTAATGTCGTTATGCAGGAAAAATCGTCCTCCCATAAAGTCTAACTAAAATGCAAAGGAACGCAGAATATCCTTTGCGATACTCTGCGTTTAAACAGCTTTTAAGTTGTAAGCTGTTGCAACGTTTTCAACGCTTCTTCAACGTGACCTTTAAAATTCAACATTGAATCAAATACGTATTGCACAACCCCCTGTTGATCAATAACGTAAGTAACGCGACCAGGAATCAAGCCAAAAGCGGTGGTTGCACCGTATAGCTTTCGTACTTGGTCGCCTTTATCCGTTAAGAGTATAAAAGGCAAATTATACTTTGCAGCAAATCGCTGGTGAGATTCATTAGAATCACCACTAACGCCAATCACTTCAGCACCAGCAGTTTTAAACACTTCGTACTGATCGCGGAAAGCACAAGATTCTGCCGTACATCCGGGTGTATCGTCCTTGGGATAAAAGTACAAAACAACAGCTTTTTGACCACGGAAATCTTGCAGGCTGACTGTTGAACCGTTTTGGGAAGTTAAAGTGAAATTAGGAGCAGGCTCTCCAACTTTGACTGGCATGATATTTAGGGGTAATAACTTAACAAAATTTTACCTTGTATCTAAACTATATGAATTTTGCTTGATTACCTGCATCAAGCAGGATAGTTTAGATACTCATCAAGGATAAAATTCCGTCTATGCGCCTGACTTCACTGGATGTTTTCCGTGGCATTACCATTGCTGGCATGATTCTCGTCAACATGGTGGGAGTCGCGGATGATGTATATCCTCCCTTAGCCCATGCAGACTGGAACGGTTGGACACCAACTGATTTGGTGTTTCCCTTCTTTTTGTTCATTGTCGGCGTGGCAATGACTTTTTCTCTGTCAAAGTACACCGAAGAGAATAAACCTACAAGGGCTGTTTATTGGCGGATCTTACGCCGCGCGGCCATTCTCTTTGGTTTGGGGTTGCTGCTAAATGGCTTTTGGAATCAGGGCATTGGGACTTTTGACTTAAGTAGTATCCGGATTATGGGGGTGTTGCAACGCATCAGCCTGACTTACCTGTTCGCCTCCTTAATAGTTCTCAATTTGCCGCGCCGTGGGCAATGGATACTCGCAGCTGTAATACTTATCGGTTACTGGCTAGCTTTGATGTATGTACCAGTTCCTGATTATGGTGCTGGTGTATTGACGCGAGAAGGTAACTTTGGTGCTTATATTGACCGCCTGATTATTCCTAAAGTACATCTTTATAAAGGCGATCGCTTCAATTTCATGGGAGATCCAGAGGGACTTTTCAGCACAATTCCGGCTATTGTTAGCGTCTTGGCTGGCTACTTCACAGGCAAATGGATACGTTCTCAAGCAGTACAGTCACGCACAAGTATAGGATTAGCATTATTTGGTATTGGTTGCTTAATAGTTGGTTGGGCGTGGGGGTGGACATTTCCCATCAACAAAAAGCTATGGACAAGTTCCTACGTTGTCTTTACAACAGGTTGGGCATTACTGTTATTAGCAGCTTGCTATGAACTGATAGAAGTACGGCTGATACGTCGTTGGAGTAAACCTTTTGAAATTATGGGCTTAAATGCGATCGCACTTTTTGTTGCATCTGTTTTACTAATTAAAGTTTTAGTCAGAACCAATATCGGTTCTGGAGAAAACGCTCCCAGCACCTACAATTGGATTTATCAGAATCTTTTCGCATCTTGGGCGGGTGCGCTGAATGGTTCCCTCTTATTTGCTATCCTCACCGTGTTGCTATGGTTAGCCGTAGGCACTTTAATGTATCGACAACGCTGGTTTATTAAAGTTTAAACTCTGCGCCTCTGCGCCTCTGCGTGAGCCACCTCTTAATTGATCCAATTATAAAAATAATCAGCTTTATTGATGAATAACGTGTTATTAGAAAAAAAAAATCAGTCTCAAACAACAAATATTTGCCCTGAAATCAAGTTATTACTTTGTTGCGCTCGCACTTACATGGATGAAAAAAACAGTGAGAGCATCAAAAAATTAATCCACGAAAATATTAACTGGAAATATCTGATTGAAATTGCTCATTGGCATCGAGTATTACCACTATTATTTTTAAATCTCAATAAAACTTGTTCGCAACTTGTACCCACAGATGTTCTAAGCTATTTGCGACAATCTTACTATAGTAATACTCAACACAACCTCTTCAAAGCAAGTAAGCTGGTTAAGATTTTAAAGATTTTTGAAGAAAACGAAATTCCTGTAATTCCTTTCAAAGGCCCCATATTAGCTGCTGCAATTTACGGAGATATCTCATATCGAGCTTTTGGTGATTTGGATCTTTTGGTTCGCAGACAAGATTTTCTCAAAACCAAAGAAATATTAATTATACAGGGATTCGACCCATACGCTGACAGTAATGAACAAGAAACAGCCTATCTTAAATCTTTAACCAATCAAGAACAGGAAGCTTATCTGCGTTCTCATTGGGAACTACATTTGAACAATTCAAAAGAGCAGATCACTTTAGACGTTCACCAAGGAATATTATCAAAGCAGTTTTCATTTACACATAATACAGAAGAGTGGATATGGGAAGATATTAAACATATATCTTTTGTAGATAGACAGATACTCAGCTTTTCTGCGGAAAATTTAATTATAATTCTCTGCTCACAAGGAGGTAAAGACTGTTGGCGATGGTTAAATAGAGTTTGTGATTTAGCTGAAGTGATTCGTGCCCATCCTAAAGTAAATTGGGACAAGATTTGGGAACGTACTACCAAGCTACGGATGAGACGAATGTTATTGCTGGGTCTTTCATTAGCACATGAACTTTTGAATGCAGAGCTTCCAGAAACAATCATATCTAAAATAGAAGCTAACCCTATAATTAAATCTCTTTCATCCCAGATTTGTAGACAATTTTATTTCCCAACAGCGGATTCTTTCCAAAGTAGTCAACTTAAATCTGCATTGTTTCATTTAAAGTTAATAGAATATCCTAAAGATAAATTTTGGTATTGTTATGAACATCTCATTGTTCCTACAGTTGGAGATAAAAACTTTGTACACTTACCTCAATCTCTATCATTTTTATACTATGTTTTGCGGCCTCTACGCTTAATCAAAACGTATTTAATCAAGCAATAAAATTATAAAAATTACTGAATCTTATTCATCTGTGTCCTCCGTGTCATCTGTGATTTATCTTGTAATTATTGATGATTTCTTGATAAATCTTCATTAACTGCTCATAGTTAGCTTCTGAAGTGTAGCTTGATTCGTAGGTAAAACGAGCCTTTTTAGCTGTTATTGTTAAAAATTCTGGGTGATTAATTGCCCAATTTATTTTAGTAGCTAAATCGTAAGAATTTCCTGCTTCAAAAAACAAACCATTTACCTTGTCATCTATTATTTCTGCCATGCTGCCTAATTTTGGTGCTATTACAGGAAGACTGCAAGCAAAAGCTTCTACAATAGCTAAGGGAAAGCCTTCATACCAAATTGAAGATATTACTAAAAACTTGGCATCCTGCATTAACTTCAAAATTTCTGATTGCTCCTGAAAACCTAAAAATTCAATCAAATTGCTATAGCCTGCATTGTAGACTTTTGTCTGCAAAATTTGACGTAATGGCCCATCGCCAACAATTTTTAATGGTATAGATAAATTGTTTTGAAGATAAGCATCAATTAGAACCGAAACTCCCTTTTCCTCTGATAATCTACCAACAAAAAGTAAGTAATCACCAAATTTATAATCTTTGTTGGAAAAATCGGGGTGAAAAATAAAATTTGGCTTGATGTAAATTTTTTCTGCTGGTAGTCCCGCTTGAACCATTTTTTCTTTTTGAAATTTAGTAAAAACAATGTAAGCATCTACTCGCTTTTGCCAAGTACCTCGTAACCAATGCCAAGCCGTCATTGTTGCTACAACTGAACTTTGGAGGTAGGAATTTCGGTAACAAGCGTGTATAACACTAGACAAAGGCATTAGTTTACCAATGCAATCTTCACAAGTTTTACCATCTCGAAATGGCATCGCTTTGGGACAAGCCAGCCGATAGTTGTGAAGAGTCTGGACAACAGGAACTCCAGCACTAGAACAAGCATCATACACAGCAGGAGAAAGGAGTGGAAAAAAATTATGGACATGCACTATTTCAGGACGAAAACGATTAATTTCTGCTTCGACCCGATTTTTAGCTGCAAAGGAGTATATAGCTCCCCCAGCAGCCACAAATGTATCTAAAATACTAACTATGTTGTGATTATTTTCTTCTAACAAAATAACTTCGTGGTTATTTGCCTCTAAAAGGCTTTTTTCTGCCTGAACTACTCTATCTTCACCACCAGCAAATCTGTAGCGATTATGTAAAATTAGCAGCTTCATGCTTGTTTGTTAAAAGGAAATATAAAAAATCAGAAAGCTCACGTCAAGATATGATGTCGATAGAAAAAATACTATTTATTTATCGACAGTATTACGAGGGCTATGAATCCATCGTAACCAAGTAACCTCAGCAATGAGTAGAGCAAATTACTATTAATAATAATTCCAAGGCGATCGCTACTGTAGTTTTGATATACAGGCAGTTATTAACATCATTTTAATAAATCAATTATTAGCTGAAGTTAAAAAATAGCGAGGTGGCAAGATTAAACTAACCTTTGAGTAGTCTCCGTTAGGTAAAGTGTTTTAAATTCGTTCAACCTTGCTGCTACCTAATAAATACAGCAGTGCCATACGAACAGCCACACCGCTAGTAACTTGCGATTGAATCAGACTAAATTCTGGGTCATCCATCAATTCAGAGCTAATTTCAACACCACGGTTGACTGGGCCTGGATGCAAAACTTTAACATTAGGGTTGCACAGTTGTAATTTTGTACGTGTGATACCAAACAACTGATGATATTCTCGCAAACTTGGCAGCAAATGAGCAGTCATACGTTCTTTTTGCAAACGCAAAGTCATGACAAAATCAGCATCTTGTAAGGCAGGTTCTAGTTGCCAATGTATGAACAGTTGACGATTTGGGGATTGAGGAGATGAAGAGGTAATTAAATGCTGACTATTAGCTTCTGCTTCCTCAAAAATATATTCGGCAAATAACTTGGGTAAAAGGGTAGGCGGTGCAGCCAGATGCACTTGGGCACCACTTGCCGTTAAACTCCAAATATTTGATCGCGCTACACGAGAATGCAGAATATCCCCAACAATGGCAATTTTTTTACCTTTTAAAAGTTCTAGCCGAGGATTATTTGGGTCGATTAAAGTACAAATGGTAAATAAATCTAGCAGTCCTTGGGAAGGATGCTCATGTTGACCATCACCAGCATTGAGGACACTAACTTTTACACCTAAACGATCCATTTCAGCCGCGATCGCATTTGGTACTCCAGCTTCTCGATGGCGAATCACCATAATATCAGTTCCCATCGCCAAATAGGTTTTCGCAGTGTCGAGAATTGTTTCTCCCTTGGTCATAGAAGAAGTTGAGGCTGTAAAGTTCAGCGTGTCTGCACTTAAACGTTTAGCCGCAAGTTCAAAACTACTCCGAGTGCGGGTAGATGCTTCAAAAAATAAATTTGCCACCACCTGTCCTTGCAAGGTTGGGACTTTCTTCGTCCGTCGTGATAGCACTTCCTGAAAACTGGCAGCAGTTTGCAAAACAGTATTGTATTCAGCGGCAGTAAAGTCAGCCAAGGAGAGAACATGATGACGATTCCAGGTGGTAGTAGGCATAAATGGCTATCATTTGTCTGCGTATAGACACGAGCAAGCCCTCTTGCAAAGGAACTAAGCTAACGCATCTCTACAGGTTTTTAATTTATATATGCAGAGGCAATGATACCGTAAACAGGGAACAGGTAATAGGGAAGAAATTAGTTCCTTGTTGCTTGTTAACTTGGTAAATGGAACACATTCAACCCCACAGAAATCAGGGTCAGGAATGTTAAAAATCCGATTGTATCCAGCATTGTTGTGACTAACGGCCCACTGACTAAGGCAGGATCTAGCTTTAGCCGCTTCAAACCCATTGGTAGTAAAGTACCAAGAGTCACAGCCACAATTGTATTGGTTGCCATAACTATTCCCGCAACAACAGCTACCCATCGTTCTTGAGGGTGTGCCCAAATCAAGGAAAGCATGATCATCGTTAAGGATAAAGCCAATGCTGTGCCTAAACCAGCAAAAATTTCCTTGCGGAGAATTTTAAGAGTATCTCTGGGTGTCACCTCACCTACACCTAGCCCTCGGATTGTTACCGTTAATGCTTGAATACCCACCGTGCCACCAGTATTAGAAAAAATTGGCATGATTACTGCCAGAACTGGTACAGCGGCAATTACAGATTGAAAAGGGGCGATCGCACTGGCTGCACCAATATACAGTGCCATAATTCCTAACAACCAAGGTAAGCGGTTACGGATGGTAAGCAAGGGGGATGACAAAGCAGCTTCATCACCGCCGACACCAGCCAGTTTTTGAATGTCTTCTGTGGCTTCCTCTTGCAAAATATCCATGACATCATCAATTGTGATAATGCCAACTAATCGTTCTTCACGATCAACTACGGGGATAGCGATTAAATCATAACGCTGCATGATTTGGGCAACTTCTTCCTGGGGGGTTTCAGTTCGTACTTTAATCACGCGATCGCTAGCAATATCTCGAATTAAAACATCAGGAAAGGTAAATAACAACTGACGCAGTGAAACGACTCTTCCTAGCTTGCGGTTGTCATCAGTAACGTAAGCATAATAAATTGTCTCCTTATCTTCGTCTTGGCGACGGATTTTACTGAGGGCTTCTCCTACAGTTAATCCTTCTCGCAATCGGACATATTCGGTTGTCATCACCCGCCCAGCAGTACCTTCTGGATAGCCTAAAATAGTTGCGGTGGCTTGTCGTTGTTCTGGACTAAGTTCTTGTAATAGTCGTTTAATTACGCCAGCGGGTAATTCGTCAAACAATTCTGCCCGTTCATCAGGACTCATCGCTTCTACAAGTTGCACCACCTGGACATCATGTAGAGAGTTAATTAATTCTTCTTGTACTTCTGTTGGTAGATATTCAAATACATCAATAGCCTGAGCTTTATTGAGTAGACGAAAGGCGATCGCCCGCTGTTGTTGCGGTAATTGTGCAATATATTCGCCTACATCCACGGGTTGTAAATGATTTAAATCCCATTTGAGTTGGCTTAAATCAGTGGTCTCAATGAGTGAGTTCCGAATATCCTGTGTAAGCATGATACCTCCTAATATCTCCCCCGCGCTGGGAGACTGCCTCACCAGCTTAGAGGAGGTTGATACTGCCATCGTGTGGACTTTTGTCCATAAAATCTCAACGCAACAATTTAATATTGGTATGCAATCAAGGCGTTTCTAAGCGACATCTTAACCCGGAATGTTGTGATCCGAATAGATGTTGACTACTAGTATGCATAATTTTTGGTGCTACCCACAAGTATGATATTTATTTACGCCAAGCGGGTCAGTTGTTTTTGATTGTTTTGAGAGGCTCAGATCGCCGAATTCTCAAATAAATCGGGGATTTTGTTGTTTACGAATGATTTAGGATTGCTATATTAGCGCATTAATGAGTAAATTATGGAAAATATCAAACAAACAATAGCAAGCTACTCTAGTCAAGACATAGAAGTACGAAAAAATTGGTATTCTCCAGCAGCAGAGGCATACAACAAAGCAAGACCACGTTATCCTCAAAAATTCATTGAGCAAGTTGTAGAAATAGCCCAACTGTCCACCAATTCAAAAATTCTGGAATTGGGATGCGGCCCTGGAACAGCAACTACATCATTTGCTCAACTGGGTTATTCAATGATTTGTTTAGAACCAAACCCAGATTTTTTTAAGTTAGCGCAACAGAATTGTCAACCCTATCCGCATGTGGAAATTCAAAACGCATCTTTTGAAGAGTGGACGCTAGATTTTAATAATTTTGATGCTGTTTTAGCAGCTACTTCTTTTCACTGGATATCGCCAGAGATAGGCTATCCTAAAGCAGCAAATGCTTTAAAAAAAATGGTTATTTAATTCTATTATGGAATAAGGAATTACAACCTAATTACAAAGTTTATCAAAGCTTATCTGAAATTTATCAAATACATGCTCCATCTCTTGACCGTTATGAAGATAAAGAAACTCAACAAGAAATTTTAAAAGAGTTAGGGAGGATGATGATTGATTCGGGCAAATTCAAAAATTTAAAGTTTGGACATGTAACATCTGAAGTAGTCTATAGTGCCGATGAATATTTAACACTTTTAAATACCTACTCATCATATTTGAAGTTAACTCCACAAAATAAAGAAGCGTTATTTGCAGATCTGAAGCAACGAATAGAAAATGATTTTGGGGATAGTCTTCAACTTTCCTATATTTCGGCTTTTCATATTGCCCAGAAAAATTAAAATCAAGTTTTTTTAGAATAACTTTATCCTACCAGTTTACTATCTATGAATAGCCTAACATTTACTCCAGCGCATGAACTAGCGCGGATGATTCGCGATCGCACCGTTTCTGTTGTTGAAGTTATTAATGCTCATCTCAATCAAATTGCTAAACACAACAGTAAGCTGAATGCCGTTTGTACACTGGATGCAGATAATGCCCTTGTCAAAGCCAAGCTGGCTGACGAAGCTTTAAGCAAAAAAGAGAACTGGGGAGTTCTGCACGGAGTTCCAATCACGATTAAAGATATCTTTGAAACAGAAGGACTACTAACTACAGCAGGCTATATTCCTCTTAAAGACTATGTACCTCAACAAGATGCTAGCGTTGTGGCAAGGCTGCGGAAAGCAGGAGCAATCATCTTGGGAAAGACGAATATGGCGGAATTGGCTGGTGATTATCAAAGTACAAATTCCTTGTTTCCACGAGTCAACAATCCTTGGAATCTGGACTACACTGCTGGGGGTAGTTCTGGGGGCAGTGCTGCGGCTGTGGCAGCCGGACTTTCAAACTTGGATTTAGGCAACGATATTGCGGGTTCAGTGCGTCAGCCTGCTCACTTCTGCGGTACGTATGGTTTGAAGCCTACAGATCGCCGGATTTCTACAGCGGGGCAAATTCCAGAAGTGCCTGGAATGCCAATATGTCTTCGGCAAATGATTACAGTAGGTTGTTTTGCGCGATCGCTTGAAGATATTCGGCTATGCTTTTCATTAATCGCAGGTGCTGATATTCGCCGTCCTGATGTCCCGCCAATTTCACTAGATAGGCCTTCTGGTAAGTCTTTGCAAAATCTCAAAATTGCTTGGAGTGATGAATGGGCAGAAGTTCCAGTTGCATCTGAAATTCGCTCGGCAATGGCTGCGATCGCACAAACCCTATCTCAAGCAGGTGTCCAAATAGAACACTGGCTGCCTAAAAACTTTCAACTATCACAAATACTAAACCTTTATGGACGGATAGCTGCATATATCAACATCTACGCTCAACCAATAGATCAATACAATGTGCGCCGGAGTTGGAAGCAGATATTTCGCACCGCCACCCAAGGCGATAAAGAACTCCGCAAAATGGGGGATTTCAGCCGTCTCCTGCCAGAATTATTGAATCCTAGCCTGAAAGGATATTTTGAGGCACTCACCGAACGCGATCGCTTCATAGCCGAAATCGATGAGGCATTAGAACCTTGGGATGTTTGGCTCACTCCTGTTGCAGCAACCTCTGCTTTTACTCATCGAAGCGCTTGGAGTGCTATTGATATTGATGGCAGATCTTACCCTCATGCAGTGGCAAACGGAGCTTATACTATGCCATTTAATCTGAGTGGACATCCTGTTGTAGTGATTCCAATTGGACAAACTCAAAACGGCTTGCCAATTGGAATGCAAATTGTTGGTAAGCGGTGGTGCGAGATGGAGTTATTGGCGATCGCAGACAAGCTTGATCGAGTAATCAATGCTTTCCGAAACCCACCAGGTTACGATTAGGTCAAAATCGCTCCACCCATTAGTCGCTCATACCGATACTTCAACTCTGCTTTCATCAAATACCAACGCTCTAGAGTTACATCTATCTCTATCACTTTCTCTGCTGCTTGCCGCGCCAAGAGTAATATTTCCTCGTCTTCTACTAAACTCGCTAAGGTAAAATCTGGCACTCCTGATTGTCGAGTTCCCAGTACTTCTCCAGGGCCTCGAAAACGCATATCCATTTCTGAAATAAAAAAGCCATCTTGGGACTGTTCCAACACCTTCAACCGTTGTTGAGCGTCAGGACTTCTAGAACTGCTCATCAACAAACAATAGGACTGAGCCGCACCACGACCAACACGCCCACGCAATTGGTGCAGTTGAGATAAACCAAATCGTTCCGCATTTTCAATCAGCACTACTGTTGCATTTGGTACATCCACACCGACCTCAACAACAGTGGTAGAAACTAAAATTTGTGTCTCATTATCACGGAATTTGGTAATTGCTTCGTCCTTATCGGCTGAACTCATGCGACCGTGCAATAGCCCCACTTGAAAGTCTGGAAAAACACTTTCTTGTAGCTTTTGATGCTCTTCTACCGCCGATCGCAAATCCAGTTTTTCTGATTCTTCCACCAATGGCAACACTACATAAACTTGCCTACCTTGGGCAATTTCGCGACGAATTAGGTCATAAGCCTGGGTGCGTTGCTGCCCTGTTAACATAGTAGTCTGAATCTTTTGCCGTCCTGGTGGCAATTCATCAATTTGGCTGACATTCATATCTCCATGTATCGTCAATGCCAGTGTCCGGGGGATGGGAGTAGCAGTCATAGTTAATACATGGGGTTGTTCGCCTTTTTGCTGTAATAGCGCCCGCTGTTTTACCCCAAAGCGATGCTGTTCATCAATTACCACTAACCCCAACTGCTGAAAGTTGACGGTATCTTGAATCAAAGCGTGAGTTCCCACCAACAAAGGTAATTCGCCAGTTTCTAGCTGGGAGTGGATTTCTCGACGTTTAGCAGTTTTAGTGGAACCTGTGAGTAATTCTACTGGTAAATGTAAAAGGTTAAACCAACTAACTAACTTGCGGTAATGCTGTTCTGCTAACACTTCCGTCGGAGCCATTAGTGCTGCTTGGTAGCCAGATTGAATTGCTGCCAAAATAGCAATTACGGCAACAACAGTTTTACCAGAACCTACATCACCCTGTACCAAACGATTCATGGGTGCAGACTTTTGTAAGTCGTTCAAGATATCGTTGAGGACTCGTTGCTGTGCGCCAGTCAGTTGAAAAGGCAAGATTTCGTAGAATTTTTCAATTAACTGACCTTTAGGAGCAAGAATCGCACTTGTTTGGATTTGTCTTGCTTGCTGCTGACGTTGCAGTAAACCAAGCTGGAGGTAGAAAAATTCGTCAAATACTAGGCGGCGACGGGCAACTTGTAAAGTAGCGCTATCATCAGGAAAATGAATGTTGGCGATCGCATCCTTTAATTCCATCAAACCATATTTCTCCCGCAAACCTTTGGGGAGGGGATCTTTGATATGAACTGCGGCTGGCAAAACGGCAGTGACTGCCTGTCTGACAATATTTGCCATCACTCCCTCTGTTAGGGCGTAAATTGGCACCACCCGCCCAATAGTTAGCGACTCAATTGCATCTCCTGGGTTTGCCAAAACCTCCAGTTCTGGATTATCCAGCGTCAAGCCATATTTACTACCTTTGACCAACCCACAGGCCGCCAGAATACTACCTACTGGATAGCGCCTTTTTAAACTTTCTTGCCAAGCACGACTAGTAAACCGCGCACCAGCAGAAAAGCGAGTAATTTTAATTTGGCCTGTATTATCTTTTAATATCAGTTCTAAAATCGATAATTTTTGATTCTTTGGACTAGTAAAACAATTGCAACGTTTCACGGTAGCTATGATTGTTACAGTCTCACCCGCCTCCAACTCACGGATATTTACCTGACGCGCATAATCAATATGATCGCGGGGATAATAGAACAATAAATCACGCACCGTATACAAATTCAAAACCGCCAATTTGTCGGCTTTTCTAATCCCTATTTCTGGTAAATCACTAAGTTTTTGATCAACTTTTGGAGCAAGTCTCTTACTCACCTCCGCGACCATAGGAGATTTGGGATGTTGGTGAATTTTTGATTGATAACTTCTCCCCTGCTCCCCGAAGTTTGCTTGGAGGGAAACCCTCCTGGCAACTTCTCTTCCTGCTCCCCTGCTCCCCTCCTCCTCTGCTCCCCTGCTTTCCTGCTCTTTTTGCAGTTGATAAAGATATCTACGAGTTTCTGCTACTAAATGTTGTCTTTCTGCCAATACCAAATTGGGATAATTAGCAAATTGCACAGCTAATTCTTGCCAACGGCGACGCTCAATAGCAGGTAAGACTGTGGGGAATTTGCCAAAAGTCAGGCTAAGAAATTCACTGAAGCGGTATTGCTTGCCCATCAAGTCTGTAAAACCGTGTTCAGCCTCTATTCCCAAGGCTTTGTGTAATCGTATCCAATCTGGCGTGTCATTAGTCATTGGTTATTACTGTTTGACTTTAGACTCTTGACTAATCTTCAAACCAACTAGCACGCCATGCAGATTCAGCTTCAGCAATTGACCTCTCCCGTTGCTTTTTTTGATACTCTCGTCCTAGTTTGTTTAGCCTAACTAAGATATTGCGAATTTGCTTGCGGCTAGATGAAAGTGTTACATCGGCAAATTCAATTTCCCCTAGTCTGAGATTAATCGCCATCAGCTGTGTCAGCCTGGAATCGTCTGCATCTTGCTCATTTTCAATTTCAATTACTAAATTTAAGAGGTTAGGTGGCCCTGGCATCACCTCGGCAGATGCTTCTGAAGCAGCAGCTGCTGCTTCTAAAATGGGTTCTGGTAATTTTTTGGGTAAAATATCAGCTTTTTGTAATACAAGATTAGCGTCATGGGAAACCTTTTTCAGCGTTTGTTGTGTCTGATGTTCCAGTCCCTGTTGCCATTTTGCTAATTCTACGGGGTTAGAAGGATCAGGGGATGTCAGGTAACGGGGCGAAGGGGTGTAGAGTTCTTCTGGGTTGCTGATCGTGGAGCTAATCTCTTCCCAAAGGGTGGGGGGAGGAGGCGAATTTGTATCTAAATTTTCCTCATCTGCTAATTTTTCACTCTCTCCATCAGTTACTAGTTCTCTATCTTCCTCACTTTTCATATAAGTGAGCAATTGCTCAGCTACCTGTTGTCCTAATTTACGGATGGCTTGTTGTAATTTTTGTCGCTGATTTAATGACAAACCTAAGAATTTTTCGGGATACCCTTGAGTACACAAGTGGTAGCTAGCCAGAATCAACTGTTTTTGTAAGGCTTGCCCCAGAGTAGTTAGATAGCTGGCATAAGCGCTATGAAGTTCTGCTGCGATCGCCCGGATCTGTTCTTCCAGGGCTGCAATATCCTGTTCAATTCGCTCAATTGCTCTTGCCATATCTTCTTTTAATAGCCCATCTCAACTTTGTCATGGTACAAATGTACCTATTTATTTTAAAATAGTCATCCAAAAGACTTTAAATTTTATATTAACTATGCTTCAGTTTTAATCATCTAGAGTTTCCTAAGAACGAATAAAACAGGCCAGTATAATTTGACTGACCTGTTATTCCAATAGTTATGAGTTAAAAGTTATGAAGAAAAGTTTCTGCTAACTCTTAATTCTTAACTAAAATTACTTGGTGCCCATTTGTGCTGCAACTTCCTCAGCAAAGTTACTTTCTTGCTTTTCAATGCCCTCGCCCAGCACATAACGAACAAAGCGATTTACTTGGACATCTTCGCCAACTTGAGCTTTAACTTGCTTCACCAAGTCTTCCACGGAAATACTTTGATCGCGAATGTAGGGCTGATCCAGCAAAGTCATTTCTTTCAGGCGTTTTTCAATCCGTCCCTGAACAATTTTTTCTTTGATGGCCTCTGGCTTGTTCGCCAAATCATCCCGCCCCATTTCAATGTCTTTTTCTTTTTGGGCGATCCCAGCAGGGATTTGGTCTACGCTCACATACTCGACATTCGGGCAAGCCGCAACTTGCATTGCGGTATTCCGTGCCAAGGCTTGGAATTCTTCGTTACTAGCTGCTGACTCAGTTTGGGAGTTTAGCTCAACCAACACACCAACACGACCGCCAGTGTGAATGTAGCTGTCTACTATACCTTGTGTGCCTTCTGCTAACGAAAAATTGACGAAGCGACGCACTTGAATATTTTCACCCAGCTGGGCAATAGTTTGCTTGATGAACTGTTCTACGCTTACGCTTTCATCTTCAACGTAGGGTTGAGCTAATAAAGACTCAACACTATCAGCAGTTGCTGCTTGTTTGGCTAGGTTTTTAACTAGAGCTTTAAAAGCTTCGTTACGGGCAACAAAATCGGTTTGGCAGTTGACTTCTATTAGTACACCCACTTGACCATTAGGCTGAATGTAGGTTTCTACTAGACCTTCTGCCGCAATGCGATCGCTTTTTTTACCCGCCGAAGCGATGCCTTTTTGTCGCAACCATTCTATAGCTTTTTCTATGTCGCCCTCAGTTTCTTTGAGCGCCTTTTTGCAGTCCATCATGCCGGCACCAGTTTTTTGGCGTAGCTCTTGGACGAGTTTTGCAGATATTTCCGCCATGTTGCCTCAATTCCTAACTTGACCTAGAGTTGTAATCGCTCACGGGTGTTGAGTATTTCTATCTTACTCAGGACGGTGTCAAGTATGAAGGATGAAATTTCATCCTTCATCTTTTTAGTTATTCTTCTCCCTCTTCATCGCTGGGAATTACTGAGTCGGTGTACTCAGTTTCGTCGTAGTCGTAATCCTCTTCACCGCCTTCGTAATCTTCGTAATCTTCTTCCCCATCCAGTTGACCGTGACGGCCTTCATAAATAGCATCCGCCAATTTGCCAACTATCAGCTTAATCGACCTAATCGCGTCGTCATTCGCTGGAATAGGAATATCTACTACATCCGGGTCACAGTTTGTATCCAGCATCGATACAATTGGAATTCCTAATTTTTGGCATTCTTGAACTGCGTTGTACTCCCGTCGTTGGTCGACAATCACGACGACATCAGGAACTTTCCGCATTGTTTTAATGCCACCTAAGTATTTCTGAAGCTTTGTCATCTCTCGACGCAACATAGAAGCTTCTTTTTTGGGCAATAAGTCTAATGCGCCAGTTTCTTCACGGCGTTCCAAATCTTTGAGGCGGTCTGCTCTGGTTTTGATGGTCGCCCAGTTGGTGAGCATTCCCCCCAACCAACGCTGGTTTATGTAGTGAGAACCACAACGAGCAGCTTCTTGAGCGATAATTCCTGCTGCTTGTCGCTTGGTGCCAACAAAGAGGAATTTCTTACCTTGCTCTGATTGAGTTCTCATGTAAGCGTAAGCATCTTCCATCAATTGGGCAGTTTGCACCAAATCAATGATATGTACACCATTACGGGAAGTGTAAATGTAAGGAGACATTTTTGGGTTCCACCGCCGGGTTTGATGCCCAAAATGAACTCCAGACTCCATCATTTGAGCCAAAGAAACGACTGGCATATACTTTTTTTCTCCTATTCGGGTTAAACCTCCATCCAGGTGTATTTCCTCAATCGGAAACACCCGAATTCCTGGATGTGCGAGATTAGACAGCCCTTTGAATATATCACATCAAACGCTCGAATAAATCTAAAAACATCACTAAAGCATTAAACGCACAGTTAGTTTCTCAGTAATATCGCGTCTGGTTCAAAACTATAAGTGAGCTTAAGTTAATGTCTTTAATTCTCCTGCAACCATTCATCCAAGCGAGACATTTCTACCGCACGGTTCAACAGCAATCCATTCACCTCGTTTGAGCCAGAGTGGAGAGCTAAAACATAATACTTGCCATTTATATTACTGATAATTGCACCGCCAGAAGCACCCTGATTAGTGTCGCAGTTGTGGTACAACAAATTCTCCTGGCGGCGGAGGATACTGCATTGTAAGTGAACGCCAGCAGTCATACTTTCACCAGCAGTTAGATTTTCATAACCTTTTTTCTTAGGGTTGGGAAAATCAGCAGAATAGCCTACCAAAGAAAACTTTTTCGTCTCGCCAACCATACTGGAAGTTGGTAGAGATTTCCAGCCTAAATAACCGTATTTTTGACCGATAGGCTTGTTGAGCTTCAAAATTGCCCAGTCATTTGAGTAATCGGCTAAATCGCCTTTTTTAAAGTCTGTGCCGTAATAAACGTTAGTCGCGTAGGCGACATCATTTTTACTTTTGACGACACCATTAACTAAGTTTGGCAGAAAGGCGATCGCTTGACTAACTTTTCGGGTTCTAGGGTTAACTACACAGTGAGCATTTGTCAAAACAACATCTTCAGCAATCAACGTTCCCGTGCAACTGTAACCGCTACCGTCAGCACCTATCCCCTCGATTTTACCAACCGCCGACCAAGGGTAATTTCTGCTAGTCATGGGAATACGGTCATCCTTTGAACCAATGATTACCCGTTCTTGTCCGGGGGGTTCCTCCTTCTGATTTAGCACCGAAGGTTCGCCTTTTCCTTCTAGTTTAAATTCTCCGGGATTTTCAACTTTGGTAAACTTGGGTGGGGTTTGTGGTTCGGCTGAAACTGAAGCCCAAATCCCCAAAATTCCTGTCCCAAATGAGAAGAAGAGAAAATTTATCGTGAGGTACAAGATCCCCGACTTTTCAAAAAAGTCGGGGATCTGGGGATCTGATAGAGCAATGACTTAAAATCGAGATTGATCAATCTATGTCAACCAAAAATACATAATGAAGCAAACAAAACAATTCACTGGGATTATTGAACGAGAAGGAGACGGCTATGTATCACTATGTCCCGAACTCGATATCGCTAGCCAGGGAGACACGATTGAAGAAGCACGAAATAATCTGATTGAAGCATTGCAACTCTTTTTTGAAGTAGCAGATGCTTCTGAAATCGGGGAACGGATGCACACTGAAGTTTTTGTGACACACTTAGAGGTGAATGTTGGGTAAACTGCGTGTTCTTTCTGCTGGCGAAGTGTGTCGGATTCTAGAACAAAATGGTTTTGTACAAGTGCGTCAGCGTGGTAGTCATATTATCATGCAAATGCAAACTGAAGATTCAACAATTACTGTTCCTATTCCTAATTACGAAGAATTACGGGTTGGTACTTTGCGCTCTATTATTCGCCAATCAGGATTAGCTCGTACTTTATTTGAGGTTAATTAAGTTGATTTTATGGGTGCGGTGGGTAAATGCGGCTGTGGTTTCTATTTTTGCAACGAACTCATCGGTAAACCCTGATTTTTTAGTTCTGAGGCTTCCTAACGGGAGGCTCATATCTTGCACCTAGCCCTGGCGATTAGAAATCGCGGCTATACAAACAAAGTCCGCCTACGCGGACTAATACAAAATCAAGGTTTTCAACCCGCGCAGGCGGGTTTTGCCTGTGTAGCCAAGCCACTGCGTTGGGCGGGTTCCCCGACTTGTAGCAAGTGGCGCGCGACTTCCAGTCGGCCTGGTGCAAGATATCAGGAGAGGGATGAGAGGCGATAATAGTTATTGAACGAGCAAAGGTCACTTTGATATGTCGTATAAAGTTAGCATTGTTATCGAAAAAGATGAATATGGATATTATGCTTATTGTCCTGAACTTCCTGGTTGTCAATCTCAAGGTGATTCCCTAGAAGAAGTACAGGCAAATATCAAAGAAGCAGTTGAGCTTTATATAGAAACCTTGTCAAATTCAGAAAAACAGGCACTTCAGAACAAGGAAACATTCACAATAACCTTGGAGGTAAAAGTTGCCTAAGCTGCCACGTTTGACTGCAACAGAAGCGGAAAAACTTTTATTAGATGCAGGCTTTATTCAAATGAGAAGTAAAGGAAGTCACAGGATTTATTTTTGAGAAGAAGTGAGAGTAGTGATTCCTTTTCATTCAGGAAAAATATTGCACCCAAAAATAGTTAAACAGGTTCTACAAGCCATTGAC
>NZ_JAECZB010000096.1:0-145355 GCF_016056295.1 Atlanticothrix silvestris CENA357
GCCCTTTCCCCCTTACCCCTTCTTTCCCATGCCCCATGCCCAATTTTTTTATGCTGGTTTACTTTCGTCTTTTAATGCTAAACGAGCTAGTCCATAACAAAGTAGGGCATTGACAATTAGGAATAATCTGGCTAAGTTACCATTTCCTAAGCCCCAAACTTCTGGGTCATATACTGCACTTACTGCTAAACATGCTGCAATACCTAGGGTGGAACCAATTGCGAACCATTTCCAACGAGGATGACCTAAAAGTAATGCTACTAAAGCAATAGGAATCAAGACACTGGCAAATAGGGGATTAAAAGCATCAGTTCCCTGCAAAGTGTTGCCTAATTCGGGAATGGAACTACCCAAAACTCGGAAAGGCCACTGGGGAAGATCAAAGATATAAATTCCTTTGAGAAAGAATAACCCAGAACTACCAGCAATTAAGCCACTGGCTAAAGACCAACTCCAAGTGAAGGGGAAGTAAACCCGCAAAAACCAAGCTAGTAAGTAAGAACCCAATACCATTAAAACTTTGGGCAAGAGTGCCACGACACCGCCATCAATCCAAAAGCCGGGGTTAATATAACCGTTATCGCGTAACCAGCGGAAGAAATCTTGGAAGCTGATTTGTCCTGTGATGGCAAGTTTGACGGCTGCTTCAGCATTGAGGTGTCCAGCGCCGTAATAGTTTAAACCATCATCTTGAATAACTCGTGCTGACTGCTTGAGGACTTTTAAAATTTCATCTGGTTCTTTGACACCAGATGCTTTAATCAAAGCTGCCACACCTGCTACATGGGGTGCAGCCATGCTGGTACCCTGGAGTCCCAAAAATGCTGCTTGGCCGTTTTCGTCAATGGTTTCTTGCAGAATCGAACCGGCTTCACTGCCACCAGGGGCAGAGATATCCACACCAGCACCAAAGTTAGAATAGGGTGCTTTTTCTCCGTCTGGGCCGACTGCTGAAACGCCAATAACATAGGGGTAACGAGCAGGATAACTTGCACCATTAGCATTTTCGTTCCCAGCGGCAGCAATTATTGCAACGCCTTTTTTGTGGGCATACTCAATTGCTTGCTTCATCAACTGGCTTTCACCACCACCACCCAAGCTCATATTAATAACATCTGCGCCATTATCAGCAGCAAATTTAATTGCTTCGGCAATATCGGCAACGGTACCACCGCCATAAGAACTAAGTACCTTCAACGGCATGAGATTGGCTTCGTAAGCAATTCCCGCTACGCCATAGTTGTTATTAGTAGATTGGGCAATGGTACCGGCGACATGAGTACCGTGTCCGTTGTCATCGGTGGCTGTTTCACGGTCATTAACGAAATCATAGCCTTTAACAAATTTTGTCTCTTGCAAATCGCGCACTTTGGTAACACCAGTGTCAATGACAGCAACCGTTACGCCACTACCTTTGGTTTGACTCCATGCGCCTTCAACGCCGATTTTGTGGAGGTTCCACTGTTTGCTGTAATATTGGTCATTAGGGCCAATTAATGAGGGAGTTGGGTTATCTCTATTTGGAGATTGCAAAATTGTGCCCAGCCCTACAACTTCACTCTGTTGGGGAATAATCTTGTAGATGTAATTTGGTTCGATTAATTCTGTCGCTTGGGCAAATGGAGATTTTTTCAGTTCTTTGAGTCGCTGGCGATCGCCTTTGATAATATATACATTGTCCAACGCTGAAAATTTATTGTCTAATTGAGGTGTAACGTTGTATTGTTGAGCGATCGCTTGTAAATCCCGCTTCACTAACTCTGTAGGAATATCTTCCCAAAAATCAAGCAGAATTGTCTCAAAATCACCTTTAGCTGCTAGTCCCTGAAAATTCAAGAAGCCAAACACGGCAGCTATTAACCCGATGACAAACAAGCACAATAATATAAGTCTTCTCATATCAATTCATTACCGCTTTTTGCCAGTTTGCTCACTACCATAACTTATCTGTGTCTTTGGTTGATGGATTTTGCACTTTTAGTTACACAAGTTTCATACAGGATTCAGGACTTTTTAAACAATGGAACGTGGTCTTTTGTGGTTGCCCCTGTTAGCAGCGTTTTTCTGGTTGGCTTGGCAAGGCTCGAAAGAGTATCAAAAAGTTGAAGCTTACCGCACTTGGGCAGAACAATTTGAGAGAGCTAAATATGATATTTATGCTGTATTGGGTCAAAAAGATCACAATATCACTTGGGGTAAACCCACACCAAAAGGCCCAATTAAATTAGAAACCTTTTCTTTAATTGATATCCAACAAATCCGACTTTTGATAGATGGCAACCCAGTAGAAACAGAAACGCCTCCAGAAAAAGGTCGGACGATTGAGTTAGAATTTCTTTTTACTGAACCCCCGAACTCAGTACGTGTTCCATTTACAGAAATTCCATTAGCAGCCCAATGGGGTAAGTATTTGCAAAATGCCTTGCTAAACTTACACTCGGAACAAGATTAATAACTGATAGTCAATAATGTTAATGAACTAGATATTTTTTTCACGCAGAGGCGCGGAGAGAAATATTAAGAGTGTTGTCTAAATATATCAGGACTTATGCAAAATAACTCTTAAACTCTTATTACTCGGTGTTCTCTGTCTTGAAAAGTTTGTTACGGAGGGAAACCCTCCTGACAACTTTTCGCTGTGCCTCTGTGGTAGCCTGCGGCAAGCCCTTCGGTCTACGATTTTCTGTTATCTGTGCGTAAGTCCTATACATAAAAACTATTGTAGTAAAAAAAGTTAAGTCTCTTTTTTTAAGAGCATATTTGACTATGAAAAAAATTATTCCTATTTTCGGTATTGCTTTACTACTAAATGCTTGTGTCTCTAGCGTCAACACTGCTTCGCAGGTAAATAATGCTGTCAAGCCTCAAGTAGTCAATTGTCCAAAGGCTACAGTAGTCTCTTTACCTGTTCCCAACCAAAATGAAAGCTTTTATGACAGATTTAATTTCCACATCCTCAATATTGCAGCAGATGCCGATACAGTTAGGTTTCAAACTTTAAAACAGGATTTTGTTTTCTGTCGAAGTAATAATAACTGGACGGTACAATCAGGAAATCTACCCCAGGAGTTACAACCGCCAAATGACTATGCAGAGGTCGCACAAGAATTAGTAAACCCTAAATTCAAAAATATTGATTTACAGGGCAAAAATTATCAATATCGTGTTGTGAGAAAACCACAGTTTTCATTAGGAGAAAATAATAATATTTCCAGACCGAATGAGCCAGAACCAGCTAAGGATCAAATTGTGTTTGAGCTAATTACTCCTAATAGCAAAGAAACACAACAAAAAACATTATACAGTCTCAAAGACTTACAAACAGCAGCAGTAAAAGCTGGGTTTTCTGCAACCGGAAATCAACTAGGTTTTCCTCGCATCACATCTGCTATGGTTTATGGCGATTCTCTTTGGTGGTCAATTGCTTTTGAGCAAGGTGAAGGCAATACTGGCATTGCTACTATTGTCAGATATGACCTCCAAAATAACAAATTTACCCTAATTCAGCCGCCGGAACTGGGGTTTACACAAATTACTGATTTGGCCATAGCTGGAGATGTCAAAAACCCTACTTTTTGGATGGGTACTCAAATTAGTGGAGAAGGCAATCTTTATATTCCAGCCAAGGGATTAGTTGCTTATCGTCCCGATTCCCAAAATCCTAATTCTGGTTCTTTGACTACATACACTGTTCATAATAGTCCGCTGGTGGGGGCAATTCCTGACAAACTCAGGCTAGAAAACGATAAGCTGTGGATTAGTACAGCTAATGGCGTTTGTCAAGTTCAGTGGCAAAAAGCTGACAATCCTGATAGTTGGTCTTGTTGGCGATTCACAGCAATGGCTAAACGACCAGAGAAACTAACGCTTCACAGTGAATTAACTAACAAAACTCCTGCTGTATCTTTGTCTGGTGATAACAATGGGGAAACTGTAGAAGTGTTGTGGTGGAGTCCTATTGACTTCCAGACACGTAAAGGACGCTATGAAGTGAGATATCCTCAAGGCTTCACAGTGAAACTGGATGAAGGTGCAAGTATTTATGAACTTCAGCGTTTTTTACCGCCAGGAAAACCACCTGTAGATTGGCCTGGTTTTGAGTGGCATTGGAATGGAGAACGCTTTGTGCGAGGATTGGATGAAGTGTCTCTTAATTTAGTTGGCGGTGGGCCGCAAGGCATTGGTTCTGGTCAACTTTCTCCTAACATTCCCATCAATTGGAATACTATGCGTGGCGATTTAGAGTTACTCAACCTTTCTCCTAAATCAACCAGCGTTAAATATTACTCTGGTTGGGTTGATGAAGCTCAAATTCAACCTTATCTAACGGTTGTACCACAAGAAAAACCGCAGAACCCACAACCGAATCCTTTGGCAGTACTAGCCAAGCAACTACAATCTCGTTAGTAATCTTTTTATCTATGAACGCTGAAACAATATCCAGGGTGGCTGTTGCTTTAACTATTGCTGGGTCAGATAGTGGCGGTGGTGCAGGGATTCAAGCTGATTTACGCACCTTTGCTTTTCATTGTGTCCACGGTACTAGTGCCATAACCTGTGTTACGGCACAAAACACTCTGGGGGTAACGCGGGTTGATGCTATACCCCCAGAGGCAGTTGTGGCACAAATTCAAGCTGTAGTTGAAGATATCGGTGTACAAGCTGCCAAAACCGGAATGTTGCTCAACCAAGAAATTATCTCTGCTGTTGCTCAACAAGTGAAAGCTTTGCAAATCAGTAATTTAGTGGTTGATCCAGTGATGGTATCACGCACAGGAGCGCAATTAATAGATGATGACGCTGTGAAGACTCTCCGCGATGCCTTAATTCCCCAAGCGACTATCGTCACGCCTAATCGCTATGAAGCACAGATTTTAAGCGGTTTACCAATTAATTCTCTAGATGATATGGGTGCAGCAGCTCAAATTATTTACGAGACTTTAGGGGCAAAAGCTGTTTTAGTTAAGGGTGGGGGAATGCAGGGGAATTTACGTGGTGTTGATATTTGGTTTGATGGAGAAAAACTGGAAGTCTTGACAACAAAGTTAGTAGAGACAAAAAATACCCACGGTACTGGTTGTACACTATCATCTGCGATCGCTGCTAATCTGGCGATGGGAAAAGACTTGTGGCCAGCAGTACAACAGGCAAAGGAATATGTTACAAATGCACTCACCTGTTCAATAAATATTGGCAAAGGTCAAGGGCCTGTGGGGCATTTCTTCCCCTTGTTACATAATTAACAATAAAAAATCTTTGCTCTCTGAGCATTTTTCTATTATTCTTGGGCTAGTTTCCGGGATAACTATCTTTAATAGCATCTCTGAATGATTGCATACCTTAATTTTTGATACCAAGCCACCGATGCGAACAACCACAGGTTCTGTTCACCACAATCCATCAAAAACAAGCTCTCCAACCTACCCTCCCTCTGTACCCATTTCCGTATATCGGGAATTGGCAGCCGAATTGCAAGCAACACAAGCGAGGCTAGATGCACTTACGGGTAAAAATCAACAACTAGTGCAGGAAAATCAACTGCTCCGTGATGAAATCACTAAAGTTGTTCAGTCTTTTTTACACTTACAAAATTTGGTGGATTCCCCTGCAACATTTAGCTATCAGCAAACTCCCCGTTCTTCTCCTAACCATCAAGCAACTGAAACACGTCCACGTCAGCAGGTTTCTCGTTCGCGTCAACCTGTTGTTCCCGTACCCCTACGGGGAAGCAAGCTACGCGTAGCGTCTCCGACAGCAGAAGTAGCGAGCCACAAAAACCGTGCTTCAGATTTTTCTGTACCTGTAGTGGAAATAAATCCTCCAATGTCCGAAACAGTCTATATAGAAGAACAAGAAGTCAGTTATTACCCTCTCAAGCAGACAAAAACTAAAGAATTTAGTGGCTGGTGGTTAGCTATTACTATCTTGTTAATTATGCTTACTGCTTTTGGTGCTGGGTACTTGATTGTGCGTCCTCTATTTCAACACCAGAGTCGTTAGGGAACATTCCCAAGGTTGATTTGGGTTTCCAACTTCTGTGTAAATATCCAAAATTACTTTGTAAATATCGGACTAGATTTACTCAATAATAGAATTTGTCTATGATTTTGAGTCATGAAAACCACATACAAAAACGCTCGTTAGAAAATAACTGTCACACGTTACAACCTCAAGGATTAATCAATTAATCAATCCTTACCACTACTAACTAACGTCAAAACTGCTTATGTAGAGCGCATACAGTTTAAAAAAAGTTGTAATTTTTACATATCTTTTTGAAATAGTGCGAATGGTGAAACTGTCAGACAGCATATCTGGTTAGATAGATAAACGAACCTATTAGAAGTCAGGAGTCGAGAAGATGAAAAAAGTAGAAGCCATTATCCGTCCATTTAAGCTTGACGAAGTAAAAATTGCCTTGGTTAACGCTGGTATTGTCGGCATGACCGTTTCTGAAGTCCGGGGGTTTGGGCGGCAAAAAGGTCAAACTGAACGCTATCGCGGCTCTGAGTACACGGTTGAGTTTCTGCAAAAACTGAAGGTGGAAATTGTTGTAGAGGAAAGCCAGGTTGATATGGTGGTAGATAAAATTATCGCTGCTGCTCGTACAGGGGAAATCGGCGACGGTAAAATTTTCATCTCACCTGTTGAGCAAGTTGTGCGGATTCGCACAGGAGAAAAGAACACAGAGGCAGTTTAAGTACTAAGTACTATTAACGTAGCCCTTGCTCAGTGATGAGTTTGGCGTTGCTGAATAGGAGGATAAAGTATACCGAACATGCTAACGCTCAGGTAATTTTTCATCTTTGAAATCAGTAACGCCTTCCATTGAGTTACGAACTCAAAATAATATGCCAGTTGCGTAAGTCATGATTTGTATATTATTAACAACAACATACAGCAAACAACTGGGTGATTAGAGTTTTTCTTATCAAATACATCTATTGTTCTTTTGTATCTTTTCATATTATTAATGAATATAAAATAAGGTTTCTAGTTTGGATGTTCTACGTAAGAGCATGTTATATGTACCTTACAGGTTTTGAGAGCATTACATACTATGAAACCTAAAAAGAACCCTACTCCTGGTGTGGTGAGGGTATTGTATGTCTTTAAAACTAAGATTGTCCTATTAATCTGCGTTTTTATCATCAGCATTTTTGGAATCTTGTTATCAAATTGGTTGATGACAAGTCAGATGGCTTTTGCGAGGGTTAATTTTTTGCAACCTGCTCCTAGTCAACCACTAGGATATTACGACTATTTTGGCAAACTACTTAACCCTCAAGAAGCAGCAGCATTAGTTGAACAACGAGGATTTGACTCGAATGACCCTATTTCTTATCAAAGAATAGGAGCAGTTAAAATCACTCAAGAATTAATTACCAAAGGTCAAGATATATTTTTCAACCGCAAAATTGGCGACACATTTGGACTGCAAGGAGTATTTGGTTTTGGAATTGGTATTGCTACGATTTTACCAGAATTAAAAACAGCAATAGGTAAGTTGCAAGGTCAACCGACGACGAACTTACAAATTATTCTCGAAAAAGATATCACTTTAGGTAGTCGAACTTTTCCTCAAGGAACTGTCATCAATACAGGTTTAAAAATGGAAAAGGGAGGGACTTTTCCTATTGGATTGGGAGTCACGCCTAATCTTGACATTAGCTGTGCTGCTTGCCATGTATCTCTTTCAAAGCAAGGTGAACGTCTTGTGGGAGTACCAAATGGTGAAATTGCTACGCCCTTGTTAGTGGCTTTGGCACCCAATTCAGCTGCGGGATTTTCGCGGTTAAAGTTTAACCCCCTCAATCCAGAATACCGAGGTAAAGGCAAAATTATTCTGGACAGTAAAGGTAATAAAGTAGAATTACCTGATCCTGAAAAGTTTGAAAAGGCCTTCGATGATGCAGTATTAGATGTACCTTTTGGCAATTTTGAAAGTTCTTCAGATAGCATCAACAATACTACCCAAATTCCCAGCATCTTCACATTTAAAAATCATCCTTATTTCTTTGATGGACAATTTTCTGTAGGGCCGTTTGCGGGATTAAGCGCTAATAACAACGGCGTTCATTCTTCGGAAATTAATTTATTAGCAGCTGCTCAACTCAGTGCAGAAACGCTGAAGATTGACCCAGAAGTTTATATTGGTACGTTTTTGCAAAATGCAGCCAATCTACAGCTACGTTTACCTGAAGGAGTTATAGTCAAACCCTCAGAATGGTTGCGTCAAATTTTACCTAACCCTGTGACAGCAGAATTAGAAGATCAAGTTGCGGCTCCTGGTACGGGAACTTATCCTAATTTGCGGCCTAACTTGTTTACCTATAACGGTTTGATTTTCAGTCCCAATAGTGAAAACCCGAACGATATTGCTAGCGGCTCTTTTTTGTTTGCTAACAATGCCATGTCTGCTTTCCAAAATAGCTTAGTACCACCTGCTAACAAAACTTCGGAAAACTGGCAAGCATTAAGCAAAAATTCAGTTAAACGTGGGGCAAAAGTGTTTGAAAAAGCCAATTGTGCAACTTGTCATATTCCACCTTTCTTTACTGACAATCAAATTCATCCAATTGATGAAATTCAAACTAACCCAGCTCGTGCTGAGTCACGCCTAGCAATCAATAACTTGTTAGTGCCACCGAAGTTGTACACTTTTAATACTCCAGTTCCCATACCTGCAAATGCTGAAGTGCTAGATATACCAACGCGTGGTGTATCCGATAAT
The DNA here is from genome assembly GCF_016056295.1 of Atlanticothrix silvestris CENA357. Lineage (GTDB taxonomy): Bacteria > Cyanobacteriota > Cyanobacteriia > Cyanobacteriales > Nostocaceae > Atlanticothrix > Atlanticothrix silvestris. The sequence continues at coordinate 8,735 of NZ_JAECZB010000096.1, forward strand.
TCCACAACCCTACCTAAAGGTATATTGCCAAAAGGAGGTTACAAAACTACTTCGTTACGTGGTCTTTATTTAAGCGCACCATATTTGCATGATGGTGGAGTAGCAGTCCGCGCTGGCAGTTTAAAAGTTAATTCCAATGGTAGTTTTGAGGTTATTGACAAAAGCGGTTTAGGGCTCACTGGTACTCTTAGCCAAAGTATACCTGCGGACGCTGCCAGCAGTTTACGTGCTTTAGTTGATCGTGAACTTCGTGCCTTAGTTGTCAAAGCCAACAAAGCAAATCCTAGTTTAGTGCGTAGTAACCTTGACGGCACAGGTCATCACTTTTATGTAGATAGACAAGCTGGGTTTAATTTCAATCAGCAGACAGACCTGATTAATTTCTTACTAGCACTCGATGATGATCCTAGTAGTTTCTAACTAAAGCTACCTTTATATGGCTTCTTCTGGGATACTATTGCTTGCTTTTGTTTTGTCCACCAACCAAAACCAAAAGCAAGCAATAAGCCACCTATCGTATAGGGTTCGGGAACAGAACGCGGAGTGACACTAAAGTTGCCGAAATCTACATCACTGGAAAACTCGGAATAACCTTCATTAAAACTACTGTAAAATACGTTAACGTTGCCCATTCCGTCTTCCCCATTTCCAGAAACCAGATAAGAAAAACCGTTTTTGGTTAATAGCGGTGGGTTTGCATTCAACAAATTATCATTAATACCGTATTCACCCGGTGAAAGTAGCCCGATGATTTTCTCTGTAATTCCTTGGGCTGTTCTTGTTCCATTGATATCAGTAATAGTGTAGTTATTATTGATAGGATCTAAATCAGTGGTGGTGAAAATACCGCTAGCTGAAATCGCTGTACCATTTTCTTCATAACTGGGAAAAGAGTACTGAAAATCAAATAACTGTATAGCTTGTGCCGTGGAAGATGCACCGACTATAGTTAAGCATACAACAGTACTAACAGTAGTAAAACCAAGCTTGTTAGCTAATTTCATTAGATAATTCTCCAAAAAAAGTTAATAAATTCTAGTATTATAATTATCTTTCAAACAAGCGATCGCTCATGAGTCTATTATGCATTATTAGGCAAAATATTTAATAAAACTTATAGTATTAATACTAAAAACTTAAGGTTTAAAAAAGTGCAATTATTTAAAGTAAATTGCTATGAGGATTAAATAGAATATTATTTATGGTAACTTCTCAAATAAGCGCTGGTAAAGCACCTAAAGGTGTGAAAAAAAGTTATCTGAAGGATCTATGACTCAAGCTTTGCCTAAACTAGTAACCTTTGAAGAATTTGCAAGTTGGAAACCAAATAATGGACGTTATGAATTACACAACGGGTTAATTGTTGAGATGTCACAACCATTAGGCGACCATGAAGAGATTGTTGGTTTTCTGGTTGAGAAATTAGTTACAGAATATACCCGTTTGAACTTGCCTTATCGAATACCCAAAACAGCTTTAGTCAAACCACCTGAAAGTGAAACAGGTTACTCACCAGATGTGTTACTGCTAAACCGTCCTAATTTAGCAAGAGAATCGAGATGGAAAAATCAATCAACAGTTAGTAATGGTGAATCAATTCCATTAGTTGTAGAAGTTGTCAGTACCAACTGGCGTGACGATTATCTTTATAAAGCTGGCGATTATGAAAAAATTGGTATTCTTGAATATTGGATTATCGATTATCTTGGCTTACGTGGAAGACGGTTTATTGGTAGCCCAAAACAACCAACTATTTCGATTTATCAACTAGTGGAAAGCGAATACCAAGTTAGCCTATTTATTTAGGAATGGAGAACGCATTGTGTCACCAACATTTCCGCAATTGAATTTAACTGCACAAGAAATTTTTGACGCTGGCTTACAAAGTTAGTTTTTCTCACTATTTAAAAGAAACGCATTACTCATTACTCAGCAACGTTTTTAGTTGAGGAATTAAAGCGTTTAAAGCCTGACCCCGATGACTAATTGACCCTTTCAACTCCCGCGCCATTTCCGCAAAGGTCAATTGCTTTTCTGGAACATAAAAAATTGGATCATAGCCGAAACCACCATCACCACGGGGTGCATGAAGAATTTCACCGCGACAAATACCTTCAGATTGTAAGATGATCGCACCATCAGGACGAGCGATCGCAACTGCACAGACAAATTGTGCCTGGCGATTGACTTCGTTACCTAATTCCTTCAGTAACCTAGCAATACGTTCTGAGTCATTGTTACCGTAGCGTGCAGAATATACTCCGGGTACACCATTTAAAGCAGCTACTTCTAAACCAGAATCATCGGCAATTGCCCATTGTCCTGTTGCTTGAGCAACTTGAGAGGCTTTGAGACAAGCATTAGCAGCAAAGGTGTCGCCTGTTTCTTCAACTTCTAATTCTTGAGGTTTGAGGGTCAATTCCCAATCGGAATTTGCTAGATAAGCCTGCATTTCCCGCAACTTACCTGGATTGCTTGTAGCTACTACGAGTAGTTTTGTCATGTGTCAGTTGTTAGTTGTCAGTTGTTAGTGGTTAGTTGTTAGTTGTCAGTTGTTAGTTGTCAGTTGTTAGTGGTTAGTTGTGAGCTATTTCTTAGGGGTTTCCCTCATAAGTAACTGGCATTAGCGCAGCGTAAAGCCTGCGGCATGGCAACTCTACGAGACGCTACGCCTAGCTTGCTTAAGCGCAGGGGTACGCTTAGAGCAAGGAACGAACGTTGCCACTAACCACTGACCACTGACCACTAACCACTGACCACTGACCACTGACCACTAACCACTAACCACTAACCACTGACCACTGACCACTGACCACTAACCACTGACTAATTCTACTCTGCCCAGTGTTTTGCCCAAGCAAGAGTTTTATGCACTTGCTCAATTGTGGGGGCTTCGCAGTATAGGCGTAAGACTGGTTCAGTTCCACTAAAGCGGATCATTAACCAGCTTTGATCGGCTAGACGGAATTTGTAACCATCAATTGTTTGACAATCAATTACTGCTAATCCGGCAATTTCTTTTAGTGGTTGAGTTTGCAGTTGTTGCAAAAGACGTGATCGCACTTCCATACTTGCTAAGGGCAAATCAATGCGATCGTATGCTGATGTAAAATTTGTTTTTTCTTGCAACTGGCGATAATAATCACCTAAATCTAGCCCCGAATCGACGATCGCTTCTAGCACGTACAATGCTGACAACAAAGCATCGCGTTCTGGAATATGGCTACCATAGCCGATTCCTCCTGACTCTTCGCCACCTAATAATACTTTTGCGGCTAACATTCTGTCAGCGATGTATTTATAACCAACTGGTGTTTCAAAAACTGATAGATTATGTAATGCTGCTACACGAGGCATTAAGTCAGAACCACTGACAGTTTTAACTATTTCACCGCTAAAGCCACGTCTTAAGGTCAAGTGGTCAATTAATATCGGGATTAATACTTGAGAACTTAAGAAATTGCCTTCGCCGTCAACTGCGGCAATGCGATCGCAGTCGCCATCAAACACCAACCCCACTGCTAAACCTAATTGATCTGCCTTGCGGTGAGTTTTGATGACTTCAAATAGACGCGATAGGTACTTAGGTAAAGGTTCAGGCGCGCCACCACCAAATAAAGGATCGCGATTGCTGTTGATTTCATTGACGCGATCGCCTAATAATTTCTCTAATCCACCAGCCGCCGCGCCATGCATTACATCAGCAAATACTGTCAGTTTGCCAGAGGCGATCGCTGAGCGAATTTTGGCAATATCAACTTTTTTTTCTAATGCTTCTGTATAACTAGGCCAGGGATTAAAGTTCTCTACCTTGCCAGGAGTGTTTGCTGGTGGTACTCCGTCTAGCAACAGCGTTTCGATCTCTTTTGTTACTTCTGGCGATACCGAGCCACCAAAATATCCCTTGACTTTTAATCCTAAATATGTTCCTGGATTATGACTAGCCGTAATTACTAGTGCCCCTAAAGCATTTAGTTGTTTGGCTGCCCAGCTAAAAGCGGGAGTGGGGGCATAAGTTTCACTAAGTAAAACATCAAATCCGACGGCGGTGACATTATCCGCGACAGCACGGGCAAAATCTTCTGCCATAAATCGGCGATCATAGCCAACAACAATTGTCCGGCTACCCACCGCGGAAAAATATGTATTATATAATACTTGTGCAGCGGCTGGCGCTACTAAGGCTAGGCGTTCAAAGGTGAACTCATCACCAATAACACCGCGCCAACCATCTGTACCAAATTTAATAGAGTTAGCTACAACTGGCATCGAGGTATCCTAACTGTCTACCAGAGGATTTTAGCATTCATGTATGGTGCAAGGTAAAAAAAGAATATGCTAAAAGTGTGTACAGCAATTACTAGGTTGTTTTTAGACTAAGGTTAATTAATTTATTAGTATAGGTGCGTAGATGCACGGTTACTGAACGCTAAATATTGCTTTGATAGCTTTTTTGGTAGTAAGCGATCGCTTATTCGGGAATATTACACTGATATTTTCAGTATAATTAAGCAATTAAACCGCAGTCTGCTTACTGTAGCTAGATTACGTATACCAAGGGTAAGTTTTAAGATGTCCAACAATCCAAGTGGTATTTCACAATCCAACACAGGTCAAATGGCTGGTGGAATGCAAGCAGCGATCGGTAATAATAATCAGCAGCTTATGCAAGCTCAGACTATACCTGCACAAAAAGCACTCACCCAAGAAGACGTACTCAGACTGCTAGGTGAAATTCAACAACTTCTTCAAAGGTCTACTTTACCTGAAGAGATTAAACAAAAAGCTAGTACTCGCTTGGAAGCCGCAGTTGACGAAGTTCAGCAGAAAGAGCCTGATAAAAAATTGGCCGCAGGGAATCTGAAACGGATGGCGGAAACCTTAGAAGATGCGAGTAAAACTCTTAGTGCTGGTAAAGGACTTGTAGAAAAAGTTCAACCTATTTTAGGTCAACTATTGGGTTGGTTAAATGTTGCAAAATCCTTCTTTGGACTTTAGCAGAGTGAAACTGTGAGCCAATTGCCATCACCTGACTCTAATAATTCATACAATTCGCCATCCAGCTCTGAGTCTAATATCCAGCAAAATGCCGAAGACTCAGCAATAAAAGGTGGAATGCAGGCTGCTATTGGTAATGATAACAATCAAAATCAAACAAATAGTAGTTCAACTGGTAATGTTGTCAATGTTAACGTTGGCTTTCATCCTCATACCCAAGCACCAAATACATCACCTCAAGAATTGCCTAATCTGCCTGTAGAAGTTGCACAAACTATTAGAAATAACAACGATATAAATAATAGAGGTGGCATATTTCCACCATTGCGAATGTCTCGCAGAGCTTTTATTCCTACAGTTTTAGGTACATCTTTAGTTACTGCATCTGGCGGTTGGTTGGCTGGTCAAAATCACCCACGTATCACTTGGAAAATGGTTAGTGTTTTGGGTGACAATACCAAAAACCTAATTCTTTATAAAGCTCCCCAAATGATCTGCGATCGCATTGCCCAAATGACAGATGGTTACTTTACTATTGAGCTAGATAGAACTGGGAACACAGAAGAAATATTGAAAAAGGTTAGCGATGGCAATATAGAGTGTGGCTACAGTGGAGTCTACTATAATAGTGAAAAATACAGAGTTCTCTTTTTTGGTTGTGCCATACCTTTTGGTCTAAATCCTCAAGAACAAAATGCTTGGCTTTATTACAAAAAAGATCCTAAGAATCAGTGGACATTCATGCAGGAAATCTATTCAAAATTAGACTTGAATGTGATTCCCTTTCCCGCAGGTGCAACAGGCGCACAAATGGGAGGTTGGTTTAATAAAGAAATTAAATCAATAGCGGACTTTGATGGTATAACCATGCGTATTCCTGGATTGGGAGCAGAGGTATTACAAAAATTCGGTGTCGTATCTGATAAACAGTTAGGCTTTCCAATTCCCATTGATCAAATTGCAGATAAAGTCAGAGACAGCACCCTGAATGCTGCTGAGTGGATTGGGCCTTATGATGATTTTCAATTGGGATTACATAATGTATTGCCATACTATTACTACCCTGGTTGGTGGGAACCCGGTACAACTTATGATGTACAGGTAAATACTGGTGTTTGGAAAAGTTTACCGGAAAAATATCAAGAAATATTTAAGGCTGTTTGTTTAGAAACTCACATTAAAATATTAGCTGAATACGATCAAAAAAACAGTGAAAAGCTGCAACAACTTATTGAATCGAGAAGTATTAAACTAAGACCTTTTAATGATGAAATTTTGCAGGAAGCTAAAAAACAAACAGATATTTTATTGAAATTATATGCAGATAAAAATAAATTATTTGGGGAAGTGTATACTGAATGGTCAAAGTTTAAATTTATGATTAAACAATGGTCGAAACTAAATAATATTTAATTTATTAATTCAGTCTTTAGGTCGATGATTGCAGGTATACACCGTGATTTATTTAGACAGCGATCGCGTTAAATTAGAAAATATAGATAGTTGATAAATCATCTGCGATTGTTAACCTTGAAATGTTAACTTAAAAGCAAAGTTATTTGCCCTAGTTTGAGGAAAATTCTATGACTACAACCCTCACAGAGGCTAATTCCATTGAGTCACTGTTAGGTAAAGAGACAGAATCCCTGCTTACCTATAAAGCCAAAATTTCTCAAGATTTACTACATTTACCAGGCCCAGATTTTGTAGATCGAGTTTGGTTGAATAGCGATCGCAATCCTCAAGTATTACGTAATCTCCAGCAACTTTATGCTACTGGACGTTTAGCGTATACTGGGTATCTCTCGATTTTACCAGTAGACCAAGGCATCGAACATTCAGCAGGTGCATCTTTTGCACCTAATCCGATTTACTTTGATCCAGAAAATATTATCAGATTGGCAATAGCAGCAGGATGCAATGCTGTAGCTACGACATTGGGGGTATTAGGCAGCGTTTCACGTAAATATGCTCATAAAATTCCCTTTATTGCCAAAATAAACCATAACGAACTACTGACTTTCCCCAATCAATATGACCAAGTATTGTTTGCTGATGTCGAGCAAGCTTGGAATTTGGGTGCAGCAGCGGTAGGTGCAACAATATATTTTGGCTCAGAGAATTCGACTCGGCAAATTCAAGAAATCAGCCACGCTTTTAAACGCGCCCATGAACTGGGGATGGTAACTATTCTCTGGTGTTATCTGCGTAATAACGCTTTTAAACAAGATAAAGACTACCATGTTGCCGCTGACCTGACTGGACAAGCAAATCATTTGGGTGTGACAATTGAAGCCGATATCATCAAACAAAAGTTACCTGAATGCAATAATGGTTACGGTGCAGTAGCCAAAGCCACTGGTAAGAGTTACGGTAAAACCGACGAGCGAGTTTATACAGAATTAACAACCGACCATCCAATTGATTTGACTCGTTACCAAGTGCTGAATTGCTACTGTGGACGTGCAGGACTTATTAATTCTGGTGGGGCGACTGGTAAAAATGATTTTGCTGAAGCAGTTCGCACAGCAGTAATTAACAAACGGGCTGGTGGTACAGGATTAATTTCTGGACGCAAGACTTTCCAGCGTCCGTTTGAGGAAGGAGTGAAACTGTTTCACGCAATTCAGGATGTTTACTTATCGCCAGACGTAACCATAGCTTAACCTCGAAAAAACAGTCGGGGCATCGACTGTTAGGTTAGGTGAAAAACATTCGCAATTCGCAATTAAAGACGAAAAATCACTTAATTGTTTAATTGTTAATTAACGGGTTTCAAGCCCCCACTGATTGTAACTGCGAATTGCGAATTGGTAATTGCGAATTGGTTGGGTGGGGGCTTTGACTCCAAGGTTAGGCAATTAATCAATTAACAATCCACAATTCTCATTTTCAATTGCGAATTGCGAATTGCGAATTGCGAATTGTTTGGTCAAAGAACTTCTTCTGCTAAGAGTTGACCTTGAATTCGTTCGTATTCATCCTCAAGCAACCATTCTTGCGCTGCTTGATAATTTGAGTGAGCAACCACAAGCTTGTAATCAGAAGCAGGGTTAAAAATACGACAAGTACCATCTTGATCGCCAACTAGCATTAGGATTTTAGGTGGAAAAAGGACTGGATCGATCCAAAGCTCCAGGAATTTCCAAGTCTTAGTTTGTTCGGCGAGGACTGGTTCATGGGATAACATGATACTTACCTGTGACTTTTACAATTTTAATTTCACCGTAGTAAAGAGGTGTTTGGCTTGCGTCTACTCTAATTATGTAACCGATTGCTTCTGGAAAGTAGAGTCCGTATCGTTCGTAATCATCCTCTTCATCGTCTATTCCGGTTCGCTCTCCGTTTGCGATGATCGCTTGCGTTACTCGTTCCAAGGTTTCACGATCATTAAACACATGTGCCCTACCTTCTTTTTGTAGTAATCTTTGGACTTGAGGAGTATTAGGTAAATGGCGATTAATTAGGCCAAGTCGAGGATCTGGAATAATTTCTCGGTCAATTCCGCTCATGAATTAGGAACTCGCACACTGTATCGAAGTCGCTATTTTAAGCGATTGTGCTTATTAGCAGTAAGCAATTAAGTCGTGTAGCGAATTGGGCAATTGCATCCCCTCAACAAATTTATGGCTGGTTGATTTAGGACTTACAGCAGGGCAGTTCAATCTTCAACGCTGACAGATTGTGCATCAACTCTTAAATTAGGCGCAACCAAAGTAAACACCGTAATTTCAGGACGGGCAAAAAAGCGCAGATGCAATCCGGTCATACCTAAACCTCGATTGGTGTATAAGAGCATCTGTTTTACCCGATAACGCCCTAAATAGTACTCTTTAGCCCAAGGCGGTAGAACCGGCGGCTTGAGAAAAGGTAAACGCACCTGTCCGCCGTGGGAATGCCCTGATAGTTGCAAGTCAAACCGCCCTATAGCAGCGCTAGTATTAGCAAAATCTGGTTCGTGGGCTAATAAAATTGCCGCACCTTCATTGGGTAATTGCTGCATGACTAAATCCAAACGGTCTTTACCCATGCCAACATCATCTACCCCAGCGATATGCAACGTCCCATTACCTCGCTGTAATGTATAAACACCATTACCAAGGTGCAAGATACCGCTTTGTTCTAGTACCTGTATGATTTTGCTGGTGTTGTTTTCGTGGTCATGATTGCCCAATACTGCTACAGTTTGATCTTTTGGTCTAAGTTGCTCTAAAGGTAGTTCAAGAGTAGAGATGAATTGCGGTAAATGACGAGTAACTAAATCACCTGTAATCGCGACTAGGTCTGGTTTTTGTTGATTAACCAACCGAACAATACGCTTTAAACGTCGCGGAGTCATCCACCTATCTCGATGAATATCGCTGATTTGCACAATGCGATAACCATTAAATTCTGATGAAAGGTGGGGTAGGGTCAGTTGTAAAGAATTAATCTCGATCCAATTCGGTTCAATTAACTTGGCGTATAGTAAAGTACAGCATCCTAGTACAACGCACCATATTAAACATCGCCAAGCTAAGCCACTGGCTTGTTTGAGCCACTTACGAATTTTCAAGGCACAATCTCCTTCGATGTGACTGCCAGATTTTCCGTTATGCTATTTCTTTAAATTTGGCGGTAAATCATCATGAAGGTTGAGGAATTAAATAAAGATTTAAAGTAGCTAAAATATAGAGACGTGATATACTAGCTCTCTTACTCACCCTGGTTTTATGGGACTGCCAATCGTTGCAATTATCGGTCGCCCAAATGTGGGCAAATCCACCCTGGTTAATCGTCTCGCCGGGGAGCAAACGGCGATTGTCCATGACGAACCGGGTGTGACACGCGATCGCACTTACATGCCAGCTTATTGGGGCGATCGCGAATTTTTAGTAGTGGATACTGGTGGCTTAGTATTTAACGATGACACCGAATTTCTGCCACTGATTCGCCAACAAGCATTAACAGCCCTTGCAGAAGCAAGTGCCGCTATTTTTGTTGTAGATGGTCAAACTGGCCCCAACTCGGCTGATGAAGAAATCGCCGCATGGTTGCGCCAACAACCAGTACCTGTATTATTGGCTGTAAATAAATGTGAATCTCCAGAGCAAGGCTTAATGCAAGCCACCGAATTTTGGCAATTGGGATTGGGCGAACCTTTCGCGATCTCCGCAATTCATGGTAACGGTACAGGAGAAATACTTGATGAGTTAATTACTCACATCCCCAGCGTTGATGAAATACCGGAAAACAACGAAATTAAAGTCGCAATCATCGGGCGACCTAATGTCGGTAAATCCAGTTTGTTGAATGCTTTTGTTGGAGAAGAAAGGGCGATCGTTAGCCCCATTTCTGGCACCACTCGCGATGCTATTGATACCGTCGTGGAACGGAATGGGCAAACCTACCGCTTAATTGATACTGCGGGTATTCGCAAAAAGAAACACATAGAATACGGCACAGAATTTTTTAGCATTAACCGTGCCTTTAAAGCAATTCGCCGTGCCGATGTGGTTTTATTGATCATAGATGCCCTTGATGGAGTCACCGAGCAAGACCAAAAATTAGCCGGGCGAATTATTGAAGAAGGTCGGGCTTGTATCATCGTCGTGAATAAATGGGATGCAGTCGAAAAAGACTCTTACACCATCTACGACTATGAAAAAACTATGCAATCCCGGCTAGATTTTACCGACTGGGCAGAAACTATCTTTGTGAGTGCCTTAACAGGCCAACGGGTAGAAAAGATTTTAGAATGTGTGAATATAGCAGCCGAGGCACATAAACGCCGTGTCAGTACATCAGTTATTAACGAAGTACTAGAAGATGCTGTTAGCTGGCATTCGCCACCAGCCTCACGCGGAGGCCGTCAAGGCAAAATTTATTATGGTACGCAAGTAACTACGCAACCACCAACAATCGCCCTATTTGTCAACGAAGCCAAACGCTTCAACGACAACTACCGCCGCTATATTGAAAGACAATTCCGAGAACAATTAGGGTTCAAAGGTACTCCCATTCGTTTATTATGGCGGAGTAAAAAAGTCCGGGATATGGAAGTTGGTAGCGTCAACAGAGCAACTCGCGTTAAATAAATAATGATTCAGATCCCCGACTTCTTAAAGAAGTCGGGGATCTTGGTATTTGGCTACAATTTACCGAAATCAGAGATGATGCTTAAGTAGTTATAGTTACTACTTAAAAAGTTGTAGCTGTTAACTATGCCTTTTACCTTCACTTTTGCCCTCAGCCAAAACCAAACCTTTGAACTGCGCTGCAATTACGGTACCCGCCGTCTTGATACTAATCAGTTAGGTAGTCTGATTAATCTGTGTGAGGAAAAATACTATTCTCAACAAAAGGATGACACCGCACAGTTACGGAATATCGGCTGTCAGTTGTATTCGTGGTTGGATGGTAAAGAAGGATGGTTACGCCAAGCTTTAAATGCAGAAAATCAAGGCACAATATATTTAGATTTAATTCAAACCAATGAAGCACAGGGTTTAAACCCCCAAACTCAAAAGGTGGCGTTAGGTTTAGCTCATTTGCCTTGGGAATTATTACACAACGGCACAGTATTTTTACATAAACTTTTACCAGTAAAAGCAGTTCAGCAACAAAATAACCCAGTTATTCCCCAACAAAATCGTCCGTTGCGACTGCTGTTTATGGCGACTTCACCAGAACACCCAGGAATTGCATCTCTACAATTTGAGCAGGAAGAGGCGAATATTCTCAAAGCCACACAAGAGCAGCCTTTGGCGTTGATTGTGGAGGAAAGCGGCTCGGTGGCTGAGTTGGGGAATTTAGTTCAGTCATATCCCGCAGATTATTTTGATGTATTCCATTTGACTGGGCATGGTGTTATTTATACAGTTAGTAAGTTTGGACGTTATCTGCCGCCAGGTAGGAAAATTGAAGATTATACTCCCTGCTTTATTAGTGAAGATGAGGTGGGAGGTGTACAATTTACTACCGTTGATGATTTAGCCAGAGCCTTTCGGGGACGCTTTCCCCGTGTGGTGTTTCTCTCTGGCTGTCACACTGGGCAACTTGCTAATAATGGTACTGTTCCCTCAATGGCGCAGGCTTTGGTAAAAGCGGGTGTGGGTGTGGTTTTAGGCTGGGCGCGTCCGGTGTTTGACACAACAGGTATTATTGCTGCACAAGCGCTTTATCAAGCTTTGGCGACGGGGGCGACAGTGGAAGATGCGTTAAAAACGGCACAGCAAGAAATGATTACGCAGGAATGTTCCGACTGGCATTTATTGCGGATTTATCGAGATACTCGCCAGATTCAGGAGTTAGTTACACCTCTGCTAACCAGAAAGCGCGAAAAGCTGAAATTTACACCACCTGAAAGCGAATTTCTCGATGAAAACAATATTGTCAAAGTTGCCAGTCGGGGGGAATTTGTCGGACGCAGAAAAGCCTTGCAGCGTGGGATGTTGGCTTTGCGGGCAACTAGCGACCATATCGGCGTGTTTTTGGCGGGAATGGGGGGTTTGGGTAAAAGTTCTCTAGCGGCGCGGTTGTGTACGCGGGTGCAGTCGCAACGCCCCAATTTTCAGCGTGTGGTGTTGATTGGGCCTGTGAACGAGGTGGGTTTAATTACCAAGCTGGCGAGTAAGTATGAACGGTTTGAGGGTGTGCCGGCTTTGTTAAATCAGCCGGGAATTTCTTTTAAAGGGCGATTGCAAAACTTTTTTGAGGCCATAGAAGAGACACAGGATCAGCCTTTGTTGTTGGTTTTGGATGACTTTGAGCAGAATATCCCCGAAGGGAATATAGCAGATGGTAGTCTGCGGATGACTGCGGAAGCTTACGAGGTGTTAGCAGCTTTGTGTGCAGCTTTGGCTGAGAATCAAGCGGAAAGTCGGTTAATTGTTACCTGTCGATATTTAAAGGAAGATACTCTTCCACCCCATCGCTTACATTTGGAAAGTTTGCAGGGGATGGGTGAGGCGGATATTAATAAAATATATTGGCAATTGGATCAGGATGTGAGGTTGCAAGTGAGAAAGCAGCGCCTCCTGACAATTGCTGATGGAAATCCGCGCTTGTTGAAGTGGCTGGTGGAAATTGTGCAGTTACCAGATTTGGCTACAGATGAGTTGCTGACAAAGTTGGAGAGTGTGCAACTCAAGTTTCGGGAAAATATTTTAGCGGAAGTTTTGTTAAATGCTTTGGAGGATGAGGAAAAAAAGTTTCTGGCTAGGATGAGTGTGTTTCGTCTCCCGGTGACAATTGATATTCTTAATTCTCTTGCTTCCTCTTCTTCACTCCCCAAATTAATTAGCCTCAGTTTAGTGCAGTCAGCGACAACTTACGCCCAGCAAATTGCTGAATATCGGGTGACGACGATTTTAGAACCGTTGTTGCAACCAATATTAACTGAAGAGGAATGGCAAACTACGCGCCAAGGTGCGACACGTAAAATTTATCAAACTTGGTGGGAGGAAACGGATAAGCGCAACGAAAAACAAGGGCGAGAAATTGTCAGGTTGGCGGTGTTGGGACAGGAAAAAGAAATTGCCGTTAGCGTGGGCTATAACATTGCAAAAAATTGGGTGAGTAATAGCCGATATGTGGAAGCGTGGGAGATATGCCGAGAAATTTTGCAATTGGGTGCAGATTACCGAATTTTGGGAACCATTGCTGGGGCGGAACACACTTTGGGTTTTGTTGTAGAAGCGTTGGCGCATTTTGAACAAGCCTTACAACACTGTCCAAAAGAGGATTTAAAAGAAAAAGCCACCACCCTACACGAAATGGCTCGATTAAAAGCCCAACAGGGAGACATCGCCGGAGCAATCGCTCTTTTCCAGCAATCTTTGGAGATCAAAGAAAGCATCAACGATGTCCGAGGTAAAGCCGCCACCCTACACCAAATGGCTTATTTAAAAGCCCAACAGGGAGACATAGCTGGGGCGATCGCACTTTACCAGCAATCTTTGGAGATCACAGACAGCATCAACGATGTCCGAGGTAAAGCCGCCACCCTAAACCAAATGGCTTATTTAAAAGCCCAACAGGGAGACATAGTCGGGGCAATCGCACTTTACCAGCAATCTTTGGAGATCACAGACAGCATCAACGATGTCCAAGTGAAAGCCGCCACCCTACACGAAATGGCTCGATTAAAAGCCCAACAGAGAGACATCGCTGGGGCGATTGCACTTTTTCAGCAATCTTTGCAAATAAATGAAAGCATCAACGATGTCCGAGTGAAAGCCGCCACCCTACACGAAATGGCTCGATTAAAAGCCCAACAGGAAGACATAGCCGGGGCGATCATACTTTTCCAGCAATCTTTGCAAATAAATGAAAGCATCAACGATGTCCGATTGAAAGCCGCTACCCTACACAACATGGCGGGATTAAAAGCCCAACAGGGAGACATAGTCGGGGCGATCGCACTTTTCCAGCAATCTTTGCAAATAAATGAAAGCATCAACGATGTCCAAGGTAAAGCCACTACGCTGGCAAGTATGGCTTATTGGGAAGGAGAAAGGGGAAATAAAACCAAACCAAGGAGTTAGAACTAAACCTGCAAGCCGCCCAATTACTCGGAGAAGTCCGCGCTTATATAGATTTATGCATAACTTTAAATAACTTAGGCGTTGCTAATGAGACTAGGGGTATTATCTATCTTGCTCAAGCAGTGTGGCTGTGTATGCGAGTTGAAATCCCTTTAATTAATATATTAGACACTCTTCAACTTATGTACAATTACGCAGCTAAGGGGGATGAAATGAAAGCTTTACTGGGTGCAGTGGCTGTGTCTTTATGCCACATTCGCGGCGCTGGACATCCCAAGTTAGAGGATTTACAACAGCGCAGTTTGAATATTTTATCCGGTGCGGCGGCTACCCAAGGAATTGAAACCCAGGAAGTATTTGTTACTTGGTTTGTGCAGCAACGGTTGAATGACCCTGAATATTTTATACCGCAACTCAATCAACGGTTAGAGGCGATCATTGGGGATGAGTGGCTATTTGAGCGATTTTAAGATCCTCCAGATCCCCGACTTCTTAAAGAAGTCGGGGATCTGGAGGATCTATATTATTCATCCAGCACTAGTCTTGTGAAATCAGCACTATCAGGTAGGTTATAATCATTTAAAAATTGCTGATAAGTTGATTCTCCCTCAATCTGCATCTTGATATATTCTGTCTTGGGTAGTGTTCCTGCTCTTAACCCTGCATATTCCAAATAACTGGAAAACTCCCATTCTTCAGGTTGCTTTACCAGTCTCGCTTGCACTGGATTAAGATGAATATAACGACAGAGATTGATGAGATAATCAGTCCGTGAAACGTGGATACTTTGGAACCTACCTTGAAACAAGACTCCAGAACGATTAAAACGTTTATTAATAGCTTTTGTATAGGCGAGTGACAGAGATTTCATGGCATCAGAGAGGGTTTCATCTCTGAGATAAACTAAAAAATGATAATGATTGGGCATTAAACAATAAGCAACGATATCTACTGCTTTACTAATAAGATGTTCTTTAACCAATTTGAGAAAATAAATATAATTCTCTCGCTCAAAGAAAATCCTTTGCCTGTTATTCCCTCGATTGTAGACATGATAAAAGTTTCCAGTTTGCAAGGGGGTTTGTCGTCGCGGCATAGGTGAGAATATGAGGTGTCGCCTTTAGTATTCCCTGGAAAAGCAATCAATCAGATCCCCGACTTCTTTAAGAAGTCGGGGATCTACCCCTTTCCCAAAGCACTCAAACATGGACTTATTGCGATCGCTACCACTTGGACTTTACCTAGAACAACCGCAAACTTGGTTGCATAAACTCGATCCACGAATCAAAATTTTTTGGTTGATGAGCTTTTTAACAAGCTACAGTTTTGCCAATAACCAATGGCGCATACTACTGGTAGCATTGCTAATTATTTTTACCTTAGTTGCCAAAATTCCTCGAAGAGTGTGGCAGCAGCAGATGGGTTGGCTATTGACACTTTCGTTTTTAGTCTTAATTATTGCAGCTGTTAGTCCAGATGGACTAGGTATAGATTATCAACAGCGTCTGCCAGCTAATGAACAAGTTTTGCTCCAGCAACCAAATACAAATAATGCCAAAGTTGCTACAGAGCAAGTTAGTAACAACAAACAGTACAGCTATGTCTTATTTCATAAAGGGCCAGTCAAAGTTACTCGTCGTTCTTTAGATTTAGCAGTACGCCTCAGCACAATTTTATTTACCGTAATTTACAGCACTAACCTGTATCTGCTCACAACCGCACCAGAAGAAATCACCACTGCCATAGAAACTTTAATGCAGCCTCTAAGACGGTTCAAAATACCTGTAACTGAAATTACTCTGACTTTAACTTTGTCTTTGCGATTTATTCCCCTAGTCCTAGAAGAAGTACAAAATTTAGCTCGTTCTGTAATGACAAGGGCAATTAATTGGAAAAAGCTGGGATTGAAAGGAGCATTTAAAGTTTGGATGATAGTCGCAGAGAGACTGTTAGAAAATTTGTTACTCCGGGCAGAACAAATGGCTAGTGCGATGATGGTGCGCGGTTTTACCAGTCCAAATGAACACCGCGTCAAATGGCATGAATTACGGCTCAAAGCGCGAGACTGGCTAGCTATTGGAATGTTGACATTGTTTTGGGGAGTGCGGGTAGTTTTAGGGAATCAATTTTGAAAAGGGGCATTCCTTTGGGAATTAAAAATTAAAAATTAAAAATTAAAAATGAAATCAATTCAATTCTTAATTGAGCGAAGCATGGGGCATGGGAGAGTAACTAATGATATTGACTATTGATAAATTATGACCAAACCTTGGTATTGGCGATCGCTTCCTTTAGAAAATCGTACTGGTTCTGAAGTTTTTGCTGCTCTGTTTCGCTCTCATAATGCATCTGGAATTGCTACTCTTCTCGAAAGTCCCTACCCAACGCCAACCAACCAACCCCAATTAAGTCGATATTCTATCTGTGCAGGCGCTCCTCGGATAATAAATCAAATTCCGCAGATGTGGACACCAACACTAGGAACAGTTCTCCCATTCCTGGAAAACTTGCTGCAAAGTATGAGTTTTCCCCCTGCTCCCTGCTCCCTGCTCCCTGCCTCCCCTACTCCACCTCCCCACCTCCCTTTCACAGGTGGGTGGCTAGGATGGCTAGGCTATGACATTGCTGGGGAAATTGAACAGCTACCTGATGGGAAATCTGATAATCTTCCATTTCCAGTGGCCTTTTGGTACGAACCAGATGCTTTTGCCATTTTGGATCACGCCCAACAAATTTTATGGTTAGCAGCTAGTGAAATTGGTGATATCGATGGCTTAGAAGCTCGGTTAGCAAGAAAAGATGACGAAAATTCCTCTAATCCTCTCACCTTTGCACCTGAGTTTTTGACATCTCAACCAGATTATGAATCAGCCGTCAACCGTGCCAAAAAATATATCCAGGCTGGAGAAATATTTCAGGCAAATCTTTCTTTAAGATTTGCTGCCGCAACATCGGCTTCTGGCTGGTCAATTTATCAAGCTTTGCAAAAAATTAATCCTTCTCCCTTTGCCAGCTATTGGCAAACCCCTTGGGGAGAAGTCATGAGCTGTTCACCAGAACGTCTGGTACTATTACAGAATCGGCAAGCGCAAACCAGACCCATCGCCGGGACGCGATCGCGTGGTGCAACCCCAGAACAAGATAATCAACTGGCACAAGAATTACTCAGCAACACGAAAGAACGTGCAGAACACATCATGCTGGTAGATTTAGAACGCAACGATTTAGGGCGAGTTTGCAAATATGGAACAGTAAATGTCGATGAGTTGCTGACAATTGAGCGATATAGCCATGTTATGCACCTTGTCAGCAACATCCAAGGTATTTTAAGATGCGATCGCACTGCCATTGATTTGATTCGCGCCTTGTTTCCCGGTGGCACAATCACAGGGTGTCCCAAAGTTCGCTGCATGGAAATCATCGAAGAACTAGAACCCATACGACGCAGTTTATTTTACGGTTCCTGTGGCTATTTAGATTGGCGAGGCAACTTAGACTTAAATATCTTAATTCGCACCCTGTTACTAACTTCCTCATCTACTCACTTCCCACTCAACGTTGTTTGGGGACAAGTGGGAGCAGGAATTGTCGCAGACAGCGATCCAGAAAGAGAATGGTATGAATCTCTGCACAAAGCCCAAGCACAACTAGCAGCCCTTAAAATGCTCAATTCCTAAAACTCTCAAGAGAAAACTCCACCCACAAGAGGATAGGTTTTGTCAATTTTCAGTGGTTGGTAGTCAGTAGTAGAGATGTTTTAAGATCACTGACAACTGACAACTGACAACTATAATTCCCTATCTATTTTGCGCCACAAAGCAATAATTATGGCAACATTGAAAGAAGCTAGAGCAAACAGAAGTATCTAGATGCTTCTGCGGCAGCTAAAAGCAGGGTGGGTTGGCTTTTGCCCTTGGGCGCTTAAAGGGGTGTATCCTATTGCCACAGGGAAAATCAAGCAAAATGGTCAAGACTTTTCTGGTTTAGCAATTTCAGCTGAGTATGATTTGTCAAGGCAAAACTGCGATCTCTTTGCGGGTTCAGTTACGCAACTAATCTAAAAGGCTCGACAATACCAGAACTATCGCCTCTGTTGTACTGTTCTGCTTCCCTATGGTTAACTTCGTCCGCCCATGAGGAACTAGATTAAAGTTTTCATAACCGTTGTTCAACGACACAAATTGCTGAGTTTAGCGTAACTCTGCCCAAATATTCTGACGAAAGAGAGTTATTATCGTCTGGATGTTTGTACTTACCTGCGAAAAGAGACATACTCCTACCTTGACTACTAAATGAATCCAGAAAACTCAGAAACTTACATAAATCATCCAACTTGGGGTTTGCTTTATCGGATCTGCATGGTTGACGAGAACCAAGATCTGTTCACTACACTTTATGCCCAACGGTTGTTTTTTTTAGTCGCAAATGACGTTAAAGGTATTAAATTTCAGCCTATAGGGCGTACAGAGGCTAGGATGTTATTGGAAAATCGCTTGCGTACTTTGCGTCGCAATGGTCAATCTCAGGAGTACGATCAGCTTCAGAGTGTTTTCCAACGCACCTTCCAATGACCAGTTCGATTAGCGAACGTATTACCACAATTCGCGCCTCACTTCCACCTTCAGTACGATTGATTGCTATCAGCAAGCAAGTTCCGACTGAGGTCATTAGATCTGCATATAACGCCGGAATCCGTGATTTCGGCGAAAATCGTATCCAAGAAGCTGCCAGGAAACAAGCCGAATTACAAGACTTATCGGATATTACCTGGCACTTTATTGGACATTTGCAAAGCAATAAAGCCAAGAAAGCGATTGAACTATTTCCTTGGATTCATTCTGTAGATAATTTGAAGTTGGCACAGCGCTTAAATCAATTAGCACAAGAGTTAGGAGTTAATCCTCAGATTTGCTTGCAAGTCAAGATTCTTCTCGATCCCAATAAGTCGGGTTGGAGTGTGCCAGAACTATTAGCTGATTTACCCGCACTTAATCAGTGTAAATTTTTACAAATTCAAGGTTTGATGACAATTCCGCCTCTAGGATTAAATGATGCGGAGGTACTTAGTGTATTTAATAGCACCAAACAGTTAGCTAAAAAAATCCAAGAACAAAATTGGTCTGACATTAAAATGGAGCATTTGTCGATGGGGATGTCAGGCGACTATCAACTGGCAGTGCAAGCTGGAGCAACGATGGTAAGATTAGGAACTATATTGTTTGGCGATCGCACTTAGCGTCTGGGTTCTTCTGTCTTGGGTTCAGTATCAATAGCACTAGGGATAGCATACAGAGGCTATTTAAAAAATACTGGTGCGGGATAGTACACAAAAATAAGTTTTAGAAAACGTGACTACTAGCAAAAAAGGAGCTAGACTCAGTTTTATTTCGGACAATCATTAAGATATAATCTTGACTCATTATTGTATCTAGGTTAATCTACAGGCGTTGCCAACAGCGTCAGTTCATCACCTATAGCTGTGATAGAGGCTACAAGCGGCGATAAAATTATGAGGCTGTCCATTTTTTGTAGCGATCAAAGCTGGCTACATTAATTCATAGCCACATAAAATTAAGGGTAATTTTTACCAGGAGCGAGACAATGAACAATATATTTTCCAAACTCCGAGACTTTGTAGGTCTCAACGAACAGGTGGAATACGAATATTACGAAGAAGAGGCAGATACAGATAATTACCAAAACCTGTATCAGCAAGAAAATCCCCAGCCAGCACCAGCAGAAGCCACCGCACAAAATCGACGTTGGCGAGAACCCATGACTACAATGGGTGATGATGTAGCAGCAGGATCAAAGTCTACAATGGGGAATGTGATCGGTATGCCAGGAGCAATTAACGGAATTTCAGAAGTATTAGTGCTTGAACCTCGTACATTTGAAGAAATGCCTCAGGCAATTCAAGCTTTAAGAGAGCGCAAGTCAGTAGTATTAAACTTGACGATCATGGACCCGGATCAAGCACAACGGGCAGTAGATTTTGTTGCAGGTGGAACTTACGCACTAGATGGACATCAAGAGCGCATTGGAGAAAGCATCTTTTTGTTTACACCTAGCTGTGTGCAAGTTAGCACTCAAGGTGGAGTTATTCATGAAGTACCACAACCGCCAGCCCGCCCCGCACGTCCTGCCGCAACTAACGCAACTCCAGCCTGGGGCAACGAAACCAATCGGATGGCACAGTAAAGTTAAATTTGTCAATAGTCTAGAGTCAAAAGTTTTTGATTCTTGTGCGGGCGAGTTTAACTGTATATAGTGTTTTACCATATATTGATGGATTAAGTTCGCCCATACCTAACTATTAACTAATGACTATTGACTATTAA
Source organism: Atlanticothrix silvestris CENA357 (assembly GCF_016056295.1). GTDB lineage: Bacteria > Cyanobacteriota > Cyanobacteriia > Cyanobacteriales > Nostocaceae > Atlanticothrix > Atlanticothrix silvestris. Next base: position 29,601 of record NZ_JAECZB010000096.1, read on the forward strand.
ATAATGACTATTAAATTTGGTTTAATTGGTGGCGGGGTAATGGGAGAAGCGCTATTATCCCGCCTTATTGCGCGCGGAATTTATCAACCTTCGGAAGTTATAGTTAGCGAACCCTTATCGGCACGCCAAGGTTTTTTGCAGCAGAAATATGATGTAAATGTAACTACAGATAATGGTTTGGTGTTTACCGAAGCAACCGAAGTAGTATTTTTGGCAGTAAAGCCGCAAGTATTCAGCGCGATCGCCCAAGAATTAGCAGATATCATCACTATAGAAATCTCACCCCTAGTAATTTCTATTTTGGCAGGGGTGTCTTTAAATCAGTTAGAAGCTGCGTTTCCGCAACTACCTGTGATTAGAGCCATGCCCAATACACCAGCAACAGTAGGGGCAGGAATTACCGCTATCTGTTTAGGTGCATACACCAGCGCCAAACACCAGCAAATAGCACAGCAAGTTTTTTCGGCAGTGGGAGAAGTTGTAGAAGTTTCAGAAACATTGATGGATGCAGTTACAGGATTATCTGGTAGTGGCCCTGCTTACGTAGCCTTGATGACGGAAGCACTGGCTGACGGAGGAGTAGCAGCAGGTTTACCCAGAGGCATTGCCAATCAACTAGCCTTGCAAACTGTACTGGGAACAGCGAAACTATTACAAGAAAGCAAAATGCACCCAGCAGAACTTAAAGACCGCGTTACCAGTCCCGGCGGTACTACCATTGCTGGCATTGCCCAGCTAGAACGCTCAGGTTTTCGCTCAGCTTTAATTGAAGCAGTGAAAGTGGCTGCACAACGCTCTCAAGAATTGGGGAAATAGTTAGTGGTTAGTCGTTCACAACTGACCACTAACAACTGACAACTTACATCCGACGAAGTTGACAAAATAGCCGCTAATATAGTAAACAGTCTGGTTGCAAATGTGATTGAGTGAATTATCCCGCGCCGTTTCCAGAACTTGACCTAGGGTTGATATTTCCCTTTGATCTGGATCAATTCCAGAAAGATGCGATCGCGTCCCTGAATGCTGATCGTTCTGTAGTCGTATGTGCGCCCACCGGTTCGGGCAAAACATTAGTAGGGGAATACGCCATTTATCGCGCCCTATCACGAGGGAAACGTGTATTTTATACCACTCCCCTCAAAGCGTTGTCGAATCAAAAATTACGTGACTTCCGAGAGAAATTTGGCTTTGACCAAGTAGGACTGTTAACTGGAGATGCTTCTATTAACAGAGATGCACCGATTTTGGTGATGACCACGGAAATTTTCCGCAACATGCTTTATGGCACACCCATTGGACAAATCGGCATTTCATTAGTAGACGTTGAAGCGGTAGTGCTAGATGAATGCCACTACATGAACGATCGCCAACGAGGGACAGTTTGGGAAGAATCAATCATCTATTGTCCTCGTGAAGTTCAACTAGCAGCCCTATCAGCCACAGTTGCCAACAGCGATCAACTCACCGATTGGCTGAATCGGGTTCATGGCCCAACTGACCTGATTTACTCCGATTTTCGCCCAGTACCCTTGGAATTTCATTATTGCAATCCCAAAGGCTTATTTCCCCTGCTGAATGATAGCAAAACCAAAATTAACCCCCGCTTGGCAAATAGGGGTAAAAGAAAACAAGGAGGAGATAGGGGCAAAGGTGGAAGACCAGAAGCACCTGGGATTATTTATACCCTCAGCCAGCTACAGCAACGAGATATGTTGCCAGCAATATACTTTATCTTCAGTCGCCGGGGATGTGATAAAGCGGTGGCTGAAGTAGGCGATTTATGGCTGGTAAATAATGACGAGTCGCAAATATTGCGACGACAAATTGATGATTTTTTAACTCGCAACCCCGAAGCTGGGCGTTCTGGACAAATTGCTCCCCTTTACCGAGGAATTGCTGCCCACCACGCCGGAATTTTACCTGCTTGGAAAGTGTTGGTAGAAGAACTGTTTCAACAAGGACTGATTAAAGTAGTATTCGCTACCGAAACACTAGCCGCAGGTATTAATATGCCTGCCCGAACAACAGTTATTTCCACCCTTTCTAAGCGCACCGACAGCGGACATCGCCTGTTGAACGCTTCCGAATTTCTGCAAATGGCAGGGCGGGCTGGTCGTCGAGGCATGGATAAACAAGGTCATGTGGTGACAGTACAAACTCCCTTTGAAGGATCGAAAGAAGCAGCATATTTAGCTACATCTAAACCAGATCCTTTGGTCAGCCAGTTTACCCCCAGCTACGGCATGGTGCTGAACTTACTGCAAACTCACACCCTAGATCAAACCAGAGAACTGATAGAACGCAGTTTTGGGCAGTACATGGCGACCTTGCATCTACGACCAGATTATGATGAAATTGCCGACATTCAAACACAATTAGCCCAACTGCAAGAGCAAATTGACGCTGTTGATGAAAATGAATTAGCGGTTTATGAGAAATTGCGCCAACGTTTGAAAGTAGAACGCCAGTTGTTAAAAACTCTGCAAGAACAAGTACAACAAGACCGACAAGAACAATTAGGAATGATGTTGAGCTTTGCAGTATCAGGAACTCTGTTAAGTCTCAAGGGTAAACACATCACAGTACCTTCACCCATAACAGCAGTGTTAGTCGGTAAAACGCCTGATTCTGTGGAACTTCCTTATTTAGTGTGTTTGGGATGCGATAACCGTTGGTATGTGGCAACAACCGAAGATGTAGTTGATTTGTATGCCGAATTACCACGAGTTGAAGTACCACCAGAAGTCTTACCACCATCAGAAATGTCCTTTCAACCAGGGCAATCACGCCGGGGCAACGAATTAACATTGGCGATCGCCCAACGCATTCCCGATCCCGGAGAGTCTCTGTACATGCCACCAGAAGTTGCAGAACAACTCAGTCGGGTAACTGCTGTCCAAGAACAATTAGAGAATCACCCCATACATCAATCAGGCAACGCAGGCACAATTTACAAACGCCGGGCCCGCTATGTTGAACTTGAAGCAGAACTTGAAGAATTGCAAACTCAGGTAGAGCAACAGTCGCAACGTCATTGGGAAGAATTTCTCAACTTAATCACAATTCTGCAACAGTTTGGCTGTTTGGATAACTTAGTACCCACACCATTAGGAGAAGTTGCGGCTGCAATTCGAGGAGAAAATGAATTGTGGCTGGGTTTAGCACTTGCCAGTGGTGAATTAGACCAAATAGACCCGCACCATTTAGCAGCAGTCGCCGCCGCTTTGGTGACAGAGACCCCGCGTCCGGACACTAAAGTTAACTTTGAACTTTCCCCAGAAGCAGATAATGCTTGGTCTAGATTACAACCAATCCGCCGTTCGGTTTTAAAGATCCAATACCGACATGGTGTAGCCCTGCCTGTAGGTTTAGAGCATCGGTTTCTTAACTTAATTGCCATTGTGGAACAATGGGCACTAGGAAAAGAATGGACAGAACTCTGTGATAATACCACCTTAGATGAAGGTGATGTAGTGAGAATTTTACGCCGGACTTTGGATTTATTATCCCAGATTCCCCACGTTCCCAACTTACCAGAACCTCTGCGGCGCAATGCCCATCGAGCTATGCAATTAATTGATCGATTCCCAGTCAATGAGGTTGTAGAGTGATATTAATAGAAATGATTTAAATTGGCGATTAAAAATTGCTAAAAAATAACATTAAGCTCGTCCTCCATACTGAACTATGGAGGAATTTTTGTGTATATATAATATTGCAAATGACATTGGTTGTTTTCCCATCATGCCACTTGTTTTAAAATTAAGCAGTACAAATATATAGTTAAAGTAAATTCACTTTCCAAATTCTTTATCTAGATTATAAGTATTCTTCCGGTGGTGAATTATTCATGCAATTGTTAACTGTTTAAGCTATATACATCAAGATAATATTAGTTAAATTAACAGTTACAAATTAATTTTTTACTTGTTATAAATGATCTGATGCTGAAATCTTGCACCAAGCTCAAATTCACTAAGGAATAATTTTTTTGCTGAACTATTAAGTAAGTTTTAGCTTAATATGCAATGTTTTTAGTCTATTAACATAGACTAAAAATTCGGCTGTAATCTAAGTTTACGGTGAGGTGCAAGATGTAAAATTATCAAAATCAAGGACTCCTTTTATGGAAAAAAGAAGAGAACACAGACGAGTAATTTCAAAGGTTATATCGTTTCTACTACATCGTGTAACCTTAATTTCACTTACAGCTATTCTTATGTTGTTGCTTGGAGGTAGATTTGAGTTAGCAAGTGCTATTCAACCTAACTTTGAGCCAGCAAGCGTAACCCAACCTAACGCGGAATTAGAAATTCAAAAACTAACAACCTGTTATGCGCTTGGAACTGATGCCATTGGTAGAGGAAACCTCCAAGAAGGGAAAAATATTTATCGGGATTGTTTTACTCAAGATGCACGTATCACTGCTATTTTCCCTGATGGTGCAAGTGAAGTACGGATTGGTACAGATGCTTGGGCGGATTTTGTTTATTCTGTATTCCAAGGAAATGGATATCAGGCTACTCAACATCTAATAGGTACGATCAATATCTCAGTTCAAGCTAACCGTGCAAAGATGTCCTCTTATCTCCATGCAACTCACAAACGTTCCGAAACCAGCATTGATGTTGCTAATGGTACTTATGAAGATGAGGTCATTCTCAACAGAAATGGGCGCTGGAAAATTAGTAATCGAACCTTGACACTCATCGATTTCTTAAACCTGAGTTCCCCAACTACCCCAACCGCCAGAACTACTCCAGTAGAACTACGTTTACCACACATGCAGCAGTAATTGCTCAGCAGTACGGGCTTAAAAAGAGCTACTCTCATAGGGTGCGTTAGTTTGTCGCTAACGCACCCTAAAAAATTTGACTACAAAGCGATCGCAGTCAAATTCTACGATAGCAGACAGTAAGTTAATATACTGGATGATATTGATAACAAGAGAATGGGCAAAATAATGCCAGAGATTTACACCACAATACTTTCTCAGCAGCCCAGAACTTAAAATCATGAAGCATGGTGCCAATAATTCCCAAAAGATGCCCTTGCGCCTTATTCTCATCGTTCCCTTTGTCATCCAAATCTTCGCCGCAGTCGGACTGGTAGGTTATCTCTCTTTTCTAAATGGGCAAAAGGCAGTTAACGGCCTTGCTCAACAACTGATGAATAAGGTCAACATACTCGTTGATCAGCACCTTGATACTTATCTAGCAATTCCTCATCAAATTAATCAAATCAATGTAGATGCTAGAGAACTAAGAATGCTGAATTTACAAGATTTTCAGCAAACTGGGCGTTACTTTTGGAAACAAATGCGGGTATTTAATATTGGCTACAATAGCTTTGCCAATCCTCAAGGAGAATTTATTGGAGTTGAACGCTTAGATAATGGCAACCTTTTGATTAACGAAGTTTCTACACCCAAAGGCATCGGTAAACTTTATGTTTATACTACAGACAACCAAGGAAATCGCCACGAGTTAGCAACAGTTAAAAATTATGATCCTCGCTTGGAAGCTTGGTATACAGATGCAATCAAGGCAGGGAAACCTGTGTGGAGTCAAATTTATCAATGGGAAGATAAACCAGAAATATTTTCCATATCTTCCAGCTATCCTATTTACAACGATATTAATAACAAGCTGGCCGGTGTCATTAGTGTCGATTTGATCTTGTCACAAATTAGTAATTTTTTAGCAAGTTTGAAACTTGGTCGCTCAGGTCAAGTATTTATCTTAGAGCGTTCTGGGCTAATAGTAGCTTCTTCAACTAACGAATTGCCATACAAGGTGATTGCTGGTAAAGCCCAACGATTATCAGCATTAAATAGCAAAGATGTTTTAATTCAAGGTACAGCACAATATTTACAGCAGAAATTTGGCAACTTTCAAGAAATTAAGAGTAGCCAACAAGTTGCATTAAAACTTCACGGCGAACGTCAATTTATACAAGTAACGCCTTGGCATGATGAATTTGGCTTGGATTGGCTAGTGATTGTCATTGTTCCTGAAACCGACTTTATGGCTCAAATCAATGCTAATAACCAGACTACTATCTGGCTTTGTCTAGGGGCACTTCTGTTAGCCACAGTTTTAGGAATATATACATCTCGTTGGATTTCTCAGCCTATTTTACGCTTAACCAAAGCTAGTAGTGCGATCGCATCTGGTAATCTTGGCCAAACAGTAGAAGTTTCTGGTATTAGAGAACTCAGTATTCTTGCCCAAGCTTTTAATCAAATGGCAGGACAATTACGAGAATCTTTTACAGCTTTAGAAAAGCGAGTTGAAGAACGAACTATAGAACTAAAAACAGCAAAAGAAGCAGCCGATGCTGCCAATCAAGCAAAAAGCGAATTTCTTGCCAATATGAGTCATGAACTTCGCACTCCCCTTAATGGTATTCTTGGCTACGCCCAAATTTTACAACGCGATCAAAATCCTAGTTCTCAACAAAAAAATGCTATCAGTATTATTTATAAATGCGGCTCTCATCTTTTGACACTAATTAATGATATCTTAGATCTTTCAAAAATCGAAGCTAGAAAATTAGAACTTTATCCAGAAAATTTTAATTTAAAAAACTTTTTTATAGGAGTTGGTGATATTTGCCGCGTGAAAGCGGAACAAAAAGCAATTACTTTTAATTATCAGATATATAACCATATACCAAATTTTATTTATGCTGATGAAAAACGCCTACGACAAGTATTGATTAATCTTGTGGGGAATGCTATTAAATTTACAGATTATGGGACAGTAACATTTACGGTAGGAGTAGTTAATCAAAGAAGATCATCCGAAGACATTAGCCCAAACCAACAATTACCAATTACTACAATCAGATTTCAAGTTGAAGATACAGGATTTGGCATGACTCCAGAGCAATTGGAGAAAATATTTCTGCCTTTTGAGCAGGTTGGAGAAATTTCTTTCAAGACTGAAGGCACAGGTTTAGGGCTAGCCATAAGTCGCCAAATTGTGGAAATGATGGGTGGTGAAATTCAAGTTGAAAGTATTTATGGTCAAGGTAGCAAATTTTGGTTTGATTTAGATTTACCAGCAGTTACAAATTACATATCTCTAGAAGTATCACCATTAGATAAAAATTCTCTGAATATCATTAAATATGAAGGTAAAGAAATAACTATCTTAGTTGTTGACGACCTTGGGGAAAATCGTGCTGTTATTGTCAAGTTACTGGAACCATTAGGGTTTAAATTGATCGAAGCTGTTAATGGTCAAGATGGTTTAGACAAAGCAAAAGCATGCCAACCAAATTTAATTATTACTGATTTGGCAATGCCTGTAATGGATGGCTTTAGAATGACACAACTTTTGCGTTCTCAACCAGAATTTAAAGAAACAGTAATCATTGCTTCTTCCGCTAGTGTATTTACCTTTAACCGCCAACAAAGCCAAGAAGCAGGTTGTAATGATTTTTTGCCTAAACCTGTGCAAGTTGATGAATTGCTTGAAAAATTACAAAATTACTTGCAATTAGTTTGGATTTATCAGTCAAATCAATCTTTTGCAACTTTGGATGTTGATTTTCAAGAAATAATATTTCCACCATCGACGGAGCTAACTGATTTATATCAAGCGGCTAAAGCGGGTTATGTTTGGGAAATTCAAGAAGAAGCAAATCGTCTTCAAAGGTTAAATGCTGAGTACACACCCTTTACTAATAAAATTTTAGAGCTACTTGAGGAGTTTGAAGATGAAGCTATTGTTGAGTTTATTAAACCAAAATTATCGTAATTATAATTTTTTTAACATTAAATCACAAAAATTTTAGTCTAGTAATATACTTGAGAATGCTTGTTATGAAAAATATCCCCAATAATTCAATTTTAATCGTTGATGATATACCAACTAATATTAAAGTTTTATTTGAAATACTAAATCAAGCTGGCTTTAGAGTTTCTGTTGCTAAAAATGGTAAAAGTGCTTTAGAAAAAGTGCAAGAAACTTTACCAAATTTAATTTTATTGGATGTAATGATGCCAGGAATTGATGGGTTTGAAACATGCCGTCGCCTCAAACATAATCCCAAAACTAAGGATATTCCAGTAATTTTTATGACGGCTCTTTCCGAAACAGTTGATAAGGTAAAGGGACTACAAATAGGAGCAGTAGACTATATTACTAAACCTATTGAGCATGAAGAGGTATTAGCCCGAATCAATGTCCACCTAGAATTGCGTAGAACTCAATTGAAATTAGTGCAGGAAGAAAAGATGTCTTCTTTAGGGCAATTAGTTGCAGGAATTGCTCATGAAATCAATAATCCGGTAAATTTCATTTCCGGTAACTTAATTCATGCTCAAAAATATATCGAAGACTTGTTGAAATTGTTACATTTATATGAAATTTATACACCTCATCCTATTCCTGAGATTCAAGCTTACTCAACTAAAATTGAACTAGAATTTCTCAAGCAAGACCTACCGCAGCTTTTATCCTCAATGACGATGGGAACTGAACGGGTGGAAAACATTGCGCGATCGCTGCGATTATTCTCGCGGTTAGATGAAACAGCACTACAGTTAGTGCAATTGCATGATGGTATTGACAGTACTTTGATAATTTTGGGTAGTCGTATCAAAGCTACGTCGCTACGACCAAATATCAACGTGGTGAAAGAGTACGGTGATTTACCTTTAGTAGAGTGCTATGCCGGAAAACTCAACCAAGTTTTTATGAATCTCTTATCTAATGCTATTGATGCTATTGATGAATTAATCGACCAGGTCGAAACAACTACTAATGAGCAATCTCCGACAATTTGGATTCGCACAGCAGTTATGAATGATGAAAAGTCTATATTGATTGAGATTGCTGACAATGGTGTAGGAATGCCCGAAGAAGTGCAACAAAGAGTGTTTGACCAGTTTTTTACTACCAAACCTCTTGGTAAGGGAACTGGTTTAGGGTTAGCGATCGCCTATGAAATTATTGTAGAAAAACATGGCGGAACTTTAGAAGTAAATTCCTCTCCAGGAGAAGGCGCTCAATTTGCAATTACTATTCCTATTCAACAAGCGCTCAATTACACGCCTATTGAACACTAAATTACAATACCTCGCGCCCTAAATAAGGCTGTAACATTTCTGGTATCTTCACAGTTCCATCTGGTTGTTGATAATTCTCCAAAATTGCTGCCATTGTGCGTCCTACTGCTAAACCAGAACCATTCAGAGTATGCACAAATTGAGTGCCTTTCTTCCCTACTTCTTTAAAACGAATATCAGCCCGTCGTGCTTGGAAATCTATAAAATTGGAACAGCTAGAAATTTCCCGATATTTGCCAGAAGAAGGCAACCAGACTTCCAAATCATAGGTTTTAGTGGAAGAAAATCCTAAATCTCCACTACATAAATTTATGACTCGATAAGGTAGTTGCAGTGCTTGTAAAATCGCTTCTGCATTCCCCACCAACTTTTCCAATTCGTCAAAGGAAGTGCTGGGATGGACAAATTTAACCAGTTCCACCTTATTGAATTGATGCAGACGAATTAATCCTCGCATGTCGCGCCCATAACTACCAGCTTCGCGGCGAAAACAAGGAGTGTAAGCACAGTGATAGATAGGCAAGTCTTCAGCAGTGAGAATTTCACCACGGTAGAGGTTAGTAACTGGAACTTCCGCCGTAGGAATTAGCCACAAGTCATCATCAGCGCATTTAAAGCTTTCTTCAGCAAATTTGGGTAATTGACCAGTCGCTGTCAAAGATGCAGTATTAACTAAAAGTGGCGGACTGACTTCTAAATACCCAGCTTGAGTTTGAAGATCAAGCATAAATTGAATTAATGCCCTTTCCAACGCTGCACCAGCGCCTATAAGGGTAATGAAGCGACTTTGAGCAACTTTCACAGCTCGCTCAACATTTAGAATACCCAACTTTTCGCCAATTTCCCAGTGGGGGAGAATATCCGGACTCTGGGCAATATACTCATCACCCCAGCGGCGTACTTCTACGTTATTTTCTTCACTCTTACCAACAGGTGTAGAGTCGCTGGGCAAGTTGGGGAGTGCTAGTATTAATTGCTCAATTTCAGTTTTGAGATTTTTCTCTTGGGGTTCTAGTTCACTCAACGTAGCTTTAATGGAGTTACCTTCGTCCCGCAAGGATTGAATTTCTGGATCTTGAGGAGTAATGCCAGATTTAATCTTCTGCCCAACAATTTTACCGATTTCGTTACTACGAGCTTGGATTTGACTACGTGTCACTTCCAATTCCCGTTGTTGCCGATCTAAATGTAATATCGGGTCGATATCGTACTTACCACTACGACTGTTCAACCGTTCTTGAATTAGTTGTGGATTTTCCCGTATTTGCTTAATATCCAGCACAGATTTTTCTCAGTCTTTCGCCTGCCAAAACTTCAGCATATACTGATTTTGACTTGCTGTGACAGGAAAAGCAAATTAAAAGTCAACAGGGAAATCCCCATAACTAAAATTAGGGAGCCAGTCATGTGGGCGGGTTCCCAAGGCACTCCGTTGGGGAGACACTGCCTTGCGGTGAGGGGGTCGCAGTCTTGGCGGTTCCCGTCGTTAGCGCAGCGTTAGCGACGAAGGAGCGTCTTGCGAACCCCCGAACCTGAAAGGGGGTTCCCACGCCACTTGCTCTACTTGGGGAAACCCCAAGACCGCAGTGGCTCCCCGTTGTAGCAAGTGTCGTCGGCTATGCCGACTTGTACCGCTAAAGCGGAACCCGCAGGGTAGGAAGTGCCACCGACTTGAGTGAACTGGCGTGGATTTGAACAAAGACAAATTTTTATTTCTTGTGATCAAAATTCTGCCCTGCCAATTTTGTCAGTGCTAGAAAATTGCACTACTTTGGCTTTTAAGGTCGGTTGACGCGATTGAGTAGCCAAAGCGACGCTATAAGTCCAGCAAAGTGCGCTGATACAGTGTTGGTATTTGCCTGTACTACAAGCATGTCTAAACCGCTAATAATCCTGGTGGGATCAAAAAATTGGGTAGTTATAGCTTGGGGAGATATAGACCTTGCTACCAGCGTACCAACGATCGCCTGTGCCCCCAAAAGCGTCACCAGTGTTCCTCCTAAATTCACCCACAGTCCCAAGCGTAATACTTGCACAGTTTCACTCTTACGAGGACGGTTGCTGGGGTTGGAAGATTGCAGTCGATTGCCAATTCTGGTGTAACGATAAGCTAAATAAATGCCTCCGCCCAAAATAACTAATCCACAAACTGCTAAAAAGACACCAAAGCCAGTTCCAGGATTATTACTGGGGCTGCCAGCTCTTTGACTAAATATGGCGAACAGCAGCACAATTATGCCAGAAACTACGCCTAGTACTAACTGAATCCAGAAGCTAATCCAACCTATTAGGCGAAAGGTTTGGGCTATTGCCCTAAGATTAGACGAAGACGATGGAGTGTCCGGAGTTTGCGACATACTGAATCACCAATGTGCTAGGCATTTGCTAAATTTACTATCACACTTACCAGATACGAGATGAATATCTCAAGTTTAGACAATCAGTACTAAATGCTTGCTTTATTTGTGTTTATACGCATAATAGTCTGAACTTGGCTTAATTTTTGAGGCTCTACACCGGGATAATCACTATCAAACAAAGTGTTTATTAACTTTTGCAGACAAAAAGGCATTTTACCTGTAAAATTTCTTCGATGGCATTTTATGCTTAAGCAGTTCTAACCAGCTCGGCATCACTTAACACCAAGACAATGGCTGTACCATTGCCTTAATTGCTCCTCACCACACCGCCTAGAGCTTAAATAGGGGCGTAGATCTTGCGCCCCTAAAATTTCTCACCATCCTCCCGTGAGTTTAGCGACGTGAGTCGCTGTCTAATGTTTACGTTTTGGAAGTTCTGCCTCAGTAGCACTATCATAATGCTTCCTCGTTTAGAGTAGCGTTATATACTTACTACAAGGATTATAGATTCTACCCTAGGGCATTTTTTTAGCCATTCACTAACCATGAAACTTGAGGATATATATCAATTCTTTGAGAATCCTCCGCCAACTTACCTCTGTCAGGAACTAGCAGTTTGTTATATTTTGTATATTTTGCTACGAGGTGAATCCTACGGAACCGAGTTGATCCAACAATTGGAAACTGAATATCCAACCTATCGGCTTTCTGATACCGTACTTTATAGTGCGATCAAATTTCTTGAAGACCAAAGGGCAATCACTGGGTATTGGAAGAAACTCGAAGGTCGGGGACGACCCAGGCGGATGTACCAAGTTTCTCCAGAATGGCAAGTTCAAGCACAGGATTTAGCCCAGCTTTGGTACGAGTACATCAATCGGAGGACAAATTAACGAATAATTGATATTGATAATGAATAAATCTCCTCCAGTCAAAAACTAACAATTAGTTATGGATACTGCTATTCTGCCATCCACGTTGCTGCTAACTTTGTTGTTAGCGGTTGGGCTCATTTTCTTTATTCGTGCCTCGACCAAAGACCGTACAGAAGTAGTGCAACTGGTATCGGAGCAAGACGAAGCTACCTTAATGCCGCAATTACAGGAGTATTTTCGCTCTCGATCTTATCGAGTGGCAGCGGTAGATCGGGAAAAAAACCAAGTAACTTTTGAAGGGTTTGTGAAACCAAGCTGGTTTTTAGCCGTATTTTTAACACTGCTGGCATCAGCTGGACTTGCTTGTCTAGCATTGGTTCTGTCTATGGTGATTCCTAGCATTGGTACTCTTTTTCTAGGAATCGTACTACTTTCGCCTTTAAGTGGTATTTTTTATTGGAAAAAAGCTGGAAGACTTGAGAAAGTGTCACTAAAACTGGAAACAAATCCAAGTCAGCAACACTTCTCAAGTAAGCTGACTGTAATTGCCCATCGAGATGAACTCAGTGAGTTACAAAAGACACTACAGTTTAAGCTAAGTGAGTAAATTTGGTTTTCTGTACCGTCGCTTTTAATGTGAAATGCAGACTTCTGGACAATTCTTGAGGAAATGGACATTAGGGAGGAGGAAAGACGATTGGTGGGATGTAGGCTTTCCCTACGACGAAATGCCGTAGGGAAAAAGCTGTAGTTTGTTGACAGAGCTTTCTTCCTGGGCAATCCCTTAGATGAGAGCGCAACTCAACTCTCGCTTTTGGATGCATTTCGCTCTATCCTGACTCCCTTCTGCATCATTAGACTTCAAAATCACTACTATACAAACCAAAATGGCTTGATCAGAGTTGATTGTCCAATTACTTGGACATAAGGTCTACTGGCAAATCAGCTACAAACTTAAAAAAAGCCAAAATCTTGTATAAACTGAGCAACTTTGCCAGTTAAATGATTGCCAGAAGACACATTCAACACATTAAAATAACCATTTATGGTTAGCGACTAGCTACAGCCACAGCCAAAGGTTCAATACCTACAGGAGCTTCTAATGTCCGTAGACTGGGAAACAAGAAATGGTTTTCTTCTACGTATTGAGCGCCAAACAGTCCCTTTTCTGCCCAGAAATAACGGTCTGTAGTGTGTTCATTTCGCTTTACGAGTAGCAAAGCAGGTGGCGCGATCCTCTCAGCTTGAATAAATTTTCTCGCTGCTGTCACAGGTTTTTCTTCGCCGCTTTCGATGCTATATTGAGGCACGTGTTCTAGAATTCGTCGTCCTTCTTGGCGACGACGACTTTTGCGTTTCCGTCTCCTTGCCAACCTATTGTCCTCCTCTTTCAAGCTGATAGATTGTAGTTATAGCTACAAAATCCGTCGCAATTATATAAGTTCTAGTTCAAAAAATCAATAGTTTTTTAACTTTTGATACGGGAAAAATAATATTTTTGCATATATATAAATCAATAGTGGTCGAAGATATAATCCCCAGGAGCAAGCTATTACTGAGAAGTTTTAGTTAAGCTTTATTAAATGAATGAGGGAAAACTAAGTGTCTTCTTTAATCTTCCCTCAAATTCCGTGATCCTGAGCAAGAGCTGAAAAATGTTAATGTCTGCCAGTTCAGATTTTGTTGCTCTATGTCGAGAGCAAATAGCACTACTAACCCAAGGGCTGGGAGCAACTTTAAGTGTTGTTTACCTAACACAAGAATTGGTAGAGGCTCCAACAGGCGAGGCAAAACTGATTCCTGTGGTAGTTTATCCAGAGACAGCAGTATTGCAGCCAGGGCAAGAAATTAATGAAGCAACGGCACGCAAGCAACTCCAAATAGGCAATGTTTTGCTACTACCCCAGCAACAGGGAAAATTATTGACAGCAGGATCGGAATCTCCTAGTTCTTCACGGGAGACAGAAATACCAAATACTGAGCAACCTTATTTAAAAGATGAATATTTGTTCAGTCAAAACCAAATCGTGTTGCCTTTGATCCATGAGGGCGTAATGATGGGTTTATTGGTGACAAGTAGGGAAGATCGACCTTGGAACGAACAGGAACAAAGCGAAATTCAAAGGATAGTTCAAACGCTGGCGATCGCTTGTATTTTGGATCAACGTCGAGCATGGTTGCAACATCAGCTGCATCAACAACAAATTTTGCAAGAACAGCAACGAGATTTGTTAGATAACCTCTTGCACCAGTTTCGCAACCCATTAACAGCATTACGAACCTTTGGCAAACTGCTATTAAAGCGACTGCGAACAGGTGATCCTAACCGAGAAGTGGGAGCCAATATTGTCCGAGAAAGCGATCGCCTACAAGAATTACTTCAAGAGTTTGATAAAGTTATTGACTGGACAGAGTTAGATTTAATACCACGATCACTGCCCGAAAACGAAGTATTTGTAGAAGCCACTGTCCAACAAGAATCCAAACCAGCATTATTATTGCCGGGAACGGGAGATCAAGCGACTAATTGCTATTTAAAAGATTTATTAACGCCATTGTTAGTTTCAACTCAAGCCATAGCACAAGAGCGCCATCTGCAACTACAAACACAAATCCCTGGCAATTTACCCCTAGTAAAAGTTAACGTTAAAGCATTACGAGAAGTATTGAGCAATATTATTGATAATGCACTTAAATATACGCCTACTGGTGGCAAGATTTCCATCCAGGCAGGGCAAAAAAAAGCTAAGTTCCAAGGAATTGCTATTAGTGATACTGGCCCTGGCATTCCCCCACAAGATTTAGCACATCTTGGAGAACGGCACTATCGGGGTGTGCAAGCTCAAACTCAAATTCCTGGTACGGGTTTGGGGCTAGCGATCGCTCAACAATTAATCGAACAAATGCAGGGCGAAATTGAAGTTTTCAGCCCTGCAATTAATTCAGATATTAGTTCACTCAATACTCCGGGAACCACGTTTATTATTTGGTTGCCGGAAGTGGAGAATTCGTAATTCGTAATTCGTAATTCGTAATTAAATATGTTGGCTAGTAACTATTTAAGTGAAACCAACAAATTTTGATTGATTGTCATTTGCAAATCGGTATCTGGGTTGATAGCGATTAAGTCAACACTGTTTTTACCAAAGAATAGCCCTATTAATGCACCGATACCAGCACCACCTAAGACTTCTTCTGTGGCGATAGCGCGATCGCCTGTGACGGCAGATACTGCGGCGGCGGCTCCTGCACCTAAAACTGTATTTTTGAGGATTGTAGTAGTACTAGTACCCTTGTTTACAGTTTCTTTTTTGGTAATGACTTCAGAAGTAGCGTTAATCTGATACTCCTGACCTGTGGTCAAAACTAGTCTCTCAGCAACAAATTGAGAACCGCCCGTAGCAGGTTTTAATTGACCAATAACTTGACTACCAGCAGGAATCACCACAGCTCCTTCTTGCGTAACTACGCTCTGCGATACTGTTAATGTCAAAGGTGCTGTTTCATCTTTACTCACAAGAATCTTTTCTGCCTTGTCATACTTGACTGGGATAGCAGTCCCTTGGGGAATGGTTACAGCTACGGGTGTTGGCGTAGTTTGTCCCACAGCCACAATATAAGGTGAGTTAATTGCTGAGGCTTGATTAGAACTAACTAGCGCTTGGTAGATAAAAGCTGCTACTTGGGCGCGTGTAGCGGTTGTAGTGGGATTTAAGAACTTAACGTTAGGATAGTTCACTACAATTTGCTTTTCAGTTGCTGCTGCAATCGGACTACGGGCATAGTCAGCAATGTTATAGGCATCATTAAAGTATTGCAGAGTGCTGTTAACGTTACCACTGGGAGTATATCCCAGACCATTGGCGAGGGAAACCAAAACCTGTTGGCGGGGAATAGCCTGATTAGGTTCAAAGCGATTGCCAGGGTATCCCGATAAGAAACCAATAGTATAAGCTTGCTGAATGGCATTTGATGCCCAATAATTGCTTGGCACATCCACAAATCCAATTGGCTGACGCTGCTGGGCTTTTTGGAAAGCTTTGTTGACCATTGCAGCAAATTGAGCGCGTGTCACAGGTTCTTCTGGGCGGAAGCTACCATCAGGAAACCCAGCAATTACACCTCGTTGTGATAATTGTTGAATAAATTGTGATGCCCAATAATTAGATGAAACATCAGAAAAGGTAGTTTGAGCTAAAGATGGTGCTGCTGTAATTAAGGGAGCTATAGTGCCTACTGTGAGGCTCAAAGCCATAAAAGCAGATGTTCTAGATTGCCAACGATTTAAAGTAGACATTATTTTTACTCCAGTAAAATTATTTTTTCTTCTGTTAATTACTTAGACATTTCTATAAATAGAAAGTTCCTTTTTTGGGAGTTTTTATGTAACTGGTTTTACTTCAAATATAGGTTTGCTTAAAAAACTTTATATCCTAAAAAAAAGGTATTAGATAATAGTAAAATTACCTAATACCTAAAGCATATTACTTGCTATCAGACCAATATGGATATTAGCTGAGACTATATTAGAGGCAGAATAGTTGCTCAAAAAAAAAGATATTTTTTACTATTAAAAATGAAGCGATCGCCCACTATAGCTAAAGTGGCGATCGCTAATCGGGAATGATTAAGTTCACGACTGAAAATGAGTTAAGCTTAATAGCGATACAGTGTCAAATTAGAATTTAGTGTAAGTCTTAAATCCTGTTCAGGTCTAAGGACAAAGGCTTCGGTTTCTTGTTTCCGCAATAGTACACTTGCTCCCGCACCCGCAGCCGCGCCAATAACAGGTTTTAAATCATCGATTCTACGATTCCCTGTAACTAGGGAACCTAAAAGACCAGCACCTGCACCAATAGCTGCATCAGTTAAAACCTGACCAGTATTCGGGCCTTGGGAAACTTTTTCAGTTGTAGTAAAGGTCTGAGAAGTAGCATTGATCTGCTGACGCTGACCGTTGGAGAATACTAACTCTTGAGCTACGAACCGCACACCTTGTCTACTATTTCTATCTCTCGAATAAGTATCTAGATTTACAGGTTCTAGCTGTCCAACGATTTCAGTATTTCTGGGAATCAATACATTTCTTCTGTTGTCGATAATATCATTGGCGATTCTCAGTCTTAGAGATTTAGTTTCCCCAGGTTTAACAGTAATTTTTTCACTTTCTGCTCTCACAGGAAAACTGACTCCCGAAGGAATGGTTATGTTTCTAGATTGCCCAATGTTGTATTGTGCATGAGCAGGAGCTAATGTAATCAATGGAGTAATAGCAACTGTAGTAATTGCCATTGTCATTAGTGCGGCAGTTCCAAATTTCCAACGATCAAGGCGTGTCATAGTGGGGCTTCCATTTATCTCTCTAATGTATGTAATGACGCGGCTTTACTGAGTTTGTTTCTGGCTATTTTTAAACGTGACTATAGTCATATTCTACAGGACAGGGTTCTCATGACATGGGTCGTATGTGCAGTTCTGAATTTTTCTCTATCCCATAGAGATGAAACTTAACCTGTTAACAGTTACAAATAATTAGTTAACTTATAAGAAACGAGCGCGGAAGGATTTGAACCCCCGACCGACAGAACCGAAATCTGGTTAAGAACAATATAACTAGGGCATGTCATCACTATAGCTGGCGATTGTCGTCAAACGTGATGTTTCGTTTTGGGTTGATACGTCAAAAATCAAGATTGACGATTTGCGTCAGTTTAAAAGTCTGTATCAGAGTTTTGAAGAGTTTTTAAACATATTAGTATTTGGGACATTTGTATAAAAAATAACCATTTTTTTGCCAATTAAGTTATACATATTCCTTTAGATATAAATCTGAACAAGGCAAACTAAAAGTACTATTTTTAGCAGCATAATAACAATACTGTTGCAAACAACAGTAATTCTGTGCATACACTTTAACCCATTACCGTTGCTATGTGTTGCTAGGAGTGATTTTGAAGCGATTAACTAATTACTATGTTTGAACACAGTAATCCTGATTAAGCAAGATACTAAGCTTTTAACGAACAACCCCGAATGCCAAATGTAAAAAAGGTAATTAGCACTTATCAAAAATTTTGCTAATGCTCAACTTTAGTGTTGGTAACGTTCTGGCATTTATTCAAAAATTATTAGCACCAATTTTTGGGTGAGTTATAACGAATAGCATCTTTATTTTTTCTGTTAGCAGCTTATAAAGTACAAAAGCAAGTAGTACACCTAATTAATGAAGTATGAGTAAAAAAAATACCGACAAACAAATTAACGTTGACTTAGCATTAGACGAAGCTAAAACACTTGAAAAGTACTGTAAAGAGACAGGCAAAGAAGAAAAGGAGGTAATTAAAGAGCTTGTTCGTAAGCTACCAGATTAACTAGCTTTGTTATAAATGAATAGGACTTACGCACACTCTACGAATTCTTGGCGTTCTTGGCGACTTGGCGGTTCGATAAATTAAGCTTTTTGGCAAGTTTTGCGTAAGTCCTGGAATATACTCTCATTTCACTACTTATTAATCAAATATTCTTAACTACTTTAGTAATAAATTGGATTTGAGAAATTTTCAATTACTTATTTCCTCTACCTCAAGAGAGCGGATCAGTTCCCGAATAACGTCGGTTGCTGGTCTTCCTGTCATTGCACAGTATTGTTTTATTATTTCTGCCTCGCTTGTAGTAAGATTTATTGTCAGTCGTTTTACAGCCCATTTTTTATTATTCATAATTTACTTGGAAAATTGTGTTAAAAAGCTGCATAAATTGGAATTATTAGTTACCTTAATCAAAGGTTCTCTCTTTAACTTAGTTTGAATGATCAGCAAAATTTTTCTATCTAATTTGATATACAAATAGCGTAATATGTGTCTTCATTCTGAATTTCATAACTATTAGTTTTTACTGTCATGCGAGTTCTTTGATTACCTGTCTTTTTTAAGCTAATAACCCTTTAAATTGCATCTGGTATATCTTGCCTTCTTTACATCCACATGTCTTTCTAAGGCTAAGAATTATGCAACTTAAAAGCGGATTAGCTTAGTAGATACTTAATATATTGCAGAATCAAGAAGAAAATTTAAGGAGAAGCTATTAAAAACAACACAGCTTTTTAATTTGCCTAGAATTTAGATGTTTACTTAACAAATGTTAGCAAGCAAATATTAGCGTAGCAAGAGATATGAAACAACGTTTATTGTTTATGCTTACTCATTTATTGCACCAACCGTAGTCATCCGTACAGGCCAGATTAAGTCAGTGTTCAACTGTAACAACAATTGAGGTTAGAGAAAATGACCTCTTTATTTTGTGGTTAATCGATAAAAGGTAACGAGCGCGGAGGGATTTGAACCCCCGACCCACAGAACCGGAATCTGTTGCTCTATCCACTGAGCTACGCGCCCTTAAGTCTTATATATTATAGCACGCTTGTGATTAAATTTGCCGCCAAATCAACGATGCCTGCGGCAATCCTTGTGAAAAACGCCTACACAAGTAAATTTTGGAGCTAAAGATAATTAGCAGGGTTTACGGGTGTACCATTGCTGCGGACTTCAAAGTGGAGGTGAGGGCCAGTAGATAAGCCTGTAGAACCTACAGCCGCGATCGCTTGTCCTCGTTGTACTGTTTGCCCCTCAGAAACATACAATTCACTGCTATGTCCGTAGAGTGTGGTGATACCTTTGCCGTGGTCAATAATTATAGCTCTGCCATAACCACCGTACCATCCAGCAAAAATCACTGTTCCCGAATCGGCTGCGCGAATCGTACTGCCATAGCTAGCGGCAAAATCGAGACCTGCATGAAACCGCCGATATCGCAAAACTGGATGCATCCGCCAACCAAAGGGACTGCTAGTAGGAGCATCACTAGGATAGGTAAACATCCCAGTTCCGTGAATGATGATGCTGGTACGGCTATTTGTCTTAGTCTGCGCTGACTCTCTGGCTCTTGCTGCTGCTACTTTCTGTTGAATTAAAACTTCTAGATTTTTAGAATCTTGGTCTAGCTGATTTTTTGCTGCTTCCAAAGCTAGGCGATCATTATTTAAGCGTTGGATTAATTCGGACTGTGACTGGGCTTGAGTTTGATAATCGGCTTTTTGTGCCAGTAATTGCCCACGAATCAAGGCCATTTCGTTTTTCTGCTGTTCTACTGCTATTTTTTGTTTGTTAATCAGGTTTGCTTGGGCGTTGAGTTTGACCAAAATTTGTTGATCTGCCCGGTAGACTAGCTTTAATTGATAGCGACGGCTAATAAAGTCGCTGATATTTTGACTTTGAAGCAAAACTGCCCATCCTTGAGAGGCTGGCGATCGCTGGAGATAACGCAACCTTGCTACTGTGGCTATTTGGCGCTCTTCATAAGAACGTTGTGCCACAGCTAAATCAGCTTCTAATTGCTGGAGGCGTTGGGTAGCAAGTTGTAATCGCAACTCACTATCTTGAATGTAGCTGGTTGTAGTTTTGAGGTTTTGGTTGATACCAGTCAGGCGATTTTGTGCTGCTTGTTGCAAATTAGTCAAGCGATCGCGCTCCTGAACCATATTTTGGCGTTCTTGATTAATTTGTTGCTGCTGCTGTCGTAAGGTGTCGATTGAATTTGTGGTAGTTGCATATACTGGCAAGGCTGAAATAAATAACCAGTAGAGCCACCAAACACAGCAAAATAAGAGATTTAACCAAGATAAAGTTTTTTTATTAACCAAAAATAACACTCTCATGGCGTGAGCTTGACTAAAACGATAGTCTCAAAACCATGAGTATTATTCCCAAAATTCGGCTCACATTCTACAAGGTGCTATTTTTCTGGAACAACAAGATCCCCGACTTCTTTAAGAAGTCGGGGATCTAATTTCTCAAAAAATTCTTGACTCTCTGCCAAATAGAAGATCTCTTACTGCTTACACCTGAACCATTCAAATCTGACAAAGTGGGAAATGAGGCAGGTTTAGCATAAAGATTATTCCGCAATACTTTAGCTAGGGCATTATTATTCTTTCGCAAACCTTCGTAAAAAAAGAATACTTCACCATTAATGCCGCGATCGCGGTTATATTCTATTGCTTGTACCAAATATTCGGGACTAATACAATAAGATCCTAACTTCATCAAAATTCCCGGTGCTAACTTTGGCAATGTTAGATCTGTAAACTGTTGATTTACTAGTTTATCTGCAATCGCTTTGTAGCTTTGAAAGTCGCGGCGATAAATCTGGGGGTGGATAATATCGACTAGTCCTTGTTGCAACCATCTGGGTGAATCTTGCAAGTATTCTTGGAATGCCCAATCATGAATATTAGGAGCTATCGACACTAATAAATTAGGATTAACGGCTTTGACCTCTGTGTAAAGACGTGCCAAAAAATCTGTGAGAATGTTTGCACGCCATTGCAGCCATTGCCTATCCTTGGGGTTTTGTGGCGGATTGTGGTGAAATTGTTGGTGATAACGGGCAATAGTTACTTGATCGTAGCCACCTTCGCAGGGTAATGCGGGAAAGCGATCGTCTCCCTGAATGCCATCCACATCATAATTACTCGCAACTTCCAACACCAAGTTCAACAAAAATTCCTGCACTTGGGGGTCAAGAGCATTTAACCACTCAAAACCATTTTTTTTCAATAAATTGCCGTTACAGTCATAGGCTGCCCATTGCGGCTTTCTCTGCAAAAGTACACCACCGTTCAAATTATAAGAACTGGCAAACCCGTATTCAAACCAAGGAATAACCTTTAATCCAACCCGTCGCGCTTCCACAACTACCTCTTGTAAAGGATCACGGCCTTGACATAGAGGATCAATTTCCATCCCAAAAGTTTGCTGCATTGTGGAACTAGGATACAGCGTAACAGCTTTGTTCCAAACCACAGGAAACACCACATTAAATCCTGTCTCGGCAAGGAAATCCATAGCTTCGGCAATGCGTTGCTGAGAAAGCAACACCTTACTATCAGTAGTGGTCAGCCAAATGCCCCGCGTTTCTATTGTTGCCATTTCCAGAAACTAAAATTATCTGGGCTATATTTTTTAATTTATGGCTAACTGCCGATATCGTGCCTGTACAATTTCATAAATTCCATAAGCAACTAAGCCGAACGCCATAATACCCAAAAGCCAAGTTCCGTAAGGTTGTTGGGCTAATGTTTGTAACACTTGATCTAAACCTCCGGCGGCGCTAGCATCTGACTGCCTAGCTGCTTGAATTAAAAACCAACCAATAATACCGAATGCTACACCTCTTGCGGCTAAACCAAAGCGGCAAATCCCGATTACCCATTGGCTTTCTGTGTTGCTCAACTCGCTTAAATTGAGTTCTCTACGGAATTTGGTACTGAAAGCTTTATAAAATTGATAGAAACCTAAAGCAACTATCAGTACTCCTCCAGTTGCAACTAACCATCTACCAAAAGGTTGGGAAAGCAAACGTGCTGTCCAATCTTCAGTAGAATTACTATTCCCGCCACCACCTGAACCCATGACAATTTGCATGGCACTAAAGGCTAAGCCTGCATAAGCAAAACCATTAATTGCATAACCAATTCGCTTCATTAAACCTTTGGCATCATGACCTTTATGTTCAGGGTCTTGAATTGCCTGTATAAAACGCCAAACTACGTATCCAATCAAGCCAATTGCAACTAATGCTAATAAAAACTTACCAAAGGGCTGATTGACAATTGTCTGGAGAGCGCCCTTAGTGTCTGTGGTTCTACCACCTGTACCAAAAGCCACTTGTACTGCTAGCAGCCCAACGATCGCGTAAACTATTCCTTTAGAAATATAGCCAAACCGCGCCAGTCGCTCAACCCATTGTGAACGATGGTGCGTTAGATTTTGTGTCATGGTAGTTGAAGATAATTATACTTATGTTTTTAGCAATATCTATCTATAATTCGCATCTATCAAAGGTCAAATTTATTAATTTTTCTCGTAGAATACTACCTTCATAATGTCTTTGATCAAAGACATTATTGAAAACAGAATAATGTCTAAAATAAAAACATGTAATACTTGTAAATAATCTCTGACAATAATCAATTTTTGTTACTTATGTCTGAAATAAAAAGTTCTTGGAAACACGAATATATCAATACCAACGGCATTAAATTGCATTATGTCACCCAAGGAACAGGCCCCTTGATGTTAATGCTGCATGGTTTCCCTGAATTTTGGTATTCGTGGCGACACCAAATTCCAGAATTTGCTCAATATTTTAAAGTTGTTGCTCTTGATTTACGTGGCTATAACGATAGCGAGAAGCCAAAAGATCAATCAGCTTATGTGATGGATGAATTTGTCAAAGATGTAGAAGGAGTAATTAAAGGATTAGGATACGATAAGTGTATTTTAGTTGGACATGATTGGGGAGGTGCGATCGCTTGGTCTTTTGCATACGCTCATCCTGAGATGGTAGAACGCTTAATTATACTTAATTTACCTCATCCGGCTAAGTTTACTCAAAGTTTATATACTCCTCAACAATTACTTCGTAGCTGGTATATTTTCTTATTTCAACTACCTTGGCTTCCAGAATTGTTATTAGAATTTTCAGATTGCCAAGCCATTGTAACGATTATTCAAGGCACAGCAGTTAATAAAAATGCTTTTACTGAATCAGACATAAGAGCTTATAAAGATGCTGCTGCAAAACCTGGCGCTACGACGGCAATGTTGAACTATTATAGAAACATTTTTCAGACATTTGTATCCAATAAAAATTGGAGTATTTTAAATGTCCAAACACTGATGATATGGGCAGAAAATGATACTGCACTAGGTAAAGAACTCACCTATGGTACGTCAGCCTATGTCAAAGACTTACAAGTTAAGTATATTCACTCTTGTGGACATTGGGTACAGCAAGAACAACCAGAATTAGTTAAACAGTATATGCGGGATTTTTTGGTAATATAAGCTACAAAACACCCATTCAATCAAGTATTATTTATTAACCGGAAAATAATGGTCAAAGTTTAATGACAAATCATGATGATAGTGGCATAACTTCTTAACAAGATTTAACACTAATTTAATAGTCATATTTGTACAAATTTTCTTGATCAGTAATGGCTAAAAACTAGAACCAATAGTATTTCTAGCGTCATCACTAAAGTCATGACCGATTGAGAGTACCTGATGAGTTAAATCAATATAGTCAAGCAATTTAATGAGATAATAGAAGTGTGAGGTAAAGAACGGACGCAACTTAATCACAAAGGGGAAAATTTATGAAACTCCAGGCATTAGCGGCTTTAGCCTTAGCAACTCCCCTATTTTTCATTGGCTCAGTCAACGCTGGGAATTCACAGGATTTGCAAAGACTAATTTCTACCGGGGAATGTACTGGGTGCAATCTATCAAGAGTAGATCTCAGTGGCGCTCATTTAATTGGTGCTGATTTACGAGGAGCAAATCTCCAAGGAGCGAACCTTTCTGGAGCCAACCTCGAAGGTGCTGATTTCACCAATGCCAATTTAAAAGGGGCTAACTTAACTTCAGCTATGGTCACTAACGTTAATTTCAAGAAAGCTAATCTCAACAGGGTGAATTTTACTCGCGCTCAAATTTACGACTCTAATGTGTATGGTGCATCAATGGAAGATCTAAACATTACTGATGCGGAAATATTTCACACTGGAATCGGTGTTGGCGGAGAAGAAGGTGCAGAAATTCCCGATTGGGACTAGGCTGAACTAAATAGTTTAGTTTAAAACAACATAATAGGGGCTGGTTGAAGGATAAAGAAGTGGGTTGTTAGCAAACATTATCCTTCAACTTACCCCAACAATTAAGGAATTTTCCAATAAAAAATAACCAATCGCTGTGTCAGCAGGAAGGAGTAAGAAAAAAATTCTGAATGAATGGGAGAATTTATTTTTTACAGTTGTTTCCTAATATTAAACTTCTGAAGTATTAAGCTAATAAGCATTGAAGTTGCATAGAACTAGGACTGGAGTCCCTTACTATAAGCGAATTATCCTGGAAAAAAGAATGACGATTAGCTTAGACTAGTTTGATGCAAGTATCATAAAATAGTCATTTTGTATAGTATAGATGATTACATAAAAACTTTTATTACGCATTAATATCAAGAACCAATACGTTAATTGACGAACGCGGCTTAAGATAGCTTTAATATCAAATAAAATTGGCGTTTATGCTTATATAAATGAGAGGTGGTCTGATCTTTGCATGATTTGTACTTTTAATGAGTACAATAATCCGCAACTAACACGGTGTAGGATAATCACAACCTGAGAATTTCAGTTGATTTACAAAAACTGAACTCAGAAAGCTGATTTTCATATATTCTGCCGCCTTCTGACTTCTATCCTTCCTCCTACTGGCTGTCTACCTTGTAGTTGATGCAGTAGAGGTTACAGGGCAATTATGGTTATAGGGAACTAAACCCTATTCCTAAACAAAGTTGTGCTGATGCACGAGTGCATTGCCTAATCAGCAGCCTTGCGCTTGCAATTGTCCGGATTAGAGAAACTCAACTGTCAAATTTATAGGAGTAAAAATGCAAGAACCGGAATTCACAGAAACTAAGTCCACAGAGGCAACAGTGTCAGACATCAACACCCAAACAGGAACTATTACCAAACTTCAGCCTCCAACACAGTCTCAGGATCAGTGGCTAAAATATGGAGAACAAATTTCTGGCTTTCTAGCAACTCTGCCCGAATATGTGAGCAGTTTCTTCAATCAATACAAGCAGCCTCTGGTAAGCGTTGGTTTAATTGTAGGAGCAATTGTCACAGTTAAGGTACTCTTGGCAATATTAGATTCTTTGAACGATATTCCTTTAGTAGCACCTACTTTTGAGTTGATTGGTATTGGTTACTCTGCTTGGTTTGTTTACCGCTATTTACTCAAAGCATCAACTAGAAAAGAGTTAACTACCGAAATTACAACACTTAAATCACAAGTTGTTGGTAAAAACGCTCCATAAGTTTAATATCTGACTAGCGCTACCCTTTAGGAAGACGCTTTCAAGGAGTTTACGCTCCTATTGAAAATCATCGAAGTCGAAGCGGACGGATACTTAACATAACGGCAGTTTGTCAAAGTGTCCTCTGGAAGCCGCCGCTTCGACTTCTCTCAAAATTCCCACTTAAAAATCTTTTTGGAATTTAGAGTTTGACTGTAAGGAGTTGATATTCTCAGTTTTAAATACTGGTCAGGTTACTGGGAAGACTGCACAAGGTATGGAGATGTAATTTTCTCTACTCTCCTGGTTTTGACTAAAGCTTGATAAACCATTGCCGCTACCTCAGCGCGGGTGGTTTCTTTATTGGGAGCAAGAGTTTCGGAATCGGGATAGTTAATCACAAGGCCATTGGCTGTAGCAGCTGCAATTTTACCAGTGGCATATTGAGGAATATCTTTAGCATCTTTGTAGATACTTAAAACTTGATCTGGGGCTACTGGTTCTTTGAGATTCAATCCACTAACAAGGGCAACTAACACTTGCACACGGGGAATTTTTTGTTCTGGTTTGAAGGTTTTGTTAGGGTAGCCTTTTAAGAATCCAGTGCTAAGAGCTTGGTTAATTGCTGGTGTCGCCCAGGATGTTGTTGGTACGTCTGTAAAAGATAAGGTGGAATTGGTACCCTCTTTGTCAAAGGTTTGTTGGAGTATGGCAGCAAATTCGGCACGGTTAACAGGCTGATTGGGTCGAAAAGAATAATCTGGAAAGCCTTTGATCATTCCACGAGAAGAAAGAACATCAATAAAACGACTTGCCCAAAAGTCAGTAGGCACATCATTAAATGCGATTGGTGGGGGAATAATTGACTTTTTTTTAGCAGGAGAAACTAAAGGCTGGGGTGATGATTTAATTGACGATTCAAAGCCTATTGGGAAAGGCAGAAGTTTTTGCCTCGGTGTTGAGTTGATGGGAGGAGCTATATTAGCAGGTGGAAATACAGGAGGAGAAATCACCCCATCACCTGAATCTGGAGTATCAATAGGTGCAGTGACATCTGTATCTGGAAGCGATCGCCTGGTGTCTAAATTCACATCTGGAGTTGGTTCTAAGGTCGGAGCCGGGGATGGCGATACGGGACTGGGTTTAACCCTAGGCATTATCCAGTTAAAATTCCCAGGATCTTGGCGGGAAAGTGACCAAAACAAAATCCCTCCAATTGCGCTAAAGGCAACCAAAATGCCTATAAAATCATCAAAGCCGAGGGCAGTTGTTTGAGATGACTGTGGATCGTCAGGAGGTCTATTTGTCATCGTAATTACCCTGGTAACAATAAAGTTGAGTACTTAAAACAATTAACCCACATAATGAAAGATGAAGTATGAAATTTTCATCCTTTATCCTTCATATTTCATAGTTCTTAAAGTACCCTCAGCAAGCTGGGAATACTATCAATTGCTGGCAAATCCTTAATTTCTGCCAAGGCTTGTCTAAAATCGCCTTCTCGAACATCATGGGTAACAACCACAATCTCTGCTAGTTTTTCCTGAAAGCCTGTTTGCACAACTGACTCTAAGCTCACGCCATAGTTGCCAAAGCAAGTACCCAATTTACCGATGACTCCGGGTTGGTCTTTGGTGAGGAACCTAGCATAAAACCGAGTCACGAGTTCGGCAATCGGGGCAATTTCACAGTAATCATCATGCCCACAGGTAAACAAGGGATTTGGGTTAGTTGTACTGGTTTTAAGGGTAGCAGCTAGATTTAAAATATCTGATGATACAGCGCTGGCAGTTGCACCAGCACCAGCACCTGGGCCGAAAAACATTACCTGTCCAATAGGTTCCCCTTCTAC
Organism: Atlanticothrix silvestris CENA357; assembly: GCF_016056295.1. GTDB lineage: Bacteria > Cyanobacteriota > Cyanobacteriia > Cyanobacteriales > Nostocaceae > Atlanticothrix > Atlanticothrix silvestris. The sequence goes on from NZ_JAECZB010000096.1 coordinate 57,693, forward strand.
AAGAATGGCGTTATAAACACCGTTAATGCTAGCTAATGGGTGCGCTTTGGACACTAAAGTGGGATGGACTCTAACAGAAAGCTGAGAGTTATCACTGGTATGGCGTTTGGCGATCGCTAATAATTTAATTACAAATCCTAATTTTTCAGCGTAGGCAATATCTGTCTTGCTAACTTGCCGAATCCCCTCACAATAAACGTCTTCTAAGTGAATGCGCCCACCAAAACCCAGTGACGCAAGGATGGCAATTTTATCTGCTGCGTCTAAGCCATCTACATCAGCTGTAGGGTCAGCTTCCGCGTAACCTAAGCGTTGGGCATCAGCTAAGACATCGCTGAAGTTGCTACCTTCTGTTTGCATCCGTGTCAGGATGTAATTAGTAGTACCGTTAACAATGCCAGTTACTGTATGAATGCGGTTAACACTTAATGACTGCTTCAGGGGTTGAATTACGGGGATACCACCACCAACAGCAGCTTCTAACATGACGTATACTCCGGCTTGATTGGCAGCGGTGAAAATTTCTGCTCCAAAACGGGCGATCGCAGCTTTATTGGCAGTGACAACGTGTTTCCCATTTTTCAGGGCTTGGAGAATCAGCGATCGCGCTGGTTCTAATCCACCCATTACTTCAACAACGATATCTACTGCCGGATCGTTGACAATTGCTTCTAAATCTGTAGTTAATATTTCTGTTGATAATTCTACTGCACGGGGTTTATCGAGCGATCGTACTCCCACCCGATATATTTCTATTTTCTGTAACAACGGATGACGGCCAACTACATCTTGCAGTAACTGTACTGTCCCCGTTCCTACCGTACCTAATCCCAATATTCCTAGCTTTACACCCACAAACTTTGCACCCAATTTTACCAACAATAATAGTAGGGTAGGCACATAGCCCACCCTACTGATTATCCTTCCTTAGTTGTCAGTTGTCAGTTGTTAGTTGTTAGTTGTTTTTTTACCACTGACTACTAACGACTGACTGACTTAGTAGGTTTCTACGTGCCAGCGTCCAGCTTTTTTGAGTTCTTTCTGGTAATCACTCCAAGTTATGCCTTCTTTAGCAGCAGCATTAGTTAGCGCTTCATCAATGCCACCTTCCATGCCTCGTAAACCGCAGATGTAGGTGTGAGTTTTTTCTTCTTTAATCAACTTCCACAGTTCATCTGCATGTTCTGCTACGCGGTCTTGAATGTACATTCTGCCGCCTTGGGGATTTTTTTGTTCCCGGCTGATGGCACAAGTGAGGCGGAAGTTATCAGGATATTTTTGTTGAATTTCTTCCAATTCTTCCTTGTAAAGGAGGTTTGGAGTTGTAGGAACACCAAATATCAGCCAAGAAAATCCTTTAAATTGGTATTCTGGGTTAGCTGCTCTTTCTGCATCTTTAAACATCCGCCACAGATAAGCCCGCATTGGCGCAATACCTGTTCCTGTCGCCATCATGATGACTTTAGCATCGGGGTCGTCGGGTAACAACATTTCCTTACCCACTGGCCCGGTAATTTTTACTTCATCTCCTGGTTTGAGGAAACACAAGTGAGTCGAGCAAACACCGTAGACTGTTTCATTCGTTTCTGGGTGCTTGTACTCTAACTGACGGACACATAGTGATACTGTTTTATCATCTACATCATCGCCATGACGAGTTGAGGCGATCGAATACAGTCTCAGTTTTTCAGGTTTACCGTTTTTATCCAACCCTGGTGGGATAATACCGATACTTTGACCTTCTATATATTTCAAATCACCACCAGAAAGGTCAAACTTGAGGTGCTGAACAATACCAATCCCACCTTCTTTGACTAGCGGTTCATTAGATATACATTTACCAACAAATGGAGCATTAGGACGGTAAATGTTTACAGGAACATCAGCGTGAGCGCCTTTTTTGGCTTTCGCTTGAGTCATGGTGTTGCCTTTTTTATCCTTATTCTTGAGCTGTTCTTCAGCTGAGGACTCAGCTTTAGTATTCGCAGGTGTGGCTTTACCATTCCCCTCATTATTAGCAATCCCCCCATTGTTATATGAGGCTCTACCATTAAGTTGCTCTAAGGCACTGGCAGGTTGGATGCTAACAATTTTGCCGCCTAGGCGAGTGATACGTCGCATTTCTTGATTCATGCGGTTGTAAGGCACTCTGATGAACACACTGCCACTTTTACGAATTGGGTAGTTCGTTTTATCAGTTTCTTCGTTCTGACGCAAACCCACCACTTCGTAAACGAAGATGCGGCTACCTAATTCTGTGTTGGCAGCACCCTCAACAGCACCTTGATTGTACATTCGTTCTACCACTCCGATATTTACTTAACCGTTTCTCAAAAAAAAAACTATTCTCATCATGCGCCAGCTTTAGTTTATCGGATTTTCGTTTACCAAAACTAGCGCTCTGGGAAAGCGGCATAGTAAACTAATGCCTTGCTAGGTACACTCGCCAAAGACATGCAGGCAGCAAAAAAACACACCTGTTCACCTTCTAACTTAGAGGATAAGTCTTGTGGAGAATGTTAATAATGAGTCAATTTAATCTTTTTTTCGTGAACTACAACCCCCATTTAGGAGTTAGCATTCAACTACCCAAAGGGCAAGATACAATAAATGATGACATCAAAAGGCAAGTTTGATTGGCAGAAACCGCTGCTCATTTTGCCCCCAAAAGTTGCCACTGTGCTTACCTTTTTTGGGATTTACACTAGATAACACCAATCAAGAAAGATCTTTCCAATTGGTTCTACTTCAAAAGTAGAATTATCTCATAGTAATGCTTTTAGCCACTCTTAATTTTCGATGATGGTTGATTCCATAACGAGTATAGGTATAGCTATAAAACATTAATCCATAGAGAAAGATGTAATATAAGCAACTATAATAAGTTTTACTTGATGTGAAACATCTGTCAACCTCTATATCCTGAAACATAAAGCTCACGCAGGATATTTGATGATTCTCAAAAAATTACTGTATAGAGATTTTGTCATACAACTTGATAACTCACTCTTTAGATAGATTCTAGCCTTGAAGGAAGGTCTAGAGTTTTGCGATCGCTCAAATCAAAATTCAGGAATTGAGAGAAATTTACTACAAAAAAAGATACCTTACAGACTTAGATGAATAGAGTCTCAAAGATGACTAAGATATTGCTACACTGACTTTGGGTAGTGATGAGGCTGTATTTAAAATCTCCAACTAAATCATTAGGAGTAAGAGTAAATCACCGGATTCTTCCTGACAGCAAATCTTGTTATAGAATACCGCCTTCTGTTAAAATCAAATATATCACTAGGATTAAATACTCACCAATAGCGAATTAAAGCTAGCTCAGACGAGTAGCAACTATGACTTTGTTGTAAATTCGTCTTAATATGTCTTAGCGCTACTGGGTAGCAAGAACGCAGGATAAAACCGATGGGCTAAACTCCTGGCTTCAAAATCTGCTGTGTGAAAAATTATTGATTGACACATTTTAGTATCGTTAGAGGAAATTTATGACAAATAAGCCGGAACGGGTGGTACTAATTGGAGTAGCCGGAGACTCCGGGTGCGGTAAATCTACGTTTTTGCGTCGTTTAATAGATTTGTTTGGTGAAGAACTAATGACGGTTATCTGCTTGGATGACTATCATTGCCTAGATCGGAAACAACGCAAAGAAACTGGGATAACTGCACTAGACCCCAGGGCTAACAATTTTGACTTGATGTATGAGCAAATTAAAGCGCTCAAAAATGGTCAAGCAATTGATAAACCGATTTATAACCACGAAACCGGCAACATTGACCCACCAGAACGGGTGGAGCCAAATCATATTGTAGTTGTCGAAGGGTTGCATCCTTTATATGATGAGCGAGTGCGATCGCTGATTGACTTTAGCGTTTATTTTGACATCAGCGATGAAGTTAAAATTGCCTGGAAAATTCAGCGCGATATGGCAGAACGAGGCCATCGCTACGAAGATGTAGTAGCTCAAATCAATTCTCGTAAACCTGATTTTGATAAATTTATTGAACCACAAAGAGAATTTGCCGATATAGTTCTCCAGGTCTTACCCACAAACTTGATCAAAAACGATACTGAGCGTAAAGTTTTACGGGTACGTATGCTCCAGCGAGAAGGTAAAGAAGGCTTTGAGCCAACCTACCTCTTTGATGAAGGGTCAACAATTAACTGGACTCCTTGTGGACGTAAGCTTACCTGTTCATATCCTGGAATGCAAATGTACTATGGTTCAGATGTCTACTATGGTCGTTACGTCTCTGTATTAGAAGTAGACGGTCAATTTGACAATCTAGAAGAAATAATTTACATCGAAACCCATCTGAGTAAAACATCCACTAAATATGAAGGTGAGATGACTCACTTGTTACTCCAACACCGTGAGTATCCAGGTTCTAACAATGGTACTGGTTTGTTCCAAGTGCTTACAGGTTTGAAAATGCGTGATGCTTATGAGCGTTTAACAGCAAAGGAAGCAAAGCTAGCGGTTCAAGTTTAAAACAGCAGTGTTTGTGTCAAAGCTTTTGGGATACTTCCGGGTATCCCATTTTTTATTTGCGCTACGCGGGTCAGTTGTCAATTATTTTTGATAAGGAAGCAAGCTACGCCGCAGGTTTTACGCTTTACTATCGCCTAGCATCCTCCTTCTTTGAAAGTAAGAGGCTAGCGCGCATCCTACGGCGGGGTAGAAACGCCAGATCCTCTACTTGGGTAAACCCCAAGACCACACTTTTTGCTTTACTACTGACAACTGACCACTGACCACCGACTCAATACCACATATTTAATCTAATTTAGTATTTTTTAAAAGAAAACTAGGATACTAACTGCCGAATGTGTCAAGATTGTTATGACTTTAGAAATTAGTAACTGGAATAAATACCGACTATTTTAGTCGGGTATTTAAACAGTGAAAATACTATTAAAGGAGGAATCCTCTTTGTCTAGTCGCTATTTATTTACCTCTGAGTCAGTTACCGAAGGTCATCCAGATAAAATCTGCGATCAGATTTCTGATACGATTTTAGATGCCTTATTAACACAAGATTCCAGTAGTCGTGTTGCAGCTGAAGTTGTAGTTAATACTGGTTTAGTGCTAATTACTGGTGAAATTACCAGCAAAGCCAATGTGAATTATGTTAACCTTGCCCGCAAAAAAATAGCAGAAATCGGCTATAACGATGCGGATAATGGTTTTTCAGCCAACAGCGCTAGTATTCTGTTAGCTTTAGACGAACAATCACCTGATATTGCTCAAGGCGTTAATATCGCCCAAGAAACCCGCCAGCAAGATAGTGATGAACTATTTGACAAAATTGGCGCAGGTGATCAAGGTATCATGTTCGGCTTTGCTTGTAACGAAACATCAGAAATGATGCCTTTGCCCATCTGTCTTGCTCATCGCATTGCTCGTCGATTAGCAGCAGTCCGTAAAACAGGGGAACTATCCTACCTGCGCCCTGATGGCAAAACCCAAGTAACTATAGTCTACGAAGATGGTCGTCCCGTAGGCATTGATACTATCCTGATTTCCACTCAACATACAGCTAATATTGGGGAAATCACTGATGAAGCGGCAGTCCAAGCCAAGATTAAAGAAGACCTCTGGTCAGCAGTAGTTGAGCCTGTTTTTGGTGATATTGACATTAAGCCTGATCAACAGACACGTTTTTTAGTCAACCCCACCGGTAAATTTGTTGTTGGTGGCCCCCAAGGAGACTCTGGTCTTACAGGACGGAAAATAATCATTGATACCTACGGTGGTTATTCCCGGCATGGTGGCGGTGCTTTCTCCGGCAAAGACCCCACCAAAGTAGACCGTTCTGCTGCCTATGCTGCTCGTTATGTAGCCAAAAATATTGTTGCCGCAGGATTAGCAGAAAAATGTGAAGTTCAGTTAAGTTATGCCATTGGTGTAGCCCGACCAGTAAGCATTTTTCTGGATACATTCGGTACAGGCACAGTAGACGATGAGATCTTGCTGACATTAGTCAAAAAGAACTTTGAACTACGTCCTGCGGGAATTATCCATGCTTTCAACTTACGTAACCTACCAAGTGAACGAGGCGGACGTTTTTATCAGGACATCGCGGCTTACGGTCATTTTGGACGGAACGATTTAGATTTGCCGTGGGAACGTACCGACAAGGCGGAATTATTGAAACAGGAAGTTAACCTGTTACTTGCAGCAGCGATCGCCTAATAAGTAATTTAACTGTAATACTACTGGAACAACTTAAACTTTATAAATTCCAGTTGGGAAAAGGGCAACTCTTTGAGTTGTCCTTTTTGTTAATCGTAATGCCTACATCAACCAAGAATTGTTAAAGCAGTTTGTCATCAAATATCAGCTTTTTACATTTAGTTTAAGTACATTTGGCTACTTAATAAAGTAAAACTTACAGATCTAATTTTGCATAATTAATTAACACCTTGGTAACACTAAGAACATAGCTTTAGGAAACTACACAGCAATTTTATTGAGAAAATAAATAAATATTAGATACTGTATTCAAGCTTTTAGCTTTAAATTTGTGCAATCATATTTAGGAATGCGGTGTTATATCATACGTTTAACTTGTGAGCGTTTGTTGAAGTTACAAAATTTTTCTATCTACGTATATAGCTGATTTGTAGATACAATATAGTTTTTCAAAAGTTGCAAATTTTGAAAAAGTCTGACAAATTAGTGATAAAATCTGACAAGTTTAGTCTGTCTACCAGGAGTAGCTACTTAAATGTCCTTAGCAGTGGAGAATAGAAACACATTACTATAGATGTTCTATTGGATCCCTCATCGAAGGGTAGATCAAGATTAAAAGAGCAGTTTCACCGATATCTGAAATACTGCCTTGATGAATTCAGTATCAACACAGTAGCAAAAAAAGTATCTTTTTACTGTCCAAACGTATTTGCTGCTAAAAGAAGTAATTAGTGTTTGTCGACTACCTAAGGATTATGTAAACATTCATATCAAAGCTGCTCAAATTTCATGAATTCATGCAAATTATTTGACGAACAATTATTTGACATAAAAGAAAGACAGTTTCGGTGTGATTTATTAGTATAAATGATTCTACAAACGAGACTAGTGTGTTGATTTTTGCGGGAGGGCAAGGAGATTTGAGGGATGCAAACTCAAAAAAAGCCAATCCCTGTTGACAGCAGTTCAAACAGCAAAAAAGTGTCAGCCAAAGAGCCTTTGATAGACGAACTCCCGACCATAGAATTTCCCTCGCGAGGGAAACTCAAAGCTAGTTCCTGGCGCATACATCAAAAAATTGGCTATGGATACTTTGTGGCAATTGGAATTGGCTTTTTTGGCTCACTTACCGGTTTAGTAATCGCCAACTACTACCGGGGGCGAGAAATTAGGCAATTTAATCAAGCCCAAGAGCAAAGACAACTACTGAATAATTATAAAGATGCGGTAGTAGGGGCACAATTGTATAGCTCAAACTTAGTTGCTGTCTTAGGAGATGCACAGCAATTGCCACTTAAAAAAGCTCAATTTCTCAATAGTGTTGAAAAAGCCAAAAATTTAGAGCCAGAAATTGCTAGTTTTGTAAACAGTAAACCGAAAACATTAGCAGCAACAAGTGCTAATTTACAGGCTTTATTACAGGATTATGGAAATAACTTAAAATCTTACGTTGATCAAATAGAAGCTGTATTGCAAAAAATTGATTCTCAGCAATTGCAATCACAGGAAGTTTCATTAGTACGAGAGCAATTATTGCAAACAATGCGTGGTGAAACAGCCAAGCGATTAGATCAACTCTCACAAGATTTGACCAGAGTTTTGCAAACTGCGGAAAATCAAGAACAGAAAAGACAAAAAGATGTAGAGCAAGCCAAGGGAGTTGAGAGATTAATTGTGATGGTGAGTATGCTGGTGTCAGTAGCGATCGCTGCTGTCATAGCGTGGCGTACTAGTCGAGCGATCGCAGAACCAGTAATCACTGTAACTCAAGTAGCTGAACAAGTAGCTAGAAAATCTAATTTCGATTTGCGTGCGCCAGTTACTACTGAAGATGAAATTGGATTATTAGCTAAATCTCTCAATCGTCTGATTGAGCGCGTATCGGAACGCACTAAAGAACTAGAACAAGCTAAAGAATTAGCAGAAGCTGCTAGCAAAGCCAAAAGCGAATTTTTAGCCAACGTTAGCCATGAATTACGCACACCGCTGAACGCCGTAATTGGTTTAAGCCAACTTCTGCAAGACGACGCTACCGATTTAAGTTTATCGGGAGACTTTATTACTGACCTAGAAACAATTAATTCTGCTGGTAGACATTTACTGCAACTGATTAACGACATCCTCGACTTGTCGAAAATCGAAGCCGGAAAAATGACCCTCTATCCAGAGACATTTGAGATTGCGACGTTGATTAATAACCTTGTCCTCACAATTAAGCCAACCATAGAAAAAAATGGCAATGTTTTAGAAATAGATTGTGATGAGCAGTTGGGAACAATGTACGCAGATCAAACTAGAATGCAACAAGTCTTATTAAACCTACTGAGTAATGCCGCCAAATTTACCAACAACGGCAAGGTAACGTTGATAGTCAAGAGCGAAAAAGACAACTTTTTAGAAGATGCTCCTTTTGGTATCATCACTTTCACTGTCGGCGATACAGGTATTGGGATGTCTCCCAACCAACAGCAACAGTTGTTTCAACCCTTCACCCAAGGGGATACCTCGACTACGAAAAAGTATGGTGGTACTGGACTGGGATTAGCAATTAGCCGCCACTTTTGCCAGATGATGGGAGGTGAGATTTTTGTCGAAAGTCAGTTAGGAGTTGGGTCTACTTTTACTGTTCACCTACCACTAACTGTACAAGAATAAGCTGTTTTAAAGTGCGATCGCCGAAGGCTTAAGCTTCGCTTATCGCCAGATATATTCCCCCAGTTATGACACCATAGATTTAAGCTGCCAAACTTTCACAGGCTGTATATTATGGCCAATACTACGCTCACTATTCCCCAAAGCTTCAAAGTTAGTCAAGAGCAGTTTCAAGAACTCGCCCAAGTTAACCGTGATTTGAGGCTAGAAAGAACTGCTTCAGGAGAGTTAATTGTTATGCCTCCTACTGGTAGTGATACAGGTAATCGCAACTTAGATATTGAAGGGCAAATCTGGTTATGGAATCGTCAAACCAAGCTAGGTAAGGCATTTAACTCATCTACAGGGTTTCATTTACCTAATGGAGCCAATCGCTCACCTGATGCTGCTTGGATAAAATTAGAGCGATGGGAAATTTTGACACCCCAAGAGCAAGAAGGCTTTGCTCCTATTTGTCCTGACTTGGTTGTAGAACTGAAATCACCCTCAGACAACATCGAGACATTGCGGGCAAAAATGCGGGAATATATGGAAAATGGGGCTAAGTTGGGATGGTTAATTGACCGAAAAAACCGGAAGGTTGAGGTATACAGACCAGATCAAGATGTAGAAATATTAGATCATCCCACTACTTTGTCAGGAGAAAATGTATTGCCGGGATTTGTTTTAGACTTAACAGAGGTTTGGTGATTTTCGCAACGAATTAGAGCTACCTCATGAAATTAAACCGCATTACCAGCAATCCTCAGCGAATGAATGGACAGCCCTGCATTCGTAATCTTCGCCTTACTGTTCGTCGGGTAATTGAGTTACTAGCCACATATCCTAATCGAGAAGAACTCTATCAAGAGTTCCCAGAACTCGAAGATGAAGATATTCAGCAAGCCTTAATTTTTGAGATGCAAAAAGGTTATAGAAGACACTGCTAAAATACCAATTGACTAGCAGCGATCGCACTCCTCACACCCATGACCACAACCATTGACTTTCTCAGTCACCTTAACCCCAGCCAACGTCAAGCCGTTGAACATTACTGCGGCCCGTTGCTAGTTGTTGCTGGCGCAGGTTCTGGCAAAACACGAGCTTTGACTTATCGCATTGCTAACTTGATTCTCAAACACCGTGTTGACCCTGAAAATATCCTAGCGGTTACATTTACCAATAAAGCCGCACGGGAAATGAAAGAACGGATTCAGAAGCTATTTGCCGAACAATTGGCTATGAAAGAATACGGTCAACGTTTGGATTTGTTGACAGAATACCAACAAATGCAACTGCGATCGCAAGTTTATAAAACTACCATCAAAAACTTGTGGTGTGGAACTTTCCACAGTCTTTTTTCTCGCATCCTTCGTTTTGATATCGAAAAATATGCAGACGAAAAAGGGCGCAAATGGAATCGTAATTTTTCAATCTTTGACGAATCAGATGTCCAAACCGTAATTAAAGATATCGTCAACAAACAATTAAATTTAGACGATAAAAAATTTGATGCCCGTTCTGTACGCTACGCCATCAGCAACGCTAAAAACCAAGGCTTCTCACCCCAAGACTTAGAGCGCGAACAACCTAATTATCGCGGACGAGTGATTTCCCAAGTCTACAGTTGCTATCAGGATAGGTTAGCAGAAAACAATGCTCTAGATTTTGATGATCTCATTCTTATTCCTACTCGACTTTTCCAGCAAAACGAACAGGTACTAGGCTACTGGCATCGTAAATTTTGCCATATTCTTGTAGATGAATACCAAGATACTAACCGCACTCAGTACGACCTAATTCGTTTGTTAGTCACAAATGGCGAAGACAGAAAAAGCGAATGGGAATGGCGCAATCGCTCAGTTTTTGTCGTCGGTGACGCGGATCAATCTATTTACAGCTTTCGGATGGCAGACTTTACCATCTTGCTGGAATTTCAGAATGATTTTGGTGATGGTTTGCCAGATGAAGACACCCGTTCGATGGTGAAGCTAGAAGAAAATTATCGTTCCTGTGAAAACATTCTCCAAGCAGCCAACGAACTCATCGAAAATAACACCCAAAGAATTGATAAAGTCCTGAAACCTACACGAGGAGCAGGTGAACAAATTTATTGTCACAAAGCTGATAATGAACTAGAAGAAGCTGATTTTGTCATCAATCAAATTCAGACTTTAAAACACCAAAATCCAGAGTTAGATTGGGGCAGTTTTGCCATACTTTATCGTACCAACGCCCAATCTCGACCTTTTGAAGAATTGTTAGTGAGGAATCAAATTCCTTACACAGTTGTAGGAGGAATGAAGTTTTACGATCGCAAAGAAATTAAAGATGTTATTGCTTATTTAAGAGCGATCGCTAACCCATCTGATACCGTCAGTTTATTACGAGTGATCAACACTCCCCGGCGCGGTATTGGCAGAACCACCATTGATGCTTTGGTTAATGCTTCTCAACAACTAGGTACAACACTGTGGGAAATACTCAGTGATGAAACCTCAGTTAATACATTAGCTGGACGGGCAACAAAAGGCGTAAATAACTTTGCTGCCATGATTAATCGTTGGCAAGAACAAATCGCCACAATTCCAGTTACTGAGATGCTGCAAGGAATATTAGAAGACTCTGGTTACGTCCAAGATTTGATGAATCAAGGCACAGATGAAGCTACAGATAGGGTACAAAACGTTCAGGAACTTTATAACGCCGCTTTGCAATTTCAAGAAGAAAACGAAGATGTTACCTTGCAAGCCTTTCTACAAAGTACCGCCCTCAGTTCTGATTTAGATAACTTGAAAGAAGGACAAACCGCAGTCTCTTTAATGACTTTGCACTCTTCCAAGGGTTTGGAATTTCCCGTGGTCTTTTTAGTGGGTTTAGAACAAGGGCTATTTCCTGGCTACCGTTCGCTGAGTGATCCTGCATCTTTAGAAGAAGAACGCCGCCTATGTTATGTAGGAATTACTCGCGCCCAAGAACGGTTATATTTGTCCTTTGCTCGCGAACGCCGTTTGTATGGTTCTCGTGAACCCGCCATGCGATCGCAATTTTTAGATGAATTACCCGAAGAATTATTAGCTCAACAACGCAAGAGCTATCAAACTTATACAAAAAGCGCTTCAGCAACTCGTGGACAGCAACAGACAAAACAAAATTGGCATGTGGGCGATCGGGTATTACATAAAACATTTGGTATTGGTGAAATAACCCATGTTTTTGGAGAAGGTAATAAAGTTTCTGTGGCGATTAAGTTCTCTAGCCTGGGGCAGAAAATCGTTGACCCTAGAGTAGCGCAGTTACAAAAAGTGGATTAAGAGACCTAACTCTACACAATGATTGATCTATGATGAAAGTTAGACTGGCTCAATATCAAGTTGGATTGGATATTACGTTTATTCATTAGTATTTTAGTTTTTTATAAGCGGTTCTAAAAACTGCATTCTCGCCATGCAATCCTTGCTATTTAAAAACTTGAAACTCACGATTCCAACAGCTTTAATATTCACAGTTTTTGGATACACTGTTAGTCTACCGATGAGTTTTTATGTCGATGCCTATGCAGTAAAATGAGGTAATTGATTAAAAATAGATTGCCATCACAATTTCTGATAACGGTCTAGGAATGAATGAACAAGTACGCTCAAAATTATTTGATCCCTTGTTCACAACAAAACCAGGGCAAACGCATCTAAAGTATAAGAATCCTTTAATAACAAGGGTTTCGGCGTTTTAAATTTAGCCTAATTTTTAGTCAAGATCCTTATCCAGCAAGGATTTCAGAAATCCCGTGCATTCGCCCTGACAACAAAACCTGTAGGTAAAGGTACTGAATTAGGACTATTTGTCAGCTATCAAATTATAGTTGAAAAACATAAAGGAAAAATTAGCTGTTTTTCTACACCGGGGAAAGGTACAGAATTTATAGTTAAAATGCCTCTGAGTTTAGTTGATTGAAAACATGATCACACTTCCGCGTTAGTGTTGATGGTGGTGCGATAAAATTTTATTATTTATTACTTAGTAATAAATAAAACTGATACTCCATATTTTATAAATGCAGTATCAGAAGTAATTATAACCATCTTTTCTAACATAGCTTGTGCTATTAAAAGTCTATCAAAAGGGTCTTTATGATATTCAGGTAGCGATGCTGCTTTAACAGCATGGTATTCTGTAATTGATAAAAAACTCAACTGAGTATTGATAATAGCCTGTAATAAATTTTCTGGAGTCTTAAGTTGTCCTTTTTTTCTTTTTATTTCTATTTCCCAAACGCTAGCAGCACTAACAAACACATTATTTGAAGAATCAGAAATTTGCTGACGAGCTTCAGGCGAAAGATAAGGGTTATCTTCAAGTGACCATATTAAAGCACAACTATCAAGCAATAATTCCATTACTCTTCTATACCAAACTCAGAATAAATATCGCTTGATGTTTTATAAAAATCTTCTGATATTTCTATTTGTCCTTTCCAAATACCTAAAGGCCTAGAAGGCTTTTTAGCAGGTTCAGTGATTTTCATTTCCTCATCTAGAGTTCCAGTAGTTACAGGTGAACTAAGTGTATGAGCGAACTCTATTCCTCCTAAGGATTGAGCAAAAGTTTTTTTATAAACTTTACTAGAAGTTACTTCCGAAGTCTTCACATCGGTTGTCGGTTCAAGTGCAATCCACTTTATATTTTTTGTTCTAATAATAGATTCAATTTCTGCTTTTAATAATTGTAAATCCGCAAGGTTTAAAGAAGGTAGTGTAGACGATATTGAACGTACTTTTTCGCTAGTATACATAATGTTATTAGTTATAAATATGAACTATTGAGGTGAAGAAGCAAAATTTTTGATTTAGAGGATTATTTGGTGCTAGTTGTATAAGTACTGTGGCTAATAGCTATTCAAAATAGCTATTAGCCATTAGTCAAAGTCTAGTCTATAATCCCTCTGATTGCTCAGGAGCGATCGCACTGACTTGAGTGGTCTTAACCAATGTTGCTTCCAACATTGGAGTATGAGAAATAGAGTTATTCGCCAGTGTAAACAGTGGATTTGACAAAACCCCTGCTATGGTAGTGGCAATCAAAGTCATTACTAGCCCCACTTGCAAAGGTCTCAGTCCAGGTAAATCCCAACGCACTTCGGGGTAGTTCTTCACCACATCGGACATTTCTTGGGGTTCTTTGACTACCATCATCTTGACTACGCGGATGTAGTAGTAAATGGAGACGACGCTGGTAACTAAGCCCAACAAAACTAACCAGTAAAGACCAGCTTGCCAACCAGCCCAAAACAAGTAAATCTTCCCGAAAAATCCAGCCAATGGTGGAATACCGCCTAAAGAAAGTAGGGAGATACTCAAACCCAATGTCAATAATGGGTCTTTTTGGTACAAACCAGAATATTCAGCTATCTGGTCGGTTCCTGTCCGCAGAGAGAACAGAATTATGCAGGTAAAGCCGCATAGGTTCATGAACAGGTAAACCAGTAAGTAAAAGATCATGCTGGCATAACCCGCCTGAGTCCCAGCAATCATGCCAATCATCACAAATCCAGCTTGAGCAATGGATGAATAAGCTAACATCCGTTTCATGCTGGTTTGGGCGAGGGCCACTACGTTACCCAAAATCATGCTGAGAACAGCTAGGGCGGTGAAGACAAATTTCCACTCTTCAGCCACCAGAGGAAAGGCTGTTGTCAGTAAACGGATAGCTAAGGCAAACCCAGCTGCTTTGGAACCAACAGATAAAAAGGCAATCACTGGGGTGGGAGCGCCTTCGTAAACGTCTGGTGTCCATTGGTGGAAAGGTGCAGCAGAAATTTTAAAGCCAATACCTGCAATTACAAACACTAGAGCAATCACTAAACCCAAGGATTGACCAGCGTTAGCATTGGCAATGCCATTGGCTATAGCACCTAGTTCTGTCTGTCCACCCGATAGACCATACAGTAGTGATACGCCGTACAAAAATACTGCTGTACTGGAAGCTCCAATTAACAGGTATTTGAGCGCCGCTTCATTAGAACGGGGGTCACGCTTGGTATAACCTGTTAGCAAATAAGAGGAGATACTCAGGGTTTCTAGGGAGATGAAAATCATCACCAACTCACTAGCCCCGGATAAAAACATTCCTCCTAAGGTTGCACTCAACAAAATAGCGATGAATTCGGCTAAAGCAGTACCACTCTGCTCAATGTAGCGAATTGACATCAATATAGTGACAGCGGCAGACAAAGCTATAATACCGCGAAAAACGATACTGAGGTCATCACCATTAAAACTACCGGTAAAGGAAATGGGATTAGTTGTATCCCATTGAAAATATAGGGCGACAGTCGCAGCCAGTAAACCTGCGATCGCTAGATATGCAATCCAGCGTGAAGACGTGCGCCCCAAAATCAAATCAACAATCAAAACCCCCAAGAGGGTGATAATTACAATCCCCTCTGGCAAAATCGTTCCAGTATTTAACTGGGATGCAAGATTAGCAAAATCCATGAGATATATAGGTTTTGGCGATTAGACATTAAGGCTAGCTGAGTTTATTCTATCTATTGTTATTGTCCAAAGTTGCATTAACCTTTTTATCTTATGATATGGACGAGTCCATAGCTGAAAGCTTTTTATAAGAAGCGTAGTAGCTTTTTTTTCACATCGGCTTACTATCCAAACCATCAGATTAAATTATGTTGAAGTATCGCATTTGTGTTTTGGCTCAAAGAAATTTTTCAACACAAATTTAATAATTTAACAAATAAGCAGCCCAGTTATCTACTGAACTGCTGGTTTTGGGATTATTTTTAATTGGTAAATGATCTTAAGGCTTAATAGTCTCGTGAGTATCCACCACTATTTTTTCCCCAGTTGCCACCGCCAGAGCGAGTACTTTTCTCCTCCCGTGGTCTAGCTTTATTAACTTTCATTACACGCCCCATCCATTCGGCACCATCTAGAGCCTCAATGGCAGCATCTTCTGCGGCTGATGATTCCATTTCTACGAAACCAAAGCCTCGTGCGCGTCCCGTTTCCCTATCTGTGGGTAGTTGAACGCGCTTTACAGTCCCGTAATCAGAAAATACTTTCGTGAGGTCGTCTTGTGTGACGGTGTAGGATAGGTTCCCTACGTAGATTGACATGAAACTCTCCAGAATCCATTTATGCAGAGATGCTCATCGGTCGAGCCGTTTGCAATTATTACTAACAACAAGATTCGTACCGCCGAAGTCACTTCTCCAGGATTATGCTAGCACAACTTCTATCTAGTAAAAACTGAATATCTACCTTTATCTAGATGTGTGATTAGATGCATTGTATTCAACTATGGTTACTATTTTGTTTGTTGATTACTCTATCAAAAAATCAGGTTTGCACAGCAAATTCCTCTGGATCAATTCCCCAATTTACCCAGCGAATTGCTTCACGCGCTGACTTAATTTCAGGCGGAACTCGTAGGAAATGAATAAAATTTGTGCTGGGACAAGTCATCTTTAATAAATAAATTGGCTCCTCATCAATCTCTACATCTATTTTTAATAATGTGTATTCATGCCAATTATTTAATTCAATTGCTTTTAATTCTTGGCAAATTCGAGCATAACCAATACCCTGAATTAATACTCGTCGTAGTTCAGTATTTTTTTCTGTGAGTAATCAACTAGCTGAACATTGCAAAGGAAGAAAGTAAAACAAACTCTAACAACAGCTTGGAAACTGTTCACTAAAATTATTTAGCTTCTTTGTCTATCTTGGCTCGGATTGCAGCAGCTTTAAATCAAAAGATAGAAATTAAAATGTCACCCCTTCAGTGAAGTTGCTGTGCAAACCCAACAAATCAGGTTTGCACAGCAAAATCTTCTGGATCAATTCCCCAATTTACCCAGCGAATCGCTTCACGCGCTGACTTAATTTCAGGTGGAACTCGTAGTGTATGAATAAAATTTGTGCTGGGACAAGTCATTTTTAATAAATAAATTGGCTCCTCATCAACCTCTGCATCTATTTTTAATAATGTGTATTCATGCCAATTATTTAATTCCATTGCTTTTAATTCTTGGCAAATTCGAGCATAACCAATACCCTGAATTAATATTCGCCGCAGTTCAGCATTTTTTTCTGTGAGTAACCAAGTAGCTGACCATTGCTGTGGTTGGATTTTACCGTACTTTTCAGGTAAGGTTACACCATGATAAGAGTACAGGCTATAACCATCAGTAAATTCAATGGCGGGTTCACCTTCAGCATGGAGGCGATTTTGATGATCGAAGCGTAAGTGAAGCGGGCGATCGCAGACAATACAAATTTTTTCGTAAGGCAGAATCCAGCTACAATATTCTAATAACGATTTTAATGCTTGCCATTTAATTGGGTTGTAATAGCAGTTTAAAGCCGAAATATAGAAGTCTAAAAAACTGCACGCACCTGAATATAACTGGGCTTTAAACCAAGGATTACGAAGATTAGTTTTAACTTGAAGCTGAAGTTTTAATTCACTTCTTAATACATCTTCTAGCGTAGTTAAATCTGGTGATATGAAAGTAAGTATTTGGTTGCTAATCTGGCTATCTAGTTGATATGCTAGTTGGCTACGTAATTCATTTGTAAATTGGTACAACAACTGGTTGTGAAATTCGGTGTTCAATCGGTACTTGAGTTGCCTCTGAATTACAATTTTTAAACCAGCATAAGGACTATCACAAAAAATAATTTCAGGTGATTGTTTATGAATTGCGTTATACCCAGCCTTCACCGCTTCTGCTGCTTTCTCCCTATCAATTCGCTCAGTAGAAAGCGCGATCGCTCTCCACTTCTCCCGATAAACTGGAATCAAAGCTTCTTGCTCAGGCGTAAGCTTATCAATCAGCGACATACCGCCAACCTTCCGGCTCATATTCCCGCTGAATTTTCACCATCCAATGACCTTGGGGAATAGAAATAGCTTGATGTTCTTCATGAGCAAGCAACGCACTTGCTGAAAACACACGTAGATAAAAAGTGCCATCTTGCTCAGATAATTCGGCTTTTCCCTCAGAAATACGATGTTTATGCCCTGTAACTTCGCTTTCTGCCAAAATTAAATGATGTATCTTTTGTCCCGTAACTTCTTGTACAGGCAGTAATATAACATCACCTTGACGAATTGCTTGCATAGTTTAGCCTCCCAAAAATAGGTATAAACCTCACTTCGCTTTTGCTCTTAAGTCTGATTTAATTTTGGCACAACCTCTTTGGGAAATGGAAAGATGAAAAGATGCGGGAGAGAGGAATTTAGAATTGTTTATGTCCTTCACTTCTCAAGCAGAGACCGTATCCCTCCATTACACTTCAGGGGGTATTTTGAAAACTTTAGTCGCCAATTTGCCTGAGATAAGTTAAAGATTGAAATAGCTGGAAATTCACAACCCAGCATTCCTCTGCTCTATCCTCTGGGAAGAACTGCGCCTAAAGTAAGGGCGGATTTTCTACTCTAACAGGCAGTTTGTGTGAGGATGAAATCACAACCTAAGCGTGACTAAAAAAAGATGAAGAATGAAAAAAGAAAGCAAAGCTTCAAGACAGGGTGAATAATTTTTTAATTGATCCCAGCCTGTGGCCAGCCCCCAAAGGGGATCTACGTACTTCTGACTTCACTTTTTAGTTGACGTTTTATCTTGACATTTCGCCGAAATTACCTCAACTTGACTGTTTAGCTGAGCAGCTACTCTTTTTCTTGAAATTTCCATGTCAACTCTCGTCATCGTCGAATCTCCGACTAAAGCTCGTACCATTCGTAACTACCTGCCAAAAGGCTATCGGGTGGAAGCATCTATGGGTCATGTGCGTGACCTACCCCAGTCGGCTAGTGAAATTCCCGCTGCTGTCAAAGCAGAAAAATGGGCGCAACTGGGGGTAAATGTGGATGCCGACTTTGAACCGGTGTATGTTGTCCCCAAAGACAAAAAGAAAATTGTCACCCAGCTCAAAGATGCGCTCAAAGATGTAGATGAATTGATTTTAGCAACGGACGAAGACCGGGAAGGTGAAAGCATTAGTTGGCATTTATACCAATTGCTGAAGCCAAAAGTCCCAACAAAGCGGATGGTGTTTCATGAAATTACCCAAGAAGCCATCAAAAAAGCTTTGAAAAATTGCCGTGATATCGATGAGCAACTAGTTCGTGCCCAAGAAACACGACGAATTTTAGATCGATTAGTTGGCTATACTTTGTCTCCTTTGTTATGGAAAAAAATCGCCTGGGGATTATCTGCTGGAAGGGTGCAATCTGTAGCTGTACGACTTTTAGTTAATCGGGAACGTCAGCGCCGCGCCTTCCGTGAAGGTACATACTGGGATTTAAAAGCTTATTTAGAGCAAGAAAAAAGTCCCTTTACTTCCCAATTAGTGACCCTAGCAGGCACAAAAGTCGCAACTGGTAGCGATTTCGATGCCGCAACTGGTCAAATAGTGGCTGGTCGCAATGTCGTGTTGCTTTCAGAAGAAGATGCAGTCACTCTCAAGGAACGCCTGACGGGTAAACCCTGGAGTGTCAAAGATGTAGAAGAACGTCCAGTGACGCGCAAACCTGCGCCACCGTTTACGACTTCGACCTTGCAACAAGAATCTAACCGGAAACTGCGCCTCTCAGCTAGAGACACAATGCGGATTGCTCAAAATTTGTACGAGCAAGGGTACATAACCTATATGCGTACAGATTCTGTACATTTATCAGATCAGGCGATCGCAGCTGCTCGTAGCTGTGTAGAACAACTGTATGGCCAAAACTATCTCAGCCCCCAACCTAGGCAATACACCACCAAATCTAAAGGCGCACAAGAGGCACACGAAGCCATTCGTCCAGCAGGTAGTACCTTCCGCACCCCCCAAGAAACTGGCTTGGGCGGTCGAGAATTTGCTGTT
This sequence comes from Atlanticothrix silvestris CENA357, assembly GCF_016056295.1. Classification (GTDB taxonomy): domain Bacteria; phylum Cyanobacteriota; class Cyanobacteriia; order Cyanobacteriales; family Nostocaceae; genus Atlanticothrix; species Atlanticothrix silvestris. The sequence continues at coordinate 77,419 of NZ_JAECZB010000096.1, forward strand.
TATGACTTGATTTGGAAGCGTACTGTCGCCTGCCAAATGGCCGACTCTCGGCAAACCCAAATTAGCGTACAGCTGCAAGTTGAAGATGCAGGTTTTCGTTCTTCTGGTAAGCGCATTGACTTTCCGGGATACTTACGCGCTTACGTCGAAGGTTCAGATGACCCAGAAGCGGCATTAGAAGACCAAGAAGTCATATTGCCGAGCATGAAAGTAGGCGATCGCCCCAATTGTACAAACTTAGAAGCTGTTGGTCACGAAACCCAACCACCAGCCCGGTACACCGAAGCTACTTTGGTCAAAACTTTAGAAAGTGAAGGCATTGGTCGTCCTAGCACCTACGCCAGTATCATCGGCACAATTATCGACAAGGGTTATGCCCATTTGGTGAGTAATGCTCTCATTCCCACCTTCACCGCCTTTGCTGTCACTGATCTACTAGAAAAACATTTTCCTGATGTTGTAGACCCTAGTTTCACCTCCAAAATGGAGCAAACCCTGGATGATATTGCCGATGGTGAAGCTGAATGGCTACCATACTTACGGAAATTTTATCTGGGAGACAAAGGTTTAGAAACTCTGGTTAGAGAACAAGAAAGTCAAATTGATGCCACTAAAGCCAGAACCGTAGAACTAGAAAATTTAGAAGCTAAAGTCCGAATTGGTAAATATGGCCCTTATATTGAAGTTACAAATGGTGAAGGGGTAATCACCGCTTCTATTCCCAAAGATCTCACACCAGCTGACCTTGATCCCAAACAGGTAGAAGTATTACTAAGGCAAAAAACTACAGGGCCTGACCAAGTAGGTCGCCATCCGGAAACTGGTGAACCAATTTATGTGAAAATTGGCGCTTATGGGCCTTATGTTCAATTGGGTGATAAATCCGACGAAAACCCTAAACCCAAACAAGCTTCCCTGCCTAAAGGTGTCACCCCAGAAAACATCACATTGGATATGGCTGTTGGACTGTTGGCACTACCCCGGACATTGGGAGTCCACCCAGTCACTGGCAACAAAATCCAAGCCAGTTTAGGACGCTTTGGCCCTTATGTTGTTCATGACCAAGGAAAGGAAGGAAAAGATTACCGTTCCTTGAAAGCTAGTGATAACGTCCTTACTGTTTCTCTAGAACGGGCTTTGGAATTATTATCCGAACCCAAAAAGGGGCGTAATACTAATAGCAAGTCAAAAGCTGCCCTAAAAGAATTAGGCGCACATCCTGAAGACGGTACACCAATAAACATTTATGATGGCCCCTATGGCCCTTACATCAAACATGAAAAAACAAATGTCAGTATTCCAGAAGGTCAATCGGTAGAAGACGTAACCCTATCTACTGCACTGGAGTTGCTGGCGACCAAAGCATCAACAACAAAATCCAGTCGCAAAACAAGTAAATCCACAAGTTCTAGATCCAAGTCAACTGCTAAGTCATCAACAACTGCTGCCAGAAAAAAAGATGCACAAGGTTAACTAGAGTCAAGAGTCAAGAGGAAGAGTATTTTGACTCTTGACTGTTGATTCAAAATGCCCTTCCTTTTGAAGATGCGGTCTTATAGGCTGCTCATGTGATACTCTAAAAAGTAAGGGAGATCACAACACCAAATTTTTAGAAATAGCTCATGTCTAAAAAAGGATAGTGTGTATCATCCCAATTGCAAGCTAGAGGTGCAAAAGCACGCCAGTTGTTGCGTAGCTGTGAATCGAGATTTGAGTTAGTATCTCAGGAGCGCTCAGTTCAATGGATTATATAGAAAAGGTACTGGAAAAGCTGAAGGAATTGGCACGTAAGCTGATTGAGTCCCTGTTAGGGCCAGAAGCTGAGCCGGAACCGGAACTAATTCCGATTCCTGTGAATGAGCGTTCGCGTCGTCGCTAATAGCTTAAAGGTACTAAACTTGACGTTGCAACCTTTAAGCCTTTTGGTGCTGCATGGGCCAAACTTAAATTTGCTAGGACAACGAGAGCCAGGAATCTATGGTTCTCTGACTCTAGCTGAAATTGATCGCCTGTTAGAAGCCGCAGCACTAAAATTACAGGCGAAAACTTTTCCCTTGCAGTCAAACCATGAAGGGGTTTTAGTAGATACTATTCATGGAGCAATAGGGAAATATCAAGGAATTTTGATTAACGCTGGGGCTTACACTCATACTAGTGTGGCATTGCGGGATGCGATCGCCGCTGTTAATCTGCCCACAGTAGAAGTTCATCTCAGCAATATCTACCGCCGGGAGGAATTCCGCCATCATTCTTACATAGCTCCAGTAGCAATTGGGCAAATTAGTGGCTTTGGTTCTCAGAGTTACCTATTAGGCTTACAAGCATTGGTACATCATTTAAGAAAGGATGAATTATAAAGGCTGGAGAGTTAATCTTGTGTTATGGAAGACGCTAGGTAAGCACACTTTATCCTTGATGTATGCGCTACTCACTTGTAAGTCGGTTTAGAGGTACTTTACTCGGAGTATTACTGGGGCAAACTTTAACACAGCGTTATCAACAACAGTCTCAAATTTTTACTGATGTAGGTAAAATCGCCGTCCTCGGTGCTGAAAGTTTGGTTGCACTGGGTAAATTAGATTTAGATGATTGGCTAAAACGGCAGTTACAAAAATCTCCTCATTTAGATACAACTGTTGGTATTTCAACACAAGTAATACTTGCCACAATACCAGTGGCACTTTTTTTTCACGAAAATAAAATTAAACTACGACAAAATTTGTTACATGTGTTGGAGATTTGGGAGGATGATCCCATCGTTCGGGATGTAACCTTAGCATTAGGGTATGCGATCGCTCAATCCCTCTTGGAACAAATCGAACCCCGAACCCTCATCCCCCAAACAATTTCTTTTATCGGAGAAACAGAGACCTCGATACCACAACAATTATTAAAAGTTAATGAATTGTTAAAACAAGGAGCTGCATTAGAAAAGGTACAAGCTGAATTAAGTAGAGAAGAAGAATGGAGTCATATTATTGGTATGGCATTTTACTGCTTTCTCAGTACTTTGGAAGACTTTGGGCTGACAGTTTTAAGGGCTATTGGCAATGGCGATATTTGGAAACAAGATTCTTGGTATTTACGCTCACAAACTATAGGTGCAATTACTGGAGCTTTATCAGGAGCTTATAACAGTACTGTGGGTATTCCTGTTAAGTGGCAGATTTGGCTTTCACCATGCGGGGAAATGACCAACTTTTCTCAAATGCTAGAATTGGCTGATGCACTTGTAGCTGTGTGGTCAGGAGTGTATGGTCTAGACCCAAATGCTCATAAAATTCAGGAGGAAGGAAGTATCATGTCTGACGAAGAGGCTAATCTTTGTGTCTATGCGGCTCCTCGCGTCATCCGGTCGCGTTAATGTTTTCAACAGTGCAGGTATTTTGCGTCCGATAACACAAATCCAATCACTTATCATTAAAAATCATAATTTTTTCTACTACAATTTAATTTCACTATCACTCCTCAACCACTTCCCACCGCTGAGGTTCCTAATCATGTCCACTACTATTGGAACTTTTCTTAAGATTGTCTTGTTTTGAGCCGTCAAAGTAAGCAGCCAGAAGTAATGAAAACGCAGCGATTTCTTCGGTCTTTGAACCAGCGATGGACTCACTGGCGGCGACGGTACAAAGCGCTACGCCGAAAAAGTCGCTTGCTTGTCAAGGTGAGAAGTCAAAGTAGTAAAAATCGCCGCCAGAGATTTTTGAGAAATTTCATCAGCGATACACTTCTGTTTTTAATCAAAATTACTGCCAATAACGAACACCGAAAACGAAAAATAGTAGTCTGTTCAATGGCAAAATCGGTCAACCAACGGCGTGGAATTAATACATTAATTTTAGATTGGGTTCATAAAAAGCGTTTCTCCGTTGTTTTAGCGATCGCAATATTATCTTTAACAGGTGTAGTAGGTCATAAATTATACAATCGTCCCCAACTGCAAGTAGGTAACATAGCACCACAGACGATTAGAGCGCCTTACACTGCAACTATTGAAGATCGCCGAGAAACTGAGGCCCAACGCAAAGCCGTCAGTAGAAGTTCTATCCCTGTGTTGATAGTAGATGCCCGAATCACTGAAAAAATCGACCAAAATTTGCAACAACTTCTAAATGAGGGTGATGAAATCCGTGCTGCTGCTGGGCCTTTTCCTTTTTTTGACACTTCAGTTTTATCCATATCTAGCCAGCATTATCTACGCTCTTGTTCGGTTTCGGAATGGCAAGCGCTGGTGTTAGCTCTAGAAAACACCAGTAAACATAAGTATAGTAGAGGATCACAGGCAACTTCTCCTAAATCAGACCTCAGCACTCCCTATTCTCCATTACCCACTCAAAAAACTGATTTTACTCAAGCAGTAGCAGAATTAGAAACTTACCGTCTCACGACCTCAGAGCAAAATTTATTCTCCCTCATTGCTCAAATTTCACAATCACGCCAAGCTTATACCCAAGCTAGTGTCCAACTTCTACAGCTTGAGACTAACGACTCCGATACAATATACAACGGCACTGTTGTTTTGAACTTGTCAGATGATGAGTGGACAAGAACACAAATAGGAATTCGTCAGAGTGCAGAGCGGATTCTCGCTCAAGGCATTCCATCTGGATTACTGCCCAGTATTTTACAAAACGCGGTCAGCCTACAAGTACAAACGTTTGTACCAAAAAATGCCGAATCTTTGGCAACCAAACTATTGTTGGCTGTATTGCAACCGAATTTGACAAAAGATGAAGAACAAACCAAACAACAAGCACAACAGGCTGCTGCTGGGGTGACACCCGTGATGATAGAAGTACACCAAGGTCAAGTGATTGTTGCTAAGGGAAAGAATATTAGCGCATGGCACTTTGAGGTATTAGAGCATTATCAACTGATTCGTCGGGAGAATAACTGGCTGGGTCTAGGGAAATTAGCAGCAGTGGTAACAGGCGCAATTGGCATTTTTGTCTGGGTAGAAAAGCGGATTAAGTGTGAATTGCGGCAACGCGATCGCCTGCTAGTATTGTTGCTGACTTTAAGTACCCCTGGGGTATTAGCATTAGGAATCCCGTATACAAGTTGGAGTGCTGTTGGTTTGTTATTGGGGAGTTTCTACGGGCCGAGTTTAGGTGTAACAGTTATGGGACTGTTGTTACTAATACTACGTATGAACTCGGAAATTAGCATGATTGCGCTTTTGGCTGGTGCGGCTGGGGGAATATTAGGTAGTTGCATTGCTCAAAAATTGCGATCGCGTGAGGAACTGGCATTATTAGGTCTTGCCATAGCCTTAACTCAGGGCATTATTTACCTGATTGCAAAAATTTTAATTGGTGCAGTATTTAGCGCAGGCTGGTATATTGTCCTTCAAGAGGCAGGGTTCTTTGCTTTATCTGGCTTAGTCTGGAGTGTTGTCGCACTAGGCTTGAGTCCTTATTTAGAAAAACTGTTTGATTTAGTAACGCCTATTCGGTTAGCCGAACTGGCCAATCCTAATCGCCCTTTATTAAAAAGACTTGCGACTGAAACGCCTGGAACCTTTCAACATACCTTATTTGTGTCTACCCTTGCCGAAGCTGCGGCGAAAAAATTAGGGTGTAATGTGGAACTAGTCAGGGCTGGAACCCTCTATCACGATATTGGTAAAATGCATGACCCCCTTGGCTTTATTGAAAATCAAATGGGGGGGCCAAATAAACACGAAACAGAAATTAACGACCCTTGGAAGAGTGCAGCAATTATTAAAAAGCACGTTAGTGAAGGGTTAGTGATGGCGCGAAAACACCTTGTGCCCACAGCTATTCAAGCTTTTATTCCTGAACATCAAGGAACAATGCTGATTGCTTATTTTTATCACCAAGCACAGCAAATGGCTGAAGAAAATCCCAGCCTTGTAGTAGATGAAGTTGAGTTTCGTTATGATGGCCCAATTCCCCAATCACGGGAGACCGGAATTGTTATGTTAGCAGATTCTTGTGAAGCGGCGCTGCGATCGCTCAAAGACGCTACTCCAGAACAAGCATTATCAATGCTTAATAATATTCTCCGTGCCAGATGGCAAGACGATCAAATGATCGATTCAGGATTGACACGAGAAGAAATGTCACAAATCGCCCAAATCTTTGTAGATGTTTGGCAGCAATTCCATCACAAACGCATTGCTTATCCGAAGTTAAAAGCAAGCAATGAAAAATTGGCTCAGAGTTAATACTGAGTGAAAAATCCGGGTACAAGGCAAATCTGGTGGGAACTGCACTACTTGATGAGCATAAACTCGTAGTGTAGTTCCGTTAGGGTGATTGAGTCACTTATCGAAGAGTTGTAGTTTTATTTGCCTAACTACACTAGAATTGCCATACAGGAGGGAGGCAAATCAATCCGTACAGAAGCCCTACCATCATCGTGATAATGTTGCACAGTGATAGTTTGTCTATCTGGCGGATAGCGTAATTGTTTATCGCTCCAATCGCTCTTGTATAAATAAGTCATGGTTGAATCGTGAGGATGCATAGCAGCATCGACTGTCACTTCAGCACCGCGATTTTCTAAGGCGTGGGTGTTCAGTACCATCAACACCTCTGTATCAAACAGAATTTGTGACCAAGCAACTAATTCTCCTTGTTGAGGAATCGAGAACGGGTAATTACAAAACGATGTTTCCCGTAGGACGTGATGTCCTCGACGTAAAGCTTTGCCAATTTTATCGTGTTGGTTGCGGAGGCGAGCGATCGCTGCAATTCTTAAATAAGTGGGATGATCTGGATTGAAGAAATGACAGCCTGCTGTTTGAAACGCGCCAAAATCACCACCAAACATGGCTTCACGGCTACATTTATATGCTGCAAACTGCGTGTCTTCAAGATTATCTACATTGCCATCAAAAGCCTGTTCTGTTCCGTAATAAATAGCAGGAATTCCTGGCATGGTTAGTTGCACCCCAACAACGTTAGCAATCTGCTCATAAAGGTTGGGAACATCACTATGGACAGCAAATCGCTGCTTACAATTAGGGGATGATATATCATCATCCAAAATAGAAACATGATACAAACCATCTTGACGGCATTGCCCTGCAAGATGACTTTCGCTGTACAAATCGAAAAATACACAAGGGTCTGCTAAACCCTTAGCCATTGAAGTTAAAGTATCAGGAGCGCTGGCGATGTCGAGTACAGCACTGAGATTACAACCGAAAATATCTAAGTAAGCATCTGTCATGTTATCGGAATTTATCTTTCCAGTCAGCAAAAAGTTGTCCTTGCCGATAGATTGAGCATATTCACGAATAGCAGTACAGAATTTGCGGGCATTTTGAGGAGGAATGCGCTCGGTTGTCTTGATGCAAAACCCATCGCAGTCAACAAGAGCAATCCAGTACTGATAAACTCTTGCCAGATTTGCAATCATTTCATCTCTATAGAACCAGTCATTACCACTGTGGTTAGAGATGACATCTAGGATGACATACATCCGGCGATCGTGGGCGGCATCTATTAAATCTCTTAAATCTTGACAAGTTCCTAAGTTGGGGTCAATATCTAAAAAGTTTTGAATGCTGTCATTGTTGTCTGTTTCTAGGTCAAGTTGTCGCCAAGGAGAGTTAATCCATAATGTTGTCACTCCTAATCCTTGTAAGTAATCCAACTTACTTCTAATTCCCCTGAAAGTTCCACCTAAAAACTTTGTACTTGCTGCTATCCAGTCAGCTTTGTTTTTTACCTGGAATCTTAAAGGATTGGTACGGTCAAAAAGTTCCCTATGACTTTCGTTATCGTCACTGAATCTATCAGGTAGTAGATGGTACAAAAACTGGTCTCGCCAACTGACAGGACTTAATTGAACCCTTCCGCGTGGTTTTAGATCTGTGTCAGAGAGCTCTTGGGGTGCAAATTCTTCAACTTTAGCCATGAGGACTTACGCATTGATTCCGAAATATGCACCTCAATGTTTAAAACAATTACCTCAAATTTTCATGAATCCACAGAGGTATTTAATATTATTTCGTAAATTCTAATTTAAGATACACAGAAAAAAGCTTCATAACAGCGCTTTCAATGTCGTTACTGTGTCCAAAATATCAGTATTCTTTTTGTAAGATTGGGATGTCCTAAACAAGAGTGTTGGATGGCTAAACACACAACCCATATCCCCGCAGTTATGTTGGGGGTAGGAGCGGCATTTGATGTTCTGGTTGGATGGGGTTGAATCCCTCCCTATATTTACTATACCCCTTGCTCCCTGCTCCCTTGCCTCTTCGTTGAATAATGCAATGCCTATGAGGAAGTTAGGGCGTGTTGCTGTAAATCTTCCAGGTTACAGACTTCCAAGGCTCTAGCATGGGTGGCTGATAGAACCACAGGTGGAGCTACCCCAGCATCAAGGGCTTCTTGCCAACGAGCCGCACACAAACACCAGCGATCGCCTGGGCGCAATCCTGGAAAATTAAATTGGGGCACTGGTGTGGTGAGGTCATTTCCCTGCAATTTGGTAAACTCCAAAAATTCTGCTGTCACTTGGGCACAAACAACGTGCATCCCAAAATCTTGACCGCCTGTGTTACAAAATCCATCACGGTAATACCCAGTTGTGGGAGAAGTGCAGCAAATTTCTAGATTTGTGCCTAGCACGTTTTTAGCATCTGCCATTTTCAATTCCTTGTTGTTTTAGTGGTTTGAACTGCTGTACTGCTACCATCATCTATTTTGCTTCTACGCTCTGTTAAAGGAAAACTTTATTTAACTACTTAACGATTAAGTAAAACTAAGATTTACTTTATAAATAGTCTCTAAAACAGAAAGCTTCGTCTTTAATTTTATGTTTGAACAACAACCTGAAGATTTACGGCTTTATGTTCAACAGTTAGCTACAGAAGCTATACAAAAATCAGAACCATCGTCATGGTTTGAAGTTTTATATGCCTCAGCTAAAGGTGATACAACACAAATACCTTGGGCTAAGTTAGCTCCTCACCCCTATTTGCAAGATTGGTTGAGTACTCATGAACCATTTGCTTCAGGCCAAAAGGCACTCATAATTGGTTGTGGTTTGGGAGATGATGCAGAAGCTTTAGCAAAGCTAGGATTTCAAGTGACTGCTTTTGATATATCTCCCACAGCAGTCGCTTGGTGTCAAGAGCGATTTCCCGATTCGACTGTGAATTATGTAATTGCAGATTTGTTGGCAATTCCCTCACAATGGCATCTTGCCTTTGACTTTGTTTTTGAATGTCGCAATATTCAAGCTTTACCATTGAGTGTGCGTTCTTCAGTTATTTCTTCTATTGCCTCTGTCGTTGCTCTTAGTGGGATACTACTAATTATTACTCGTATTCGCGAGACAGAAAATGAACCCTCCGGGCCTCCGTGGCCGTTGTCAAATTCCGAACTAGCGCAGTTTGAAAAATTAGGATTACACCAAGTAGAGCATATTCTGCTTTTAGAGTCTGAACAAACTGATGTGAAGCAAGTGCGGATTGAATATCAAAGACGTAATCTTGCTAAATACTCAACTTAGTGTGATGTGTCTTAAGTTCAATTTAGCAAAAACTAATGCGCCAAGTACTACAACGGCTACGATGTATGTACAAATAATTTCAGGCTAAAATGTTACATTAATAAAATTTCTATCATCGGCATTTATTTAATCTAGCCATGCCTTGTCAGTAGGGGAGCCAGTATAATTCCCTGGCTCGTCTCCTTACTATTTTGCAGCCGTGTTAGTTTTGATGAGTTACCCCGCACTATATTTAAGAATTAATTAATGAATCTAGGCAGGAATGACTTGAGCAATTAATGAACGTTTATCAAGCGACTGGACTTTACCTACCTGACTAAGATCATTTACAACTCGCTCTAGTAGTTCTCCAGCTTGGTCGCGATACTGATGTTCTCGACCTCTTAAACGAATAGCAAATTTCACTGAATCGCCTTTACTCAACCATTGAACTGCTTGCTCGATACGTAAGTTGTAATCAGCCACACCTACATTTGGACGAAGCCGAACTTCTTTGACTACAGGTCTAGCACTCTGTCCTTGACGCTTTTTCTTTTGATACTGAAGCTTGCCGTAGTTGAGGATCTTTGCTACTGGAGTGTCTTTGCCTTGGGAGACTACGACTAAGTCAAGCTCTACGCTTTGTGCTATCTGTAGAGCTTCTTGTGTATCGATCAAACCACGATTGTTATTCTCATGGTCAATCAAGAAGACTTGAGGTGACTTGATTTGTGAGTTAATCAGTTGCTTTTGGACTACGATAACGGTTTCCTCTCAATTTTTCAAGACTTTACTTGGCAAATCATGCCAACGTAACACAATGCTACCTATGAGTGATATTTTTAGGACACGGTAACGAATGTCTAATTTCTATGTTACTCTAAACTAAGCATCGTAAACTATTTAGCAAGTGAGACGCAGTAACAAAGTTTTCCTCTGCTGAAGCCAATTTCTTGATAAGGTTGAGTGTTAATTGAAAATTAAAGCATTAGATGTCAAGGCTGGCGATCGCATCATTGCCTACTGCAATAACAAGATGCAAGTCTGCAAGGTAAAAAGTATCTCAAGTACTGAGCAGCCAAATATTACACTTTCAGTATTTACATCTGAGCATTATCGCGGCTGTTTAGTCTCAAGCGTAGTTCGCTTCCGGAGTGATGCATTAGTTGATTTAGCAAGTTAAACAATCCCTAATTCTGGATTTTCTCTAGCAAGAATGCCCCATGCTTTATATTAGTGCATGATTTTGGGCATTTTTTAGTTAGTTGGATTATTCAAGTATGGCGGTGTCTACGACAAGCCTATTTGGGGCTGCGCTTCTCAACAAGTACAAATTTTTTGAACTTGAGTTTATCTTAATTCAATATTTTGTTCAAAAACTAAGATTGAATCATCTATAGTTTTTTTGTACTGAAAACCATAATCTAACAAAGCCTCTTTTAAAGTTTCTAGCTCAGATTCTTGGAGTATTTTGTTTTTGGGTATTACTTCAATAGCTTCGTTATTGACTGTAAAACTGAGATATTCTTTTAATTGGTCATAATGCCAGTTTAATTTTCTACCTGCATTTAACTCAATCGCAGATAATGTATTACTAAATTTGCTTGTAACCATAACTTTGGATTTTATGTTAACCTACATCATATTTTAACAATCCTAATAAAGAAAAATTTCTAAAAAAACTCTTAATGAACAGCTAACAAGTAAGATAAGTTTTTTAACTTACCAAAAAAATCATTCTATTGGTGAGTGTTTAAAATATAGATTTGGAGTAATAAATTTATAAATAGTACTTCCGATACCTACAAATTTTAAACAAAATCAAAGTAAAATCAGGCAATAGCTTTAGTAATTTTAGAAAAATCGAATTATTCAACTACTAAAGATCGTCTTATTTCATGAATACAGCAGATATCACATTTCTGGTTGCATTCATTAGCTTGTGTAGCTAGGAGCGTAACTTCAAGTTGCTGATTAAGAAAGTCAATAGGAATATTTTATTTCACCATATTTTGGATCATTTTTAACTAATAGCTTCCATTGCTGACGCTGCGCCTAACTGTAAAGCATAGAGGTTTGCGTAAACACCTTGCTGATTAATCAGCTGCTCATGAGTACCCCGTTCGACAATTTCTCCTTGCTGAATCACCAATACTTGATCGGCTTGGGTAACTGTGCTAAGACGATGAGCAATCACAAAACTAGTACGATTTTTGAGTAAACGGGCGATCGCACTTTGTACTAGTGCTTCTGTACGGGTATCTATGCTGCTGGTTGCTTCATCAAGAATCAAAATTTGGGGATTAATTAATACCGCGCGAGCAATACTAACCAGTTGTCGCTGTCCCTGACTCAAGGGGGCACCCCTTTCACCTAATTGAGTTGCGTAACCCTCTGGTAGTGAGGTGACAAACTCATGTACATTTGCCAGTTGCGCCGCCGCTTCGATTTCAGCTTGGGTAGCGTGGGGACAGCCAAAAGCAATATTTTCGGCGACAGTACCGCTAAATAAAATATTGTCTTGTAAGACAATGCCAATCTGACGGCGCAAACTAGCTTGAGTCACACTACGCACATCAATATCATCAATTTTGACTGCACCACCAGAGACATCGTAGAAACGCAAAATCAAGTTAATAATCGTACTTTTACCCGATCCGGTCGCTCCGACTAAAGCAATCATCTGTCCTGGATAGGCGTGTAAATTCACTCCTTTAAGAACCAGTTGATTTGGGTTATAGCCAAAGGTAACGTTATCGAATATCACCTCACCTTGAATAGGAGGCATTTCAGTCGCATCGGGTGCATCTTGAAGTTGTGACGGTTCATCCAAGAGTAGGAAAATGCGTTCTAATCCGGCAAAGGCAGACTGAGCTTGGGTGTAAAACTGGCTGAGAATTTGGATAGGGCGGAAGAACTGCTGAACGTAAAGTAAAAAGGATGTTACTACACCAACTGTTGCTGCTCCTGTGACAGCGAGATAGCCACCATAAGCTAGTACAGCTGCAGTTGCTAGGGTGTTAAGAAAATCAATTGACGGCAAAAAAGCGGCGGTAATTGCCACTGCTTCGACGTTGGCATCACGGTTGGCAGCGTTGAGAACGTCGAACTCTGCGATGTTAATATTTACACGATTAAATGCTTGTGCTTCTCGCACACTACCAATGTCTTCTTCTAATTTGGCGGAAAGTTCCCCAATTGTTTGGCGGGTGACACGAAATCTAGCTCTTGCCCAACGTGCGAATAAGCTGGTGGTTACAATCATCAGTGGTACAACTAAGTTGCTCAATAAACCAAGTTGCAAGTTAATTGAGAGCATCGCAATCACAATACCAACCAAACTCAAAGTATTACCCAACATTTGGGCGATCGTTTGTCCAAAGGCCTGATTAACGGTATTCACATCATTCAGCAAGCGGCTCATTAAATCGCCGGCTTCACTGCGGTCAAAAAAGCTCAGTGGTAGACTTTGGATTTTAATAAAAATATCTTGCCGTAATTGAGCTAGCAACCGCTGCATAATCCAACCAACTCGCAAGATTTGACCCCGGATTGCCAAAATACCAAGTCCGTAGATTAGTCCTAGTAGTCCTAATAGTAGTAATAAGCTTTGCAAATTGCCTTTTGCAATCAAGTTATCAATTGACCACCCAAGTAAGAATGGCCCAATTGCCTGAGTTGACGCACCGATCGCTACTAATGTCAGGGCAATAGGAATTTCTTTGCGGTAAGGTCGCAGGTATTGTAAAAAGCGTCGCAGAGTGGAGAGTTGGTGATTCGCATTTTGATCGGATGCAACAACTGGGCCTGTACCTCTCATAGCAATTTTCTTTTTTAGATTTTGGATTAAAAGTTTTTGTCAAAAAGCCGTTACAGAAATTTATTTAAATTTGGTATTATACTTATTGTTTTTGCTTGACTTGAGATTCCAAAATTACACCATATAGTGGGCTTGTTTGCATCAATTCTTCATGAGTACCTTGGGCAATTAATCGTCCTTGATCGATGAGCAAAATACGATCAGCGTTTTTAACTGTGCTAATGCGTTGAGCTACAACAAAAGTTACACAGGCTTTTTGGCGCATGAGGTCATCTAGTTCAGCTTGAATCTGAGCAGCAGTTTTGGCATCTACCGCAGAAGTACTGTCATCTAAAATCAGAATACTGTAATCGGTCAGTAAGGTGCGGGCGATCGCAATTCGTTGTTTTTGTCCGCCAGATAAACCCACGCCACGTTCACCCACAATCGTTTCGTAGGCATCGGGCAAACTAATAATAAAATCATGAATTTGAGCAGTTTTTGCTACCTCAACCACTTGCTCTAAGGTAGCGTTGGGTTTGGCATAAGTGATATTCTCGCGGATAGTACCAGAGAATAACGTAGTTTCTTGGAAGACAATTCCAATATGCGTTCTCAGACTATGGAGTGTAAAATCTCGCACATCTCGCCCGTCAATGCGAATTGCTCCCTGTGTGACATCATAAAATCGGGAAATCAAGTTCATAATCGTACTTTTCCCAGAACCTGTCATCCCCAAAACGGCGATCAATTCCTTGGGTTTTGTTTCAAAGGAAACATTTTTGAGAGCTGCTGTTGCAGCTCCAGGATAGCGAAAGCAGACGTTCTCAAAGGTAATTCTGCCACTGCAGGTTTCAAAAGGAATCGCATCTGGGCGATCGCGAATTTCTACTTCTGCATCTACCACTTCATAAATCCGTTCAGCAGAAGCTGCAGCTTGGGCGATCGTTGGTGCAGCAAAGCCAATCAATAAAATTGGTTGAAGAATCAATGCCAAGTAGGAGTTAAACGCTACTAGTTCACCAATGGAAAAGCTATCCTCAATTACCTGCGCCCCACCGTAGGCGAAAACTGCCAATGTTACTAAATTACTCAACAAAAAGATAAACGGGAAGGTATTGCGAATGGCGCGAATGGTCTTCATATTTGCGTTGACCAAAGCATCATTCATGGTGGTGTAACGCTTGGTTTCAGCTGACTCTCGCACAAAGGCTTTCACTACCCTGACCCCTAACAAGTTTTCTTGCAAAACGGCGTTGAGATCACTTAGTTGCTCTTGTACCTGCCGGAATAGTTTGTTATTGCGAGTGATAAATTGTGCCATTAACCATGCTGACATCGGTACAACCGTTAGTGTAATCAGCGCTAGCTGCCAGTTCATCACCAGCAAAACCACCGCAATTGCCACCAATGTCACAATTCCACCAATCACTTGAATAAGACTAGTACCCACAAATGTGCGAATCTGTTCAATATCGCTAGTGACGCGGGTTAGCAGTTGAGAGGTCTGTGATTGGTCATGATAGCTGAAACTGAGATTTTGAATTTTACTAAAAATCTGGTTACGCAATTCGTAGGCAACCCCTTGAGATGCGGCCTCTGCCAAATAGCTCTGTCCAAAGTTAAATAAACCGCGAGCGATCGCTGCAACAACCATCCAAGCAGCGCTATAAAGTACAATTTGTAAATTTTGTGGGATAATGCCTTGATCGATGCCCCAACGAAACAACTGGGGAGTCAGTGCATTGGCAACTGTCAACAGCAACAAACTGACTAAGGCTCCCAGTGAAATCCATCGGTAAGCACGCAAACTCCCCAGGACACGCTGAATTGCCTGCATTGAAGACTTTTCCTGAAGTTCTGGTTGTTGAACCAATGAATTTACTCCTGTGTTTCTGAAAAATTATCTCTTATTTTTTGCTCCTTAGTACATCCTCTGCTAGTAGGATTGGCACTACATTATCGGTATACTCAGGCGATCGCTACCCTTATTTTTATCCTGCTAACGATGCCCATTTTCAGGCTGGTAGATTGCTATATCTAGTCCTAAAGTAGGATACTGGCAGATTTCATTAAACAACTTTCTAAAAAAGGTTATTTTAAATCCTTCTAAAGATTAATGAAAAAGATGATGCTTTTTAGTTAAGAGTAATTATCCCAATTGTTGGTTATAGCTATTCTCAGAAATGTTGAAAGCTATCGAACCGCTTTTTGAACAACGTTCTCTACGAGACGCTGCGCGTTAGCGGAGCTTTCGCTTTAGCGATACGTAAGCTTGCTATCGCTACGCTAGCAGTATTGCCTCATAGAAGAAAGTGTCCGTTGCCAAGAAAAAAAAGCAAAGAATTTCATCAATCATTTAAAACTGTTATAGATAGAAGGTAGAAGCTTATTGATTTATTTCTATATTTCTACTTGTATATATCGCGCTATAGATACGCTTTTGCATATTTAACGTTTACAGTAACCAGTAACAGGAAATAAAGAGAGCAAAATTTCATGCCAGACAAGCAACGTTTGGAAGAGCAGTTAATATCACAAGAAGCTGAAAGGAGGCTATCTAACCAGTTAGATGAAGCAGAACAAATCGACGTAGATGTGCAAACCGATTTATTGCAATTAGTTCAGGGACATGCAGATGGCGTTTCCTTTGCAGCAAAAGGATTAGTGCTGAAAGAAAATATACATGTTCAAGAAATAAAACTGCAAACAGATAGTATTTCTGTTAATCCTTTAAGTGCTATTTTTGGCCAAATAGAATTAAATGAGCCAGTTAATGCTGTTGCTCGTGTCGTAATGACAGAAGCAGATATTAACTGTGCTTTGGATTCCGAATTTGTTCGCAGTTTGGTACAAAAATTTCAGTTGGATTTAGATGGTCAAAGCGTCAGTTTTGAGCTACAAAATATCCAGTTATTTTTACCTAGTGATGGCAAAATAGGATTTAAAGGGACAATACTAATCAAGGAGAATAGCAGTACTCAGTTATTAGGCGTTGTGGGAATAGTTATTCCACGTACTGATTCACAACCCATCAGAATAGAAAGTATCAAATGTACCGAAAAAGAGGGTCTTTCTATAGAACTGATTGCGGCATTTATGCAGAAGATCAAAGAATTAGCAAAGCTTCCATATTTTACATGGGAAGATATAGCATTCCGTGTCCAAAATATGGAAGTTTCAAAGGAAAGTTTAACAATAATTTTAGAAGCTAATGTGCAGCAACTATCATCCTCAGAAATAGATTTTCTACTTAAATGAAAGGGAATTTATTAATTTTCAAACTTGTAAGTTTCCTTAACACTTTGTAATATTAACAAGCTACTCTATTGACCTCTATCTATTCCAAAATTAAAAATATGCAAGAGTATGATGTCGTAATTATCGGTGCGGGACACAATGGACTAGTTTGTGCTGCTTATTTGCTCAAAGCTGGCTATAGCGTCCTGTTGCTCGAAAAGCGTTCTGTTCCAGGAGGGGCAGCAACAACAGAAGAATGTTTACCGGAAACAGCGCCTGGATTTAAATTTAATTTGTGTGCCATTGACCATGAATTTATCCATTTGGGGCCAGTTGTTGAAGAATTAGAACTAGGAAAATACGGTTTGGAATATCTGGAATGCGATCCAGTTGTTTTTTGCCCCCATCCTGATGGCAAGTATTTTTTAGGTCATAAATCGCTAGACAAGACTTGTGCAGAAATTGCTCGATATAGTGATCGCGATGCCCAAAAATACGCAGAATTTACCCAATATTGGCAGCGGGCATTAGGCGCAATGATTCCCATGTTTAATGCTCCGCCCAAATCAATTATCGATATCGCTGGCAATTACGATATTACAAAAATAAAAGATTTATTTTCAGTCATCGGTTCGCCAAACAAAACCCTAGACTTTATTCGCAATATGTTGACTAGCTCTGAAGATCTACTCAACGAGTGGTTTGATTCGGAGTTTCTCAAAGCACCACTAGCAAGACTAGCCTCAGAACTTGGTGCGCCACCATCACAAAAAACCATTGCTATTGGTGCAATCATGATGGCAATGCGTCATAACCCAGGCATGGCAAGACCACGAGGCGGTACGGGTGCCCTTGTACAAGCATTGGTGAATTTAGTTAAAAGTAAAGGCGGTGTGATTCTCACAGATCAGCATGTTGAAAAAGTTTTGATTGATGATGGCAAAGCCGTTGGTGTGCGGGTTAGCGGGGGTACAGAATATCGTGCTAAATACGGGGTGATTTCTAATATCGATGCTAAGCGGTTATTTTTGCAAATGACTGATAAAAGTGATATCGATGCAGCAGAACCAGAATTGTGGGAAAGATTAGAACGCCGCATTGTTAACAACAACGAAACTATCCTCAAGATAGATTTAGCTTTAGATGAACCCCTGCGTTTTCCCTACCACGCACATAAAGATGAATATTTAATCGGATCTATCTTGATTGCAGATTCTGTGGCTCATGTAGAACAGGCTCATAGTAAATGTACCTTAGGAGAGATACCCGATTCTGATCCATCAATGTATGTGGTGATGCCTAGCGCCCTTGATCCAACCTTAGCACCACCAGGCAAACACACTTTATGGATTGAGTTTTTTGCTCCCTATCAAATTGCAGGTGCAGAAGGTACTGGTTTAAAAGGTACTGGTTGGACAGATGAATTAAAAAATAAGGTTGCAGACAGAGTAATTGACAAGCTGGCAAACTATGCGCCGAATGTAAAAACAGCCACTATCGCCCGTCGTGTAGAAAGTCCAGCTGAATTAGGAGAAAGATTAGGTGCGTACAAGGGCAATTATTACCACGTTGATATGACCTTAGATCAAATGGTGTTTTTCCGTCCCTTGCCAGAATTAGCTAACTACAAAACGCCAATTGAAAATTTATTTTTGACTGGTGCAGGAACTCATCCAGGTGGTTCTATTTCCGGAATGCCAGGACGCAATTGCGCTCGTGTGTTTTTGCAAGCGAAACATCCTTTTGCTCAAACTTTGAAGGATGCACGAGATTCGATTAAATCAACTGTCGAGTCGGTGTTTAAAATTAATTGATTTTGGTGCAAAGATGTTGCTAGTACCGCTATGTGGAAGTAAAACATTTTAACAGTTTGAAATGAATGTTTTATTTTTGCTGTGTTGTACTAGTATTCCTCCTTGTGTATAATATAGAACTTAGATTCTGGCATGTGTCGTACCCAGACAATTTGAGAACCATCGAACAAAGGAACCTCAACTTGCCACCATGAACCGCCCAATAGACGACGATACCAACGAAAGTTTGAAAAAAAACAATCTAATAGTTGCATAAGACCAAAACTTTTAAAAGTAAAGGTGGATGCTAGCTTTGTATTTACAGCAAGGCTTGTAAGAAAACTGTTTTCCTCCTATTACTGAATTTAAAATAACTATGTAAGTAAAAACGTCTTTTGGTTGCCAACGTATGTCGGCATCTTAAAAAATATATTGATGTAAAACTGAAATTTGAAAAACATTTGCTGCAAGCATTATGAAAGCTCTAGCAGGAGACAATAAGCAGTTTGCGTAAGCGTTGCCGTAGGCTAGGCAAAAGGTAAAAACATTACTGTTCTTGACATTCACGCTTTCCAAATGCCTAGTCTGTATGCTATTTGTCATACTTTAAAAGATACGGCTATCTGCTTGATTCTATTTGACTATTTTTTAGATGTATACGTAATATTTTTTGCTAGTTATACAAATTCCATGAAAGATACAGCAGTAGCTAATAGCACCCATATCATTATTTGTTTAATAAATCCATCCTTATAATGTTATATTTTTATGTTTCTAAGAGTTTTATAAACTCAACGTTTTATTTAGGATAGGCGGCTCTATGATCAAAAAATATACCCCCTAGGGGCATAGTTTTCGGGCATGGAGAAGAGTTATAAATGCTCTATGTCTCAAGCTGCTTTTGAAGTTATTTATAAAGTAAAAATAAAATTGCTGTAGAGTGTGTTGTGGCGCATATTTCGATATGATTGGTCATGAAAAGGGGAATTTAATCACCTAACACATCCTACTTAAGATTTACTTTATAAATCGTCTTTTATATAAAAATAGATTTTATAGCGTTTCCTAGCCTGCTGAAGTACAAAATTATCTGCGTTTATCCGCGTTCATCCTCTTTTATCGGCGGTTAATTATTTATTGCTGTACCTCACGAATGTGGGAATTGATATATTATAATTACTAGTCCGGACACGCTAGAAAATAAGAAATGTAAATTTACCAAACGAAAACCACAACAGGATTCTGATGTGGTTAAATATCTTGTCAGTGGCAGAAACATCACAACTTAAAAGTTTTAATTAAAACTAATTGCGGTCACTTTCACAATGTAAATTGGTAGTTATATTTCAGATATATCTATGGAACTGTCTTGAGATTGACGACGGCTAAACATCATCATTGCTGCACCAATTATTCCTAAACCTAGTAATGTAGCTGGCTCAGGGACAGAAGTAGTAGTGAATAAAGCACCAGAAAAAGCCAAGTTATTAACTGAGCCGCCACTGCTAAGAATTGACTCAACATTGGCAACTTTTACATTGTTGACTTGGAAAGATAAGTTTCCTGCTCCCTTAGATTTGGAACCATCTTCACTGCTAAATAGTCCATAAAGTGCAACGTCTATAGCGACGTTTTCACCACTTTGTTTGAGTTCATAATTAGCAGAACTCAAGCTAAATGTATTGATTTTATCTGTGATTGAGGCAGATTCAGCAGCAGACTGAACTACACCAGGTAGAAGAGTTTTACCAAAATCCATAAAAGGATTATTTACAGACAAAGGGGAAAACTGAATAATATTACTTATTTTGGCTGTATTGAATGATGTAAAACTTCCTGTTTGAGCTGAAAGAGCAACTGGTGTTATGGGTTGGGGAGAAAATATTAGAGATTTGGCTGATAACTCTACTAAACTACTTGCTGATGTGGAAGGCAAAGAAGTGTATCCACTACTTAGCTGAAAGTCACCATTAAATGAGGCTGCGATCGCAGAATTAGCAAAAGTAAATATCCCTACAAAAGATAATGGTATTACAACAGTGGCAGCAAAAAATGCATCTAATAATTTAGATGTAAAAGCAACTATTTTCATTTTCTTCTCCTATAAGAATGTGACAGAACTAGGGGCGTTCTGTATGGAATCTGCAAGATTCACTGCATAGTTTATTTGTTACTTCGATAGGTTCCCATGAATACTTAAAACAAACAACAAGTCGCATTCCACACTTGCAACTGTCACACTCAGTATTATTTGCTAAGCACCCAGCAAATACTGTATAAAATAAATACTTAGTAGCTTTTTTAAGGGATTCGCTACAGGCAAAGTTATCTGATCCAAATCGAATTATTTCAGCCCAAAACAAGTCTTTAAGGCAAATTAACTATCTAAATCCATTGCCTAGGATCTAGTTGATAGTAACCTTGTAGTAGCTCATAAAGTGACGGATGCTGCTTTAACAGTTGGTGCGGTTTTTCAAAAAATGTCTCAGTTGCTACGGCAAAAAATTCTGCGGGATTAGTCGCGCCATAGCTATTCATCACGGTTTTTATACCTTTTTGAACATCATTGCAGAGTTGTTGATATTCTTCTGTCATGACCCTAGCCCACATTGCATAGTCTGAGTTGCGTTGCAAAATAGGAACACCCTCAGCTTTACCATCCTCTTGATCTAATTGGTGAGCAAATTCGTGAAGAATTACGTTATGTCCATCTTTCCAGTTACCAGTGTCTTGTTGTACCTGTTCCCAAGACAATATTACTTGGTCATTAATCCATGATTCCCCTAATCTGGCTACACGCCTTTCTTCGATAATATAATTTCCAGTGGCTACGGTTTCATTCACAAAATAAGTACTGGGATAAATCAAAACCGAACGAAGTTTAGGAAAATATTCTCCTCGCTCATTTAATAAAAGCAAACAGGCGATCGCCGCAACAGTTAACCTCATTTCTTCTGTTACTTGCAATCCCCCACAGCCAATGAATTGTTTTTCTGCTACAAATACTTGAATATGTCCTTGGAGCCGTCTACGTTCTATAGGGGAAAGTCGCAGAGAAAGAGGAAAGTTATTTTCAATAATGGCACTCCAAAGCGGTGGAAAAGGACGATTTTTTACACGACTTCTTCGTTGTTTAATCAGGAAGGGGCTGATTAAAATTCCTATGATAATCAGCCCCATAATCAGAAAAATAATAATTGTTGCAACCATTGATTGCTATCTAATTTAGTGAATAATTAGAGTTTTTTATGATTTCAGATTTTTCAAGGAATACAAAAAAATAATTATTCAATATTCGGTTGAATTTCAGATGGTGCGTTACGAGATTCTAACGCACCTTATTACAAAAGCAGATTTTAATCTGACAGAATCTTATATGGATTAATTAACCCATTCGTGAAACTTCATCCACTGCTTTTGGAACTCCCGCAGTTAAAACTTCATGCCCATCAGGCGTTACTAATACATCATCCTCAATACGAATGCCAATGCCAACCCACCTTTGGTCAGTTTCTGGCTGGTCTTCTGCTAATTTAGTGTCAGGCACAATATATAGTCCTGGTTCTACAGTTAGTATTTGACCTGGTTGTAAAATTTGTGGTTTATCTTCACCGTGCTGATAAACACCTACATCATGGACATCCAAGCCTAACCAATGACTGGTGCGATGCATATAATATGGCTTGTATTTCTCTTCTTCAATTAACTTGTCAATTTCACCTTTGAGGATGCCTACTTCAACTAAACCTTCAGTAAGTACGCGTACTGCTGTATCATGAACCAAGTTAAATGAGTTACCTGGTTGCACTTTGGCGATCGCCTGTTTCTGTGCTTCTAGTACTGGTCTTCTGCTAATTTAGTGTCAGGCACAATATATAGTCCTGGTTCTACAGTTAGTATTTGACCTGGTTGTAAAATTTGTGGTTTATCTTCACCGTGCTGATAAACACCTACATCATGGACATCCAAGCCTAACCAATGACTGGTGCGATGCATATAATATGGCTTGTATTTCTCTTCTTCAATTAACTTGTCAATTTCACCTTTGAGGATGCCTACTTCAACTAAACCTTCAGTAAGTACGCGTACTGCTGTATCATGAACCAAGTTAAATGAGTTACCTGGTTGCACTTTGGCGATCGCCTGTTTCTGTGCTTCTAGTACAATCTCATATAATATCTTTTGTTCTGGGGTAAATTTACCTCCTACAGGAAATGTCCTGGTAATATCGGAGTTGTAGTAACCGTATGCACAACCAGCATCAATTAACAGCAATTCCCCATCTTGAATTTGCCGATTATTTTCGATGTAGTGAAGTACACAAGCATTGGCACCGGAAGCCACAATTGAAGGATAAGCTGGCCCCATTCCCCCCCGCAACCGAAAGATGTGTTCTATTCCCGCCTGGATTTCGTATTCATAACGTCCAGGTGTACTAGTTTCCATTGCATAATTATGTGCTTCAACTGCGATCGCCACAGCTTGACGCATCAATTTTAACTCGGCTTGACTTTTGATCAGTCTCATGACGTGGAGGACAGGGCCAGTATCTGCAATGGCAATTGGCCCTGTACCGCGCTTGGGATAAGTCCGTAATAAACTTTGGTAATGTTTGAGGATTTTATCGTTAAAATTGCGATCGCGTCCTAAATGATAGTAAATGCGATCGGCTTTTTCTAAATACTGCGGCAACTTTTCATCTAGTTCGGCGATGGGGTAAGCTTCATCTGCACCATAAATTTCTTTTGCTGCATCTACCCCGCAGCGATAGCCAGTCCAAACCTCTTTTTCTCGCTCCTTAGGTTGGACAAACAGCACAAACTGATGTTCTGGATGATGTGGTGCTAATACTGCCACTGCTTGAGATTCGTTAAAGCCAGTCAGATAGAAAAAATCGCTATCTTGGCGATAAGCGTATTCGACATCGTTGTGCATCACTGCCATTGGCGCACTGCGAAAAATGGCTGTACTATTACCAATTTTTGCCATTAACTGCTCGCGACGCTGCCGATATTCTGCTTCCATAGCTGATTAATCTGTGAATTTATGGTGTTATTTTAGACTTTCGACAACAATGAGGTTGTACAGTCGATACCTCTTAGTTGCGACTAATTGAAGTTATTCTAGCCAATTCTCGTTAGAGACTAAAAAAACTAAACCTACTAGTACGTCAAGTTTAAATTGATGGATAAACTGATGCGCGCCTAAATTGTGTAAACACTCTTTACGGTCGTTAACTGTTAACTGTTAACTGTTGACGGTTGACGGTTAACGGTTATCAATCATAGGTCATCAGCCTTCATGTAAATGTTCAAGTTAAATGCGTAACAGCTTAAGCAATTTCGTAGTAAGGGCTTGAGTCATTCTTTATCTAAGCACTAAAGTGCTTACTACAAACTCTCAAAACTAGCTTGACAAAGTACTACAAGGGGCATGGTTTTTGAGTATGGGGAATGGAGAAGAGTTGCCAAAAAACTGGGTCTCTTGAGAGCGCGCAGTGTCAAAAATCACTCTGAAAGGGCTAATTCGGGAATTAACTGATGAACAGCTAGCTCGATTTTGCGATTAACTGCTTCCCAAGAATATTCCGCCTGAACGAGTTCATAAGCAGAATTAGCTAGTTTATTTCCTAACGAAGAATCTAGCCAAAGTTGATTGACACCTTCAACTAACTCTTCAACTTCATTTCTAATTAATAGATGTTCCCCATCTCTAGCTTTGATACCCTCTACACCTTTGGTAGTACTAACCACAGGACAGCCAGCCGCAAACGCTTCTAAAATTTTCAAGCGTGTACCTCCGCCTTGAAGTAAAGGTACAACCATTACACTAGCAGCAGCTAAATAAGGTCGCACATCGGGTATGCTGCCAGTAACAATAATTCCAGATTCTCTCTGGGCAGCTACTTGCATAGATGAAGTGGGATTACGCCCTACCAACAGCAGACGGCTATCTGGGTAAAGTTTGCGTAGTCGGGGGTAAATTTGATAAATCAGTAACTCAGCTGCTACTGTGTTGGGTGAGTATGAAAGTTGACCGAGAAATAGTATATTGTGGCGTGTATTTTCTAACCCAGTCGCTGGGAGACATTCACGGGAGTACACACTATTATAGTGGGCGACATTAATTCCGTTGGGTATGACTTGAGTTGGTGCTACTTGCTTGTAATACTGCTTTATTAAGCTTGAATCATCTTCGCTACATACCCATACTTGGCTAGCTTGGCTGGCGAAATCGCTTTCGATGGAAAAAAGATGGTTTAGTTGAATTTTGGCTTGTAATTGTGACTTAAAATCTGGAATTGAATTGTGTCTTTGCTGCCAAACAGATGCTTCTACATTATGGTTATCGAAGATAATTTGACATTGATGGCGTTTGACTACATTTAAGTATGGGTACAACCAGACTTCTTCAAAAATTACCAAATTGGGTTGAAACTTTGTGAGGATTGCGTCTAATTCTTCAGCCGCAGTTTTTGCATAAGCCCAATTAGCATCTGGATGTCTGCGTGATTGCAACCACCACAAACGATTTTCTAATTTTTCCCAGTTTGAGCGCTGGCTGGCGACGTTGGTATGTTTCCATAGTGCGACTCCGGGTAAAGATGTATTTTGAGGACTCCAGTTAGAAACTGAAAAAACACCAATGGG
This sequence comes from Atlanticothrix silvestris CENA357, assembly GCF_016056295.1. Classification (GTDB taxonomy): domain Bacteria; phylum Cyanobacteriota; class Cyanobacteriia; order Cyanobacteriales; family Nostocaceae; genus Atlanticothrix; species Atlanticothrix silvestris. The sequence continues at coordinate 102,381 of NZ_JAECZB010000096.1, forward strand.
GCCAAACTTCATCATGATGTTGATGTTTTGCCAGGTACGTAAGCTTACTCCGCCAATGGGTGGGTACGGTACTTCTTTGGTGATGAATAAAGTGCGAATCAAGAAAGTCACTCAAGTATGGTTTTGAAGAAAGGGGAATGTCTCACGCAGAGGCGCAGAGGGAGAGTTTAGGAGTTTGCAAAGCTATCGATTTTGTGGAATATTTGGGGTAGGTTGGTAAGTTGAGTTAAATCTCAGTTGATTAATCACGAAGAATGTACCAAGAGCTAAGGCAATAGACACAAATGCGATCGCTACAGTATTATTCTTCCAAAAGCTGAGTTTTCCTTGTGTATAAGCAGTATTAGTTATATTTACTTCACGTCTCGCTTCTTCCAAAATTGATTGGAGAGCATTTATTTGCTCATCTTCTAATTGTACAAATTTGTCTTGCCTAAAAGCGTTTTCTATAATTTTTATTTTTTCTTCGGAAGATACTTGAGCAAGTTCTGTTCTCACAATTTCATAGGGATTGTTTTGCTTTACTGGTTGTGAAGGTGGAATTGGAGAGTTTTGCTGAAAGTGTTTTTGATAAAAGTTCTCCAAGTTCTCAGACTTGATGGGTTGTGAAGATGGAGTTGGGACATCTTGTTGAATATCTTTTTTGGTAAACCTATAAGAAGTATCTCGTTGTGTAGGTCTTGATGGTTGATTTTGTGGCTTTTGGGGTTGAGTTGGGATGCGCTGATTACTACCTATTTCATGTGTCTTCAATGACCATTTATATTCACTATCTTGAACAACTCTATTTTTTAATGAAGAATATAAGTAGTGATTGACTTCCCGTCTTTCAATTCCTAGCATTTCAGCTATTTTGACTGCTCTTAGAGGAGTTCCACGGTTCAATATTTCAATGATTTTGGATTCTAAGTTATCCATAATTAGTAATAAATTTTAACTGAATAGAATATTTTAAATTAACTAATACCATCAGAAAAACTATCAATAATTTTTAGCATTGTTTTGTCGCCTAGGCCTTTAATACGATCAACTACATTACTAAAGGACTCAAATTTACCATTTTCACGCTCATTAACTATATTTGCAATTATTGGAGTTTTCACATTAATCCGTTTCAATTTAGAAGTCAGTTCAGGTAAAGACCAGCTATTAAGTGCTTCTAGTGGTTCAATAGGCTTTGGAAGCCTATTTTCAATTGCATTTAGTTTGTTGGTAAAACTTTTAATTTCACGCCTCAGTTCTTCCTGTAATTCATTAGTACGGCTTTCAATACGTGATTCAAGATTTGTTACACGAGATTCTGTATTTGTAGTACGTGATTCCATATTTATAAAGCGCAATTCAATGGCATCTGAACTAGTAGCTATATTGCTGTAAATATTACTATTTTTTGGCTTTCTGAATACTTCAATTTGTTTTGTTAAAGCTTCCTCATTCTCATCTTCAATAATAAATACTCCAATCATTTCGCCTTTGCGAGGATCTATTTCTCTAGCTCTAGCAGCAGCATAATATTCAAAGTCTCCATCTACTACTTCAAAAGATTGTAGGCTTGTTCTGCGAACAACTATAGGGTTAATAACTCCTTCAGATTCTAAAATTAACTTAGCAGCTTGTTCTAATTCCTCTTCTGCAAAAAGTGAACGAGGCTTGCTAGAGATAATTTTTTTGATAGCAACAAGTGATGTAGATAATTTCATTATATTAATCCTGTCTTTTGTAAAACTTCCATTGCTAATAGTTCAAACTCTTGTGCGGCAGTTGAGTCTGGTTTAAAATCAAGTACAGAAACAGGATCAGCTACTTCAATATCTCCAATCATCAGAGTTTTTTCTGCACATTTTGCTAGATCATCTCTTTCATAAATCACCGTATCCATAATTTCAAAACCATAGCGTTTTGGGATAGTATCTAGTCGCTTAGGTAAAGTATGTTTTACAAATTGATTATTTGTAGATATCTTACAGGCAAGTATACCTAAAATCTCAACTGGAGGTTTTCTTAGAGGATATTTTCTATAAGCATTAATTTTTTTGAGAAAGTCTTTGACATTTAATAGGCCTTGATTAGCAAAAGGTTTTAGGTCAGAGGGAATGATAAGGTAATCCGCAGTAATTAAAGCAATCCTCGCGTACAAGTTTAAAGAAGGCGGCGTATCAATTAGAACTACATCATATTGTTCTACTATTGTGTCTAGCTTTTGAGCCAGCATCGTTTTACTATCTTCGTTTTGAATTAGTTCATTTTCAACATTCATCAAACTGATGTGAGATGGTACAACACTAATTTCTGGGTTAGTAAATTGAGATTTTCTGGCAACTTCTTCTATAGGATAAAAATCTCCTGATTCTAAAATATGTCGAATATTAGAGTCTTTGATATCATCAAACTCTTCATCATCAAATTTAACTAAGCCTGTAGCAAATGTAGTATTTGCTTGACTATCAAGGTCAATAACTAAAACTCTTTTACCCTTTTTTCTGAGAGCAGCGGCTAGATTTACTACAGTAGTTGTTTTACCTACTCCACCTTTATTGTGATAAACTGCGATTATTTTCATTGAATGTTGCCTCTTTACTTCCAAATTTAAATTATCATTAGATACTTGAATATCTAAGTCGTCTATCACTTGCCATTCTTTCAGATTCTCTCTTCCAATTAAACCTGTAATTTGATCTATCTTTTCTTCAACATCTTTCCCATTACACTGAAACACTAGTTGAACGTCATTTTGAAATTTCTCATAAATTCTAATTTCCTTGCCATTAGTGAGCAACCCATACCTGACATTCAAGCTTGTTAAATAATGCCTGAGTTTGGGAATATGATTATTTAAGTTTTGCTTTGGGCTTTTTGCCTCCATAACCACACTCAGCGGTGAGTTGGCATCTAATACCAAGGGAATTACTTGTGCAGCAAATGCTAAAAAGTCCAAGCGGATGTTACCAAAGGCAACTTCCTGATGCCACGTTTCGGGAGTATACCCTAACTGCGGTAGCAAATATTGCACTATGAGTTTACTTTCGACTTCGCTTTCGTTGCGACACAGTTCCGGGTTAAAAGGCAATATTTTTTACCTCTAAAAACTGATAAGCACAGTAAATAACTTGATAGTTATTCGATTATGCCATAGTGTTAGTTATTTATGGCACAATAAATACTTAATAGTATGTATAGATTTTAAATTATATTTAGTATTATTACTGTGAATCAAAAGCTATAGCAAATAGAATTTATTGCTAAATAAGCTATGCATTAGTTATACAAACTTTTAAAGAGTGATACATTACTCCTCCTCCTTACTAGCCAAGGATTGGGGGGTTAGATCTGTAGTGCGATCGCAATTAAAACCGCTATAATCTGACAGTCTCAACTTTTGAGTCCCGGAAAATATTAAATTTAGCAGAAGTTTTAATTATTGAAGAGGGTTGTACGCTACCTAAATGGGAATGCGTCATCAGAGGAAATAACCAATGGGATATGTAATTGCTACTGCAAATATGAAAGGCGGCGTAGGCAAAACTACCCTCACCGTCAACTTAGCTACTTGTTTGGCGAAAAATCATGGTAAACGGGTACTTGTACTTGACTTAGATAGCCAAATCAGCGCTACACTCAGTCTGATGTCGCCTGTAGACTTTGCCAAGCGTCGTAAACAAAGTAAGACTTTTAGATATTTAATAGACGAAGTTGTGAATCCAGGGTCACAATCCGATCTGACTATTCAAGATATCATTCAATCCGAAGTTTGTAATCTACCTGGGCTGAATTTATTACCAGGAGATATCGATTTGTATGATGAATTTGTTGTGTCAGAAATGTTGCATCAACAAGCAACAGCTTTGGGTGAACAAGACTTTGAAACAGTTTGGAATCGCTTTGAAAGAGTCTTAGTAAATAATATTTTAAAACCAGTACGTCAAGAGTATGATTTCATCCTCTTAGATTGTGCGCCCGGCTATAATTTATTGACTCGTAGTGCTTTAGCTGCCAGTGATTTCTACATCCTCCCAGCTAAACCCGAACCTCTATCTGTAGTGGGTATTCAATTGTTAGAAAGACGCATTTCTCAACTAAAAGATAGCCATGAACAGGAAGCTAAAATAAATATCCAAATGCTAGGAATTGTATTTAGTATGGCTACTGTCAACTTACTAACTGGCAGATACTATAAGCAAGTCATGCACCGCGTTGTTGAAGATTTTGGCGTAGAAAAAATTTGTAAGGCACAAATACCAGTTGATGTCAATGTTGCTAAGGCTGTTGATAGCTTTATGCCAGCAGTTTTGACTGCTCCTCAATCGGCAGGTTCCAAAGCATTTTCTCAGTTAACTCAGGAACTATTGCAAAAGCTATGAAATAAAAAGTGCCTAAGAGACTATTTATAAAATAAATCTTAAGTAGTGGACTGGCAAGCCTTAAATGTTGCAATAGAAAATAGCGAAAAAATTGTAGGTTGGGGAGCCACTGCGTTGGGCGGCTCTGCCGACTTGAAGTAAGTGGCGTTTGACGTAAGGAAACCCAACACCAATATCCATGTTGAGTTGACGAAATTTATGTTGGGTTGTGCTGCGCTTAAACGCCACTTTCTTCAATGGGGGGAACCCCCCGAAGTTGCTCCTCTTGGGGAGACCCCAAGACCGCACTTCTCTCCGCACAGAAGTGGCTCCCCAACCTACATCTAATGCACTATTTTAGTCTTGACACGCCACTACCAGATTAAAACAAATGTAGGTAATATTTTCGGACTTGTGTGTACACCTTAGCCAACACACTGCCTCGTTACAAACTTCTTAAGTATTTAAACCGTCCTATTTACCTTTATGAAAGACTGTAATAAAATTTAATATTTATCTAGGTTATGTAATTTACGTTAACTATTGCAGAGAAATTTGCTCAGAGTGAGTAGAATAACAAATACAGCGAAACAAACTACTTTATGAATTAGCTATCCTAGAGCTACAGACTCTTTTTTAAATCCTCAGTTATTTTCAGTATTGTACTTCTGAGGAACACCAATCAAGACCAAGCAAACCACATTATTAACTAAAGAGCTTCCACAAATCATAATGGCTGTGATTGAAAAGAAAAGAACTCGCGATCTGCCCCAAATTAACGAACGCATCCGCTTCCCAAAAATCCGAGTCATTGACACCGATGGCGCGCAGCTGGGAATCATGGTTCCACAAGAAGCACTACAACTAGCAGAAGAGAAAGATCTGGATTTAGTGCTACTCAGTGACAAGGCTGACCCGCCGGTTTGTCGGATTATGGACTATGGGAAATATAAGTTTGAGCAGGAAAAGAAAGCGCGGGAAGCCCGGAAGAAGCAGCACACGGCCGATGTTAAGGAAGTGAAGATGCGCTACAAGATTGAGGAACACGACTACAACGTGCGTGTTAAGCAAGCAGAGCGTTTCCTCAAAGATGGTGATAAGGTCAAAGCTACCGTGATGTTCCGGGGTCGAGAAATTCAACACAGCGACTTGGCAGAACATCTGCTCAAGCGCATGGCTACTGATTTGGAGCCATTTGGTGAAGTGCAGCAAGCACCCAAAAAAGAAGGGAGAAACATGATGATGCTGATATCCCCCAAAAAATAATTCTCCGAATTTCATAGCTAACAAGTAGAATCTCCGACTGACAATATCAAAACGACTCTGAGGTCGTTGCAATTTACTTAAAACTGATAGTCCTGAGCGCTGAGTGGGAAACATAATACTCAGTTGCTTGGGACTTTTGTCATTTTAGGGAATTGGGCATGGGGCATGGGGCATGGGGATAGGCAATAGGCAATAGGCAATAGGGCATTGGTGATTATTTTATTCTTTTCTCCTCTGCTCCGGTTGTTGAGCGTAGTCGAAACACTGCTCCTCTACTTCCCCACCTCCCCTACGGTGATTGCATCAAAAAGTAAAACTGGATGAAATTAAAAAATCACTTGTTGGCTGCAAATAAAGGCACTCTGGCACGGTTGCTACAGTGGGTAAATCTTCGACCAGAAGAAGGCGATCGCACTTTATTGATGCTCGCTTTTTATACTACTGTATCTGTAGGATTACGATGGGCTGAGGACAGTACAGTAGCCCTGTTTTTGGATGAATATGGAGCCGGCCCTCTGCCTTGGATGTATATTGCCAGTGCTGTAACAGGCGCAGTAATGGTGTTTGTCTATTCTTGGCTACAAAAAATTTTTCCATTGCGGTGGGTAATTGTGGCGATCGCACCCTGCATGGTTACACCACTAATGTTATTAGTGTTACTGCGTTGGGGACTACATGCTTCATACTTGTCTATAATCATTGTATTTCTGATGCGGCTATGGGTAGATGCACTTTATGTGGTCAATGACCTCAATACTTCCATTGTCGCTAATCAATTATTCAACATTCGAGAAATTAAACGCACCTACCCTCTAGTAAGTAGTGGTCTATTGATAGCAGATGTAATCAGTGGTTTTAGTTTGCCTTGGTTGTTGCAATTCGCCAAGCTAAATAAAGTCATTCTGATCGCCTGTACAGTGATTATCTTGGGAGCAGTAATTCTGTGCTATTTAAGTAATAAATATCAAGCAGCTTTTCCTGATGCACCACAACGATTAATTACCCAAGAACAAGCCTCACGACATCGACGTATCCAAGCTCCACTTGAGCGCTATATGTTGCAGTTGTTTGCCTTTGTCGGGCTTTTACAAGTGATTGGGTTGTTGGTAGATTTTCAATATCTGCGAGAATTGAAGTCTAATTTAGGCGATCGCGATCTTGCTAGTTTTTTGGGTCTATTTGGTGGGATTGTAGGACTGTGTGAATTGGCAACTCAGTGGTTTGTCTCCAGCCGACTCATCGAACGCATCGGAGTATTTTTCACTGCTGCCCTATTACCAATATCTGTAGGCTTTATTGTACCAGGGGCGATCGCATTACTAAATCTCTTACCAGGAATCCAAGCGCAAGGCATTTTCTGGGGATTAGTGAGTTTGAAATTCTGCGATGAATTGCTGCGCTACACCTTTGTAGTTAGTAGTGGCCCAGTATTGTACCAACCCATACCCGAACGCATTCGCAGCCGGATGCAAGCATTATCTGGTGGAACAGCAGAAGCTATAGCCACAGGTTTGGCAGGAACAATAATTTTAGTGACCTTGTTATTTTGCAACCACTTTGTTCCTGAATCATTAGAAAAATGGGTATTTGTTGGCGAAACAGTCATAGCAGCGGCCACTTGTTTAAAAGTAGTTTTAGTACTGCGATCGCGCTATGTTGATTTATTAGTGTTGAGTGCAGAACGAGGAGAATTGAGTGCCTCAACTGTCGGTTTGCGTGTTTTTAAACAAGGTGTAGTTAAAGCTTTAGGAGAAAAAGGCAGCGCCGCAGATAAACATTCTTGTATTGAACTTTTAGCCCAAATTGATCCCCAAGGAGCAACCCAAGTTTTAGCACCTCTGCTGATCAAATTACCGCCAGATTTGCAACGTCAAAGCTTGGAAGTGATGCTGATGGGAGGTGCAAATCCTGCTTACGTGCTGGAAGTTCGGGCTTTATTAGAACAACCTCAAAATAGCGTTGATCCTGAAGTTTTTGCCCTAGCTTTGCGTTACGTTTGGTTAGCTGAAACAAATCCCAATTTGAGCCAACTAGAAGACTACCTACAACAGCCACATCATTCCTTAATTCGTGCCACAGCTGCTGCTTTGATCTTGCGTCAGGGAACGCCAATGCAAAAAGTTGCAGCTACCAAAACTATGCGCCGGATGCTGACTCATAAACAAGAGCGAGAAAGAATAAATGGAGTTAAAGCTTTAAGAGAAGCTATATATTTACAGGCTTTGCGGATTCACATCCCCAATTTGCTGCAAGATGAATCTTTACGGGTGCGCTGTGCTGTTTTAGAAATGATTGCAGCAACTCATTTAGAAGAATATTATTCGGCGCTGTTAGGGGCACTTTATTATAAATCAACTCGCGCTACCGCGATGCGCGCTCTGATTAAGCTAGAAAATGAAGCCTTAGAAATGCTGTTACACCTAGCTACTAATAGTTATAAACCAGAAGTAGTACGAATGTATGCTTGGCGTACCATTGCTCAAATTTCTACTTTGGAAGCAATGGAGACTTTATGGCTGCACTTAGAGAAATCTTGGGGTGCTACTAGATATCATATTCTTCGCAGCTTACTCAAAATTCAAAAACAACCAGAAATTACTAATGCCATAGATCGGTTTCAACACAGTCGGGTAGAACTGTTAATTGAACAAGAATTAAAATTTTTAAGTGAGATTTACGCTACTTATATAGACTTTCAAACACCGCAAATTCTAGAAAATTATCAACTCAATGAAAGGGTAATGATTGTTTGTGAGTTACTGCAACGCTCCCTTCAAGAATTGGAATTGGATGTTAAAGAGCGATTACTGCTACTACTAAAGTTGCTTTATTCTCCAGAAAAAATGCAGGCAGCGGCATTCAATTTGCGATCGCGTTCAGCTGTAAATGTAGCGCGGGGATTAGAGATTTTAGAGCATACTGTGAATTTGCCGACAAAATCTCTACTGTTGAATATTTTAGACCAGCGATCGCCCCAAGAAAAACTGCATTATTTGGTAGAAGCAGGATTCGCTGAATATCAACAGCTGCTAGTGAGCGATCGCTTGCGTCAGATGCTGACACTGAGTAATTTGCTCTCTGATTGGTGTTTAGCTTGCTGCTTTCATTTAGCTCAAGTTAGCCGGATTCGATTAACAAGCCACGAAATTTTGATAGCTTTGCGTCATCCTACTGGCTTTGTCAGAGAAGCTGCGATCGCTTATCTAAGCGTAGTTTCACAGCGTGTGCTTTTAGAACTTCTACCCCAACTGCAACAAGATTCACATCCCCTCGTTGCCGCACAAGTTAAGGAATTGATGAAAAAATACTCAGTCAAAATTTACAATTAAATCGAACTGCTCACAAGTGCTATCACTTTTTGGTCATATTTGTTATTCACACTAAAAACAAATCAAATAATGCTAACAAATCTTTAGCACTTTGTGAGGTAGCATGACTTCTGGTCAACTCCAACACGCTATTGGTATATTTAATAGCCGCCAAATTGCGCTTCAAGCAATCGACGAGCTAAAAAGTATTGGCTTTCCAATCAATAAGATTTCTGTAATCACCAATAAATCCAAATATGATGACCAATTTGATGATGCTAATACAAGTGAAACGACTCCTACTGTAGGTGCGGCAGCTGGTGCATTAGTAGGTGCAAGAGTAGGAGGTTTACTTACCTTAATTGGGGGTTTGGGAGTTTTGTTAATTCCTGGCTTTGGCCCAGCGCTAGCAGCAGAATCTATTTTAGCCACCCTCTTAGGAAGTGGAGCTAGCGCCGCGGCTGGTGGTCTGATTGGCGCATTGCGAGGTTGGTTTCTTCCTGAAGAAGCCGTTCAACTTTATCACGACCGAGTATTTCAAGGAAATTACTTAGTTACAATAGAAGGCAAAGAAGACGAAATCCGTCGCGCCGAACCTATTCTTAGCCGTTGGGGTATTCAAGAATGGCGCGTTTTTGACGTTCCCAATAGTTGAAATATTGCAACTAATACCATTTTTATCGACTGCGCGTCAAACCACAATCAGTTCTTCGTAGAGACTGCGATTTATCGCGTCTGGTGCCTTAACCGAACAGTATTGAGCGCAGCCCTACATAGAATTGGTATAACTTGTAAAGTGAAGTGAAAACTTGAAAAGCATCAGGAATAACCATGTACGTACTAATTGGTGGAGCAGGCTTAGTGGGCTTAAGTTTGGCACAGAAATTGGTGGAACTGGGGCATACTGTTGCTGTAATTGACATTGACCCTATCGCTTGCCGCTACGCCCGTGAACAAGTAGGGGCAATGGCTTTTGAAGGCAGTGCTGTAAGTACAGAAGTATTGCTAGAAGCTGGAATTCGTAAAGCCGGCTCCTTGGCGGCTGTTCTCAGAAGTGATGCCTTAAACTTGGCAATGGTAACTCTTGCTAAACATTACGGTGTTCCCCATATTTTGAGTCGAATGCGCCACCGCGATTTTGCTGAACCGCTGCGGATAGGTGGAGCCAACCACATTATTAGTACTGTTGAATTATCAGTTTCCACAATGGTAAATGCCATTGAGTATCCGCAAGTAGAATCAATGATGCATTTTGAGCAGGGACAGATTGAGGTTCTGAAACTTTCCATCCCAAACAATTGCTATGTTGCTGGTCGTAGCGTTGCCGAAATTGCTCAAGATTCCCAATTTCCTACCGGTTCGCTAATTATTGGCTATCAACCCCATCCTCATGATGATTTGATGATTCCTAACGGCAGTACAATACTGGAACCTCATTCAACTGTACTGATTGTGACTAAACCAGGATGTTTACATCAAGTTATTGATTTTATTGAACAAAGATGTTAAGTACAGTCCCTACCTAAACTCTTTATTAGGTGAGGTTAGCTATAAATGTATCAAAAATTATTGTAAACAGTTTTGATGAAGCCGTATCCACATATTTATTTAGCGATCGCTGTTATTTTTCTTGCATCTTGTCAATCAACAAAAATTCCACCCAAGTCCCAACCCGATGCCATTCAAGCAACTCCATCTCAAAAAATAGTAACACTTGATCAGAATTTTAAGATAGCAAGCGGTCAAACTATCTATGTTCCTGTTTATTCTCATATTTATCACCATAATCGCCAAGAGATTTTCAATTTAGCCGTTACGCTCAGTATTCGTAATACAGACCTGACCGACCCTATAATTATTACTTCTGTGCGTTACTATGACTCAGATGGAAAATTGGTCAAGCAATATTTGGAGCGCCCTATTCAACTTGATGCCCTAGCTTCTACAGATTTTTTTATCAATAGAAATGACACCAGTGGAGGTTTAGGCGCAAACTTTATTGTAGAGTGGGTAGCGCAAACAGAAATATCTGAGCCTTTAGTAGAGGCAGTGATGATTGGTACTGACTTTCAACAGGGAATTTCTTTTATCAGTCCTGGTAAAGTAATTAAAAAAATTCGTAATCTGTAATTACGAATTACGAATTACGAATTATTTTAATCATCTTCTAGTTTCAACAATTGTTCATCAAGAGTTTGTATCCGCCCGCGTACAATTTCTTCTGAGAGAATTCGCTTCCGCATTGCCTCATTGAGCGCTCCTTTTTCTGCCAAAAGTAAACGTCGGCGAATAGCTTCAAGTTTACTGCTCTTGCCACTTCTACCTTCCACCTCATCAGGACGACGATTATAAATTTCACGCAGTGTCTTTTCTGCGCTGGCAATTCGTACCTGATAAGCTGAACGCATTTCTTCATAAACAGCCTTTGGTAATACGCCTGATTTCAATAGGCTATCTAATTCATCTTGTGCAGCCTTACCAGTCATCAGCTGGGCTTGCAATTGTTCAACCTGTTGTTGAGCTTCTGAAAAATTAGATAATTTTAAGCGTTTTACCACCCAAGGCAAACTTAAACCCTGTCCCACTAACGACACCAACACACTGCCAAAAATTAAAGCGATGAGGATATCTCGCCCTGGTAATGTAGTGGGTAAGCTCAACGCCAGGGCCATCGAAAGTGAACCTTTGATGTTGCCTAAAAAGAGTAAATGTTGCCAGCGCAGCGGAATTGAGCGGTCAATCCAACGAATCCCTGCTAGCAACGGATAGACCGTAAGAACTCGCCCGATTTGATAAGCCAAAACTGCAAATAGAATTGCAGGTAAAGTTCTCCAGAGCGTTATTAGGTCTATTTCTACACCAATCAGCAGAAAAATAAAGGTATTAACAGTAAAGCTGGCATATTCCCAGAAACTCAACAAGGTGATGCGGCTAGAAGCAGAAGTATTGCGATAAAGTCCAAAATTACCGAAAATTAATCCCGCTACAACTACAGCCACAGCACCCGATACACCGAGAGATTGGCCAACCTGAAAAGTTCCTAATGCAACTGCGACTGTTAGTAAGAGACTGCTCAGAGGATCATCTAAACGGGCGAATACAGGTATGCTCAAGTAGCCTAAGATTAACCCCACCACGCAGCCTCCTAGAGAGATAAACAGCAGTTGTTGGATTCCCTCTGTAAATGTGAGTGAGCCTGTTGAATATACTTGTAAAATCAAGTTGAATGAAACTAGCGCAGCGGCATCATTGAATAGAGTTTCTCCTTCAACGATGGTTGAAAGGCGCGAGGGCACTGGTATTTCCTTAAATACGGCAATCATGGAAACAGTATCAGTGTTTGCCAAAATTACTCCGACAAATAAAGCAGGTATCCAACTCAGCCCCAGGCCAAATTTCAACAGGACGGCAATAATAGCACCAGAAAGCACAGCCCCCGGCCCAGCTAGTAGGGCAATTGGTTTAAAGGTGCTGCGTAGACGGCTGACATCTGTATTAATACCAGCTTCAAAGATGAGAATTGGCAAGAAAAGATTTAAAACAAGGGAAGGATTTAAACCAATCGGACGAGATAATAGCTCAGTGATGGGCAGACCTGCTAATACTAAACCCGTAACATAAGGGATTTTCAACCGCCGAGACAGCAGAGCTACACCTGTAGCAAGCAGCAAGAGAATAATTGAAACTTTGACTAATTCTGTAACATCCACTATTACGATCTGAAAGTTAGTTTGGCTTGATTGATAGATTTTCTCCTCATTCATGCCAAATTAGCAACTTCAGCGTGTGAGTTCAAAGCGTAGAATTGTCTCTAGCTGAATCAAATCTGCCAATTTAAAGTCTTACATTGAACTGGTGTGATCTGAAAATAGTTAGATGAAGACGATCGCAAAATTTTACTAGGAATTTGTCTATGGTGCTTGAAGCGGTAATTAATTCAGCTACTAATGAGGAAATCATCACCACCAATCTCAAGCAGTTTCTTTTGGTACTGTCGGTATCCTTAGGTGTAGCAACCCTACCACAGGTCTTTAGTTGGTTTCGCCAGATACCTTATACGTTACTACTGGTAATTGTCGGCTTAGGGTTAGCGGTTGTTGATGTCCGTCTTGTTACCCTTTCCCCAGAATTAATTTTGTTCATTTTTTTACCACCACTGTTGTTTGAAGCTGCATGGAATTTGAAATGGTCAGGCTTAAAACAGGACTTTCTGCCAATTTGTTTATATGCTGTTTTGGGGGTGGTAATTGCGATCGCAGGGGTAGCAATCGGTCTTAATCAATTGGCTGGACTATCCTTAACTACGGCTTTGTTAATCGGAGCAAGCCTGTCTGCTACTGATCCAGTTTCTGTTACTGCTGTGTTTCGTGAATTAGGTGTAGGAAGCCGTCTGATCACCTTGATGGAAGGTGAAAGCTTATTTAATGATGGCATGGCTGTAGTCGCCTTTAGTTTTTTGGTGGCGCTATCTTTGGGAACTGTAGAATTAGAATTTCAGCCAATTTTAGTGCAATTGTTTACAGTTACTGGCATCGGTGTAGGGGTGGGAGGGTTGATTGGCTTTGGCATTTCTTACCTCACTCAGCGCTTCGATTTGCCCTTGGTAGAACAATCTTTAACCTTGGTTTCTGCTTATAGTACCTACTTGATTATTGAAGACTTAGGTGGTTCTGGGGTAATTGGGGTTGTAACTACAGGCTTGATTTTGGGCAACTTTGGCTCTCGTATTGGCATGAACCCCCGCACCCGAATTATTGTCTCGGAGTTTTGGGACTTTTTAGCATTCTTTGTCAACTCAATTGTATTTTTGCTAATTGGCGACCAAATTCGCTTTGCGAGTTTAGGTGAGAATTTACAAATCATTGCTGTAACAATAGGAGCAATGATTGTGATGCGGGCAGTTGCTATTTTGATTCTCAGCAACTTGAGTGCTAGCATTACCAAATCTGAAATTTCTTTACCCGATCAAACTATACTTTGGTGGGGTGGATTGCGCGGTTCTGTCTCTATTGCCCTAGCATTGAGTGTGCCAATAGGCTTACCAGAGCGAGAAAAAATTATTGCTACGGTGTTTGGAGTAGTTTTATTTACTCTGCTTGTCCAAGGGTTAACGATTAAGCCTTTGTTGCAAAAGCTAGAATTGATGGGTGATGCACCTCTACGCGAACAGTACCTAGAATTGGCTGCTCGTAATGTCGCTTTAAAACGCGTTCTGCAATATCTGCAAATAGATCAACGTCCGGGTATAGACCCAGAATTTTACCGTTATCAAGAAACCCTAATTAAGGGCGAAATAGAAGATCTACAAATAAAAATTGACAAATTGCAGAATGAGTACCCCAATCTTCAGAGTTTTTCTACTGAACAGTTTCGAGGAGAACTGCTGGCAATTGAGGCAGATACCTATGCAGAATTTGTCCGAGCTGGTCGGTTAAATAAAGAATTGGCTCCCATGCTTCAGGATGTTTTGCAAAATCGCGATGAGTTGATTTAGTGGTTTATAGATCCCCGACTTCATGAAGAAGTCAGGGATCTTAATCTTGCAACCCTGCAAAATTAAGCGATATTTAGCACTTTCCGTAACAGTACTTGGTCTTCTAATTTGGCTTTTAAACGACCATTTTCTACGTCTCGAATCCAACTTTGGCTTTTACCTGTGAGCTTTGCTAATTCTCGTTGAGAGATTTGCAAATTTTTTCGCGCTTGCAAAATCTGTTCACCCAGCAAATCACCTGTGATTTTAGGCTTTCTTCTGGTTCTAGTAGTTCGCCGTTGCTTTTTTTCTGATTCCGAAATTTGCTGTTCCCATTCTGGTGGCAATTCAAAGGATAAAATCCGCGCATTCATCAGTAGATTCCACTTACCACGAGGGCCTGTATCTGTGAGGCGGGTTTCACCACCTCCATCATTAATCCAAAATTCCAATGCTTCGTCTGGATCTTCTGGAATACCCATTAGCTTCGCCCACAAAGGTTGAATTTCTGGAGGATAAGTCACGGGGTCAAAAATTGGTTTGATGCCGTGATGATTGAGAACTTCCAAATCATTTTCAAATGTTCGCAGCAAGCGTTTGCGTTCTTCTCGTTGTCGAGATGCGAGGGTAACTTTTTCTTCGCCGTAAGCAATACGTAGCAAAGTCGGAATTGTGATGCGTTGTTCTTTGCCCATTTTGGTTTTAAACAGCAACCACAGCATTAGTCTGACTGCGCCTTCATGTTGCTGCCAAATGCTCATCACAGTAGTTAAGAGTATTTTGGGTAGGCTACCGTATTGATAAAATGCGGTTCTTGCTTTACATGCTTGTTTGTTTAAGAAATACTGTGCCCAGATTCCTGCTTTGACTTTAAAAGTTAATCCAATGAGATATTTGCATCCGCGATCATCTTCTTGAAAGTGATGCTCAATCTCTAGCAAGTGCCACAAACGGCTTTTTGTCACTGAAAATCCGTTAACTCGACCTTGTTGAGGCCAGTCAATAGAAACGATCAGTGAGCAAGCTTGCTGCACGATGTTTTTCATTAAAGCTAGCTTGGCATTTTTGCTGAGGTCTTTGCGTTTCTCTAGCCCCAAATATTTTTCAATTTGCCGTTCATCGATCGCAAACTCCATCTCCCAAGGTTTATCTAGGGTTGTAGCATACGCTGCAAACATCAGATGAATGCAAGTAGCTCTAATATCCAGTTCTTCAATTGCTGATAATGCGGTGACGCGATCGCAAACTTTAAATGGATCTTGGATATGAAAGGCGATCGCTCCCCGGCCTTGCTTGACTTGTCGGCCATAGCACAAGTAACCTTCTGCATCAGTTTCCCAATTCAAAGATGTCCGTTGCGCCAAAACATTACAAGCTTCCCAAATCACGATCGCCGAAGCAAATGGATTATTCTTACCGTTATAAAATAAATCTGGACTGGTAGCATCTCTCGGTTCAACTTTGCATCTCCCTTTTTTCGCCTGCCAAGGTATGGGAGATTTTGTAGGACAAGCTATTACACATTGAGGCTCAGGGTAATAGCCTTCACAATTGTTACAAAGAAGAGGATCGATCCAGTATTCATCGTTCTCTAGTTGGATTGCACCCGTAGGACATTGAGGACGGCAGTTGTCACATCCAACGCAACTGTTGTTAGGAATTGTATAAGGCATATAACTCTCTTCCCACTCTAATCGTTGAGATGTCTGGCTTAGGTCTCCCCTGGATGTGTCCTCTTTATTCATCACTCGTCACTAAATTATTTACCCAGCAAGAATAATATTTTCTTGCTGCAAAAACTCCCCACATTCATGTTCAGATTTCGCATCCAATCGGAAGTTTTTTCAGGCTTTTAAACTGAGCCTAATATTACTTCTTTATTAACTATACTTTTCATAAATATTGTAAAAAGTTTGTTCACAATGAGCCTGGGAGGATTTCTTAATGATTGAATTAATACTTAGCCTGCGAAGCTTTTTACCTAACCTTAAAATTTTAACCAAAGGATTTTTGTCTAATATTTATGCCTACTGTGATTTGCTTTCAATCTATTTATTAATAATTTTAATATTTGAGACTAACTCATATTCTGCTATAAGCGTTACAGTTCTTTTATAAGTTGACAAAGTTTGACAAGTCAAGTTTAAACAAATAGATTTTCATCGCTTTGATAAATGTTAGACAGATATTCGTATAGAAACATAAATATATATAATTACGTCATAATGTTTACTTTCAAAATATGTCATATTAATCAATAAAATATTTTTTGTATATCTAACTACTGTTCTAAGTATCTTTTTAATTTTAGAAAAAATTGCCAAAAAATCCCATCATTTATGTATTTGCTGCCACTAGTAATTTGTATTCAAAATAACACTATTCAAGCGATATCAAAAGTAAGGGCACGGCAGTGCCGTGCCCCTACAGGTGTACCTCATGTAATTGGGAATTACTAACTATATTAATTACTGGCTAAATAATTATTGGTAAAAACTTTCATTTAAAGCCAAAACACCTAAAATAACCAAATTTGTGGCTAAAGTCATCAAAATTTGATGATAAGAAAAATAAGTGTTTAACACTAAAATAAGAGCTTAATATTAAGTTAGGATGACAATTAAATAACTAACAATATCGCAGGCATAATTGCCGAGGAGCTAGTCATGGCAACACTAACAGGAGTTACCTTTGGTGGTAAAACTTGGACACCAAAATTTGCTCAAGAAATTGACAAAGACAAATGTATCGGCTGTGGTAGATGTGTTAAAGTTTGTGGTTACAATGTGTTGGGTTTAAAAGCTCTCAACGAAGAGGGCGAATTTGTTGAAGATGAAGACGATGAAGAAATCGAACGCAAAGTAATGGCAGTTGCTTATCCAGAAAACTGTATTGGTTGTGAAGCTTGTTCACGGATTTGTCCTAAAAATTGCTACACCCATGTTGCATTGAACAATTAAAACAGTGAACAGTAAACAGTAAAAAGTTATCAAGGCGTATGTCCGGGGTTTATAAACCTTACTGATAACTGATAACTGATAACTGTTAAAGGGCTTTTGTCATAAATTAAGGTTGTTGTTTTCACAAGAGGACATTGTTAGAAGCAGGGACATATATACCAAGCAAGGTAACTAGAGGGGAATACTAGTAACGCTGCGCGTAATTCGTAATTACAATTACCTATTTTTAATGGTTTCAGACATTTCAAATAGGTGGTTTTGTTTACGCCGTGTTGTACTAAATACTTACTGTAACTGAAACAAAGTTCACAGTAAACAAATTCGTAAATCGCAAATTGTCTGTTATTAACAAATTTATACTTGCTGCTAATCTAGTCTGAACAATATTAGAACTAACAGTGTCCTTTTGGAGCGATGAGATTTTTTCAAAGCAGAAGTATCCTTTGGCGTAAGAGTTCAAATATATTGTTAATTTTTGGGGGAAAGATGTGAAAACATCTGGAATATTCCCCCAATTTTTGTAAGTGTGAGATAGAAAGTTAATAAGTGAAATAAAGGAACTGGAGACTGGGAACTGGCGATTGGAAATCAGCATTGGGAAATTTAACTAATACTTGATACCCAATCACCAATCATCAATACCTAATACCTAATACCAGAAAATCACACCTTTAACGATGTTTTACAAAGCAGGTAGCATGTATGCAACAAATTCCTGTTTCACTATGGACTCTGGTTGCTGGGATAGTAGTCACAGCAGTCAGTATTTGGCTTGGTCAAAACCACACTCTCATGCCGGTGCAAGCATCGCAACAAGCGCCTTTGGTAGATGGATTTTTTAACATCATGTTTACCATAGCGATCGCTCTGTTTTTAGTGGTAGAAGGAACTATTGTGCTTTTTTTGATTCAGTTTCGTCGCCGTCGGGGTGACGATACCGATGGCGTGCCAGTAGAAGGCAATGTTCCACTAGAAATCTTTTGGACAGCAATTCCAACAGCGATTGTGCTTTGCTTAGGCATTTACAGTGTAGATGTTTTTAACCAAATGGGAGGCTTTGAACCTGCGGGTCATCCCCATTCTTCATCTCATGTAGCCCATATCCGTGGGAGTGCGATCGCTGCTACTCTCAATGACACTGCCGAATCTACAACTGCGCCAACAATTGGCATTGGCGCATCTCCCCAAAACCTAGACAAACCAGCCGATTTGGTTGTTGATGTCAAAGGAATACAGTACGCGTGGATATTTAACTATCCCGATAGTGGTATTACTGCTGGAGAATTACATATCCCTATAGGCGCTGATGTGCAACTCAATCTTTCAGCGCAGGATGTAATTCACTCATTTTGGGTACCTAACTTCCGCCTGAAGCAAGATGCGCTTCCTGGTATTGCGACCGAACTGCGATTTGTCGCTACTAAACCAGGTACATATCCGGTTGTTTGTGCTGAACTTTGCGGCGGTTATCACGGTTCGATGCGGACAACGGTAGTTGTTCACACACCAGAAGAATTTGATAGTTGGTTGGCAGAAAGCCAGATTGCTCAAAAGCAAGATCTCAATCAAGCCATTGCTGTTAATCCAGCTGAATTATCCACATCAGAGTTTCTCGCTCCCCACGTCCACAATATGGGGATTAGTGCAGCAACTTTAGAGTCAGTAGTCAGTGGTCAGTAGTCAGTGGTCAGTGGTCAGTGGTCAGTGGCAAAAAAACTAACAACTGACAACTAAGCTGTCGTGTCTTTAATTTTCTAGAGTGTTCTTGTTGCAACAAGGGTTCCAAACCATAAAAAGTGCAGGTTATACGCGCAACAACTAACAACTGACAACTGACAACTAACAACTAACAAAGGACAAAAATATGACACAAGTAGAATTTCCACGGAATACGCCACCCGAAGGAAACAAACCTCAAAATCCGGCGATCGCCCATAGCTCCCATCCCAAGGCGTGGAAATGGTACGACTACTTTACATTTAATATTGACCACAAAGTCATTGGTATCCAATATCTGGTGACGGCATTTGTGTTCTATCTCATCGGCGGACTAATGGCTGTTGCTATCCGCGCCGAGTTAGCCACACCAGAATCTGACTTGCTAGACCCCAATTTGTATAACGCTTTTATGACCAATCACGGGACGATCATGATCTTCCTGTGGATTGTCCCTAGCGCCATTGGGGGATTTGGTAACTTCCTAGTACCGTTGATGGTCGGCGCTAGAGATATGGCTTTCCCAAAACTGAATGCGATCGCTTTTTGGTTAAACCCACCAGCCGGCGCATTAGTATTGGGTAGTTTCTTCTTCGGTGGTTCCCAATCTGGTTGGACAGCTTACCCACCTTTGAGTTTGGTGACAGCGCCCATTGCTCAGACAATGTGGATATTGGCGATCGTTTTGGTGGGAACTTCCTCAATTTTGGGTTCGCTGAACTTCGTAATCACCATCTTGATGATGAAGGTTCCCAGCATGAAATGGGATCAAGTGCCCTTGTTCTGTTGGGCAATCTTGGCAACTTCAGTTTTAGCGCTACTCTCGACACCTGTTTTAGCAGCAGGTTTAGTTCTGCTGTTATTTGACCTTAACTTTGGGACTTCCTTCTTTAAACCAGATGCAGGCGGTAACGTTGTTATTTACCAACACTTATTCTGGTTCTATTCCCACCCGGCAGTATATTTAATGATTCTGCCCATCTTCGGCATTATGTCAGAGGTGATTCCCGTTCACGCCCGCAAGCCAATTTTTGGTTATAAAGCGATCGCCTATTCTAGTGTCGCTATCTGCGTCGTCGGTCTGTTCGTCTGGGTACACCACATGTTTACCAGCGGTACACCCGGTTGGATGCGGATGTTCTTCACCATCTCGACTCTAATTGTCGCCGTGCCTACTGGCGTGAAGATTTTTGCCTGGGTTGCTACCCTTTGGGGTGGTAAAATCCGCTTCACCAGCGCTATGCTTTTCGCCATTGGCTTGTTGTCCATGTTTGTGATGGGCGGCTTAAGCGGTGTAACGATGGGAACAGCCCCCTTTGATGTTCACGTCCACGATACATATTATGTAGTAGGACATTTCCACTACGTTCTGTTTGGCGGTTCCGTGTTTGGCATCTACGCCGGTATTTATCACTGGTTCCCCAAAATGACAGGACGAATGCTGAATGAAACCTGGGGACGTATTCACTTTGCCCTCACCTTCATCGGCACTAACTTGACCTTTTTACCCATGCACGAGTTGGGTTTGAAAGGAATGCCTCGACGCGTTGCTATGTATGACCCCCAATTTGTTGATCTCAATCAACTTTGTACCATTGGTGCATTTGTTTTGGGGATATCGGTAATTCCTTTTGCGATCAACATCATCTACAGTTGGAGCAAAGGTAAGCTAGCGGGTGATAATCCTTGGCAAGCTTTGACTTTGGAATGGACAACCAGTTCGCCACCCATCATCGAAAACTGGGAAGTGTTACCCGTTGTCACTCATGGCCCTTATGACTACGGTCATGGTCATAGTACCGAAGTACAGCCATCTGCAACGCCAGAAGCTAGTGCTTAATTAGTAAAGTGAGTACTGCTATTTCTGTCAAGTTGACTGCAATTTATAGTCATTTGATTTGAGAACTCGAAACTCCGAGAACAGAACTTGAAACTCCAAGCTTGGAACTCAAAACTCCGAGAACAGAACTCGAAACTCCAAGCTTGGAACTCAAAACTCCGAGAACAGAACTTGAAACTCCAAGCTTGAAACTCAAAACTCCGAGTTCAGAACTCAAAACTCCGAGTTCAGAACTCGAAACTCCAAGCTTGAAACTCAAAACTCCGAGATCAGAACTCAAAACTCCAAGTCTGTGGGGCAACTCTAGAAGACTTGTGTGTACACCGTAGCCTTTTGAAGGGGGACTAGGGAGAATCTAGATTTCAGGCTTCAATGCGTAAGTCCTAAGTAATAGTTTTACCTTCTGCCTCCTGCCTCCTCATCCACAACAAACACAGCGCCTATATTGTTGATAAATTTATGACTATAGCTACAACAACGAGTGCAGAACATCACGAAGAACATCATCCAGATTTAAGAATTTGGGGATTGTTAACTTTCCTCGCTTCTGAATCTTTAATGTTTGGCGGATTTTTTGCCACTTTCTTATTCTTTCGCGGAATTACAGAGGTTTGGCCTCCAGAAGCAACCGAGGTAGAACTATTCTTGCCGACAATTAACACCATCATTCTGGTGTCTAGTAGTTTCGTCATGCACTTCGGTGTTGTGGCGATTAAAAAGAATAACCTCAAGGGAATGCAGATATGGTACGGAATTACCGCAATCATGGGTGCAGCTTTCTTGCTTGGTCAGGCTTATGAGTACGCAACTTTAGGATACGGTCTGACTACCAACGTCTTCGCCAACTGCTTTTATATCATGACTGGGTTCCACGGTTTACACGTTTTTGTGGGGCTGTTATGGATGTTGAGTGTATTGTGGCGATCGCGTCATCCTGGTAGCTATTCTGCAAGCAATCATACTGTCGTTGAAATGGCAGAAATTTATTGGCACTTTGTAGACATTATCTGGATTGTTTTATTCACTCTAGTGTATGTTCTGACATTGTTTTAAGTTGGCATGGATAAGAAGGGCAAAGGGGAAAGGGTTTATTTCTTCATCCTTTACCCTTTAACCTTTTCCCCTCTTGTTGCCCCCCCCTGCCTCCCATAGGAGATGATTATGCAAGAAGTTGATGCCAATCGATTCTCATGGTTTCAGGTTCCAGAAGATATCAAAAAGTTACTGATATTAGCAGCACAAACCTGGGAAAACACATCAGAATCTGAAAAATATATTCAAGAAGCTCTTGCAAAAACGGGAGAAAATACCGATGTTTTGGTAGCAGCATATAGGTTTTTCTACTATAAAAATAATTATGTTTTAGCATTGCAAACAGCAAGCAAAGTTATAGATAAAATTAAAGAAGCAGAGCAATTTCCTGATGATTGGGATCACCTTAAACCAATACTAGTGAATCGGCAAGAAGAACCCCAAATCAGGCTGTATTTAAATGCTTATGCTGCTTCGGGATTGGTATTAGCAAAGTTAGGAGCAATCGACCAAGCGAAGCAAGTAAGTACCAGAGTCAAAGAAATTAGCGACAAGCATGATTTCGGAGCCGGAATCCTCCTAGATATTTTGACTCGTCCAGCCGAAGATGATGATTAATTAGTCCACAATCAACACCTCAACAGCCATGAATAATTTTTCTTTCTATCAACCTCTTTCCACATCTAACCTTCCCAGTAATCCTCTTCCTAACACTTTTCCCTCATCTCCCATAGTTATTCCTAACAATAATCTGGGAAATCTCTATCCTGCGCCAGTGTTCCTCTTGCCCGAATCTTCAGGGCTAAGAGCTTAAGAGCTATGAAAGGTAGGGATTGGCTGATAACTGGAGATGGTCAGCATCAAGTCTGTAAATCTGTCAGAGCATGGGATTTATTGAGAGAGAATTATCGCCTTTATCGGTTTTTAACTGAGATAGAAGATGTTCTCAACGATGTGGCAAATGAATCTATTCGTTTGCCAGAAATCCGTATGTTAGTAAGACGCTTAATTGTAAATTCCTACTGGGTGAAAAGTCAATATTTAGAACCTTCTCCGACAACGGGAACCTCTGTTTTACTGCTGTATGATGAGTTGGGTTTTCCGCTAACGGTGCAAACAGTAACATTTGCCCCAGGAACTCGATCAAACATTCATAATCATGGGACATGGGGAGTAGTAGCGGTGTTAAAAGGTCAAGAAAAAAACACTTTTTGGCAGCGTATCCCCAGCCCAGAATCTCCAGACAAAATTGAAACTACGGGAGAAATTATTCTATCTCCGGGTGATATTATCAGCTTCACTCCCGATGCAATTCACAGTGTGCAAGCAGTAAGTGATGAACCAACTGTGACTTTTAATGTTTATGGAGAAACTGAGCCGAAAGCAAGATTTGAGTTTGACACGATTAAGCATAGTGCTAAAAATTTTTAGTCCTATAGCAGTACTTCGTGAACAACAAGATCCCCGATTTCTTTAAGAAGTCGGGGATCTAAGCCTCTAGAATTAGGAGTTAGTTAAATGGCAAGAGTAATTTTCTACGAAAAACCAGGTTGTAAAGGTGGTACAAAGCAAAAAGTTTTGCTGACCGCTGCTGGCCATGAAGTAGTACCATACAGCCTGCTCACAGAACCTTGGACAGCCGATCGCTTGCGCTCATTTTTTGGCGATCGCCCCGTAGCCGAATGGTTTAATCGTTCTGCCCCAAAGGTAAAATCTGGTGAGGTTGTTCCCGAAAACACCGATGAACAAACCGCCTTAATGTTGATGCTCAAAGATCCGATGTTAATTCGCCGTCCTTTGCTGCAAGTAGGCGATCGCCGTGAGGTCGGTTTCGATGTTGAAAAGATTGATGCTTGGATTGGCTTAAATCCTGTAGACGAATCCTTCAAGGAAATGAGTGAAAACCTCATGAGCCAAGATTTACAAAATTGTTCCCACGGCCATGGCCATCATCATGAACATGGACATGGACATGGACAGGGAGGTTGCAAGCACTAGGGCGACCTTGTAAGCTGTCACGCATCTAAGTTGCACATCTTTTCGTATGGACTGTTAACTGTTGACCCTTCGACTGCGCTCAGGGTCAAGGCTGAGCGAAGCCGAAGCCTTGACTGTTAAAGGTCAGCAATCAACAAACTTAGGAAGTAATTGTGTAATTTAAAGGCGTAATAGCTTATTAATCAAAGTTGCTATTGTGTGCGTTATGGATTAATACCAATTCACAAAAATCTTGATACATATAGATTTCTCGTAGGGAACATTGCCGTGCCCCTACCAACGTATTTGTATCATTTTTAAAGTTAGATGGTATAACGCCCATAGCGCACAAAACATTAAGAATGGTGCGTTAGCAAAAATTAATATCATGGGCGTTTATATCTTTTCTAAATAAGTCGGTGGGAAAAAACACAATTATCTTTAAGAAAGACAGGACTTACGCAAAAATCACCAAAAACCTTAATTTATCGTAGACGCAAAGCGGCTTGCCGCAGGCTACCGCCAAGACGCCAAGAACGCCAAGAATTCGTAGAGTGTGCGTAAGTCCTAAAAGATAAACAAGGCTAAAACCCTCTTTCCTCCTGCCTCCTGCCTCCTGCCTCATCCCAACTACAAATATTTATGCCGTTCTACTTATACAAATAGTTAGAAATACTCTTTCTGCCATTAGTCAGACGTAATGATAGATCTAAGCTTTTAAGGTGAGTCCAGAGGTTATTACACCTCTAGGTAAACTCAAAAAATTAAAGAGGGTGCGAAATGGCTATCGAACAACTCACCTTAAACAAACTTAACCGTGACATGCAGCAGTGCATTCAAAACTGCTTGGATTGTCATAGCATTTGCTTAAATTCAGTGGCATACTGCCTACAAAAAGGTGGTCGTCACGCAGAACCTGCTCACATTCGACTAATGCTTGATTGCGCTGAAATTTGTAATACCTGCGCTAATTTTATGCTTCGAGGTTCTGATTTACACGCTCGTACCTGCGGCGTTTGTGCTGAAATATGTCAACGATGTGCAGATAACTGCGATCGCATGGGTGATGATGCTCAAATGAAAGCCTGCGCTGATATGTGTCGTCGTTGTGCCGATTCCTGTCGACAAATGGCAATGGCAACTGCCTAAGCAA
Organism: Atlanticothrix silvestris CENA357; assembly: GCF_016056295.1. Lineage (GTDB taxonomy): Bacteria > Cyanobacteriota > Cyanobacteriia > Cyanobacteriales > Nostocaceae > Atlanticothrix > Atlanticothrix silvestris. The sequence goes on from NZ_JAECZB010000096.1 coordinate 127,443, forward strand.
ATAGAGCCAGGACGTAAGCTAGACAGGGGAGTAACGATAGTAGTTTCTCCCTTGTCCCGTCTCTAGTCTCTTTAGCGGATACCAGCAGTTTCTAAAGACAAGTCTTGAAACATGGGGGTGCTAAGGTAACGTTCGCCAAAGGAGGGTTGAATCATCACAATTAAACGTCCCGCATTTTCTGGACGCTTACCTACTTGAATGGCAGCACACAAAGCAGCACCAGAAGATATTCCAGATAATAATCCTTCTTCTTTGGCTAAGCGCCGCCCATAAGCCATTGCTTGCTCATCGCTAACTCGAATCACTTCGTCGATTAATTCTAGGCGCAGAACATCTGGGACAAATCCAGCGCCAATGCCTTGAATTTTATGGGGGCCAGCTTCACCACCAGAGAGAACTGGACTGTTGCTGGGTTCAACTGCGATCGCTTGAACACTCTGCTTACGTTCTTTAAGTACTTCCGCAATCCCAGTAATTGTCCCACCAGTACCTACCCCAGCAATGACGATATCCACTTCGCCCTCTGTATCTGCCCAAATTTCTTCTGCGGTTGTTTCTCGGTGAATTTTGGGATTAGCCGGGTTGCGGAACTGTTGCAGCATTAAGGCATTGGGAGTTTTAGCTACAATTTCTTCTGCTTTACGAATTGCCCCTCGCATTCCCTCAGTTCCAGGTGTCAGTTCTAAAGTAGCACCATAGGCTCTCAGCATCGCCCTGCGTTCTTGGCTCATGGTTTCCGGCATAGTCAAAATCAAACTATAACCACGCGCCGCTGCTACCATCGCTAAGGCAATACCCGTATTACCAGAAGTTGGCTCGACTAAAATTGTTTTACCTGGCTCAATCAAACCTTCTGCTTCTGCCGAAAGCACCATACTGATACCGATACGGTCTTTCACTGAAGCAGCTGGATTCATACCTTCGAGTTTGACAACTATCCTGGCTCCTACTCCCTCAGCTTGGGGAATCTTGTTTAGCTGAACTAAAGGAGTTCTTCCAATAAGTTCTGTTACGTCTTTAGCAATTCTCATTAATTAACTCCTAAAATCCAAATCTATAAAAGATTATTTACCTATAACAATCAACTTGTATATATTTTATTTGCAATCTAGTCTCAGCGAGTGTGTATACGATGTAACTCAATAAACCAAAAAGTCGTTAGACACAAGCAAGAATTTGATCAAATTTTCTCACTAATTAGCATTCCAGACTGTCTTGTATTTACCCATAATAGAATTTAAAAATTCTGAATTGCCAAAATTTACTTTTTAGTGGAATTCGGTTGTTAAAACTGTTAATTACTTACTAAGCATCTGAAAAATTAACTGGCTACAAACGCAAAAGCTTTAATATTTGATTATTTAGTATAAAATACGTCACTTTTGGGAAATATCTTAATGGTTTTTGCTAAATTATTATTGTATACTCATCGCCATATAATATATTAACTTGAGTACAAGTTTTGATGCCAATTATCTAGAGCTAAAACAGCCTTTTATCCGCAACCTATATAGCTTTGACATTGAGTGCAAAAATACTAGAACCCCTCCTCATAAATTCTAGTACCCTACCTCAAAAATACTAGCACCTATATCCCTAATAGTTTTTGTAATACCTGTCAGTTAAGGCTTGTAGGCTTTGAGTACAAATTTAATAAATCTAATAATTCTGATCCATCAAGCTAAACTTTGATTCAAAGGAGCAACTGTTATAAATTGTGTAGGATTTACGCAGAGATTCCCCTCTACCCCCCGAAATTCCTGGGCTTTTGTCCAGTGAACCAGGGGGGACTTCTTAACCCTCCTTTTTTCATCCTGTTAGCAGCAGAAAAAAGCTTTTAGGGTTTGAGTACGTTAATTCTGAGTTGATAATTATAGCGTTTGTGGAAAATTTGGTAATTTGTCAGGGGTCAGTAGTCAGTAGTCAGTAGTCAGTAGTCAGTAGTCAGTGGTTAGTAGTAATCAACAAGAAACTAACAACCATAGATATTTCCTTTCTGGGTGCATACTACCTAGTAAAGGAGAGCAAATATGAAAGTAAAATTTCTAAATGTTCTCACAGTTTGTCTGGTTACTTTAGCAGTGCTTTCTCCAGGACTAGTAGTATTGAGTGTGGTTTGGGGACGGCATATAGAGCTAGTTAAAACACAGAACTTAGCCTGTGAATTTAAAAAAAATAGTGCAGATGATACTACTTTTTCTCCCCAAATAGCTAGTACAAACTCATCTCAATCTCAGTCTAGTATCCAACTTTTTGAACGCAATACTGTAAACCAAGTGCTGACTGCTGTTGAACAATATAAGCTTGCTGCTATCCTGCAATGGTTTGTCTTGTTAACTCCTATTTTTGTTGGGTTAGGAATCATTGTTTACGATAGGTATCTTGTTTATCGTGCTGCCCTTTTACAAGAACAAATTGAAATGTTAGAAAGGGTTTGGCAGCAAGGTATCGAACAATAATCAACTCAAACTTCACTCATTCAAAATAAGCAAAATCACCATGACAGAAGAACGCCAAGTCCAGTATTTCGAGTTGATTGACCAATTACTTAAATGTCCCAACGGTCAAGAACCAGAAGTTTTAGAATCCCAACCAGAATTAATTGATGCTGACTTTGTGCAGACAGTCTTACAAGTAGCAACTGCATTTGCACATCAAGGTAATCAAGATGGTGCCCAGTTTTTATTCTTTGTAGGACGTGAACTAGCTAAACAGTTGGGATTATATCCTGAAGTTCCAAATCCTGAAGATGTAAATCCTGAAGTTGCCAATAAGGAGTAAAGATGCTGCTGAGCGAAACCGACGCTGGACAAATAGCATTAGAGTTTCTCATGGCAGACTGGAACATCTCAGAAGATCATAGAGAGTGGTTCACAGTCTTTAACTCTCGTCTGGTTGGCGAGAGTTGGTACATTGTAGAACTAGGTGTAGAAGGGTTTCCAGATAAGTGGTTTATTCAAGTCTACGATACGGGAATGTGTGACCCAAACTATACATTTATTTCACCTATTCGTGGTTCAGAGGGATTTTTAGACTTTGTAGAAGTGCCAGAGATGGTAGCTGAAGTCTTGGTTGCAGAACGCAAATCCCGATAATAATAATTAAAATTCAAAATTTAGAATCTTAGATTGAGATGTGAAGCTAAATCCATGTTAATCAAAGCATCATATTTTGAATTTGATCTTGAAGATGTTTAGCTTATATGAGGTGGTGCTAAATAAAAGTACGCCTCGTTTTTGATGTTATGTTTAATATTTTATTTAGAATAAATAAGGCAATTTGTCATCTAAAGATGACAAATATATGTTATATTAAATAGCGTGATGAACGCTACAGAAACATCAGTTGAAATGATTGCTGAAGATATCCTAGCTAAAGAATTCACACGAGTCGTCAATCACTATTACCCAAAAGTTGGGGAACTGCTAGACGGGTGTTATGTGAAAGTCATCACCTGTTTCTGGGGACGGCCTGCTAGACGCTTGCAATATATAGGGATTTATTGCTCCGAAGAAATGCTTCCTTTTGTGCAAGCCCAAAAAGAAATACTCCGAGAACTGGCGGATAATATGGGGCTAGTTCAAGTAGTTTGTATGAACGCGAGGCGATTGCTACGAGATCCGATGTCAAAACTCAAGCACAACAACCCACGCTTATGGTTAGAGTTGCAGTGGGTGGCAATCTAGAATAGCGAAAACCTACGGTGGGCACAAAATGCCAATGCAAAGCAAACAATGAAAACCGGACTTTTCTGCAATTACGACAATCATCACCAGGATGCCCGCCGCGCCATCTTTGAACAAGTTGCACTGGTAAAGCAGGCGGAAAGCTTAGGCTTTGCGGAAGCTTGGGTAAGTGAGCATCATTTTAGTGAATCCAATCTCAGTCCATCCATGTTGGTGCTGATGGCACACCTAGCAGGAATGACCTCAACTATCCAATTAGGCACAGCGGCGGTTTTATTGCCGTTTTATAACCCAATTCGGGTAGCAGAGGATATTGCTACCTTAGATAACCTGTGTAATGGCAGATTATTATTTGGAGTTGCGAAAGGAGGGCCTTTCCCGCAACAGAACAAGCATTTTGCTACACCAATGGGTGAATCTCGTGCCAAGATGCTAGAAGCGATCGCACTGATTCAAAAGCTTTTATATGAAACTGATGTATCATTTAACGGGCAATATTATCAATGCGATCGCCTGACAATTTACCCCAAACCATTACAGCCACAAATACCAGTGTATATTGCCACTGGCGGTGATGAAGGCATAGAATTTGCTGCCCAAAACTCCTTCGCTTTAATGGGAGGGCCACCGTTTTCTTTAGAAAGATTAAAGAGTACTGTGGCCAAATATCGCGCCTTTAATTCTAGCGGTTCCGAAAATCTGGTATTGGCACGCTTTTTTTATGTTGGCAGAACATACGATGAGGCAGTGAGTGAGGCAATGCCTTTCATTCGTAAATTTAGCCAAAAAATGAAAGCCAACTCTACTCAAGTCATACAGAATAGCTTGAATCCTAACCAGAAACCTTTTGATCGCACCAACATCTGCTTTGATGAAGACTATTTGATTGAAAATTCAATCATTGGTGATGTAGTCACTTGTCGCGACAAAATCAAGCGATTTCAAGATGAATTAAATATAGGTACACTAGCGCTCAAACCCTCAGCTTTGACTCTGCAAAAAAACCTAGAAAGTTTGCAGCGCTACAACCAAGAGGTACGGAATTATGTCCAAACTACCCATGCTTCCTCCCGATGATTTACCACCAAATGAGGTAACGAAACAGGATGGAATGCTGCATCTGGAACTAGAACAATCTACAGGCAGATGCTTTTATCAAGCTTGCGATCGCATTACGCAAGTACTATTGTCTAATTGTCAGTGGTATATCACCACAAATAACGCTACTCTCATGCTAGTAATTGACTGTCCCGATCTTGTCTCTTACTGGCATATAGTCAGCAATATTCCCCAATTAGGCAACAGGCTACAAAGATTTTCAAGCAGTGCCAAAATCCGCGTTTATCCACCATTTGGTAAGGGCGGGCCTTTTGAAATTAGTGTGAATGAAATCTCTGCTTATAAAGATTGGCTGTAGAGTATTGAGGTGATTCAGACTTGATACCCAGTTTTTTTATTAATAAACTGGGTTTTTCTAGCTCAAATTGAGTCAGAAGCCCAGAAAATACAGAGTTAGAGTTATACTATTTTGGATTTGAGCTTTTGCGGGAAGTTGGTGGTGATCCTGATCCTTGTGTATCACGGTCTGCACCGTCGCCACCCTTTCTAGCCGACCCGAAGTTACTTTCATCAAACCACTCTGCTTTGAGTAATGACCACCAAGCAGCTGTGAGTCCAGCTAAAACGTAGTCATAGGGAAGCCATCCATAACCGTTTACTCCCCATTCACTACCCCAAGAGTTTCTGATTAAGAATGCACCTCTTGAATAATACTTGCGACTAGCACACCGGATGAATTTGTAATCATCATATCCAACTACAACGGCAGTATGTCCGCCAACTACCTTATCCTTATCAGGATCTGGATATGGAATGTGACCTTTTTTTGAATTACTTTCTTCGTATGCAGAAGTATAAAGCGTTAAACCAAAAATACAAGGAAAGCCCGCAGCTAGAACTGCTTTAATCTGAAACAAAAGACTCTCTGTAGTAATGCCAGCATAATCGAGAAGAAAGTATTTGAGTGTTTTGTAATTTTGAGCATAAGCATAACAATAAGAAGGCGGTTCTTCGTCTACTTTATCTTCTTTATAAGGCCAAGATTCTTCAGGGGGAACACCAAATAATGCAAGTACTTTTATTGTTTCTCGTATAGATACTCCCAAATCTCCTTCTACATTCATTTTCTGGCGTGCAGCTTTATATAGGAATAGAGGAGAAGCATCTGTTGACTTACCAAAATTTCTATTTTCAAAATACTCTAATAGTGCGATCGCAGCAAATGCTGTACAAGAGTTTAGTGAACCTTGGTCTCTAACTGGAGAACACCAAAAGCTCAAATCAATTACAGCAGGAAGAAGAAAAAATAGTTTTTTCTGTGAATTATTTTTTTGTTGGGATATTGTTAATTTCTTTAGATAACTGTTACTAATTACTACAGGAATATGTAAATTGAGATTTGGAAATAACTCTTTGGATTTTTTTTGTTTACTATTTTCTAGATTAGAAGAACTATTACCATAATTAAATAGTAGTTCGACTTCAAACACTTCTTGTTTATCAAAAATATTACTTTTAAGCTCCTCGCCTTTAATCTGTGACTCTTGTATCTCATTTTCAATATCTGATGTATACTTTTCAAATTGATTTAAGTATTTTTTCAGCAGAAAATATACAAATAGCTCACTTGTATCTTTTTCGTCGTCTGGTTCTTCTATAAAAGATAAAATTTCTAATTTGAGAAGAGATATGACTTGAAAAATCGCGCTTTTTACTAATTCTTCTTTAGAATATCCTGGCTCTGTATTTGAAGTATTAGTGGCAATGTTTTCAAAATCTTCAAAGCCTTTTCTGATCATTTCTTCCCAAGTCAAATCGCTCCATTGGGATAAAGGAGACATAACTCGCGTTATAACTGAAAATATTGGTTCGCTTATAGATGAGTTCTGTAAAATTGTGACAATATTACTGAATTTAATACTTTTATTTTTATTCTCTAGACTACAAATTTCATTAATGAAATTTTCTATTTGATCTTGATATTTAGTATGTTTTAAATTTTTTTCTTCCTTGTTTAACTCTAAGTTAAACATTTCTTCAAATAATAATTTATTTGGCGCTCCAATTTTTGTTAAAAACTCATACTCAAAAATTTTTCCGTAAGGGTTATTAAAAATATATAATGCATATTCTTTTTTTATCTGGTCGATGATTTTACATTTCAAAATATCTAATATTATTCCAAATTCTGACCTTGATATTAACGAAGTTACTGCAAAAAACTTAATTTTTGATAAACTTTCTCTTTTGGGAAGTTTTTCACACTCTTTATCTTTAAGTTTTGACAATTTTTCAGGATCAGAAAAATATTCATTAAAAGTCGTGTAAGTTTCAAGTCCTACTATTCCATCAACCAAAATATTGGAACAAGACTGAAAAACTTTTACAAGTGATTTAGTGGTTGGATCATACTCTGAATTTCTCATCCACTCCACTATTTTTCCTGGATCCTTAAAAATTTCAGAATCTATCTCGTTGGGTCGCAAATATTCTTTCATGAATAAGACACCGAGATACTTCTTTAAATCTACTATCTGATTTGAAAGTATGCTTTCATATTCAACTGGATTAATGGGATATAGATTATTTATTGGGTCTGAGTCTTTAGGTATTTCTCTTAAAAGCTTATGAACTTTTACCTTGGCAAATAAGACGTTACCAAATATTTGATTTTTAAATTGCTCTATTCTATCTTCTTTTGAACAGTTTTGGGAAGTTAAATCTGAAACTAAATTAATTAGATCTTCTACAAGTTTTTCAAAGTTACGAGTTCCTTCTTCTATTTTAAACCTGAGCTTATTCTTGATACCTTCTTCATTATCTAAATTGTAATCACGTAGATCTGGATAGTCTGGTATCCAGCCTAATCCTTTTTTTTTCCAATTACTTTGTTGCTGTTGATTGCCGCTATTTCCCATGATTCCCTTCTAATATTTATTTTTAATTATTATTTTTTTGAAACTAACTACCTAAATCAAATAATCATCTATTTCTGAATATTTGTATCGCAAATATCAGTTGGAATGTTGCGATTATTCTTCAAATAGTCGTTTAACCAGTTGCATCCACGAACCATAAATTTATCTAATCTCAAATTATCTATATTCCATAGCTTTGCTGTTTGGTCTGAATTGGCAGTAGCAAGCATTTTGCTATCAGGACTAAATCTGAGTGAATTAACGCTGTCAAGATGACCAATGGTAGTCATAATTAATACACCTTTATCCGACCATATTTTAACTGTACTATCATCACTGGCTGTAGCAATCATTCGACCATCAAGACTAAAATCCAAGCCCCAAATTGCGGCAGTATGTCCTTTCAAAGAATTTAAGTAGATACCATTTAGATTCCACAACTTCACGGTATTATCTTCACTGGAAGTTGCGATAACTTGACTATTAGGGCTGAAACGAATATTGTAAATCGAGGCATTGTGAGCCTGCCAACTACGCAAGGATTTTCCATCACTGTTCCAGAGTTGTACTATTCCAGTATCCCGACTGGCTGCGGCGATTATCTTACCATCCGGGCTAAAACTGACACTGGAAGTTTTCGTAATATTACCTTTTAAAGTCTTTAAAAGCTCTCCTGCGCGACTCCAAAGTTTCACAGTACCGTCAAGACTGGCAGAGGCAATCGTATTATTATTTGGACTAAAAACGACACTAGTGATAGATCTATTATGTCCTGTGAATATTGTTTTAAGTTCCTGTCCTTGTAAATTCCATAACCTCACAGTTGCGTCATTACCACCACTTACAATAAACTTGCCATCTGGGCTGAAATTAACACTAGCAATGGGTTGAGTATGCCCCTTCAACGTGTGAAGTTGTTGTCCCTGCAAGTTCCACAATTTCACAGTATTGTCACCACTAGCAGTTGCAATCATGTTGCCTTTGGGGCTAATATCAACACTATAAATTGCTCCATCATGTCCATTCAAAGTAGTAAGCCAGTCATTTAGTCGCCAAAATTTTACCGTTTTGTCATAACTACCAGATGCAAGGACATTACCCTGGGGGTTAAAACTTAAACTAGTGACTGCACCTTGATGCCCGTTTAAAGTTTCTAGCAGCCTGTAATCTCGACTACGCCACAACTTCACAATTTTATCCTCACCGGCAGTAGCAATTATTTGACCATCGGGACTGAAAATAACATCTCTAACTTTATCAGTATGTATTAAAGGTGATGTTACTTGCTTACTTTTTTTAACATCCCAAAGGATAACTGTTTTATCGTTACTAGCAGAGGCAAGAGTCTGACCATCAGGGCTAAACCTTACACTCAACACAGCATCTTTATGCCCCTTCAAGGTATTAATCAAATTACCCTGAGCATCCCAGAGTTTTACTGTGCTGTCGTCACTAGCTGTAGCAATCTTCCCATCAGGACTAAAAGTAACTTTGTTGACTGCTCCAGTGTGACCGTTTAAAGTCTTGATTAGATGACCATCTAATGACCAATATTTTACTGTATTGTCTGCACTTGCCGTAGCAATTTTCTGGCCATTGGGGCTAAAACTCACACTCCAAACATCACTTTTGTGTCCTTTTAGATTTGCAAGAAACTTACCTTGTCGATTCCAAAGTTTTGTGGTTCCATCTCGACTGGCAGTAGCAATTATCTGACCATCAGGGCTAAAGCTTACATCCGCAACTAGCGAAGTGAGCTGCAAAGTTAAGATTTCTTTGCCATCTGAGTTCCAGAGTTTAGCAGTATTGTCGTAGCTAGCAGTCGCAATTGTCTGACCATCAGGACTAAACCTAGCCTGCATAACAAAGCCTTCATGTCCTTCTAGCCGAGTACTCTCTCTAACACTGTAAACTGCACTACTAAGTACTTCTATGACTTGAGTTCGCAGTTTAGGGTCATTTTTATACCAAATAGATTGCTTTAGCTGTCTTCCTGCTCTCAGAGCATCTATTAAGGCATCAAAAGTATTTCGATTAAAGTTGAAGTTTGTTTTTGAGGATGTACTCAAGATTTTGATCTTAGTTATGTCCAATTCTTTTGTTGTATTGAATGCAATTAGCCCTGCTGTTGTTCCCCCAACAAGAGAAATTGCCAGTACACTAGCCCCAATACTTATCTGTTTTTTGGCTTTTCGTTGCGCTATAACTAATCTTTGATTCGCCTTTCTCTCTTCTTCTAAAGCAAATTCTACTTTTCGTTGTGCCTCAATCAATATGTGTTTTGCTTGTCTCTCAGCTTGCAGCGCAATTTGCATTTCTCGCTGAGAGAACTCTTGACTTGCAGCTAAAAATTGATAATCCAAATCGCTTAAACTTTTATCTGTTGCCCAAGCTTGAGCATCCTGTAGTGCTTGTCCTCGCAACAAACGCGACTCATCCTTACGCTCACTAGCTACCCAGGTATTTAATCCTTCTGCATAGGGACGCAGTTTTGCTAGTTCTCCCTCGCACCATTTCTGGTTAAATACCTCTGCATACAAGCGGTTATAAATTCGCAATTTACCATCGCGCCTCACCACCAATCCTGTCAGCCGCAGTTCAATCTGTTCAGGACTATCATCAGCTACAACTTCTTTGCGCTGCAAAATTTGTTGACATAACCCTAACAATCTTCCACTACCCTGTTTTCCACTGCGTAAAATGCGATCGCGGATAGTTTTTAAATGCTCCGGTTCATCGTGTGCTTCCCAGTTTGTGATGATGTGCGATCGCACCAAATGTTCTACCCAGTCTGCAATATTGGAATCTTCCTCCTTGCCCATCTCTTTGCCATATTGCAGTATCAATTTACATACTTTTTGGGTGAGAAATGGTTGTCCTCCTGTCCAGTCTAAAACTGCTTTGATTAATTCTTCGCGATCGCCAATACCTATTAGTCCCTGTGCTAGCGGTTGCGCCTCATCAAGTTGGAAGCCCGTTAAATCAACTGCATGACCAATATTAAAAGGTGTCCGTCTTTTGTCTTTAATTAGGTTTGAGGGCGTAGATACCCCAATTAAGGCAAAGGTGAGGCGGTTATAGTCTCCTTGGTCAGCGCGTCGGTTATAGCAGTCACGGATGACTGCAAAAAAGTCATCTAGGTTGAATTTCAAACTGAGGATACTATCAATTTCATCGATAAATATGACAATATTTCCAGTATTTTTTCTTAATAGTACTGTCTCAATAAACTTGCTTAAATGTTGTACTGGTGACAGTAAGCCGTTATCAGACCACCAGGTTTCTAAATCAAAGTCAGTATCAAGATTAAAACTTCCTACCAGACTGTCAATCACCCCAGCGTACCACTGCTCTGTGGTGATGTCTGCGGTTCCAATCGCAGTAATGTCAATGGCTGCACAGGCAAATCCCTCAACCTGTAACCGTTGCATTATTTGCACCCGCAAGCTAGATTTACCCATCTGTCGGGAATTGAGGACATAACAGAACTCTCCCCGTTTTAAGCTTTCATAAAATTCTTGGTCAGCTTGTCGCTGCACATAAGTTGGAGCATCAACTGGTAAACTGCCTCCTACTTGATATTCGTAGCCTGGGCGAGGTGCTACACTCATCAGTTAACTCCCAAGCGCTCTAGAAAATACTGTCGATATAAGTTACATAAAGGCATTACCTCATTGCCCTGAAACTTCACTAACCCCATACTCCGAAGTTTAAACGCCTCAGTTGTTCCTACATCCACAGAAGCATCTGATATTACTACTCGTTTGACGGCAGTCAGTAATTGTTCGTCTTCTTGCAGATTCAATAAATGACGACGTAAGTGGTCGCTGTAGGGGCCTTCTTCCATTGAAGCGACTTGTTTTAGCTTTGCCAAGGTCATCCGACCACGAGCAATTTGATACAGCGCCACTCGCACCAAGTAAGGATGACCACCCACCAGCAACATCAACTGCTCAACCTCTGAGTCAATCCAATTAAGTCCATGACGCAGTACCAATTCTTGCACTTGGGCGAGATTGAGTTCTGGTAACTCAATTGGCAATCCCACATTAAAGGGCGACTGATTAATGTTTAACGGGATGTACACTTCCTTAGAATGTACAATCACCAATCTCAGCTTTTTCCAGGCTGTCTCATTCTTTGCCCGTTCATGCCAAGAGCGCAACAACCCAAAAAAGTCATTAGCAATTTCGGGATGCTTGAAAACCTCATCAACTTCATCCAATGCCAAGGTGATGGGGCTGTTAATCTCAGATAACAAATACCTTTGGAAGTAATTAGTACACTTATTCTTGCTACCGAGAATACCTTTCCAATAGTCCTCTAGCTTATCTGGTAAATTTAGTTCGTAGGTAATGCTGGCACAGAACCACTGTAAGAACTTATCCAAGCTACTAAGAAATTCTGCATCCGCTGACTGAAAGTTCAAAGCAGCTATCTGATGATCCTGTTGGTTTGCATGGTCGAGAATCCGTGTCATTAAGGAGGTTTTTCCCATCTGTCTAGGAGCTTTGACACGAATCAGGGCACCTGGTTTAAGAATTGTTTCGTAAGAGTCTACTTCAATCGGGGGACGTTCTACATAAAAATCAGATTCCAGAGGTACTTGCCCTTCTGGGTCTTCTAAAGTGATTATTGGCATTTTCTGAGTATTTTTAACCAGGTTTTGCTTGAGTTGCTCCTGAGTAAAAACTTTGCTGCTATTATTCCTACTTTTTAGCACTGGGGTTAAAAACTCTGGAATACTCTCTAGCTCAATAGCACTACAGCCAAATTCATAAGCGTCCTCATAGGATCTGTTGGCACCAAGTGCATCATAAAAGCCAACTGCAAACTCAATTGCTGCTCTATCCCCAATTTCCTGATTCATGCCCACTACGCAGTCAATGTGTTGGTAAATCGCTTCAGCTTGCGCCTTACTATAACAGGCATTCAATAAAACACACTCAATTTTGTCTTTAAATAACTTAAACAGCCTTGCTAGCGACTCTGTACTTACTAGCTGCATTTGTCCTGCATTATTTTCCAAGACTAAGCCTTGATTTCCTGCTCCATGCCCAGAAAAGTGGACTATCTCTGGCTCGTGATCTAATAGTCCACGACGCAAATCGTCAGGACGCACGGCCCATTTAGTAATGATTTCAAATTGCTCTCGGCTTCTGGCTCGTTCCAACCCTGCCTGAATTTCCCGCACTTCTTCATCCAGGCGTAGCTTGTTTGTATTGGTGGGATTGGCTGACAAAATCAGGATTTTTTTCACACTGCTTTCAACTATATAAATGCGGGATTCTGAGTTATATGCAGTGTACTACAGCCTAGTTCAGGTTAATTACTGATGACGCGTTCACATATTTTTGCTAAAGCTTTAGAGATTGTTGAGACCGCAGCAAAACTTCGCTAATTGTGTGGCTTGGATTAGGAGCGATCGCTAGCTCAAGAATCATAGCATTGCTTTAGATTAAGTATTTAAAATGGTGAATTTAAGGAAGCAGGGAGCAGGGGATGAACAATCTTGGAAAAAGGTTAAAGGGTAAAGGTAAAGGATGAAGAAATAAACCCTTTCCCCCTTATCCATTCCCCTTTACCCTTCTTTCCCATGCCCCATGCCCTACTTCATCACTTGCAAGCGCTGAGTTACCATAGTCATGCCATCACCCCGGAGGATTACCGCAGAAATCCATTGGCTACCGGGGGTAGAGGGTGCGCGTCCTGTTTTAAACAGTCCGCCAGATGTCAGTAATTGCAAATCAACAGATGTGGGGTTGAGATATTTGCTGGCTTGGACGGGTTCTTCTAATGCTGTTCCTAGTAGAAAATCTTCACCTAGAGGTTCTTTAACGATCGCATCAAAGCTATACTGCTGTCCTACTTTTACCTGCTGTGGCAAATTAATCTCGATTTGGGGTGGTTTTTTACCAGACGTAATTTGGGTGCGTTCGGATAAAATATCTTGGCGGACAATTTTTGTACCTGTGATGCGCTGACGAGATTTAATTGTGGCATTGAGAGCCATATTATTGTTACTAGCAGAAGGTAAGCCAGTAATGTTAGTTACTGTTTCGGCAATAATGGCATTGCCTTCCGATTTCCAAGATTGTAGCTGTGTACTGTATTTTAACTGTGGATATCGCTGCCACAATGTCACCAAGGATTTTTCTAAAGTCTGACGGTTTAATCCATCCCCACTAGCGAAAGTGGGGGCATAGAATTGCATTACCTCCTTGACATTGCTTTGGCTAGCTGCTGTATCGATTCGCGTCAACAAGTTTTTCAGTTCAGCTGGGGCATTATTGGCGGTAGGAGCTTGAGCGTGTGCCAAACTACTGGTTACACCAAGTGTCAGTAAGGACAAAATTAGCCCGATGCCATGAGAAAATCTTCGTTGGCGTTTGGGTAATAAAGCAATAATGTTAGTCATTTGGTAAGAGTTTACTGATTTGAGTACAGAAGGTAAGGAAATTGTTTTATCTTAGTTAAGCTAGGCGCTAAACGGTAGAGGTTTGATGGCAAACGCACCGATAAAATTACTCATAGCTGCCAGTGGTACTGGTGGACACTTGTTTCCAGCGATCGCACTGGCGCAAAAACTGCCAGACTATGAAATTGAATGGCTAGGTGTACCCAATCGCCTAGAAACTCAACTCGTGCCCAAACAATATCCCTTGAATACTATTGCAGTTGAAGGGTTTCAGCAAGGGTTCGGATTTGCGTCTCTACGGGTCTTGGGTAAACTCACTGGTTCGATTATAGAAGTCAGACGAATCCTACGACAGGGAAATTTTCAAGGAGTAGTTACCACGGGTGGCTATATTGCCGGGCCAGCTGTAATTGCGGCACGTTCCCTTGGTTTACCTGTAGTTTTTCACGAATCTAATGCATTGCCTGGAAAAGTAACTCGCTTTTTTGGCCCTTGGTGTACAGCGATGGCGCTAGGATTTGCAGAAGCTGCTAAATATTTGCCCCGTGCCAAAAATGTCTGTGTGGGTACTCCCGTGAGGTCACAATTTTTGGATCAAGCCAGCGATGCATCGTTGGATTTAGCTATTCCTGATGGTGTTCCTTTAATTGTCGTTTTTGGTGGTAGTCAGGGTGCTGTAGCTGTCAACAAGTTGGTGCGACAATCAGCTCAAGCTTGGTTTGATGCGGGTGCTTATGTAGTGCATTTAACAGGCGATCGCGATCCTGATGCAGGTAGCCTTAAACACCCACAATATCTAGAGTTGCCTTTTTACGATAATATGGCGGCGCTGTTGCGACGATCTGCTATAGCGATTAGTCGTTCTGGTGCTGGTAGTTTAACAGAATTAGCAGTTTGTGGCGTGCCAGCAATTTTGATTCCTTATCCCTTTGCTGCCGAAGATCATCAATCTTACAACGCGGATGTATTTACAAAAGCTGGTGCAGCATTGATGTTTAAACAATCGGAGTTAACGGCTCAGAAGTTGCAAAGCCAAGTGTTGAGTTTATTGCAATCACCCGCAGAGTTAACCAAGATGGGGGAAAGAGCTAAAGCGATCGCAGTTCCTGATAGTGCTGAAAAGTTAGCCTCTTTGGTGCGTGAGGTAGTAGAAAGCTAAAATGCGCGTTCTCTTCCTTCATTCTAATTTTCCGGCTCAGTATCGCCATGTTGCTCTAGCTTTAGCTCAAAATCCCAACAATCAGGTAGTTTTTGGCACTAAAAATCGAGATGTGAATTTACCCGGCGTATATAAAATCGTTTTTGAGCCTAGCCGGAATCCCCATCCTACAACTCATCATTATGTTCGACCATTAGAGAACGCAGTTTTGCATGGACAAGCTGCATTTAAATTAACTGAACAACTTAAAACAAAAGGCTTTATCCCTGATGTAATTTGTGGTCATTCTGGTTGGGGGCCAACTTTGTTTGTTAAGGATGTATTCCCAGATACACCGCTGATTTGTTATTTTGAATGGTTCTATCATGCTCTCGGTTCAGACGCAGATTTTGACCCCACAGACCCTCTAAGTGTTGATGACATAGCACGTATCAGGACAAAAAATGCGCCTATATTAATTGATTTATATACCTGCGATCGCGGTTTATCACCGACTGGTTGGCAAAAAGCACAATTTCCCTCAGAATTTCATCAAAAAATTTCTGTGTTACATGATGGAGTGGATACAGAATACTTTAAACCGCATCCAGGAGCTAAATTAGTATTGCCCAATCTGGATTTGTCTGGTGTCGATGAAATTGTCACTTATGTAGCACGGGGAATGGAGCCTTACCGTGGTTTTCCCCAGTTTATGCAAACTCTTGCTTATGTGCAGGAGCGTAGACCAAATTGCCATGTAGTGATTGTAGGGTCAGATAGAGTTTGTTATGGTAAATCTTTACCAAACAATCTTACCTACAAAGACTTGATGTTGAAAAAAGTCCCGCTAGATTTATCGCGGGTTCATTTCACTGGCTCTTTGCCTTATGGACAGTATTTGCAAGTAATTCAAGCATCATCGGTACATGTTTATTTAACCAGACCGTTTGTACTTTCTTGGTCGATGATTGAGGCTATGTCTACAGGATGCTTGGTGCTTGGCTCTGATACTGCACCTGTGACTGAAGTCATTGAAGATGGGAAAAATGGTTTATTGGTTGATTTTTTCTCGCCGCGAAAAATAGCTGACCGCATTGATGAAGTACTAAATCATCCGACACGCATGGCAAAAATTCGCACCAATGCTCGGAAAACTGTACTAGAGCGTTATGCTTTAGCTAATTTACTACCCCAGCACCTCCAACTCATCAAAGATATTACCTCTTAGCCTTACTCTGCGCCTCCGCGCACGCCAGTCGCTTCAACGGGGGAAACCCCCGCACAGCGCTGGCTCCTCTGCGTGAGATTTTTCCGTGAAATTGCTAAAATACACCGTAAAAGCAATACATGGTTGCAGCAGATGCTCAAGCAGCTTTGGCAGTGGCTCAAGAGGTCTTTTCAGCGCTTTTTTGGCAGAAAGCAGAATCCTTTGGGGAAAAAAAGGAAAGTAAAACCACCGAAACGGCTAACAAATGCGGAGTATGAATCGTTGTTTCTCCAGTTGTTGGCAGAAGTCAATGATGGCTTGACTAGGGGAGGGGTAAAAGATTTTTTTGCTGCAAAGCGCATCAATGAGTCTCATTTAATGGAGTGGTTACGGGGCTTTGGTGAAAGATTGTTAGCCTCAACTATACCGAATGATGAGTTAGCAACGCGAATGGTGCGCCTGGGTGAGTTGAGTGTTGGGGAAGTGGGTGATGTTGCTGATGATATTGGCAGGCGGTTAGGGGGAAGAGAAACGAACCGCCAAGGCGCAGAGGACGCGGAGGAGGAAAAAACAAGTAATCAATTCGATGATACTGGTGAATTGACAAACAATGAAGCAGAGGCTTTGTTTAATCAAGGCGTAGCGCTGGCTAATTTAGGATTACATGAAGGAGCGATCGCATTCTTTGACAAAGCTATTGAAATTAAAGCCGATTTCTATGATGCTTGGCAAAATTGCGGTGTGGCATTGCGTCACTTAGGACGATATGAAGAAGCAAACGCATCCTTTAACACAGCTTTTAATCTAGCTTCAAAATACCAAATTAAACCTGATGATCATATAGCTTGGTTCAACAGGGGTGTGGAACTGGTAAATTTAGGGCGATATGAAGAAGCGATCGCATCTTGGGATAATGCCCTCAAATTCAAACCCGACTTACACGAAGCTTGGTACAACCGGGGTGTTGCGCTGGGTAATTTAGGGCAACATAAAGAAGCGATTATATCCTACAATAACGCCCTCAAATTCAAACCCGACGACCACGAAGTTTGGATTAGCCGGGGTAATGCACTGGGTAATTTAGGGCAACATAAACAGGCAATCGCATCCTACGATAACGCTCTCAAAATTAAATCTGACTTTTATGAAGCTTGGAACAATCGAGGTTTAGCGCTGGATCACTTAAAGCAATGGGAAGAGTCAATCGCATCCTACGATAACGCCCTCAAAATTAAATCTGACGACGACTCAGTTTGGTACAACCAGGGTGTGGTACTGGGTAATTTAGGGCAACATAAACAGGCAATCGCATCCTACGATAACGCTCTCAAAATTAAACCCGACGACGACTCAGTTTGGTGCAGTCGAGGTTATGCACTGAGTAATCTAGGACAACATAAAGAGGCAATTGCATCCTACGATAACGCTCTCAAAATTAAACCCGACGACCACGACGCATGGTTCAAACGGGGTATGGCGCTGGGGGA
>NZ_JAECZB010000096.1:145455-195055 GCF_016056295.1 Atlanticothrix silvestris CENA357
TTTAGGGCAATATGAAGAAGCGATCGCATCTTACGATAATGTTCTGAGAATTAAACCCGACTTATATGAAGCATGGTACAACCGGGGTGGGGCGTTGGGGGATTTAGGGCAATATGAAGAAGCGATCGCATCTTACGATAATGTTCTGAGAATTAAATCCGACTTATATGAAGCATGGTACAACCGGGGTGTGGCGTTGAAGAATTTAGCGCGATTTGAACAAGCGATCGCATCTTACGATAATGCTTTGAGAATTAAACCCGACTTGCATCAAGCTTGGATTAACCGGGGTATTGCAGTGGATAATGTAACTGGAGAGAGGACAGATTTCATTTTCACATCTACCTTACCTAATGCAGCAGCACCCAACCTTGCTTTAATATTGAACAATCCCGATTTAAACAAACGTGGCTACGAGGGAGAATTAGCAAGCTACGAGGAAGGGTTAAAGCATTGTCACCAAGACACCCACTCAGAAGGTTGGGGAGAATTACATAGGGCAATAGGAAATGCTCATTACTTCCAAGGGCGAGGAAATTATAACGCCCACTATTATTGGCGTAAAGCTGTTAACTGTTACAACGAAGCACTAAAAACTCTCACAGCAAGAGATTTTCCTGAGTTACATTTGGAAGTTTTGCAAGACTTAATTCGTGTCCAATTGGATTTGGGCGAAACACCTACAGCCACAGAACTCCAACGACTTGCTACAGATTTGTTGCGGCGCTTATTAAATGAACCAAATCGCTCCGATAAAAATAAAAAGCAACTAGCTTTAAAATTTGCCTGGATTCAGCAGTTAACTGTTGATTTGTCTGTGCAGTCTGGAGATTTGCTGCAAGCGATTGAATTAGCAGAACAAGGTAAAAATACTTGCTTGCGTTGGCTTTTAGATGGGTGGAGTGATGAGGTTTCTTCTGTCAGTTATTCAGAAATACAACAACTGCTAAATCCTTCAGCTGCTATTGTTTATTGGCATCTCAGTTCTTACGCCCTACACACTTTCATCATCAAACATAACGCGCGATCGCCATTTGTTTTAGGAAAAACCGAGTTTCTAACTCAGGCGCAACGCTTACGCGATTTTGAAGACTGGGTGAAAAATTGGAATGAAAAATATGCCGGCGATCGCAAGGGTAAAGATAAGCAAGGTGAAAAAGATAGAACATGGCGCGATAATTTACCAGAAATGCTTCGCAACCTGAGTACTATTCTCGATATTACCGCTATTGTTTCTGCGATCGCTGATGTTACACAGCTGATTCTGATTCCTCACCGCGACTTGCATCGCTTCCCTCTCCATGCACTATTTCCACCTCAATTCACCATCACTTATTTACCCAGTGCCAAAATTGGCTTGATCCCTGTTGAAAAAAGGGAGTATAAGCAGCAAAATTTACTGAGTGTAGAACATCCCAATAGTAAAGGTTATCCCTCATTGGAGTTCGCCCAAATCGAATCGGAAGCCATCAGCCAATTGTTCCCTAACTCTACCCGCCAGCATTCTGAACAAGCTACAAAAGCAGCAATAATAACTGCTTTACCCCAAGGTTACAGCGTTTTTCACTTTACAGGGCATGGTGCATATAATTTTCAAAATCCGGTGTTGTCTTACTTGGCGTTAGCGGGTGAGGAAAAGTTAACTCTTGCTGATATTCATAATTTAAATTTACAAAGCTACCAACTCGTAACTCTGGCGGCTTGCGAAACCGCAATTACAGGTAATCACACCATTACCGCAGAATACGTAGGGCTTGTCAGTGGCTTTATGGGTTGTGGTGTGGCTAATGTTGTCAGCACCCTGTGGACTGTAAAATCAGCCGCTAGCGCTTTGGTAATGATTCAGTTTTACCAATTGCTGCAACAAGGTAAACCAAAAACGGTAGCTTTGGCTGAGGCTACCCAATGGTTGCGAAATGTCACAAATGCAGAACTTGCAGAATGGTATGCAGTGCAAATTGCCAAACTGCCTGAGAATGAAGGACTAGTTCGCCGTTTTTTGTCGCGCTATTTAGACAACATTAAGAATACATCTGAACCTAACAATAAACCCTATAATCACCCTTACTTCTGGGCAGCTTATACTATTACTGGAAATTCATCATGAAACCAATAGAAGCCTCGGAACTAAAAGCTTTTATTTTAGCACTTTACCAACTTGACTCACCTTTACCAGATACTCTACAAGCACAGCTAAATACAATTAACCTACCTGGAGATATTAATAAACTATATGACATAGCCAAAAGTTATTTGCCCCTAGCAACTTCATATAAAAATGTTTGGCAATCTTTAAACGCAATTAGCAAAGAGCGTAGTAAAGGCCCTTTACCTGCTAAAATTAATCAAGCTGCCGAACAGCAAACTACAGAAATTAATAACATTCTTGTTGCTATTGATATACAACTAGATGACCAAAGCTTAAGTGAAATTGCTCAACCCATTTTTAAGGCCTCTGATTCTGTAGCTGTCGCTAAAGATAAATGGGCAATAATTATTCGCTCTCTACAAATGCCATGAATCAACAGTATCATCTTATCTATCCAACTGTTGATTTATTTGTCTATGACCTACAACAAAGTTTAGGACAAACAGATGAGCAAATTCATCAAAATCGTCATAACTTTTGGCGAAAAATTCAACCAGATTTAAATCAAGATTACGACAAATTTAAAGATGATGATTTACTAAAACAACTCGCTACCTTAGAAAATGCAGAAGCAGATTATGTCGAATTACTTGTACCAGATAAACTAGAATGCTTTCCACCAGATCTAGAAGGTTATTACCGCGCTCTACAATTGGGTGATACCTACGCGCTACAAGTGGATTGCTCTGTTAAAAATGATGATATCAGTAAACCTATTAGCCGATTTCAAGATATTAAAAAAAAGATAGATTCTCGTATCCATTACCAACAAGGAAAAATCGGTCAAACTTGGTTTGTTTGGGGACAGTTACCAGAAATTTATAATTTAGCAGAAATTAAAGCGATCGCCAAACAATGCTATCTGCAAATTAATCCTGATTATCAAGGCGAAATAAATTTGCAAAGTCAAGGCAATTTTTTAGGCGCAACTGCATTTGATGTATGGGAACAGCCGAAGAACTGGACAGATGAACGTAGTTTTCAAAATAGTTTTCATCTGTTAATATGTTTATTCCCAACACAGCGATCCCAAAAGGATATTACAGAAAGTATTGCTAATGTATATTTTGATTTAATCCGTTTGTTCTGTTATCGCCACAAAATTATTTGGGCTTACCACCAAAGCCGCAAATTAAAAAATCAACTCAAGACAGATTTTCACCAAGTCCAAAAAACAGTTATAAAAATCAGCGATTTGGGACAACAGATAAATCAAGGCAAACCAAATCTTGAAGAATTACAAAAAACCCTAACTAATACTCTCACAATTCTATCGTGCTATGCGATTGATTTAAGCTATCTCGATGCTCAAGGACGTACAATCAAAGTTAATCTGAATAATTACAAAAAGCGGCTAGAAAAGATTTACACAGAGAACAACACAAGCCAACTAAAATTTCTCCAACAATTCAGCGAATTTAGTGCTGAAAAATATCTCCAACAAATAGAAACAGATTACGCCAACCTTAGCCCAGGCTTAACCTTACTGCAAAATTTAATTAGTACCATTCAAGGTACAATTGATATATACCAAACCAAAAGCGATCGCAATCTAGAAAACTTCATTGGTAGCGCAGGTATCGGATTAGCAACCAGCCAAATAGCATCTTCAGTTTTGGTTGACCAATTTCCACCAAGTAACAAAACACCATTTTTTCTCACAACAGCCTTTGGTTGGAGCATTATTTCTGGAGTGCTTACCAGTATAATAGCCTGGATATTATTTACCAAAATTCGCCGTTCTTAACTCTACTTTTCTGCGTCCTCCGTGTCTCTGCGGTTCGATATTCATAACTATGTCTACCCAACGTACAATCCAAAGCATATACACCGATGGCGCTTGCACGGGTAATCCTGGCCCTGGAGGTTGGGGTGTTGTTGTTTACTTCAACGATGGCTCAATTCACGAAATGGGTGATGCATCCTCCCACACCACTAATAATAAAATGGAGATGCAAGCGGCGATCGCAGCTTTGCAATTCCTCCATGCATCTGCACAAACTCAACCCATAACTCTGCATACCGATAGTGAATACCTGATCAACTGCATCACTAAGTGGGTAAAAGGCTGGAAAAAAAAAGGCTGGAAAAAAGCTGATGGAAAACCTGTTCAGAATCAAGACCTTCTGGAAATTCTCGATGAACTTAATACCCATCAAGTAAATTGGCAACACGTCCGGGGACATTCTGGTAACATAGGTAACGAACGTTGTGATGTGATTGCTCGCTCCTTTGCCAGCGGTAAAATCCCGTCTCTACAACAACTATCACCTGCAAGTCTTTACAAATCTTTATCTTCTGACAGCGAATTAAATGTAGCAAAAATATCTGAATCTCACGCCAATTCTACAATAATTAACAAAACTATACAAGAAAACAGTACTTCTGCATCATATATAACCGTTATGGAACCATCTACCGCACATACTGCGGCTATAACTGAAGAACAAGCGCCTGAAATGAGGGTCGAACAACTCCGCAACTTGGTTGAAACTCTGCATATTGCTGACGAAATTGCTGAAAAAGGCTATTTAATAACTAGTTCTGAGCTAGCAGACTTGATGGATGTCCACGCCAGCGCTGTTACCAGTCGAGGAGACCAGTGGCGTTGGCGGAACTGGATTGTGTCACGAGTCAGGCGCGAAGGTAATCAAATTCTCTGGGAATTAGAACGGGGCGATCGCTTAGACGGTGAAAATGAAGAGTAACAGTTTACTCACAATTACAGCACATTGCATATAAATGAGGTACAAACTTTAAGGACAAAGCCATATACCAAGAGACTTTCAACCCTATTCCTCATTCCCTGTTGTATATTTTCGTCCCCGCCACTCCCTCGGTGTATGGAACGCAGATAAGAAAATTCGCAGCACTGCTATGGGATCAGCTAAAGGGGAAAGCCAAAATAACCAACCACCTTTAGCGCTTTTGCGATCATAAGAATGAGCGATCGCCAACAGCATAGCAAAGCGAATCATCAATAGGAATAGATTCAGCCCCAGTAAAAAAAGCAGGGGAAGCAGGGGAAGCAGGGGAAGAAGAGATAAACAACTGAGTATAATTAGAAGGGGCAGCCCTTGAACTGCTGAGAGTAGCCATAAATCTCCCCAAACTTGAGCAGATGGCGAAGCATCTTTAAGATCTAGACTGCGCCCCCATTCCTTCCAAGTTTCCATCGCTCCCTCATACATCCGCACCTTCAGTACTTTTGCACCATCTACAAAGCCCACCTTAAACCCCTGGGCTGCAATATACCGCGCTAAAGTAACATCATCGCAAAAAGAACTCTTGGCGCTGGCGTAACCGCCCACAGCAGCTAAAACAGAGCGACGGCATAAAAAACACTGCCCATTTGCCATTACTCGTTCTGGCTGTTCTGATTCAATACCAGCAGGGTCAAATCGGTAAAGCAAGGTCATCAACAACGCTGGTTGTAACCAGCATTCTCCTGGATACTTGAGAACGAATTGAGGTGATAGGGAAACCAAATCATACCCTTGCGTCTGGGCAGTTTTAACCAAACTTGCAACTAATCCTGGATGCGGTTGGGTATCAGCGTCCATTCCTAGAAACCACTGACTTGTCTCACAGGTATGTAAAAAGCCGCTATGCAGTGCCCAAGGACGACCTACCCAACCAGAAGGTAAGGGGTCATCTGTCATCAGCCGAAAGCGAGGATCTTTTTGCTGTGCAGCTTTTACTAAGTCGGGCGTGCTATCTTGAGAATTACTATCTACAACAATAATTTCCCGAACTTCATAACTTTGCTTGCTCAAACCAACTAATAGAGGACTAATGCGAAGAGCCTCGTTGAGCGTGGGTACAACAACACTCACACTACCCAAAAGCTCTGGTGTTGGCTGTTGGGGTTGAATAGGCGGATGCCGTCTTGGCCCTTTGATTAGGCGCGAGAGTAGAATTGCCGTTGCTGGTAATTGAATAAGTAGCAATAGAAGAGATATGGCGCTTTCTACTGTTGAAGCATTGTCCACGATAAAAATACTTTGCAATTGCTGGATATGAGAAAGCAGAGGAGTAGAGGAGACAACTGACAACTTGACTCCTATCTCCTACCCTTTATTTCAAAGCAACTTTAACGCTTGCTATTGATACTTCTTGTGCTGCTGGTTCGACATTAATTTGCCCAGAAGGAGTTGAACTTTTCAACCAAAACGCCACAGCCGGAGCTACACCTAGCAACAAGCCAAGTAATACGGGAATGGAAAATCCAGCCGCCAAACTCATAACTGTAGCAAAACCAAAGTTGCTTAAATAAACTGCTAAAGGTACATTGAGCTGCGATCGCTCTAACTTAATCGGGTTATTTTTCCACAATAATGCTGCCACAGTCATAAACACCGAACCGGTACCTAACCAGCCTACAAAGTTTTGGTAGGGCATTCCAAAGAAAGCACCCGGTTGTTTCCAATACCAGAAAGGCAAGGAGGTTTGGCTCATGGCAGGATCAAGGACAAAATCCCAAGAAGTGAGCAGTAAAGCACCAAAACCAATCGCAGCTATGTGACGCAACAAGGTAGGTTTTTTATCTACTTCTAAACCAGTACGCGCCAACAAATAAGAAACACATCCCACATAAAACCATGACAAGGGAATCGTAAATGGTACTAAACCGGCAATCTTATAGCCCAAGCCACTCAGATAGCTATAGTGACCAAAAGGAAACCCTGTACTGGTTCCTAGTAGTTCACTGGTTAAAGATATCATTACTGCGGGCAGCATAAACGCTAAAATGCGACCCAAACCCAATATCCGTAAGCCATACAAAAAGACAGCTGCTGTACCCAAAATCATATACGCTACACCACCGCCAGCCAGACTCCACTGCATAGCAGTCTGTCCAACCTGGGATAAATGCAAAATTACATCAGCATTAGGTACAACTAGTAGTATCCCTACCAATCCAAATACCATTGACACAATATGACCAGTCAGGCATACACGCTCAGCGATAACAATTTGTCTCATGATAATTCCTTAACAAGATGTGACACGTGGCTACTCGGCTGCTAATAGTTTACAAATGTTTACGAAAATTTTTAATAGTTTGTGCCGTAATTCTCTGCAAAGTGGGTTGACTTTCTTGGCAAGAGCATAACAGCCTATTGATTGAATCTAGAGAAAATAGGATGATAAGTTTATAGTCTAAGCCATTGCAGTCAAAATCTATTCACCTGAATTTGACTTTGTTGTAATTTGTGTTAAGCGTATTCTTTGCTGTAGGCATCGCGCTTGCATCCAAAGGTGGAAAAGCTTCCACTCTATACTGATATAGCTGAAGGCAAACAAGCATAACAACCTAAGCAACCACTCAAACAAAGCAGAGCCTTTGTTGTTGCTAAATCCTGTTAAGTAATGGATTGAACCGCTAATGGCGATACCAACTCATGTCAATCTTCAAAAGGCTTCCCTGGATTTCTCTAGCCCTAGTACTGCTTAGCTATAGTACTTTGGGTTGGGTATTATCTGAAGCACAAGCCCCTTTGTTTGTGTGGCTAGTGGTTGTGCTTGCTGTATTGCTTTTAGTAGGAAGCTTAACTGCTCCTTTGTCGTTGGTCACTCAATACTCTGTTCTTTTATTTCGCTCCAATATCAGATCTTTTGCCGTCGCCGTTTTCGCGGCATTCTTATTTTTTTTGATGCTGGCTTGGTTCCGCGTATTTCTAGATACTTTGCTGATCATTTCTGCGGCTATATTAGCGAGAATTGACTTTCAAGGAGCTAAGTTTAGCGAAGGGCAAGCCTTTTTGATAACTTCTATCACTTCATTGACGGGTGTTGGTTTAGGTGCAGTTATACAAACAATATTTGCACAACGAATATGGTGGTAGTTGAGGGTGGGAAATACCCACCTTCACACTCTAGCTAGCTACAGCCTCAACTGTGGCTGCAACTGGGTAAACACTAACTTTTTTGCGGGTTTTGCCTTTTCTCTCAAACGTGACTACGCCATCGACTAAGGCAAATAAAGTGTCATCACTACCAATACCGACATTGTTGCCTGGGTGAAATTTGGTGCCCCGCTGACGCACGAGGATGTTTCCCGCACGCACAACTTCACTACCAAAGCGTTTCACACCCAAACGTTGGGCATTAGAATCACGCCCGTTGCGTGTACTACCTGTTCCTTTCTTGTGAGCCATAATTGCCTCTTATGTTTATTTCTTCTATTATTCAGCACTATCTTCCACAGGGGAATCTTCAACGGCGGGAACTTCAGCACTTGCAGTTTCTTGGGCAGCCAGTACCGTACCGTTAAGGGTAATGGAATTAATCATAAGTCTGGTGATTTCCTGGCGATGCCCACGTTTTTTACGGGTTTTCTTTTTCGGCTTCATTTTGTATACCAGGACTTTGCGACCTCTAAGGTTTCGCAGTACTGTCCCTTCTACTGTCGCTCCTGATACTAGCGGCTGTCCAATGGTGACTTCGCCGTCGTGCTGTACTAGTAATACTGAGTCTATTGTAACTTTGTCATCTGCTTCGGCAGAGAGCAGTTCAATATCATAAAAGCGGCCTGGCTCGACTCGTACTTGTTTGCCGCCAGTTTCAATAATTGCGTAAGTCATGGAATTGTCCTTGAAGTTGCCGTACAGGTAGCTGGCTTTGATCTCAATATTTAAAGAGATGCGATTTATCTTGTTTTAAAAAATCGCTGTTGCTAGCTTTTGTGATTATGTCTACCTGATCCGAGCAGGAATTAGACAGACAATCTAAAATTGTATTTGATTATCTAGTCTTAAGTCAAGCTAAAAATTCAGGCATTACCTTCATAACTCATATTTAGCAACACTGATTTGCGAAATATTGATAATTGTTTGTGTGGTTAATGGTGACACAGAACAGCAATAATAAGTCTGAGTAATGGGTTTCTTTACTCAGATTTTTCCTTGTAAAAAGTCAAGGTGAGTTAAACATATTATCTGAATATGCACTAGTCTGCCAAGCTGATATTTTTCAGTACAACACTTTGTTTTGAGGCGGCGCGTGCTGTTACCGTTGCTCAGTTGGGCGTGAGTTACTATAAATACAATACAAATAACCTCAAATAAACGCTCTAAGGGCACAAATTGAGATATCATCCCTCAAAAGATAGAGTTTAGAGGCTAAACCCTGTTGTAAAATAGACATATAAGGATTTCGGGGGGCCATTTACTGGTCATAAACGCCTATAGAGACTATCTTTGGAAATCTCCAAGGTTTAAAGTCCAGCCAGCTGAAACAACTACAGCGGCTGTACCACCAGCGCATACCGGGCGATCGCATCACCACGCCTGAGTTTTCCCAGCGTCTGGCAGCAATTAGCACAGAACTCAATCAGCCTGTGTGCGCCTACCTCAACCGTCGCGGACAAGTGATTCGTGTGGGGGTAGGCACACCGCGTCAAACACAAATCCCGCCACTGGAACTGCCCCGTTATGGTGCAGAACGACTCAGCGGTATTCGTTGCATCGCTACCAATCTCAAGCCAGAACCGCCTAATGAGTCGGCGCTGACAGCTATGGCGTTGCAACGCTTAGATGCTCTAGTAGTCATGAATATTACTGGAACGGGATTTACACGCCGGGGAGGTGGCGCTGCTGGGTATGTCAAAGAAGCTTATTTAGCTCACCTGACACCCCAAGAGTCTCGTGCTTTGATGACTAGTCCTGCTGCCTTTAAATTAGGGGAAAATCAAATTCAAACTCCTAGCTGGAATATATCACCGCCTCTGAGTTTGGACATGCTGGCACAGCAAGACTTTCTCGACTTAGTAGAAGGACTAGAAGAGGAATTCCAGCGGGAATTCATCGCCCAGGAAGTAGATGCTGATCACGATCGCGTGTTAATTGTGGGAGTAATGACTAATGAGTTGACTCCCCAAAGATTCCAAGACACCCTACTAGAATTGGCAAGCTTGGTAGACACTGCTGGCGGAGATGTATTACAGACAGTACAACAAAAGCGATCGCGCATTCATCCTCAGACAGTAGTTGGCGAAGGTAAAGTACAAGAAGTTGCCCTAACTGCTCAAACCTTGGGAGTTAATCTCGTCGTCTTTGACCGCGACCTTTCACCTTCACAAGTCCGCAACTTAGAATCACAAATTGGTATCCGGGTAGTTGACCGCACCGAAGTGATTTTGGATATCTTTGCCCAACGCGCTCAATCTCGTGCTGGTAAATTACAAGTAGAACTAGCACAGTTAGAGTACATGCAGCCACGACTGACTGGTAGAGGTCGAACCATGTCCCGACTAGGTGGTGGTATTGGGACACGCGGCCCTGGTGAAACTAAACTAGAAACAGAACGCCGTGCCATTCAGCAACGGATTTCGCGATTGCAAAAAGAAGTCAACCAATTGCAGGCGCATCGTTCACGGTTACGCCAACGACGGCAACATCAAGAAGTTCCTTCAATTGCTTTAGTCGGTTACACTAATGCTGGTAAGTCCACATTGTTAAATGCTCTTACTAATGCTGAAGTTTATACAGCCGACCAGTTATTTGCCACTCTTGACCCAACGACAAGGCGGTTAGTGATTCCAGGTGTCGAAACTGGTGAACCGCAAGAGATTCTAATTACAGATACAGTAGGGTTCATACATGAACTACCTGCATCGTTGATGGATGCCTTCCGCGCCACTTTGGAGGAAGTCACCGAAGCTGATGCTCTACTACATTTAGTGGATTTGTCTCACCCTGCTTGGTTAAGTCATATTCGCTCAGTGAGGGAAATTTTAGCGCAAATGCCAGTTACCCCTGGGCCAGCGTTGGTTGCTTTTAACAAAATTGATGAAGCAGATAGCGAGACACTAGCTTTAGCTCGCGAGGAATTTCCCCTAGCGGTATTTATTTCTGCCAGCGAGCGTCTAGGATTAGAAACCCTACGTCAGCGCCTTACCCAGCTAATTCAATATGCGGTTGACTCTCCTTAAATACTGAGAATTACAAACCACGTCTCTTGTAGGCATGGTTTCATACCGCTTTCAATAAATGTTTAAATGAAGCTAACAATGCCGTAGTCAATTAAACTACGGCATTAATTATTGCAGATAAAAATATCTCTATAGCAGTCCGTTTTGATTTATGAAATTAGTTGTGTAAACAGACAATAACGAGGTTATTTATAACCTACATTTCGCACCCGGAACTAAGTAGAACGGCGTGAAAAATTCAATGTTTGTAGTGAGTTAGCGCGGTCTTCTCCCAAAGGGAGAGGCTAGCGCCAAGGGGGTTTCCACGCCACTTGCTTTATGCCGGCGGCACTTCCTTCAAGTCGGCATAGCCGCCCAACGGAGTGCCTTGGGAACCCGTCCACCGCAGTGGCTCCCCATGAGCGACTAACGAACCCGTAGGGTAAGGACTTTAGTCCTAAGAAACCTAGCCTTCAACTTGAGTGGCTTTTACTTTCTTATCTTTAACCCGAACTCAGGTTAATTAAGCGGACATGATATAAAACTTGATTTTTTATACCATTTACTTTGGAATCATGTGTCGTTAAGTTCTCACTTCTGACTTGTCTCAGTTAAAATCCAATACTACTCAGTCTTATCAGACGCGATAAATCGCGTCTCTATATAAGCTTTTTGGCTCAAGTGAACGGTATTGAGTTAAAACCAACCTTCTTGTTCTAACGTTTCAATCAACTGCAAGCCACGAGGATCACCTACACCTAATAATGAAGCTTTAGCATCTTCCCGTACTCCCAAATCTTGGTCTTCAGCGAAGGCTTGAATTAGAGCATCGATCGCTGTGGCATAAATGATATTGGAAGGTAGTTCCCGGCATAGCTGCCCAATTGTCCAAGCGCAGTTACTCCGCACTGCTGCGATTGGATCTTGGACTAAGGCTTCAATTAATGATGGCATTGCCCCTATCACAGCTTCATAGCCCACGTCTGCCATCTGTGCTAAGGCACTAGCAGACCATAAACGCACGGCAGAAATATCAGTTCTCAGAGCGTTTGCTAAGGGTGCTAGAGAACGGCGATCATGGCAATTCCCTAAAGCCCAAACAACACCTTTACGCACATAACCATTCCAGTCTTTGTTCAGTTGAGTAATCAAAGGTTCTACTGCCTCAGAACTGGGATTACGTCCGATGCCGTAGGCTGCACTCACTCGCACTAAAGGACAGGTATCGTTTAATAGGTGAATTAGATGGGGAATGGCGGGTGCATATTCAATATCGCAAAAAGCACGAGCTGCTAGCATTCTTTGTTGCGAGTGAGAACTTTCCAGGAGAGCTAGCATCACTTCTGGATCGGGTCTGGCCACAACTGATTCGGCAGTTAGTGGCTCCATTTTATCTAGGGGGCTTTCTAGCTCTTGCTCGACATTATCAAGCAAGCTCAAGTCGTCTTCGTCGTACATATTTCATTTAAATACCCAATTGGGATTTAGTATGTAACCCCCCACCTCAACAAGTCAAAGTCTGATAGGTATTAGTTAAATTATTGTACACTTTTTCAACCATTTGTTTGACTTTATATCCGCAGGAAAATTGCCATAACTAAAGTGCTACAGAATGCTACTGTTAGGCACTAGTTTATTGCTTATTGCTATTGAGTGATTTTACCATCCATAGAGATTGGGTTTGATAACCCAACTGATTGTAAAGATTTAAAGCGGCTTGGTTGGACTGAAATACTTGTAATCCAATTTGGCGATCGCCTCTTTGAGTTGCCCAATTTTCTATATATTGCATTAAAGCTGTACCAATACCCCGCCGCCGATGTTCTGGCTCGACATAGAGCAGAAAAATGTGAGCATGGCGATCGCCTTGCACTTGGTCTATGGCATTTCCTACCCAGAGGCAAGCTACAGAGGAATGGGGAGATGAGGAAGCAATTTTTTCCCCTGTCTCTCCTAAAAAATCTACCCACCATAAAGGCGTGTCACGAGAAAAATATTGTTCGACTGTTCGCGCTAGGTGGGCAAAATCTTGCTCTGGAAACAGATGCTGGTAAGTTCGCTGCATAAATTTTACCAGCAGCGATCGCTCTAATGTTGAACCACGACGAATGTAATACCCCGGTAGCAGTTGCTCAGACACTGTATTTACGAAGAAGGTTAAGGGGGAAGGGGAAAAGGGTAAGCCTTATCTACCTTGCGGTTACGCCAATGGCAGAGGAGGGGCAAAGAAAACCTTTTATCTTTTACCCTTTGACCTTTTCCCTTCTTTTTTATTTACTGGTTAGCTGGGCAGCAAATCAGCAGGAATTGATGGAATAACCACTCCCATTTCTTCAATGGGTGCGGGTGCTGCCATATCTGAGGGTAAAAAGATGCGGGCACTGACTGCCACTAAGGCAAATAAAAATACTAACACTACAAGCAAAGGGGCGATGTATTGACGAAATATAGCCATATTTGTATTGCACTGGCTAGGGTCTTGAATATAAGAACCTAGCTGAAGATTTGTGAAGTTTTCTTGACTTATTTTAGCTCCTTTTGGACACAAGTAATAGTGAGCTATTTGTTCGTAGTCAGGACTTTAGTCCTGATTTTATAAGCACTAAAGTACTTACTACAAACGCCTTCTCTAGCGTTAACGCTGATCGCGCTCTAAATCATCAAGTACTCTCTCGCAATACCAACTTTCTGCCATTCCTGGATGATTTTGTTTTGCTTGCTCAATTAAACGCTCAGCAGCCGCAACATCACCGTTTAACTTGGCAATTAGGTTGTTTTTGAGATGATTCTCAACTGTCGGTTCATTAATTTCGTTGACCTCGATAGGTCTTTCTACTGGCACTACCTGGGTCTGTTCTCTCTTCAACTGCCAGAATAAAACGTAATAAAGTGTCCCAAAAATTAAAATCAGACTGAGTGTTCCGAAAAGAATGGGCGGGCTAAATGTTAGAAATCCTAAAACTAATTGTGAGAGAACATAGCCAAGTAACAAACCGGTGATTAGGAGAATAAATGTACCGACAACAATAACTACTTGGTTCCCCATAAATCCTCTTCTTCTTCCTCAAGTCCTGGTCTAGATAACGCTCCTGGCTTAGGGTTCCAAGGAGCAAAGAATGGCAACAAAAGTAATCCTGGCACAGCGGCGATGATACTAATAACGAAAAATAAGGGCCAACCTGTGCTTTTTGCCAAAGAGCCAGCTGGGGCAACTAAAATATCACGACTAACAGCCATGAAACTTGAGAGCAAAGCATACTGGGTGGCAGAAAAGCGCTGATTACACATATTCATCAAGAAAGCAACAAAGGCTGCTGTTCCCAACCCAGCACAAAAGTTTTCAATATTGATTGTAAGTACTAGAACCTGATAATTTTTACCGACTTGGGCAAGTAGTAAATAAGCTAAGTTACTTAATGCTTGAAGTCCGCCAAACAACCATAGTGAGCGATTGAGGCCAATTTTACTTAAAACTGCTCCTCCTGCTAAAGCGCCAATAATGGTAGCAATTAGTCCCATACCGCCTTGAATTGCCCCAATATCAGTTTGGGTAAATCCTGTTTGTAGCAAAAAGGGTGTAGACATATTGTTGACAAAGGAATCGCCCAGTTTATAAAGGACGATAAACAGCAGCACTAAGAAACCTCGGATTACACCCTGACGCTGGAAAAATTCCCCAAAAGGCAATATCACGGCAGCGGCTAAAGATTCTGGGGGACGAATTTCTTTGGGTTCTGGTGCAAATAAAGTCCCCAGAATACCAATTGCCATCCCAACTGCCATCAACAAGTAAACCGATGACCAAGGTATTCTATCAGCCAGGATTAACGCCAAAGATCCGGTGAGTAACAGTGCTACCCGATAACCTAAAACAAAAACCGCTGCACCTGCTCCTAATTCTAATTCTTCTAAAACATCGGTACGGTAGGCATCAGCAGCAATATCTTGAGTCGCACTAAAAAAGGCGATCGCTACAGCGTTGATCGCTAACAATTGTAGTGCTTGTTTAGGTTGTTGAAAAGCCATGCAGGCGATCGCTATCAACAATCCAATCTGAATTGTAATTAACCAACCCCGTCGCCTACCCAAAAATGGTAGTGCAAACCTATCTAACAAAGGCGACCAGAGAAATTTTAACGAATAAGGTAAACCTACAAGACTAAATAACCCAATGGCAGTTAAATCCACTTTTTCCACGGTCATCCAAGCTTGCAAAGTCTTACTGGTGAGAAATAATGGCAACCCCGATGAAAACCCTAATAATAATAACGCTGCCATTTTACGGCTACCGAAAACTTGCAGCAGCGATCGCACTGGATTCATATTGTTAATTGTGAGCTTCTTTCGAGTAAATCTTAGTCATGGTAATTACTGTTTCGATAAAATACAATGATGAAATGAAAAAGCCTATCACATAATTAATACCTATAAAGGTTAAAATTATCGGGGTAATAGTCGTTATGTATTAATCCCTATCAAGAATTGAAACAACTTACCAATATTTCCTGGACTGACAGACACATCAGGAATGCCTAGGGTAAGCAGAGCAAGAGACTACCCTTTATCTTCCAAGTTATAAACTTGATGCCCTCTGATTTCGACTTTGTGGGTGGTGAGGCATTTTTCCCAACCTTCACGAGTACCTATATCACTTTTGAGCTTGAGCAGTCCTAATTGCTGTTCTTGTTGGGTGAGTTTAGCAAATTCTTCGTAGCGCGGGTAGTTGTTAGTGACAAAATTTTCTTTGCGATGCAGAATTGGCGGATTGGCTCGATTTTCGTAGTCTCGGTGAGTTATGTATAGAGTTTTTAAGTCAATAGTTATACTGGCTTTTAATGCTGGATGAGGCTCATGATCAAAATCTGGATAGAAAAGATAGGATATTTGCGGTTTATCTGTGTGATATTTAATTAACGTAGCTCCATCGACACGCCCAATGGTGCGGCTAGCACAGCCTTCGTAAATTCGCAGCAAGGGGTCGAGTGCGGCTAGTGCAGAAACATGAACGTAAAGAGCGCCGCGTGTGTGTTTGCCAATTTTGCTTTTTTCGCAAGCAGTTTGCACAATTTTAGGATTGCCTAAGCTAAAAAGCTTTTGGTCGGCTACTTGGCAAGCTTCCTCATAGTTACCAAAAAAAGCTTTGATATCATAGCGCATTTCCGGCGCTAGCTGATGAAATTTCGGACGTTGATCAAAGTGAGTTAAGGCAAGATAAACTTGAATATCTAAAGAACGACGGTAAGCGATCGCATCCCATTCTGCTTCATTAGTAGCTTGTAAAATTACGCTAAAAGCACGGCGGAAGTTACCAAATTCACTCAATAATTCCTGTTGATTTACCAATTCACCTTTTATCGGTAATCTGCCACGCTTGGTAAAAAAGTCCATTAGTGGTTGGAGTTGTTCTTGGTAATCTTCAAACCGCTTGCTAGGAATGCGGATTCGTGGAGTTGAAGTGCTAGAAAAAAAGCGGATAGCTTTAAAACTTTGCTTTTGGGCTTCATCACGAAAAACAAAGTAAACACCCAACGCCACTGGTACTGCATCTACATTTAAGACTTCATCAATGTAAGTTTTGAGTTCTGCTTGCTCGTAATATTTCTGAAATGTATTGCGGCGAGTTACTATGCCATCGCTGTAAGCCAATTGTGCCTTACTGGGAGCATTAATCAGTACTTGAGCTGCGACAATTAAAACTTGATGGGTAAGTTTCCAAGCTTGGATTAAACTTTGGCGGCGTTCTTCTTGGTCTTCAATAACATTGAGGACATAGCCCAAATTGACAACATCGGCGGCATTGATTGGGGTATCAGGATAGTAGTAAGGATCCCAGCCTGCACTGGTGTAGCCTAAGTTTGCTACTCGCTCGACATCGCCACCGTAACCGCAGCCGTAATCAAAGAAAGTGGTGTCTTGATTCAATATTGACCAATCTATTGCCAATCGCACGGGACGAGATATATCATTACGAGCGATCGCAGCTCTATGACGCTCGATTTCTAATGCTTCAGGCATGATACTAATTCGTAATTCGTAATGACGCTCGATGACTCGCTCTAAGCGAAGCTATGCCGAAGGCTTTACGCTGCGCTAACGTAATTCGTAATTAAGACACCAAGCACTTAATATTCTTTCAAGGTTTAATAGCTAGTTCAATCAAATCTTCAATTTTCTTGATATTTGGATCACCTGCTAAGTAACCAATACCACGATGCAAATGTAAGCGGAATTGGGTGGCCAGGGTTTCTTTGTCGGTGGGATAACCGTCATTATGACAGCGTTGCTTGAGGGCAAGGAGGAGAATATCAGACATTTCGCCACCAAAGACACGCCAAGTCATTTCGACGTTACTATCTTGGGGAATTGGAACGGGGGAGGGTGTGGTTGATTCTGCTAAGGAGCGACAAAACGCCCAACGACATAGAATATTCCATTGGTCGATTTTAGTGCTGCGCTTAAGTTTGGTAAGTTGGTCTTTGGCTGTTTGAGAAAGTTTAATTCTTTCAATAAGTGATTCCATTATCTTCCTAAAAATTGAAGTAGTTTTCGTTCATAAACCCAAACAGTAGCGAACCGCAGTTTCGACTTCAAGCATCTTGGAGTCAGAAATCTTGCCAGATGGATCAGCAGGAAAGCGATTTGGATCTAAAGAACGAATTTGAAAACATAAGAACACTGTTTCTATAAGCAATCCACTGTCGCTTGGCGAGACTCGGATATTAGTTGGATAATCACGCTTAATATTTGTTCCTTTCGTACCGACAATTACAGTCACAACCAAAGGTGATTGATTTATAGCATCTATAGATAAAACTAAAACTGGTCTTGTTCCTGCCTGTTTTCGACCCAGCACTGGATTAAGATTGACAAAATAAACTTGTCCTCTCTCAATGCTCACAGTTTTTCCAAACCATCCATTTCTGTAATACTAAATTCATTATTAATAGTGGTAATTTCTGTTTGTATATCTAAATCACTAGACATTGCAACTAGTTGTTCATTCATATATTTAACATCATTGAATTTATTTAATATTTGCTTTTTTTCTTGAACTTGTTTTTCGATACGTTTTAATAGCCATTCTAGTTCTTCTAAGGACAAAACACGTAAGTCATGCTCTATTTTTAATACATTGGGTGAGTTCATAATTGCTTATCTACTTTCCAAAGGTCGTGATATATATTTTAAATATCTTTTTTAGACGATATCTACTACCAAAAATATTTATTTTCTATCACTGTTGTTTGGCGGGTGGAGGAATCGTATTTGAGGAGATATTCACGGGCGATCGCTTCATTTTCTCGCAGTGTTTCCACTTCTTTTTTGCCAATCTCAGTATCCGTAGATAACAAAATCACTTGATGACTGGCAGATGGGAAGTAACGTTCAACTAAGTTGCTGCGGTGAGAGGAGTCTAGTCTACCTAGCGGGGTATCGATTGCTACTGGGAGGCGGTGTCCGGAGACTTTGGCTAAACCCCAGAGAAAGGCGATCGCAAGTAATTGTTTTTCGCCAGCAGATAAACGATGTTTAGGGACGGGTTTACCATTTAAATCGTAAAGCAAAAGGCTAAAAGTCTTAGTATCAATAGTGATGCGATGCACTAAGTCTGATTTGTGGAGGAGATAAAGGAAGCAATTTTTAACTTCTTCCTCTAATTTATTGAGTTTTCGCAGAGTTAATTTTTCCCGAAAAATCTTGAGTGTGTCTTGAACTTTCGCTGCTGAGGTAATAATATGTTCACTATTTTTATGTTTAATATTTTCTACTGTATATTCACTTAATTCTTTTTTCGACTTAGCAATAATAGTTTCTAATTCAGCTAAACGACGGCGGATTGTTTCGTAATTTGCTTTAGCTTCAACGACTTGATTTTGTGCCGCTTCTAGTGCTTGACGCAGCTTTGTATAATCTTCTGGTGCTGCTGCTGTTTGTACTTGCCTTTCTAGAGTATGAATTTCTTCTTCTTTATTTTTGAGAATAGCTAATTTATCTTTTGCAGAAAGTTTAGAATTTTGTAAGTGATATATAAGATTATCTAGTTGACTTAAAGTTTCATCATCAGCTAATAACCAATGTGCTTCCGTCTGGAGAGTTTTGGCATATAAATTATCTACATCTTGGATTAAAAATGATTGGATTTTTTCAACTTGTATCGAAGAAATTTCTACTTGATTTAACCAAGTGAGTAAACGCTGATCTCGTTCAATTAACAAATCTTTAGAAATTTGTACCTGTTGATAGCGAAATTCTTTTTCGCCCTGTGCTTGCACCTGAGTAAGCAAGTCAGGAATTAATGCTAGAGGTAAAACATCAGCTGCTAACTCACACATCGACTGACGTACTTGTTCAATTTCCGCAGTTTTTGTATTTTGCTGTAGTTCTAGTTGATTGCGTTCTGCTGCAATCTTCCCACCTTCAGAAATGAATTTATCAAAAGCTTCTTGCTGCTTTTGTTCTAACTCTTCTACCTGATTTTTGAGAATTTCTACTTTCTCTTCTGTGGTTTGATAATCTTCTTGTTGTTGGGTTAACCTAGTTTCAATTTCCTCTAAGTTGGCTAAATCCTTACTATTACCAACTTCTTTAAGTTTACGGTTAACTAAGATATCTAAATCAACTGCTAAACGATCTGCTAACTCTAGCCCTAAAAGTCCGCGAATTGCGTCTACTACAACTGGTGGTGGTGTTTCCTGTTCTGCAAGTTCTTTAACTTGTTCACCATCAAAGAGAAATAAGTTAGAAATACCTAATGGGAGTAGATTTTCAATATATTCATCCCAGATATTAACTAAAGCATCAGGCCATGTATCACTGTCACCTAAAATGCCTAATGTATCTTTACCGTCTTTAGGATTTTTTGTCCAACTACGGACAACACGGTATTTTATTGGTTTATCGTTTTCAATATGTTCAAAAAGTAATTCAATCCGGGTGTCTGCAACTGGATCAATTTTGTTGTTAACACATTGATTGAGAAAATCGCTATAACTTAAATTACCACGGGTAGAACATTGGGCGCGTGGGCCATAAAGGGCGAGACGAATGGCGTCCATAAGTGTAGTTTTTCCGCCGCCATTCATCCCACCTAATAAGATGATTGGATGTGAGTTTTCCTCATTAATTTTTGGGTTAAGATTGATTACCTGTTTCCCACTGTAGGGGCCAAAGTTTTGTAAAACGAGTTCAAGAAATATCATTTATCTGATTGTGAGTTTATTAAAATACTGGGCGAATGGAATGCATGGTTACGCAGGCAAAATTTATAAGATACCGGGCGAATAGAATTCGCGGCTACACAGGCGAAACCCACCTTCGTGGGTTTAAGAAATTCATAGTTTGTTGGTTTACTTGGGAGTTAGTTTCCAATTGGGAATAAGTGATTTTTGGTTATGGTGGATAGCTTGGTTTCTGATGTAATTGGCTATATTATCAATAGCATCATGACTAACTGTAAAAGCTCCATAGTTACCTTGCCATTTAAAAAACTCAACTGGCTTGATTTCGTGGGTGATGAAATGGGACAAACTTCCCTTAATTTGTTTAACCAATTCAGAGATACTGATGGTTGGCGGAAAACCCGTTAGCAGATGGACATGATCTTCAATACCACCAATCGCAATTACGGTACACTTTAACTGTTCAGATTCCCGAATAATTGCCCCGTAAACTTCCTTCTGAATATCAGGTGTAATTAGGGGCAATCTATCCCAGGTTGCCCAAACATAAGGCAAATACAATTGTGTAAAACTTGCTCTCATTTCTCTTTAACCCGCGCAGGCGGGTTTCGTCTGTGTAGCCGCGATTTCCAATCGCTTGGTATTATATTATTCTTAATTCTTATAAATCTTTCTTCTTAAATTTCATACTTGCCCAAGTTACCTGTTCATTACTTTCACTTTCACCTTCATCTACTTCATTGATTGCTGTAACATCGCCCAAAGTCATTTGCTTGACTTTTGCAATATCACCTTGACTAACTGCTTCGCTTAATTCGCGTTTCAAACGAGCATTTTTAATCGCATCTTCTGGAGAACGGGAACTCGTATTAAAACATTTTTCTAGGGTTTCGTATATTCCCACGCGACGAGTTTTTTTACGATACTGGCGTTCTGTATCTAACAATTTCGCCATGAGTTCCAAGTGCATTGCGTCACCTTCACAGATTTCTTCTAATACTATCCATTCATCACGACCTAGTAGACTATAGTCTGCACCAGGACGCGGGTCTTGAAATTCTTCGCCAGTCACTTCTTGATAAATCCGGGGTAAGCTATCATCAAATTCGTGTTTGTCTTCTAGCCAAATGCGGCGAATTTCGCTCATTTCTTCAAGAGTAATTAGGGTGATTTTACCCATATTTTTGGGTGCTGTACAACGAGTTTTAGTTTGCGCTTCTAGCACTTTTCTTAGCCAATGTTCGCGCCAATACTTAGTATAGGGGCCATGAATTGGTTCAACGGATATTTCACCATCTAAATTACGTTCAAAAAGTTGGACTTCTCCCCAGATGCGACGGAAGTCTCTTTTATCGCGGTCATCTCTAATATCTAATTCATTGCGAATATCTAATAGAGGCTGCATCCATTCTTTCTCTTCATCATTTTGAATCATTGCCTCCATTGATTTATCTTTATTAACAATTGTGCAAACCCAGCAACCAAACCGAGAATCACCACAGCTAGGAGTAGAGGTATCAACAACTAGAGGACATTCATTATCTGCTGTTGCGCCTCGATACATGATGAACAAATCTTTATTACTATATCCCCAAGGATTTTGCCACTGATTTAGGTAAATCCAAACTTCGTCAGTACGCCAGTCTTCGATAGGACTATAAATTAAAGAATTAGGTAAGCTTGCACTATGGTAAAGCAGAGATGTCGGTGAACCTGAATCAGAAATAAGACGATCTTTTAGACTACCTGCTTGATGTTTTTCCATTGAGATAGCACGCTTAATGCTTTCAGCTTTGCGCGTACCTAAAACAAGAATAACTTCCCCATTTACTCTAACCACATCACGGATAAAGTGATTAGAAGGATGAATTTTTAGACGGTCTGTACACCAACGGAATTTTCCTCGCGGTGTTGGATAACCTTTACCAATCAAGCTTACCCAGAATGTCTCTTTGATTTCTGGGTGTAATAAATGTGGCTCAATGGGCATTTTCTGTTCTTGAGCAGCAATCTTCATCCTTTCTAAGGATTTGCGTACCCAAACAGAGACTACAGGATTTTCTACTAATGTGTCAGTTGTAATAACATGAATAGTCTTTTTTCGCTTTTCAACTGGTAGTGCTGCGATCGCATTCCAGATAAGCTGTAAAGTGGCAGTACTATCTTTACCACCGGAATAGCCTACTACCCAAGGTATCTGATCTAAACAATACAATTCTTGAATTTCAGTGGTGAGAGCTTGGATGTAGTCCACTAACTCTGCTACAGTACGTGTTTGCTGAACTATCTTTTCTGGTTGTTGTGCTGTAGTCATTTCTCCTTCTCTCTGGAAACCTGGCGTAATATCGGGTAAATAGGGCGAATAGAATTCGCGTCTACACAGGCAAAACCCACCTCCGTGGGTGGAAAAAAAGTTTTTAAAAACTTTACTACTAATATCTAATTTTTTAGATAATTGAACTACATAATACTATTCTGTTTTTAAAATTTAACATGAAAGATAGTGCATCTGACCCAACTGCTGACATCGCTAGAGAATACCTGGAACGAGAAAATAAAGAAAAACAGGTACTAGCTTTACTCCTAGAGAAGTTTTTAGGGAGAAAAGATCAGATTCTCGTTCAAAAAACCGAGATGGGTGGTACTGAGGCTTATGTTAGCTCTGTTACACTGGAATGGTTCGCAGGTCGGGTTCACTTTGCCTCTGGCTTACCTTTGTTTCAGAAAAAGTACAATCCTGAAACTCATAATGTCGAGATTGACGCAGATAGTATTGATGAAATTCAGCAACGTCCCCTTGATTGGTCACGTCAAGCACCGCTAGTCCAGTATTTAGCGGCTAGAGACAACCATAAGTTTCCGCCGGTGCTGGTGGTGATAAATCAACCGTGGGTGGATAATCCCAAAGCTGCTGAGTGGGATAGTGAAGGACGCGCTATAAAGTCTACGACTGATTTTATACCTCTAGATAAAGACAGTAAGGTAGGTCTGCTAAATATTTCTGAGGATGATGTAACCATTTATGCACTAGATGGACAACATCGACTAATGGGAGTCCAGGGGTTGATGGAGTTAATCAAAACTCGTAAACTCCAGCGCTATAAAAAAGATAAAGGTGCTGATGACAGTTTTATTACAGTCAATGATTTGATAGAAAAGTACCAAGTAGACCTTGCTTACTTGCAAAATTTACCCAAAGAAAAAATTGGTATTGAGTTTATATGTGCGGTAGCGGCTGGGGAAACTCGCACCCAGGCGAAGCGGAGGGTAAGATCAATTTTTGTTCATGTCAACCTGATGGCTGCACCCTTGACTAAAGGTCAGCTAACACAGTTGAATGAAGATGATGGTTTTGCGATCGTTGCTAGAAAAATTGCAGTTACACATCCACTATTAGAACAACGACAAGAACGCAATCCCCGCGTCAATTGGAATAGTGCAACAGTAGCTTCCAATTCTACAGTTTTAACGACTTTGCAAGCTCTGCAAGATATGTCTGAGCGATATTTGGGTCAAAAGTTCCCCCACTGGAAGCCCTTGGAGAAAGGTTTAATTCCCATGCGTCCAGAGGATGAAGAACTTGAGCAGGGAATTGAGGAATTTAGAAAGCTATTTGATTATTTGGCGAATCTTCCAAGTTATAAGATTTTAGAACACGAAGATACACCAGCTTTGCGACGCTTCAGCTTTGAAAAAGATGGAGGTGAAGGAAATATGCTTTTCCGCCCGGTTGCTCAAGTTGCATTAGCGCAAGCTTTGGGAATTTTAGTGTTTAAAAAAGGTTTTTCCTTAGCAGATATTTTTAAGAAACTGCGGAAGTTTGACCAGCAAGGTGGTTTTAGTGGTATGGAATATCCCCAATCTCTCTGGTATGGGGTTTTGTATGACCCAAATAAAAAGCGTGTGCAGGTTTCTGGACGAGATTTAGCGGCGAAGTTATTGGTTTATATTCTGGGTGGAATTCAAGAACAGATGGAACGTGCTGAACTGCGTAAGGCTTTAGCGGATGCTAGGACTGTGGAAGATAAAACTATAGGTTTTGATGGCGAGTTTGTTGAACCGAAAGCGGTAGGACTTCCACCTATCCTGAACTAAGTAAGCCTACTGAAGATTAACACAACTCAGCAATTCTTCGGTTACAGTAGGCTCAAATTAAGTTCTACTGTGAAAAGTCAATATTTACTCGTTAATTTCACTCTCATCATCCATCTCATCTTCTATTTCATCAAACATTTCTTCATCATTATCTTCATTTCTTTCATTTGAAAAATTTGTGATCTCATCATCCTCTTTAG
Source organism: Atlanticothrix silvestris CENA357 (assembly GCF_016056295.1). Lineage (GTDB taxonomy): Bacteria > Cyanobacteriota > Cyanobacteriia > Cyanobacteriales > Nostocaceae > Atlanticothrix > Atlanticothrix silvestris. Next base: position 169,993 of record NZ_JAECZB010000096.1, read on the forward strand.
ACGTACTGTCATCTTCTATAAATTCAACTATAGGCAACTCGACAAAAAACTGTTTTCTCCAACTAGCTATCATATCCATAGTCCAATTTACTTCACTATCTACATCTTCACGAGTACTTTTAATCAATTCACGTACTCCATCAGATGTATTAAGAAATATCATTCTGAGAAGGTCTATACATTTATCGCCTCCAGAACCAGTTGTAATCATAGTGAGTTTTTCATTAGGCTGTACAATTAAATTTTTCCAATGAGGTGCATTTCTATCCAAAAAACCTTTGTCATACATCTTACCTATACTTTTAGCAATAGCATCTAAAAGAGATGGAATCCGATATTCAGCCTTAACTCTTAAAATAAATCGTGAAATAGCAAAAAAAACAATACGTTGCCCAAGGACAGTGTATAGAATATTTGATTCTCTTAACTTTTTAAGTTGCTCTTTTTGAGTAGCTTGTAATTTAATTTCTTCTGGTTGAGGAGGAACGCTTATACCTAAGTGTTCGAGTTGATAAAGCCAATCCTGGAACGGTTGAAGTTCATAAAAAAACCATTTGAAAATATCTCTAGTTCCTATATGATGAATTTTAGGATGAGATTCGTAATAATTCTTCATTGCATTCTCTCTATCAATTGGAGAATTTAAAGTCTTTTTTAAAGCAGTCTTTTTATAATCTATTAAAATTTCTACAGCGCATTTACTGATTAAATCTATTGTTGTTAAATAAGGGTCAGCCTGTGTTAAATTTGTAGATTTGGATGACCATTTTACAATTTTATCTTCTAATACATTTTCTTCTAAAAGTTTTCTAGGAATGAGTGCAGAGAGTTTTGTATCATCCAATAAAAGTTGAGTTTGGCGATAATTCGTTTAGCAGTATTATTTATTACTGTAAATATATTACGAGTAGCTTTAATTGCTTCATCCCGTATTGAAACAGTTTCTTCAGAGTATCCAACTCGACCTAAATTTCCAAAAACTAAATAGACCACTGGAATATCAAAAGGCTCTTCACAGGTACAACCTTCTAATATCTCTTGGGGAGATAAAGACTGTTTGTCTATATGTACATTCCAGTACTTTTTTAAAGACAACAAACGATGTTGACCATCTATAACTATTCGAGAAACACCTTTATATAATTTTAAATTGACCCATTTCTCAAGAGGTTTACCTTTACTCATAACGTGCGAAAAGTCCCAAAATTCTGTCTGCTCATCTGAGTTAGGAAGAAGAACAATAACTAGAGAATTAAAAAATTTAATGCCATTTTTTGCTAAATATGCAAAGAGTTCTGTCTCTGCCCTTTTTTCATCTAATTTTCTTTGAACTCTTTCCGAAAAGCCCCATTTCCCCTGAAGTTCGCCAGCAAATCTAATATTCTCTGCTGCATCACTATGATCAAGAGTTGTAAGAAAGTAACGAACTTCACCAAAAGTACCTGTAATGGCTTTATATTCAATAGTTTCTGGTGATTGATCATCTAGTTCTTCCATAGTTAACTCCTCTGTGTATTAAATTTTGGCTGGCAAAGCTGAATTAGTAAACTTTCAAGTTCCCTAGCAATATCCTCGGAACAAGGAAAACATAGAAATAGAAATTCATCTTGAGGTCTTAAATTACCATATCTTGCAAAAAAACCATTATCGTTTTCTAAATGTTGTTTAAATCTTTTTTGTAAACTAGAAGCATAACCAATATAGTCTGGACATTGTAAAATACTGCAAGTTAAAAGAAGCTTTTTAAGATTACGCCTATCTTTTGGCATAGATACACTTCTGATGAAGCTATGCATATTATCTGATAAGGTAACTGGTTTTCCACATGTATCTATTGTGAATTTTTTTCTGGCATCGTCTTCAATAAATTTGGTTGTGAATACAGTTTGACTAATCCGTTCATTAATAGCAGTAGCTAAATTATTTTCTGCAAAATCAAATGCATGGTAAAAAGCATATATTCCCGTTCTATCTGGAATATCATAGATTGCAGAAATAGTTGCTGTAGCTACTATAAAATTTTGAAAAAAATCATCATGTATTGTTTCTTGTATTGCCATATAAACTAAATATCTTTATCACATTTTTTAAACAAATTTACTTAAATCAAACTCAAATTCGCCAAAGCTTTCTGGAAAATCATTATGCTTTAAAATCAACAATAGTCTTTCTGAATAGTCTACTGCACCACGAAATTCATTTTGTAATAACTCTAGTCCTCCATTGGCGTACTCCTCGAAAATTTGAATACGTTGGGTATCATAATGTTCATCATTAGATGAAATAATATTAATATCTTTATTTGTAGTTATTGCCAATAACTTGATCAGCATATCATATCCTTTTGATAAAAAATGCTCTTGTGGGATGGGATCAGGGTCTCTTTTAGATATCTCCCCTAAAGCAATTCGCTTTTTATGCTTTGCACCTAAAGCTGCTGCAAACACAATCACATCAGCATAAGTTTGAAAAGGGCCAGTTGTGTCTTTTGATGCGACTAGAGATTTCACTAACTCAGCTTTATCTTTAGCAACCCTGATTCTATTTGCAGCCATGATATTAATATTTACTATGTTGTCATATTAACTGAAAAGCAAAAGCGATGCCTACGGCGGGCTACGCCTACGCACTATTTTATACCAATTAACAGTAGCGATCGCCCATTCTTCTCCGTGTCCTCTGCGCCTCTGTGGTTCGTTTCTAAACAAATAAAATAATTTATACTTTCCTCTTTTGCGTAATTGCGATGACGAAGGCTGGTTCTATTGAGTATTGATGGATCAAATATCACTCCTTTAAGCAGGAGACCCTATGTCATTACAATCTGGATTAGATGCCTTTCACCAAGGACGTTATCAAGAAGCAGTTGAGTTGCTAGAACAGTTCTGCCGAAATTGTGGTCAACACAATTCTTCAGATTATCTTTCTGCACAGATGTGGCTGATGAAAGCTTATCAAGGTACAGGCGAAATCGAAAAAGCCACGAGCCTGTGTCAGAAGTTAATGATGAATGAAAACCCACAAATTCGCAACTGGGCAGAACAAGCTAGCCAATCCTTACCCAAAAACGTAGCAACCCAGTCTAGCACCACCCAAAAAGCCGGACGTGCTGCTACAACTGGTGTCAAACTAGCAATGGGGGGTGTAGGTGGCTCTCTAGTGTTAGCCTCTGGTGTCACCATGACCTTGTTGTTTGGCATGGTATTGGCTTTAGGCTTGAGCTTAGTATTTATTTTAGGTAGCAACGATCCACTCCAAGGACTGGCGATCGCAATTGGTATTACACTAATTTTCAATATCGTTGCCTTTTTCCTATCTCCATTTTTGATGGATTTAACCCAACACTGGCTTTACCAGACTCGTTGGGTAGAATTAGCAGAAGTTGAAGACCTCAGTCCAGAAACAGCTAAAGTTATTCGCCAAATTTGCCAGCAGAAAAATCTTAAAACTCCCCTTTTGGGAATCATTAACGACCAAAACCCAACGGCTTTTACTTATGGATCATTCTTCATCTAGATTGTTAAAAAATCCCTCATGTCCAGACCAATTATGTATTATTGCTCTTTGGCAAGTTGGGTTTTTGCCTGTTGCCAGAGAGTTTCTAACTCATCCAAACTGTAATCAGAAAGGGGGCGATCGCTAACCGCTTCCATTTTTTCTAACCGCTGCACAAATCGTTGATTTGTACCTTGCAAAGCCGTACTAGGGTCAAGATTATACCAACGGGCTAATTGAATCACCGCAAACAGTAAATCACCTAATTCTGCTTGTTGTCTTGCAGGTGTTTCCTCAGCCAAAGCCTGTTGAAACTCCCCCAATTCTTCATGAAATTTTTCCCAGACTCCATCAATATTTTCCCATTCAAACCCAACCGCCGCAGCCTTTTGGGAAATCTTCATTGCTGCTGTGAGTGGGGGAAGGGTACGCCCATATCGACTGAGTTTAGCACTCAGTTTTTGATTATTTGGGGATGGTTCACCTTTTTCCGCAGCTTTAATTTGTTCCCAATTTTGTCGCACTTCATCTACACTCTGTACTGACACATCACCAAATACATGGGGATGACGGCGAATCAACTTTTGGGAAATACCTTGTGCTACCTCTACTAAAGCAAATTGTCCAGATTCACTAGCGATTTGGGCTTGCAATACTACTTGTAATAATAAATCTCCTAATTCTTCGGCGATCGCTTCTTTATCTCCATTTTTAATTGCATCTACCACTTCATAAGCTTCTTCGATCACATAAGGTGTCAGCGTTTCGGGAGTTTGAGCCAAATCCCAAGGACAACCACCATCAGGCGATCGCAATTTCGCCACCACCTCAATCAACTCTTGTAACGCCGCCAAACTTTCATCCATAAAAAACTCCGCGTACCTCTGCGTTTCAAAAATTATTTCTTTGGCTTAGACCGACGAATACCACTCCTCACTATTTTACGCTTCTTAAGTTTACGACTAGGAAACAACCCCCTAAACCCTTGCTTTTGAAAGCGTTTGTATGCCGAACCGCCCCAATCGCTGAGAGAATGGCTCATCGCACCGAGTTCTAAACCCAAAAAGAGAGCGATATATTCAGTATCGTAATTTACGAGCGATCGCCCGACAGTTCCACCCAAATCCTGCCAAGTAAAACTCAGATTCCACAGCTTTTCGGCAATTACCAACACTAAAATTGTCAAAATAGCTAGCAAACACCCCAGATAAAGTATCCGCAGAATCGTGCCAATAATTGGCCCGTGAGATAAAAAAGAACGATGACGGAGACTTTTTTGATAAGGTAGCCAAATCCAACGCAAGAAACCCCAGCGCTGAAATTGCACAGAGTAAATATCCAAATCAGGGCCAAACATCAGCCCTCCAAATAAAAACCCGCCTGCAACTAACAAAGTCACATTGCTGCTACGAGTCTGCCAGAACGTCACACCCGCTATCAATGGTAGAGCATACAAAGTAATGCGATCGTGCGTCCGACCAGAGGGCATTCTAAATTCTTCCTCTCTGAGTAACTTAATACTGAGCCAGTATAAGAGAAAAAAGATTTTCCCAAAACTACTAGCGCAATGCAAAATGTTCTGCTATATTAGTTAAGGATTAGTTAAACGGGCGGTTAGCTCAGTTGGTAGAGCGCCTGCCTTACAAGCAGGATGTCATCAGTTCGAGTCTGGTACTGCCCATACTTAAAAAGCCACCTTACGGCGGCTACTTAATTTAAATCCCCTGAAATTACCCGCAATCACGGATTAATTTCAGGGGATTTTATCTATGAAATTAACGTTTGAGATCATCAAGGTAGAGGAATGGCTTACAATGATTTCAGCCTTGCAAAAGTTAAAAACAATTTTGGTTTGACTTTAGACGAAAGCTATAATTTGTTTGGTGATCTACTACCAGTATTGCCATCTACAACCTTAAGAACTCTTCTTAGTGATTACATACCGTTAGCAACATCTATTTCAACTGAAAAAGCTAGATCGGAGTTTTTAATTGCACCAATTTTAGCGGAGGTAAGACGATTGTTGAATAACGAAGTTTCCCTCTTTTGTGGTAATGAATTTAATGTTGACGCACAAAGAGGCTTACAGGGTTTTTGTGATTATATTATTAGTGGTTCTAAAGAGCAATTATATATTAATGCTCCGGTAGCTATAATATTTGAAGCTAAAAAAGAAGATATTATTGGTGGTCTTGGTCAATGTGTGGCAGCTATGGTTGCAGCACAGTTATTTAATCAAAATAAAGGTAATGAGGTTGAGCGTATTTATGGTTCTGTTACTACTGGCACTACCTGGAAGTTTTTATTTTTAGAAGGTTCGATTGTTTATATTGATGAAATTGAATACTATATCAAAGAAGTTGATAAAATTATAGGCATTTTACTACAACCTTTCGAGACTGTTCTAGCTGCTGTTTAATTATCAAGATAGAATTATTTTTAAATAGCATGGTATCAAACCTTAATACCTTTTGTTAGTCATTGTACAATCCATAAGTTTGCCATTGCGGCAAACTTATGGATTTAGCTTTTCAAAGCGTATAGGTAAAACTAAAACTGATCAGTTTTGCCATTTCCCTCATAACTAAGTAAGTGAGAATCGTTAACCCAAATTGATTGTTGAGGTACAGGAATAGAAATTCCAGCTTCATCCAAGGTAATTTTCAAGCGCCGACGGTACTCTCGTGCGACATCCCATTGTTTAAGCGGTTGTGTTTTTATCCACACACGAATCATCAAACCGCGATCGCCAAAATTATCTATCCCCAAAACTTGCGGAGTTTCCAAAATTTGATGTTGCCATTGCGGATCTTGATCCATCTCCAAAGCGACATTTTTAATCAACTGCAAAGCATGGTCAATATCAGTTTGATAGGAAATGGGTATTGTTAAATCGGCTCGTGACCAGCGACTAGAAAGATTAGCCACAACTTTAATTTCACTATTGGGAATCGTGATTAAGCGTCCTTCGGCATCCCGCAACTGGGTCATCCGCAGATTAAGATTTTCTACTAAGCCTCCCACATCTCCAACAGCAATCACATCACCTAAAGCGTACTGGTCTTCTATGATCACGAGAAAGCCGTTAATCGCGTCTTTAATCAAGTTTTGTGAAGCCAAAGACACTGCAACACCAATTAAACCTGCACCTGCTAGCAAGGGAACGATATCTATACCCAAAGATACCAATGCTAGTAAAATGCCAACTCCTAACCAGACACCTGTAGTAATACTTTTAGTCACACCAGAAAATGTCGAGACTCGCAGCTGCATTCGTTCAGAAGTTTCTGAGTTTAATAAAGCACCACTGCTAATTAAAGTTGAGGTGAAACGGTCAATCAAGGCATAAGTGAAACGAATCGCCACATAAGTTCCTAAAACTACCACACCCAACCTTAAAGGTATTTGGGCAACTGTGAGAATTCCTACCTGAAACGGTCGTGTATAGGGAAATAGACCCAAAATAAACACAATTCCACTTCCCCAAATCCCAGTTTGAGTTAATTGAAATAACCTTTTTTTGACTTCTTGGAGGTGTTTATCTTTTTGTTGATTTAGTTGAGTTGTTATCTGTTGAGCTTTTCGTGAAATCGGGAGGATAGCAGGTTTTGAATGATCTCTTAAATGACGCTGCCAGTAATATACTCCGCCGCTGATCACAATCATTGCCAGCACAATACCACCAGCAATTTGACCTTGGTTGATTAAAGATTGAGTTTGTCGCTCCTCTTTGGCCAATTGCAAAGATTCCTTCAACTGTTCGGTGATTTGACTTGCCGATACAGATGGCTCTTCCCTTCGCAACCTGGCATCTTCGGTAGTGACGGTCATTAAGTAGCGGCCATTAACATAGATAACTGGTAATCCGTTTAATGAGGGGGTCTGTATGTCGATTTCGTCTGTAGATGAGCGCAAGTAATCTTGGCGGATTTGATTCAAATTTTGTTGAATATTTCGTGAACGTTCGGGAAAATTGCTTCTTGTTCCTGCTATTTGAAATAATTGATAACCATCCAAATAAATCCACCCCGAAACAATCCTGTCATCCGCTTCGCTATTGACATTGTTGGGAGATTGTAGAAGAGGTAGCATAGGAACCTGGGCTGTAGCTTTTGGCATAGGTGCAACAGCCATAGCTATTGTACCTGCGATCGCTACTATCACACCCCTACCTAAACTTTGTTTGGACTGCACCCGCCTTACAGATGGATGGGAGGCTTGATTATATACCTCCAAAAGTGGGACTCGCTTGGCGATCGCCAAAAATTGAAAGCGCACTCAGATACCTCCTTGAGCAAAATTTACAAATATTGACTATTTCTATAGTCACCTCCACATTTAACTAGTAATTTGGGTAATTGTACCTATCTAAGGTTAAGTTTTTATCTCCACATCACAAAATCTTCCTAATTTTCGGAAATATTACCTTTTAAGATAGATGGCAAATTACTTATTTGTTTTGGTAAGACTTAGAAGAGTCTTTGATAATCTCTTATCAAAGATAAATGAAAAAGAAAAAAACTAAAAACGAAGTTGACATTACGCTGATCAAACGTCAAGCTAGTCCACAGAACCATTGACATCGGTTTTTGGTAATTACAGCCAAAAATCGCAAGTCGTGGCATAAACTAGTAAAGTACGTAATTAATTACGTAGCTTTTTTTACATTTTTGAGGTAATATTTAATGACCGCAACTTCTCCCCGATTAAAGCACGAGGTTAAAGACCTCGCCCTGGCTAGCTTGGGAAGACAGCGCATTGAATGGGCTGGACGCGAAATGCCAGTCTTGAAGCAAATCCGCGATCGCTTTGCCCAAGAAAAACCCTTTGCTGGGATTCGCCTTGTGGCTTGTTGTCACGTTACAACAGAAACAGCACATCTAGCTATTGCTCTCAAAGCTGGTGGTGCAGACGCTGTTTTGATTGCTAGTAATCCCCTATCAACTCAAGATGACGTAGCTGCTAGCCTCGTCGTCGATCATGAAATTCCCGTTTTTGCTCAAAAAGGCGAAGACAACGAAACTTATAATCGCCACGTTCAAATTGCCTTAGATCATCGCCCCAACATTATTATTGATGATGGTAGCGACGTGGTAGCCACTTTAATTCAAGAACGCCAAGATCAAATTGCCGATTTGATTGGCACTACAGAAGAAACAACAACAGGAATTGTGCGCCTGCGTGCCATGTTCAAAGATGGCGTTCTCACCTTCCCCGCCATGAACGTCAATGACGCAGACACCAAGCACTTCTTTGATAATCGCTATGGTACAGGGCAATCAACCCTAGATGGCATTATCCGGGCTACAAATGTTCTGCTGGCTGGTAAAAACATTGTCGTTGCTGGTTATGGCTGGTGTGGTAAAGGTACTGCACTCCGGGCCCGTGGTCTTGGCGCTAATGTGATTGTTACCGAAATCGACCCCATCAAGGCAATTGAAGCTGTGATGGATGGTTTCCGCGTTTTACCAATGGCAGAAGCTGCTCCTCAAGGTGATTTGTTCATTACAGTTACTGGTAACAAGCACGTCATTCGCGCCGAACATTTCGATGTGATGAAAGACGGTGCGATCGTTTGTAACTCTGGTCACTTTGATATTGAAATTGACCTGAAATCTTTGAAGGCTAAGGCTAAAGAAGTCAAGCAAGTACGCCCTTTTACCGAAGAGTATCGCTTGCCAAGCGGCAAATCAGTGATAGTTCTAGGTGAAGGACGCTTGATTAACCTCGCCGCTGCGGAAGGACATCCCAGTGCAGTTATGGATATGAGCTTTGCCAATCAGGCTTTAGCTTGTGAATATCTGGTGAAGAATAAAGGTAAGTTAGAACCTGGTTTGCATTCAATTCCCACCGATGTCGATCAAGAAATTGCTCGACTGAAGTTGCAAGCAATTGGAATTAACATCGATACCCTGACACCAGAGCAAATTGAGTATACCAATTCTTGGACTAGCGGAACTTGAGCGAACCCCAGAATTTTCCTGCTGACGCAACAGTAGAACTGAAGCGATAACTCAATCTTTAAATTTTTGTGGGATAGGCAAATTGTCTATCCCACTTTTATTTCAGCAATTTTTAGGATTAAACACTGTCCCTACAGGTTGAACCTCCCTAGCCCAACCAATATGTGCTAAAGATAACGAGACATCATTATATTTCACCCCAATCAATGACCATTGAAGCTCAAGTGTTCCTACCCAGAAACGTGCGCGGTTAATTACGTCTCTTAACATTGGATAGTCACTTTCCATCAGCTGTACAATATTTTCTCCATAATTGCCCAGTTGGGTGGCGATATCACAAGCCGGGTCTCCTAAGCCAGCAACGCCAAAATCGATAATGCCACTAATGCTTTGTGATTCTGGGTTAAAGAGGATATGATACACAGGCAAATCGCCGTGAATCAGTACAGGCGTATAACTCAGATCAAGTTCACCTGATACCACAGGTCTAAACAATTCATGTATCCAAGTTTGCTGGTGTCGCCAAAGGTGAGGAAAGAGAGTTTCTTGAACATCATCGTACAACTGCAACCAATCTTCACGCGATCGCACTGCATCAGAGAAAGATACCCCAGCTTGGGCTAAAACTTCCGTTGGAATGCTGTGCAGTTGTCGGTGAAATGTAGCAAGTTGAGAAATAATACGGGTTTGTGCGGTTTTGCTCAACTTTAACAGAGTGTTACGGGAAAGCGGTTCACCTTTGAGATATCGATAAGTAACAAAGGCTTCTTCCAAATGTTCAAAACGGGGAATCGGTAAATCAATATAGCGTTGTACCACTTCCAATACTTTGGCTTCATGAGAAAGTACTTGTTTTCCCCAATCTTCTTTGGCGAAGCGACAGACAAGCTGATGGTTAACCACAACTACATCATTGACCATGCCATCTTGATTCAAATCCAGATGGTCAAAGGAAATATTCGGATAAATGGCACGAATTTTATCCAGATAAGAGGAAGGAATATTATTCACAGCAGATTTTACGATGACAACAAACAATCAAAATTACTCGGAGATTTCGTCCGACAGAAGCGATGTAACTGATTCGTGTGTTTGTCCTACCAACGCAACACTGTTGCTTAACTCCCTTAGAATATCCTTAAAAATAAATCTAACATCATCCGAAGCCAATTATCTGTAATATTCAGGAGAACTTCACCTGCTTTGGGTAAAGTGAAAGTTCTCCTGCACGAATTGGTATGAAATGCTTTAGAGCATACGCTGCAAGCGAGTCAGGCGCTCTGAGTAGTTTTTGATTACCATTAAGGCAAACATCGGTGTTTCTTGAACCGCAAAGAGAAACCTTTTTTCATCAAGAGAAGCAAGTTGACAATCAGTCTTGGCGATCGCTGTATATGTTCTATTTTCTACGCCTACAAGTACTCCTGTACCAAAAACTTCGCCTGTCTCAATTGTTTCTACAACTTTACCATTGACTAATATATCTACTTCTCCTTGAACAATCCCAAACATAAAATCGCCGGGCTGTCCTTCTTCAAAAATAACTTCACCTGCTGCAAATGTTTGAGGATTTGGTTGTTTTTGAAAGATACTAACTGTAATTACGGGGCTTAACATGAGAATAGACCTAAAATTCCTTATTTTTAAATAAATCTTTGGGATAGGCTATGCAAGAGCCCAGAAAAGTATACTACTTTCTGTTGATTAACTATTACCTCCAGATAAGTTCCGGGTTAGTATCCAAAAAATAAGTTTTTGGCAATTTGGCAGACATACAGTCCTTGACACGGGTATATTTTTTATTGTGCAAGGGGTGTAGCAGAAGTGGTTCCGGCTGTGATGGTCGGAACCACTTCTGCTATTTGTACTTTTATCTACTGACGCTACTTCTGACATTGGGTGAGTCTGTATTCTTCACTGCTTGAGTCCTCCAGGTGCAGCAAGTGTGCAATTAACCGAGAATGTCGCTTTATTCGATACTTCTTGATAAGTTTTGCCATCACTACCTTTCCATTGAATCTGCATTACACCCCATCCATTATTCTTTGAGCCTGGCTTCCCCTTGTGGGTGGGGAGGTAAGCATCGCCATGAAATAATTAAAATCTTAAACCCACACCACCTTGTACAGAGACAGCCGTACCACCACTATCACGGTAGGCATCAAAAGCAATGATGGCGTTACCAAAAAGAACAGTATTACTATTTGGAACGACGTAATCAATTCCTGGTTGCAAAGCAAAACTAATTTTGTCTCCAACAGGAGAAGAGTTACCACCACCGGCCAAAACTAACCCAGCTCCTAAGTAGGCATCAGTTTGCCAGTTGATCGGCACATCGTAGGAAACCGTTGGTACAACTGCTGTATTGTTACCAATTAATGCTTGGGCACGAAAAGAAATTGGTGCTTCTAAAAGTTTGTAGCGGAGGGCTAGAACTCCTCCTAATTGGATACCGTCAGTAATACCAACAGTTGGCCCGATACCAACATAGCTGCCGTAGGCAACTTGAGCTTGTGCTGGTTGAACGCTGACAGTCATACTCAAGACAGCGCCACTTCCTAGAAGTGAGACTAAATACTTAATATATTTCATTACCCGACTCCTCACACCATGTTGAATTTTAAATGTACCTTTGAATACTTATGTTATCTCTGTTGATGGTCATCCGTGATGAGTAATGACAACACAAATTATTAATGACTTATACTAAACTTTTTGCAAAAGTCCAAAGTTATGAATAATTAACCGCCAGAAGGTAGGTTTGGAGTAAATGAATTAATTATTGAGTATTGTAAATTGTTGGCCTTGAGGCGAAGTTGCGTAACCTAAGAACGCTTTAACTCCAGGACTAGCAGGATTCTTATAAACATAAAACAGCTGCCGTTGGTAGGGATAACCACTTGCATCTGGAGTCAAACCATCGATCGCCAATGATCTCACTGTTTGCTGATTAGCAACTTGTGCAAAGGTAGCGTAACCTACGCCATCAGTTCCCAAAGCTTGGAGTAAAGGAGTTGTGGCATCTCGTTGTAATGTTGTGATATTGGGTGTCGTCCCAAAATTAGCTCCCTTCAGCACTACTTCTTGAAATGTTTGATGTGTGCCACTGATTGCTGGTCGATTAATGACTCGGATAGTTTTATTATTACCACCCACTGCTGACCAGTTATTAATTTTACCCTGAAATATATCTGCGACTTGGGCGCTGGTTAATCTTTGATTAAAAGGATTTGCTTTGCCAACAACAACAGCGATCGCATCTGTTGTCACAGGAATTGCCACTAATCCTTGACTCTGTTCTTGTGTAGTCAAAGGTCGAGATATGGCTGCAATATCTGCTTGACCTGCAATAAGATCTGCAATACCTTTGTCAGAACCACTGGCAGTAGTCACAACATTAGTACCTGGAAACTGTCTTTCAAAAGCTCTTTTAAGATTTTGGTTGATTGTCACCATACTGGTAGAACCCTCTATCCTCACGGTAGTACCGCCAGATACTGAACTTGGAGATGGGAAAGTGGAATTACTACCAGAAGTTGTGTTAATTGAAGAAGAAATAGTATCCGTGGGTGCTGGTTGCCGTTTGAAGAAGTACCAGTAACCACCACCCAGTAAAACTAGAAATAAAAGGATAAAAACAATTGGAGGCGGAGCGCTTCTCTTACTCATACTTTTTACTCTGGTAGTTGGTTAATAGTTGACTCATTTAACATCTGCAAACGCCGAGAAACTTCATCATCTACGGTCATTTGTTCTATCTCAGCCTGGAGTTTTTCAGTTGTGTTTTCAGACATTTCAGCTAAAGCGTCTGTCTGTAAATTTCGACGTTCAACTGCATTTTTAGCTTTTTCAAAGTCACTTTTAGCCGAACCAATGTTAAATTCATTATTGACTTTGGCAATCATCGCTAATGCTTCGTTCACTTCTGATATATCTTTCATATTTTGCATATCAGCTTTATAGGTTTCTAGCTTCATGCGCTCCCGGTTTAGCTTATCTTTAGAGGCATTTACAGATGTTTCAGCCTGCTTGACCATCTCCTCTAACTTGGGCAAAATTTGTTCTGTTTGAATTGCTTTGGTCATTGCCATCCGCGCTGCTTCTTGATTACCATTACGCTGGGCAATGTTTGCTTGTTGCTCTAAGGTTCGTAATTCTTTGACTTTCACTTCGTATTTGTTTTTAGCTATTTTGTAAGAACCTTCTTGCATAGCCACAGCTTGAGCCAGTTTTTGCACCGATTCTTGCATTGATTGCAGTGATTCTTCAGCGACAGCGACAGCCACTTTGCCACCAGATTCTACAGGCATTCCCCATAGCCAATTCCAAGTACCGACTATGGTTCGTCCTGCTCTTTCACCCATTAACCAGTACACAGCTTTTTTCATATAAAACACCTATTGGACTCAAATTTTTTCTTGATATTCCCAATTTAATTAAATTCCCATTAATTCCATCGCATCTTCAAGGTAAAGCTTTTACGAAGAAGGGGAAGGTGGAGTAAGGGTCAGGGGTTTGTTTCTTTATCGCCCCTGCTTCCCCTGCTCCAATTCCTCTTACTGCCTACGGACAATTGGGATGAATGCCTCCTTGAGTACAAATGTAAGCTATTTGTTTCGCATCTAAGTTTTTGGCTTTAGAAAAATCAACCCCTTTGACTACAGCAGATACTGAGCCTAAATCTGGTGTTTGGACAAATTGATCTGCTGGATCTTGTCTAGCAGGTGTCAGAATTGTGTTTTGAAAATCTGCTCCTGCGACATTCGCCCCTCGTAAATCTACAAGGCTCAAATCAGCATTTCGCAAATTGGCATTTTCCATTTTGGCAGAACGCAAAGTAGCACCAGTTAAACGAGTGGCGCTGAGGTTAGCATTGCTGAGATTGGCGCGTTCCAAATCGGCTCCAGATAAATCTGATCCTTGCCAATCAGTTTTTGTTAAGTTAGCTGACGATAATTGGGTTCCTATGGCAATGACGCGACCTAAACGCGCACCATATAGATTAGCTTCGTTTAATTTTGCGTCACCTAAATCTGCCCCAGTCAAGCTGGCATTTTCTAAAACTGCGTTCTGTAAATCTGCACTCACTAATTGAGTGCTGCTGAGGTTAGCACCAACTAAACGTGCATTCGATAAATTAGCTCTGTTGAGGGTAGCGCGACTTAAATCGCTACCGGTCATGATGACACGACTCAGGTTAGCATCGGTAAAATTCACCTGCTTCATTTGAGTTTGACTCAAATCAGCGATCGCATCGTCGTAAGTATCCAAACGTTCATCTTCACCAACTCCCCGGAAGCGACTACCTTTAAAACTGGCTTGATTAAGATTTGCAGATTTGAAATTTACTCCTGACAAATCAACGTTTTCTAAAACCAAGTTAAAAAAGGAACTTCCCAAAGCGCCATTTTGACTCAATTGGCTGCGGCTGAGATCGATGCTCTCCGTTTTACCACTGTAAACAGTGAGAATTTTGTTGATTGTTTGCTGGTTAATTTGTAAACGCTTCTGGCGTAATTCTTTCTCTTGGGGATTATTACCTACAGATGCTAACTCGCCAGCCAGAAACTGATTTTTGTTTTTCAATTCTGGGATGGTTTTAGTCCCAATACTTGTCAAAGCTTGTTGAATTGTATCTACAAGGATGGGGTTGGTTTCGTTAACTAGAAGATCCGTTAGAAATTGGATAGACTGCGGATCATTGAGACCACCCATCGCCAAAATTACACTCTGGCGTTCTTCATTAGTAGCGCCAGAGTTGGGACTCAGTTGTTTTACTAGTGCTAAAAATTTTTGACTGTTAATTTGTTTGCTTTCACGCTGGGTTTGCTGAGTTTGAATATAGACTTGAGTAGCGATTAAAGTTGCTAGGACAGCAGTCATACTAGTTAGTGCTACCCCAAACAAAGTGAGGCTAGGATTTTGCCGCATTCGCCGCCATAAGCTGCGAAGACTGGGAGCTTCTGTGGCGATCGCCATCACTGGGGCAGCTACTTGCTCATTTCCCTCTTCTTGATGATCAACTTCATTTGCTCTTACAGGTAAACTTTGTCCTTTGCTAGCTACTGATGAAGTTGGCAAGGGGCGATTGCTATCTATGGCGTAAGTACCAGCTAGCCAATCGTGTAATGCGCGTCGTCCTTGGCGTGAAGGCAAGGCCATCCCTTCACCAAGCACCATCAATACAGCCAAAAATGTGAATAATCCTAAGTTCGGAAAGGCAAAGCTGTAACGCCAAAGAATATAGGCGACAGACATAGGTACAGTCCATCGACCAATTCCTTCGCGTATTACAACAGCGGCTAAACCCGGTGCTATACCTTGCTCGTTAACAATCCGCACACCAAATCGACGCTTGGGAATAGTACTACCAGTTTTAGCCAGTAAATATAATTGCCACCATGAAAGCGTCAAGGGTGCTAATAAAGCTATTATCCACAAATAATTAGTCGGCCCTGCTACGTTACGGATGCCATAGCTAGCAGGTAGAGCCAGGGGACGAGCGATCGCTCTTTCGGTGACTACTAGCAAAGGGTTCAGGGGTACGCGGCTCACATCACTTCTAGAATTGATGTAAGCACCAATTCCGAAGGGAACCAACCCACTGACAATCACTAGTGTGATTTCAGTTGTCCAAGCAGCAAAACGCCTGGTTACTAACGGCAGTGAATTGGTTGTTTGTGATGTTTTTGACAAACTAGATTTATTACTACTTCTCCTCACACTTGGAGTCGCCATCGTATAATTTCCTTTGACTTTATTTTTGTTTGCGCCGCTTTCGGCGCAGTTAACATAGACTATTGCTTATTGCGAAAGCTGCCAGCCACAAAAAATTTGTATCCAAGATACACTAACCCTGCTAAGACTGCCAGACTAATTGCAGATGCCACTAGTTTTAGCACTGCTTGAACTATTGCCAAGCCCAATAGCACTGCCACACCCAAAAATATAACCTGGCTCATTTTAGACAAGTTGTTAAACCAAAGTTGCGATCGCTTAAAATGCGATTTAAAGTCGAAGAAACTAGACTCAGATGTCTTTTTTGGTTCTTGTGATTGCACAACGTCAACAGGCGAGGAATTAATCTCTGCTTCTAGCTTTTGGAGACGGCGTTGCAAGTCTTCTTCAGGTTGAGGATTCATTAATTTTTTCTACCTCAGTTTAGGATGCTTATTCAATAACAGACTAACCAAATCTGATGTTTGGCGGCTGTGTCTGTGATTTTAGCTAATGTCTGGGTCAGAAAACCTTGATCTGGAGGGAAAAATCATTAGATTAGAAATTACTCACTAGGAATTAGGGAAATAATTTTGACTCTCTACAATTCATCCCTAAGCTTTGATTTTCTGTTTTCCAAAAAAGCATCTCTTCATTTATTTTTCATATTTTAGCTATATAGTAATTAATTTAAGCGATAAAAATTTATACTCTGCACTCAGGAACATAGGCGAATTGCCCTCGTCTACTAAACCAGACTATTTATATTAATATCGCTCTTAAAATAGTCGGGAGCATTAATTAAAATGAAGACGTGTAGACGATTTACAATTGTTCCCGCAGCTTTAGTGATCAGCTTGGCACTTACTAAGCCTATTTGGGCTGAAGTACCCTCAGTCCAAATTAATCCCAAATTACAGTCAGATCCGTTAGTTTTAAATGGTAAATCTGGGGGTTCAATTCAAAGTGATTGCGGCAACATTCCTGATGCACCAAGTCAAATTATCCA
The DNA here is from genome assembly GCF_016056295.1 of Atlanticothrix silvestris CENA357. Taxonomy (GTDB): domain Bacteria; phylum Cyanobacteriota; class Cyanobacteriia; order Cyanobacteriales; family Nostocaceae; genus Atlanticothrix; species Atlanticothrix silvestris. The sequence continues at coordinate 187,177 of NZ_JAECZB010000096.1, forward strand.
GGTTAAAGAATCACTGCCTTACTTGCGGTTAACAGTAGATAGTCCTGGACAGCCAACGCTGTTAATCGATGGCCCTGGGGGTCGTTTTTGTGTCTTAGCAGATCGTTATTCAGAAACCAAGCCAGAGTTGTCTGGTTACTGGCAGGCAGGACAATACTCGCTCTATATAGGCGAATTGTCAAAACGACAGTATAACTACACTCTTTCAATTTCGCAACAAAAAAAACCGATGAATTAGTAGGTATTTGGTATCAAGCTATTCCTAGTACGGGATGGCGTAAATATAAATCACTTATAAAAAATGTCTCAAGCCCTTACGAATTACAAATTACGTTACGCCTACTCTTACAGAGAAGCAAGCTACGCTTTTAGAGGATGTTTGAAAAGTTTTGGGCGAATATAATTCGATACTACACAAACAAAGTCCCTTCGGGTTCGGGAGTTCGCAATCAACGGGAACCGCCAAGACTGCGACTCCCTCACCGCCTGGGCGGACTAATGCAAAAACAAGGGTTTGAAACCTACGCAGGTGGCCTTCCCGGAGGTAAGCCGCTACGCGTCCTGTCCGTGTAGCCAAGCCACTGCGCCCTTGCGGTTCCCCGACTTGTTCGCGCAGCGTCTCCCCTTGGGAGAAGCAAGTGGCGCGCGACTTCTAGTCGCCAGGGCGAGTAATAAATTAGACTTTTCAAACAACCTCTTAGCGTCTCGTAGAGAGCGTCATTACGAATTACGCGCAGCGATACTAGATGTAGTACATTATTTCTTTTTGTTGATGCATTACTCGCCGTTCACAAAGGTCTTGTAAGGTATATTTTTGTAAAACAGCATTAGCTGCCTGACAAGCTTCTTGCCAAATTTCTTGAATTACTTGAGTTTCTACTGTCTTGGTATTAGTGTCACAAGTAGGCGCGATGTCTGGCGACAAGCCGCTTTGCGTCAACGCATCTAACCCTTCCATGCAACTTAAAGCATCAAGCAGCGTAATTGTCCGGGGGTCTCGTGCCAAAACGTAACCACCTTTAGCACCGCGTATGCTCTTAATCAGACCTCTACGCCTTAAAGTTGCCAGTAATTGTTCTAAGTAGCGGCTGGGTATATCTTGCAACTCTGCTATTTGTCTAATTTGCAGAGATTCGCCACTGGCGTAACAACTTGCCAATTCCAACAGCGCTAGAAGTGCGTATTCAGATTTGTTAGAGAGTTCCACTGGCGTATTGTTTTAATCTCCTACGTAAAAGCTATAAAGTTACTGATGAGACTTCCCTCAACTTGTGTTGAGCGAAACTCAATACTTAACTTTTTGCTGACAGATTATTTTTACTTTAGAGACTTTCGACTATCATGGCAATTATTTTTATTTTTTCCTTGGATAACCAAAAGTGATTAGTGAATGTGGTCTGTGGTAATAGCGATCGCCTATACTGCTAATGACGAACTGTGATTCGTTCTTGCCAGTTGTTCTCTGGAAGTCGCATCCATTGGAAGCCTACGAAGTTTAATAATAAACCAATCAGGAACAAAAGCACCATTAAGCTGATTTGATACCAAATAACTTGTGGTAAAAGCAAATCTAAAATCAGATGTATTAAGTTCATAACGCTATAAAACACTGTCAAACCAAAATGAATCGTTCTATATTGTCTAGAATCGGTGAAAGTTGTGGCAATTATTGCTAGCATTGGCAATACAAAAAAGCCTAACATCAACCACATGATTCCAGAAATATCACTAATTGATGAAGCTTGTTGCGATTCAGTAATATTTAAACCGTGGAAAAGTGGCATTAAACCCAATTGTGTATGAAACAGTATTCCCAGTAAAAATACTGTCCACATAGAAATTATTTTTTCTCGATAATTAATTGTCATATTCTCTGGCTAGCTCCTTTTGCCATCGAATGATTTACAAATTAAATGCCTATTAGCTCATAGCTTATAACAAATTTAGTAGAGTAACTACTGATGCGCTTGCACCTCCTTAGTTTCTTCTATTTCCTTAGATAAAAATCTATCAATAGACCTCTTGCACAAATATTTAAACACTGAAATGTAGAACTTGATTTAGCGTTCTCCTTTGCGTCTTTGCGCGCCAGTTGCTACAAGTCGGGGAACCCACCCAACGCACTGGCTTGCCTTTGCGCGAGCTTTTAAAGATATTTGCAGCAATACCAAAGTATTTATGCAAGATGTTTAATAACGCCGAGAATGCCTCGTCCTTGTTCTGTTTGAGCTACAATTATTTGTACTGGATTTGCTGGGCGTAATAAATTATACAGACCTCAGTAAACTGCAATTTTATTTATTGAGTCAAGGGTCAATACTTCTCGCTTAAGTATTTTTAATTCGGATCGGGTTTTGGGAAAAGGTTAAAGGGGAAGGGGGAAGGGTTAAAGGTTTTTTCTTTCCCTTTCCCCCCTTCCCCTTTTCCCTTTCCCCGAGAAGCATTGAGTCAAGGGTAACTGTTTTCATAATAAAAAAAGAAGTTGAAGATTTTGTGATGGTAACTAAAGCTAGATAGCTTAAAAGAGTCTGCTTTCAATAGATGTTATTTCTTCTCTGCTCTTTAATCAAAAGTTAGCAATAATAAATTGTATATTTCTAGATTTTTTAATGGCATATCTATGAAGTACAGAAAAATTTACTGATTTTATCTACTATTTTTCTAAATTTAGAATATGCCAATATCATTTACAGTAGTCTATTAAAGCTTGTAGTGAGTGGCTTGAGCCGCTAAATAAATCATTTTGCATATATCTGTCCGTAGAAGGTCTATCTAAAGGCTGAAATGACAAATAACTTAGTTAAGGATCAATATTTTTATTCTTCACAATTTCCTCATTCCTTTTTGATAAGTTTAAAATAGAGTCAAAAGTTAATTGATTTTTTATAATTTCTGGATCAAAACCTAAGGGGGTAAACGATGGATACTACTATTAAATATGACATTGAAGTTATCAAAGAAGAAGCACGCCAACTTGTCAAAAAGGGACTTGTTAATCGCCAGCAGCCAATTTACGTTCTCTGCAAGTACATTCGCGATCGCGACTGGGCTTGTTTTGAGATAGAGTTAGAAAAAAATGAATTTTTGCTTAGAGATCGGGTGATAGACCTATTGGGTTGTGAAAACTGGGAAGAAGATTGAAACGCCAATTAAAAGTTACTCCCAGTCGACAGCGTACCAAATTAATTACAAATTCAAAAACAAAAACAAAATAGAAAATCCTTGACTAAATATAGAGATTTAGGTCAAAAAGAGAAATAAGTAAAGCAATAGCAATTTGATAACCAAACAGATGCAAATAAACCATCAGTGAAAAAGTCGATGACCGAACACTGTTAAGTTCAAAAAGTTGGAATAATAGCGAGTAAGTAAGCGATATCTTGAAATCGCTCCAAAGAACGCAAATCACCGAGATCGTCCCAATTTTGAGATGCTCTAACAGGAACTTTTTTATACCAACTGGTACTACATATCTCCTACGTGTGATGTCTATTACCTGAGATAGATAAATTGGTATTTTGTTAGCTTTCGAGTTCTTGAGGGAACTATGAAATAGAAGACTTTCTACATTTAAAGTCCTACTGGGAATGGAAAACTCTCCTACTGTACAACCTATACAACCAACTTCAAAGCCGCAACAACCTCAGTCAGAAATGAAACTTACCCAGTATCTGGATGAGAAACAAAAAGCCTTATCTGGAGTAATTGCCCGAATTCGTAATTCTCTAGACATAGACACCATCTTCAAAATTACAGTCACTGAAGCACGTCAGCTTTTAAAAACCGACCGAGTAGGCGTGTTTCGTTTTTATCCTGAGTTGGGATGGGAAGGGGAATTTATTTCTGAGGATGTAGGAGCAGAATGGAATTCTGCACTAGCAGCTAAGCTGCGGGATCACTGCTTTGCTACGGAGTTTGCTGGACTATATCAGCAAGGTCGCATTAAAGTAATGGCTGATATCTATCAAGCCGATGCTAGTGATTGCCATGTCCAGATTCTAGAAAAATTCCAAGTCCGTGCTAATATAGCTGCTCCCCTAATGAAAGGTAAAGATTTATGGGGATTGTTGTGTATTCATCAATGTGATGCTCCTAGAGAATGGGAAACATCAGAAATTGAGTTTGTCCAACTCATCGCTGAACATTTGGCCGTTGCTTTGCAGCAAGCAGATTATCTAGAACAGGTAAAATTACAATCGGCACAACTAGCACAAGCAAAAGCCAAAGAAAAAGCCGCAGAATGGCAGAAAACCATAGCCATAACCATCGAAAAAATCCGTCAATCTTTAGACATAGAGAGCATTTTCCGCACAAGTACCGCAGAACTGAGGCTGCTGCTAAATGCCGATCGCGTAGCTATTTATCGCTTCAATCCAGATTGGAGCGGTGAATTTGTGTTTGAATCAGTGGCAGAGGGTTGGTCTTCTTTAATGTATGAACAATTACAGCAACCCGAATTGTGTGAAAACGTTAGCGAATGTAGCGTCAAAGATTTAGTTATACCCCCAGCAGCTGATACCTATTTACAAGATACAGGGGGTGGTCACTTTGGTAGATGTGAAATATATCGTGTTTGTAATGATATTTATAATGCAGGTTTTAGCAACTGCTACATTAAAGTCTTAGAAAACTACCAAGCCAAAGCATACATAATCATTGCCATTTATCATGGTCAAAAGCTCTGGGGCTTACTGGCGGTTTACCAAAACGCTGAAACCCGTGATTGGCAAGAAGATGAAATTTACTTGCTGACTCAAGTTAGCATTCAACTAGGCGTAGCCTTACAGCAAGCGGAATTTTTACAACAAACACAAGACCAAGCCGCAGAGATTAGCAAAGCCGCAGAACGGCAAAGGGCGTTGGTGAACACTGTAGATAAAATTCGTCAATCTCTTGACATTGATACTATTTTTAACACCACGACTCAAGAAGTCCGGCGGTTATTGGAAGTAGAACGAGTGGCAATTTACCGTTTCTATCCTGACTGGAGTGGCGAATTTGTAGCTGATTCTATTGTTGATGGCTGGACACCAGTAGTTAAGCCCCAACCTGTAACAGAACGCCTTTTTTTGCAAGGAACGCAAGCAGGTAAGTATGCGCGTAACGAAGTATTTGTACCAATCTCTCAAGGTGAAAAACTTTGGGGATTATTAGTAGCTTATCAAAACTCCCAGCCTCGTTATTGGCAAGACGAGGAAATTAATTTGCTAGCACAAGTGGGGGTACAGCTGGGGGTTGCATTACAGCAAGCTGAATCCTTGAAACAGATGCAGGTGCAAGCTGAACAACTAGCTAAAGCTGCTGAACGAGAACGCAAAGCCACACAAAGAGAGAAAACTTTAGCTGCAACGGTAGAAAAAATTCGTCAGTCTCTTGATTTGAAAACCATCTTTGCTACCAGTACAAAAGAAGTCCAGCGATTATTGGAAGTTGACCGAGTAACTATTTATCGATTTCGGTCTGATTGGAGTGGTGAATTTGTAGCTGAATCATTAGCCCAAAGTTGGGTATTAGTAGAGGATATTATACCTGCGATCGCTGATGATTATTTGCAAAAAACCCAAGGGGGAGATTTTGCTAATGGTCAAACTCTAGTCGTTAAGGATATTTACAAGACCAATTCTTCTGTGAGTTATTTTGCCCTGCTTGAGCCAATGGTCGCTAGGGCATATATGATTGTGCCGATTTTTCAGGGTGAAAAACTTTGGGGATTACTAGCAGCGTATCAGAATAGTGAACCTCGTGATTGGCAAGAAGATGAGATAGATTTGCTAGTACAGATTGGTACTCAATTAGGTGTAGGACTCCAGCAAGCGGAATTACTAGCACAGACTCAGCGTCAAAAAGAAGAACTAACACAGACTCTTAAAGAATTACAGCAAGCCCAAAGCCAGTTGATTCAAAGTGAAAAAATGGCTGGCTTAGGGCAGTTAGTTGCTGGAATAGCACATGAAATTAACAACCCAATTAGTTTCATTTACGGTAACATCACTTATGTTACTGAACACAGTGAAAACTTATTTAAATTACTGCGTCTTTACCAAAAATATTATCCCCAGCCAAAAGCAGAAATTCAAAAGCAAGCAACAGAATTAGATTTAGAGTTTATTGCTGATGATTTACCTAAAATTCTCACTTCAATGATGATGGGTGCAGAACGCATCAGTGAGCTAGTGTTATCTTTACGTACTTTTTCGCGACTTGACGAAGTAGGAATGAAGCCGGTTGACCTTCATGAAGGTATTGATAGTACGCTGTTAATTTTACAACATCGACTACAACCACAAGCTAATTCTTCTGCTATTGAGGTAGTAAAAGAATATGGTGAATTGCCTTTAGTCGTATGCTATGCAGCTCAAATAAATCAGGTATTTATGAATATTCTCAACAATGCTATTGATGCAATAGAGCATTCAATAACTGCTAAAGAAATTATAGACAAGCCTAAAATTTGTATTTGTACAGAAGTCATAGAAGGAAATACCGTTTTAATTTGTATTGCTGATAATGGTTGTGGTATTCCTGAAAATCTGCGATCGCGTATTTTTGAACCTTTTTTTACCACCAAACAACCTGGACAAGGTACTGGTTTAGGGCTATCTATTAGCTATCAAATTATTGTAGAAAAACATGGTGGTAAAATTAAGTGTGTTTCTGAACCTGGCAATGGCTGTGAGTTCTGGATCGAAATTCCCATGAAATAATTTCTATGTGTTTATTGCCTCCCTCTAACATTGTGCATTTTGAGGAGAGTTATAGCCCAGAGGATTACTCAGAGGCGATCGCCGCGTTAATATATTTATAAATTAGTGCAGTACATCCTGAGTTGGGCTAGGTTCTTGCCGCCACTGCTTGAGGATTAGTGCTGACCAGATGATAAATCCTAATATTGCCAAACCTGTCAACCCATCAGTCCAAATTAAAAGATGCATTTTCGCTGAAAACTGTGACAAGCTTCCATAAATATAATGTCCTGGGCTGGCTAGACCTGTTAATGAGTAGACCAGCAGACAGCCATAAGAGAGCCAAAACTTTCGATATTTATACAACCAATAGGCAGCAATTCCTACACCTGTCAAAATGAGCCATGATTGATAAATTGAAGGGGCAGTAATCCAGTTTGGCTGGGGGTATCGCTCGATAAATAAATAATTATCAGTAAAGTGAATACCAGTAGAAATGATGCTGGCAATTAGCAAAATTTTTAATAATTTCTGACCCTTGACCTCAAGATTCATAATTCAGGTTTCCTCAAATTGAATATTCCTATCTGCACACCAGTGATATACATTGCTATAAGTAAATCGAAGCTGACACAAGCGATCGCATACCAAGCAGGAGTAAATACTGAACCTTGATTAACTAAATGTAGCCCGATGTCCCAAAGTGGATGAGCCATCCAACCTAACATCAGCCACCAGTTTGAATAACGCAGCCCCAATAAAGCAAGTAGGCCATAAATTCCCACACCAGCAACTTCAATCACTATCCATCCCAATGTATCACCCGTTGCCATTGGTTTTACCAGCTGATGAAACAATTGGCTCATCACCTTTGCACCTAATCTTTGTCGAGCTTGGGTAATTGCTGATTTACAAGGGACTCGCCAATATTTGCCAACTTTTACCCATGCCACAGAAAGACCATCTACTAAGTTTTTGAGTACATCCCGCATCGAATCTCTCGACCACAGGCTCATTGCTATTACCAGACTGACCATTAACTGCGCTGGTAGCGATCGCGTGCGTTCCTCTTCGGTTTTGGTATTAGCGATCGCCTGTTCAATTGCCGTTGCTGGAATAGCCATTTCGATTGCTTTCAGCAACTCAGTATTTTGTATATCAGGAGACACCAATGAAAAATCCCTCAGATGCACGGC
>NZ_JAECZB010000097.1:0-45276 GCF_016056295.1 Atlanticothrix silvestris CENA357
GCATGTGTTAAGCATACCGCCAGCGTTCATCCTGAGCCAGGATCAAACTCTCCGTTTTGATGAATCGTTTGTTTAGCTCTTAAATATGAAAGACTGATTCTTTTTACACTCCAGTCAAGTGCTTTATTTTCTTGACGCTGACCACTTGCTGTATAATGGCTTTCAAACTATAATATTTTCAAGGTTCGGCGTCCCTCCCGGCGCCGCTCTGTCGCGCTCGCCTCTTGGGCACTTATCTAATATATCGACCGCTCCTAACTTTGTCAACTCCCTTTTTCTGAAAAAGTTGGAATTTGTTTTTTGCCTGATTAAAAGCTATGCCCAGTCTGGGTTTTAGGTAAAGGCTAAAAAATAGGATCCACTAATGACAAGTAAAAGTGATCAGTCATTTGCGTCTGAGGCTTACGGGTTATTAGCTAATATTCAGTAATGGAATGGTTTGTAATTTAAACGTCTATATAGACTAGATAGAAGCGATCGCTGACTTACATAATGTTGATGATATTTATCCACCTATCACTTTTTATTGCGATAATTCCCAAGGGGACGCGTTCTCCATTGGTTTAGTTAAAGGGGGATAGATGACCATCAAGCGGTTGGTTTTAATATTCGTGCTGACACCTATAGCAATCCTGTTGTCAGTTACATCTTTATTTAATAGTTGGCAAGAACCTCAATTTCAAAGTCGTCTAGAACTTTACCAAACCAACATTGCTCTGCAAGCCCAAGCTTGGCAACCTAAGAATAACAACAATGATAATTTCCAAGCAATTCGGGCAGCAATACTTGGTGAGCAACCTCTTGAAAGTGCTATAAATCAGTATCAACAAGCGCGTAATTCGGTTCAGGCTAATTTAGATAAAGCCAAAAAAAAACTTGCACAGGCACGTTCTCAACCCAAAACTCCTCCTGTACCCCCTAAACCATTACCAGAATCTCCTCCAGTTACTAATACCTCCGATAGAGATCAGCAGCAGAAGTTGCAGCAGTCCCTAAAGCAACTGCAAAAATTGCTAGCTGAATTAGACTTGCGTTTAGGTATTTTACAAGCACAGCAAGGGCATACGGATGCAGCCCTTAAAATTTGGAACGAATTACAAAAGCGATTAGAAACAGAGAAACCTGATATAAAATCATTACCTAATACTCCTCAATACGCTAATAGCAATGAATTTGCAGGAATGGCTGCTGTATTAAGTGGACTTTGGAGTGATCCTGCTCGTATTTTACCCAATGCCCAAAAGTTGATTCAAAAAAACTTAGAAGGCTGGTTTCGCTCTAGTGCTTTGGTTCAGTTGTACCAACTTCAACAACGACAAGAAGCTCTATCAGTAGTTCAAGCTACTCAACAAGAGGCGGCTACTCAAGCTGTATTAAAATTAGCACTTATTGGAACAATCCCAACCTTTGCAGCATTAGTTGGTATGGTAGTTCTGATTTCCTTATTTGTTCAGCGCTTTTTGAAGGGAAAAACCGCTTTATTAGCTCAAAATGCTGATGTACCTTGGTCAACGCCTTGGAATAGTGAAACAATTTTACAGGTTTTCATCCTAGGCTTTTTCTTTATGGGACAAGTTTTTGTTCCTCTGATGTTGTCGATTATTCCAATTCCACGTCCTGCTGGTAATGTCAGAATTCAGGCTGTGTACGTTTTGGTTAGTTACCTATTGGTAGCTTCAGGTGCGCTTTTAGTGCTGTATTTCTCTATTAAACGCTTTTTCCCACTCCCAGAATTATGGTTCCGCTTTCGTCTGCAGGATAGATGGTTTTTATGGGGGTTAGGAGGCTATTGTGCTGCTTTACCTATCGTGGTGTTGGTGTCATTGATTAATCAACAACTATGGCAAGGACAAGGTGGTAGCAATCCTTTATTGCAATTAGCACTGGAAAGTCAAGATGAGGTAGCACTAGGTATATTTTTCTTTACAGCTGCGATCGCAGCCCCATTCTTTGAAGAACTTCTATTTCGCGGCTTCCTATTGCCTTCCCTGACTCGCTATCTTCCTGTTTGGGGAGCAATTATTGCCAGTGGTTTATTGTTTGCGATCGCTCACTTGAGTTTGTCGGAAATTTTGCCATTAACGGCTTTAGGGATTGTATTAGGAGTAGTTTACACGCGATCGCGTAACCTTTTGGCTCCTATGCTTCTGCATAGTTTATGGAATAGTGGCACCTTACTGAGCCTATTTCTACTAGGTAGTGGTAATTAATAGAACGGTATGAACACGGTTGAAAACAATATAAATATTTGCTTTCATCTGCATATTATGAAGGCGATCAGCTAGTTATTGTACTAATTCAACACTCAAGTGTATTCACAGTAAATGCAAGTATGCCAGTAGTAAAGCTAATTTTGGCAGTTCTGTTAAATAGATTACAAATCCTCTAAGCAAACATTGGGTACCATCTGAATAAATTGAATTATTGAAAAAATTTCAACTCCCGTTTTCATCTGTAGGAGCGTTAAGCAACACTTAACTAGTTAGTATTAACAAACTTAAGTTATGACTAGATAGTTTCCTTGTTGACTGGATATACTCTCTGCGATGTCAACAGGTGTTATCAATCAGAGTCAACGTATCCACGTTTTTGTTGCAACCATCTCAAAAAAGTCCGGAAATAATACTGATGGACTTGTAGAAAGTGTTGTGGTAGTAACGTTGTTAGCGACTATATTGAACAAGTAAATATATTCGCTTGTTCTCATTACAATAAAAATTTAAATTTTATACGCATTCATCTAGGAGCAATATATAGTACATGGCAAATCTTAATCCTAGCCACCCAACCAAACAACTTCTAGCTGGTTACTGTGGAATCATTTTTGGAGGGTTCGGGGTGCATAAGTTTATTCTAGGATACGCCCCAGAAGGCTTTATTATGTTGTTTATATCGGTAGTAAGTGGTTCTTTCACCTACGGTATTACTTTTTTAATTATGCAACTTGTGGGTTTAGTTGAAGGCATGATTTACTTGAATAAGTCTCCTGAAGAATTTGTAAATACCTACTTTGTGAATAAACAAGGTTGGTTCTAAAAATTTTGATCTCACAATTTAACTCCTATTTTCAGCTATAAGTCCTAAATACATACTGATATTTATTTTTACTGACATGCTAGTCATTAAACGTAAACAACTTACCTGGGTAATGTTTCTACTGGTGGGCATAGGATATTTCAGTACTATGTCTAATTTAGAGATCAACTATTTTGGAAAAAGTTTGATTGCCCTCGTGCCAATACAGATGGGAGCTATTATCTACATGACTTATCTTCGCTGGAGCCGTAGTTAAAACTCGGCTTAGTGCAATAACTTAATAAAATTAATATTATTTACGTTCTGTCATAGTTCTGGATTTCGTCTACGCTCGAAGTAGAGACGCTTTGAATCAGGCGTTGAATCTTCGTAGCGAATCCAAACACTTGCCATGCAACTTGTTCCAAAAACTAAGCTGACCCCAGAACCTGTTCCTACTTCAGAAAAAATCATTTTCGATGTTGGAGGGATGAAATGTGCTGGATGTGTGAAAGCTGTAGAGCAACAGCTAACTCAACATCCAGGAGTTAAGAATGCCTGTGTAAATCTGGCAACAGAGGTAGCAGTCGTAGAGTCAGAAGTTGGTGCCATAGATTCAGATGCACTGGCAAAGCGATTAACAGCAGCAGGATTTCCAACTCAGCCCCGGAGGGCTGGCAATATAACAGGTGAGACACTTACCTCAGAAGACCCGGTAGAACAACAGCGCCAAGAAATGCGCTCTGCATTTAGGCAGTTAGTGATCGCTGGGATGTTATTGGTATTGTCAGGAATTGGGCATTTTGGCAATATTTTTGGTACAACATTACCCGTCTTAAATAACATCTGGTTTCATTGTGGACTGGCAACAGTGACATTACTAATTCCCGGTCGTCAAATTTTAGTAGATGGCTGGTTAGGCTGGCGGCGAAACGCACCTAATATGAATACTTTAGTGGGGTTAGGGACGCTGACAGCTTACATAGCGAGTTTGATCGCGCTACTGTTTCCCCAAATGGGTTGGGAGTGTTTCTTTGACGAGCCAGTGATGATGCTGGGTTTTATTCTACTGGGTAGAACATTAGAAAAACAAGCTAGAGGAAAGGCTGCGAACGCATTTAGACAATTGCTAGCACTCCAGCCACAGATAGCACGATTGATTCCTAATCCAGACCTGGAGAAAGTCGGAGTAGGATCAAATAGTATTGAAATTCCCGTTGAACATGTACGCGTGGGTGAATGGTTACAGGTACTACCTGGGGATAAAATTCCTGTTGATGGTGAAGTTCGCTTCGGGCATACAGCAGTGAATGAATCTATGCTAACTGGGGAAGCAGTACCAGTGATTAAACAACCAGGAGATTTGGTAGCAGCAGGAACCCTCAACCAGTCAGGAGCGATCGCTATCCAGGCAACACGTATTGGTAGTGATACCACCCTAGCTCAAATTGTTGCCTTAGTAGAAGATGCCCAAACCCGTAAAGCCCCAGTGCAAAAATTAGCTGATACAGTAGCTGGTTACTTTACCTACGGTGTGTTGAGTGCTGCTGTATTAACATTTGTTTTTTGGTACTTTTTCGGTACTCGCATTTGGCCTGATGTCACAGTTTCAGGTGGTATGGAAATGATCAACCATGCTGGACATAACGCCCTACATTCTCCATTACCTACTTCTTCCTCCCCGCTTTTAATTAGCTTAAAACTAGCGATCGCAGTTATGGTTGTCGCTTGTCCCTGTGCTTTAGGACTTGCCACACCAACAGCCATTATTGTCGGAACTGGCATAGGTGCAGAAAAAGGTCTGTTAATTAAAGGTGGTGATGTACTGGAAAAAGTACACCAGCTTGACACCATAGTATTTGATAAAACTGGTACTTTGACCACAGGTAATCCCACAGTTACAGATTGTTTACCGATTGGGGAACTGGATGAGCAAAATCCCCAATCCCTTATCCAACTAGCAGCAGCAGTAGAAAGCGGTACTTACCATCCACTAGCAAAAGCAATTCAGCAAGAAGCACAGCAACAACAGTTATCTATCCCTTATGCTGTAGATTTCCATACAGAACCAGGGCTAGGTGTATCTGCGGTAATAGAGGGTAAAACTGTGCTACTGGGTAACAGGGACTGGTTGAGTTGGCACGGAATTGATATCAATGAAACTGCCCAACAGGTGGCTCAAAAACTAGCAGTAGATGGAAAAACAGTCGTTTATGTAGCAGTTGGGGGAACTTTAGCCGGACTAATTGCTGTTCAAGATACCCTTAGAACAGATGCTCAAGCCACAGTAGAGAAGCTACGCCAGATGGGTTTACGGGTACTGATGCTCAGTGGTGATCAATTAGAAGCAGCTAGTGCTGTAGCCAAACAACTAGGATTAACTAACCTAGATGTCCTAGCAGGTGTTCCTCCGAGTAAAAAGGCTGCTGTTATTCAAGAATTACAAACGAAATCTGGTTCTAAAGTCGCAATGGTTGGAGATGGAATCAATGATGCTCCGGCTTTATCGCAAGCAGATGTCGGTATTGCTTTACATTCTGGGACGGATGTAGCTATGGAAACTGCTGAAATTGTCCTTATGCGCGATCGCTTAAATGACGTTGTTGAATCAATTCGGCTAAGTCGTGCCACTTTCAACAAAATCCGTCAGAATTTATTCTGGGCTTTTGCATATAATACAATCGGTATTCCTTTAGCAGCAGGTGTTTTGTTACCAAGTTTGGGTTTTGTTCTTAGCCCATCGGGTGCTGCTGCATTAATGGCTTTTAGCTCAGTTAGTGTAGTTACTAACTCAATTTTATTAAGGCGGCTAGCTCATCGCTTGTAAAAACCTCTGAAGGAATATTGCAAATCAAATGTTGGTTTCTGCCATCTCAGGTTAAACTAAATCGAGAGTTAGGTGTTGTCTATCTCATAAATCCTTTTAAGACTCCTTATAGAGGAACAGCAGTTAAAGAGTAGAACATGGTTGTTCTACTCTTGTGAGTAAATATGCAATTTTAATATTCATCAAAATAAATACTACAGACTGTAGTGCGCGAGAATGGCAGGAAACCATACTAAAAAAATCTTATCAACAGATTCTAGTAACAATGTATCAATGGCACCAGAAATCAATGAAAGCCATCTACTAATTCTTGAAGACGATCAAGGCCGTAAGGAATTTTCTTTGGAAAATCCTGTCTATTCTATTGGTAGAGACCGTGAATGCAATATCCGCTTGGTATCCCAATTTGTCTCTCGCCGCCATGCCACATTAGTGAGATTGCCACGAGAGCATAATAGTCAGAGCTATTATTACCGAATTGTAGATGGCGATGCCAAAGGCAAGCCTAGCGCTAACGGTATGATGATTAATGGGCGTAAAATGCCAGCCCACGATTTGAAAAATGAGGACGAAATAGTTTTTGGCCCTCAGGTACGTGCCATTTATTATCTATTAAAAAACACTCAGCGATCAGGCCAAACGGATTCTAGCGAGTACGACATTACCCTCATCAACCCCAGTATGACCGAAGAGGAGGATATAGAAGATTGAAAAAAATACCAAATTCAGTTGTTTTATGACTAAAATAAAGCAATTTTCAGATTTACAGTCCACATTTAGAACCATAATTGCTGTAGTTTCTAATAAATTTTAGTTAACCACAGCCAATACTGTGGCCAAAGGCATAAATAATTATTATCCAGCAAGACTTTCAATCAAATGCCAGTGACGACTTTCTTCGATAGTCTGCTTGATAAATTCAAACATTTGCCGACAGTGATTATGAACTTGTAGTGGTAATTCCTCGTTTTTAATTACAATACTCATCCGGGTTTCTGTTTCGGTAGCTGTTGATTTATCAATCAGCACTTCCGCTTTAACCAGCTTAGAGAAAGAAACATTACCAGGAATCTCACGAGCCATAATGTAATCAGCTGTGTAGTATTGAATTTCAAAATCGCATTCTTGTAGAAGATCTACAAGTAATGGATGGAGATCGTCAACAGGAATAGAAACAACAAACGAACAGGTATAGCGAGCCATAATAGCCCCACCCCTTACAACACGTCCATCCTATAATACCGAAGCATCTAAATGGTAAGTCATTTGCAGATTCATTAAATTCAAAAACCAAACTAGGGATTGGGAACAGTTTCCCAATAACCGCTACCAAATAGGGAAGCAACGTTGGTTCAAAGATTGATAAAAAACCTTAAAATAATGGTTTGGTGGAGGTGCATTATGAAATTAGCAATCACTGGAGCAACAGGATTTGTAGGTAGTCGTTTGGTAGTACGACTCCATAAAGAGGGTAACAGAGTACTGGTGTTAACGCGTAATAGTGCTTTTGCTCAAAAAGTTTTTCCATCTGAGGCTTTTCCCAATGTAGAAATCATTACCTACACACCAACTGTATCTGGTTCTTGGCAAAATGTAATCGCTGGTTGTGATGGTGTAGTGAATCTAGCAGGAGAACCAATTGCTGAAGAACGGTGGACACCAGAACACAAAAGAAAAATCCTTAGCAGCCGTCAATTAGGTACGCAGAAAATAGTTGAAGCAATAGCTAACGCCAATCCCAAACCAAGTGTGTTAGTCAACGCTTCGGCGATTGGCTACTACGGCACTAGTGAAATTACGACCTTTGATGAAAGTAGCCCTTCTGGTAGCGACTTTCTTGCCGAAGTTTGTCAAGCTTGGGAAGCAGAAGCAAGAAAAGTCAAAGATGCTGGAGTGCGCTTAGTCATTCTGCGTTTCGGTATTGTTTTGGGGCTGGGTGGTGCTTTGGGTAAAATGATTATGCCTTTCAGACTCTTCGCTGGTGGGCCTATCGGCAGTGGCCGTCAATGGTTTTCTTGGATTCACATTGACGATTTAGTGAACTTGATTTTAGAAGCTTTAACAAAACAAGAAATAGAAGGTGTATATAATGCCACAGCTCCTAACCCCGTCCGCATGGCAGATTTGTGCCAAACATTAGGACAAGTCATGCATCGTCCTTCTTGGTTGCCTGTCCCTGCTTTTGCTCTCGAAGCTTTGTTAGGAGATGGAGCAATAGTAGTTCTGGAAGGTCAAAAAGTTCTCCCTAAGCGTACCTTAGAAAGTGGTTTTGAATATCAGTATCCTAATTTACAACCAACGCTAAAACAAATTATTAAATAAGATTACTTACCAGTAGTGAGTTAGCAAGGTCTTCTCCTAAAGGATAGGTTAGCGCCAGGGGGGTTAACCGCCCAATGCAGTAAACCCCATCAGCTATCAATGCAAACTTTCTGTTTCTCAAAGGTAGACACATTCGCTTTAGCGATAGGCACCAATTAACTAATCAGTAAGAAATTTTTTCGAAACCCAACTCACAAGACCACTGAGAATAGCACCCCCCATTAAAATACCAATAGCCGGGTTAAACACAGGTTGCCAGAGTTGATGCCATAAATCAAGACCTAGGTTAACTCCCGCAGCATCACCGATCGCAGCAATTACTAACCAGCCAAACCCTAACAAAACTAAGAATACATCAGCGACTAAAACTAAGTTCAGCCAATTTAATAATTTATCTTTCATAAGGGGCTAGGAATTGGGGACTAGAATCTAGGGATTAGAGGGACTAGGGACTATTTTTGTTTAGCTCATCAATTAGCTAATATCTAGCCTTTAGTCCCTAGCCTTTAATTCTTACTGTTCAAACAGCCAGTTTTTGACTTTTGCCAAACTCTGCCAATCTGGTTTTCTATTTAAACCGTCTTCTATACTACTTATTATTTCATCTTGCCATTCTGGATTGACAAAAATTAACTGTTTGACAAAATCAATATGTTGGCGCAAACCTTTTTGGCCTGTTTCCAACATGGCTACAGCAAGATTAATTCTGGCTTGTGGATCTTGGGGACTTAATTTAACTGCTTTTTGTGCAGCTTTATAAGCCAAATGGGCTTGGTTATCGAGCAAATATAACCAAGCTAAACAAATCCAAGCTGAACTAGTTTTAGGAGCGCGATCGCAAACCTCTTTAAATACAGGGATTAGAGAGTCCACTGCTTCACCGGCTTTATAGCGTTCCAAACCTGTATCAAACAGGGATTCAATCGTTTGAGTCATAAAAAATACGTTATATAGTCACTAGTCAGTGGTCAGTAGTCAATAGCAACTAACAACTGACAACCAACAACTGACAATATTACACCCCAAATGACTTGCCGCAACCGCAGGTTTGAGAGGCATTGGGGTTGGTGAACTGAAAACCACCACCAATCATGGCATCGTTATAATCAAGCATTAAGCCATAAAGATAAAGTAAGCTTTTGCGATCGCTCACAATTTGGAAGCCATCATAATCAAAAACTTCATCTTCAGGGGTGATCTTGCTGGCATCTTCAAAGTCCATCATATAAGACATCCCAGAACAGCCGCCTTGTCTAACTCCTACCCGTAAGCAGAAGTCTGTACCTTGCTTGTCCCGGAGGAATTTTACTTGGCGTAAAGCTGCTTCGCTCAACAGAATGCCGCGTTGTTGAGACTGAGTTGCTTGTGTCATTTGCTTTTTAAACTCCTTAAATTCTCTGAATGAGTACCCTATCTAGAGCCAACGCTAAACCTTGCCCCTGAGTTGTTCTTGGGGTTTTTATATCTATTCTAGCGACAATTGATGTTACTAATGGCCAAATTGTAAACACTCGCTTCAAAGCAGGCCAAGGTTTTTATTCTAGAATTGAGAAACTCGGTGTGTTTAGAGATTCGGTATTCTTGGAGTTCCGGCTTTGTAGAAGCCTGAGTCGCAACTACTCTTCAGGTGCAGCCAGGAAAATTCTATCCGAGGCTAGTCATTCCCAAAACTCTACTTTCAAATAGCTTCTTTTGATTAACTTACTCTATGACAAGTTTTAATCGCTCTACCAGTCGTCGGTTGAAGAAACTAACTCAAATTCCTTCTGTATGGGAGGGCGATCGCCGTCCAATGTCATCGTCACAAACGCTGCATTCAGATTCAGAGGCAAAGGGCGAATGTATTCTTTGGGTGGATGGCTCACAAGGTATCGTTCGGGGAATGGACGTGGTAGCTCCAGAAACAGGCCCAGAGGCAATTGTTCGCACTTTAATGCGAGCAATGGAACATCCCCACAGTCCGGCCAAGGCGGCTAGACCCCAAAAAATTGTGGTGAAAGACCGTGAGATCCAATTTTATCTGCGTGGCGTACTGCAAGATTTGGATATCACTATTGACTATGCACCAGAATTGCCTTTAATTGATGAACTGTTTCGCGGGTTTGCCGAAATTCTCGACAGCCAAATTCCCGATTTACCTCCACAATACGCAGAAGCCTTGCGAGACAAAGCTTATGCCATTTGGCAAGCTGCTCCTTGGGAGTTTTTGGAAGAACATCAAATTTTATCAATAGAGATCAATAAGTGGGATGTTGGTACACTTTATGCCTCGGTTATGGGAATGCTGGGGATGGAGCATGGAATTTTATTTTATCGCTCAGAAGATTCTCTCAAGCGGTTTCGAGCAGCAGTTTTACAAGATGACGAATCTCAAGGGCGTTTAGAAGAAGCTTTTCTCAAACAAGATTGCCTATTTTTGACTTTTGAGCGTGCAGATGATACCGACGAGGATGAGGATGAAGCTGGCGATTTAGCAGATTTACCCTTAGCAGAGATTGACCCAACCTTCGGTAATATCCATCCCTTAGAAGGGCTAAGATCTGTTTTATACGATGAAGAGGCGCTAGTTATCTTTGTAGCTTTAGAAAGTCTTTGCCGCTTTATCCGCGATTATCGTCGCCAGCTTTACAAAGACGCATTCCCTGGTGTTAGCCGTCGTTATCGCATTTCTTCTCCTGAATTAGATCAAACAACCAAATTGGTGTCTGTAACTGTTTCTACCATGCCAAACTTGGCAGCGGAATTAGAAGAAATGGCAGGCTTTGGTACTCAAGAGCCAGAATTGGGGGAGGAGGTTTTCCCGATATCGCGTTCCTTACGAGATGACTTGATACCAGAAGACTCTTTCCTCAGCTTAGGAGTAGTGTCTTGGGAGATGCTGGAGTACTTGCGTAAAGGAGTTTCATCTCATCAAGTCTATGAAATTAAACCAGTGGGCGACGGATTGCCAGTAATTTTGATTCAAACCTCCCGTCCTAAAGCTAAAACTGTAATTGAAAATATTGAAGCAGCTGGTGGACTCAAAGCAATTTGCTTTAATCCAGGTGCTGATCCGTTTGACGGCGATCGCTATGATCTAGGTTTATTGCAAACTCAAAACGACGAGTTGTTTCTGTTCGGCGAATTTTTAGATGATGACCCCATTCATGTAGAAGCTCGCAAAAAATGGAATCAGCGGTGTAAAAATACTAAGGGCTGCTGTGGCTTAATCATCGCTAAAGGACTAACGGGAGCTTCCCGTGGAAATCCCCAACCACGAGATATGATGGCTCTGTTTGAAGCGCGATCGCTTTCACCCAAAGATTTAGGTCTCGGTACTCTCCAACTCATGCCTCAACTTTAATTAGCATAAAATCCATCCAAAACCACAGATTTGGGTAAATCTGTGGTTTTTTAGCACTAACAGCTTGCTTAGTAGGAAATTTTGAGCATTACAATCATCATTTTATTTGTATTTTCAAATTGCTGTAATCTTTGAACACAATTCATTTCAGATCTAGAAAGAAAATAGTATTTCGGTAATGTGCATAGACGATTTGGAGTAAATTGCCTATGCATTGCCTGTGATCCCAAAATTAATTTACTGAAAGTTCATGAAGTAAGTATATTTTTTATGATTGGCTCCTAACTATTTAGTTAAACTAAGTGAATCAAAAGCAGCACAATATCTAACAAACCAGAAGTAATTAATTATTTGTTTATCTTTATTGCAATCTAACTAAGTGGAATATATTATTTTTTGATGTTTATCTGATTGTCTATTCTTTTATTTGTCAATACTTTTAACAAAAACTTTAGACAAATAATTTTATTCTTCATGTTGTTATTATAAAAGACAAAATTCTACAGGTTTAGTCTTTAAATAAAGATTACTTAAAGCTTGTATTTTTTGGCTATAATAGCTTTACGCAAGAAATTTAGGCGAATATTTATTGGGCAAATGACTATATTAGGAGACTCACAAAAATTATTTTTGGTTAATTCTACTTTACAAATTACAAACACAATAAAATTTGTTCAAAAATAATAGACACAGTATTTATACAATTTCCCGTGACTGATTGTGATAATCAAACAAACTCACGCTGAGTTTTAAATTCTATAGTGTTTGCCACAAAATAAAAAACTACTCCTAGCATTTCATAATGTCAAATAAATCAGTATAAAAAATTGATGTAAGGCTAAACTAATACTATTATAAATACATGTATCTGGCCATAAATTGAGTGGATAAAAATAATTTAAAATAAGCACATAAACCTTGCAATATAAATAAAATAGCTATTATCCAGTTCTAAGTTAGGTAAGTATTACAGATATCCAAATGGTTAAAAGAAATACTCATTTTTAATCTGGGACGGAAACTCATGCATTTAGAAAGTTCTAATTTACATCAGTAGCGAGATTAAAAGTTCAGACTATTTTTGTTTTTTTAGAAAATTTTATTAAGAGACTTTAATAGTTGCAATATGGAGGTTGATGTATTTATTACCGAAAGTTAACTATTTTTACTGCCACAATAGCAATCCCTTTCTTATATTTAGTAAAAAATGATTAACAATTTGACAAATCAGGCATTTTTAGTATCAGTGGCATTACTTGTGTTATTGACACAAACTCTGATAATCTTATCGTCTTAATGTTGAGTTAATTGTTTTTTTGATAGTGTTAACATACAGCAAATAGCATAATAATGACTAATAAAAAGTGGGCCGTAAAACGTATCACTGTGAATTTAGCAGCACAGGAAGCAGAAAAACTGGATAAATATTGTCAGCAAACAGGTAGACCTGCAACTGATGTTATTCGTGAGCTAATTAGAGGATTACCTGTATCTGACGATAATAAGGAAGGAGATAGATAGAGAAGTAATTTTTACAGCGTCACGGTTCATGGTTTTTTTAACCAAGAAATATTTATGATGCTTTTTGAGTGTAGTTTAGCTGACTAGAGGTTGTGTCTCAATACACAAATTTGTTGCTAGTCAGCTGATTCAGTCATCAGGATTAAAAGGAGTCATAAAAGCAAATTTATAACCAGAAAACATACCACTTTTGTGAATCTACATATTTGTAGACTTAATTATGAGTAGCAAATTCCGACACTAACCCAGTTACAATCTGTAAAGAAACTGAAAAGGAAAGACGGAATGCGTGTTGCAATCGTGGGGGCGGGATTGGCTGGGCTAGCAACCGCTGTAGATTTAGCTGATGCTGGCTGTGAAGTCCACATTTTTGAGTCCCGTCCATTTGTAGGTGGTAAAGTCGGCAGTTGGATTGATGGAGATGGCAACCACATTGAAATGGGGTTGCACGTATTTTTTGGGTGCTACTACCAACTGTTTGACTTAATGGATAAAGTGGGGGCATTGTCGAATTTACGCCTTAAAGAACATACCCACACTTTTGTTAACAAAGGGGGGCGTACTGGTGCTTTAGATTTCCGCTTCTTCACAGGAGCGCCTTTTAATGGGTTAAAAGCATTTTTTACTACTTCTCAACTTTCTTTGCAAGATAAAATTCAAAATGCGATCGCCTTGGGTACTAGTCCCATAGTTCGAGGGTTGGTAGATTTCAAAGGCGCAATGAAAACTATTCGCGATTTAGATAAAATTAGCTTTGCTGATTGGTTTCGCAGTCATGGCGGTAGCGATGGTAGCATTAAACGCTTATGGAACCCCATTGCTTACGCTTTAGGATTTATCGATTGCGACAATATTTCTGCCCGTTGTATGTTGACAATATTTCAGTTTTTTGCGGTTAGAACTGAAGCTTCTATACTGCGAATGCTGGAAGGTTCCCCTGATGTATATTTACATAAGCCCATCCTGCAATATCTAGAAGCACGGGGCACTAAAATTTACACTCGCCGACAAGTGCGAGAAATTCAGTTTACTGAAGAAGGCGAAAAAACTCACGTGACTGGTATAGTAGTTGCGGAAGGTGACACGACAGAGATTATCACTGCTGATGCTTATGTATGCGCCTGTGATATCCCAGGAATCCAGCGTGTTTTACCCCAAGAATGGCGTAAGTGGTCAGAATTTGACAATATTTACAAGTTAGATGCCGTTCCAGTCGCTACAGTACAGTTGAGATTTGATGGTTGGGTGACGGAACTGCAAGATGGAGAGAAGCGCAAACAACTTGATCATGCGGTGGGAATAGATAATTTGCTGTATACCGCGGATGCAGACTTCTCTTGTTTTGCTGATCTGGCTTTGACTAGCCCCAGTAATTTTTATCGCCAAGGACAAGGCTCTTTGTTGCAATTGGTGTTGACACCAGGAGATCCATTTATTAAACAAAGTAATGAAGCGATCGCCCAGCATGTCCTCAAGCAAGTACATGAACTGTTCCCCTCATCGCGAGAACTGAATATGACTTGGTACAACGTGGTGAAATTAGCTCAGTCTCTCTACCGAGAAGCACCGGGAATGGATGTATACCGTCCTAATCAAAAAACACCAGTACCTAATTTCTTCTTAGCAGGTAGTTATACTCAGCAAGACTATATTGATAGTATGGAAGGGGCAACAATTTCGGGACGGCGTGCAGCAAAAGTCATCCTAGAGAATATCAAGCAATAGCACTAAAGGCTGCGATCGTTTATCCATACAATCTCAAATTTAAAATAGAATGGCAGACTGGTTAGAGCATAGTGTGCAGGTAGAAGTAGAAGCTCCTATAGAGTTAGTATGGAGCCTCTGGTCTGACTTGGAGCAAATGCCCCGTTGGATGAAGTGGATCGATTCAGTGAAGATTCCACCAGATAATCCAGAAATTTCTCTTTGGAAACTTAGTACTGGTGGGCTAGATTTTACCTGGAAATCTCGCATCCTCAAAGTTATTCCCAATCAAATTATTCAATGGAAATCGGTTGATGGTTTGCCAAATCAGGGAGCGATTCGCTTCTATGATCGCCACGGTAGTAGTATTGTCAAAATGACTATTTCTTATGCTATCCCTGGCTTTATTGGCAAACTCATGGATAACTTGTTTTTGGGACGGGTGGTGGAATCAACTCTTCTGGCTGACTTGGAAAGGTTTAAAGAATACGCTTTGAATATCAAGTCTAATAGCTAAGGCAGTTGTTTAACTACCGTCGGCAAGTTGGCATGACAAAAAAATTGAACTTATGCGGCGTTACACACTGTAAATTCGAGGAGTGGATCGCCTGCAAATTCATAAGCAATAATTATAGATTTAAGGCTTCAAATACTAGGTTTATCTCAACTAATTATTATTTTGCCTTGAGAAAGCTAATCAGCTGTTTTTAAAGTAATTAATGGATTCGCTTGCGATCGCTATTTTATCCTTTGATTTAGCGAGGCTACCCTTATATACATTAATTAGCATACTTGTCAAGTAAAAGTGGCAAGCTAATAATTAAAGCTATCAGCTATCAGCTGTCAGTTAAAAATTTTCAAGCTGACAACTGAACGCTGATAGCTACTTAGGCCATTTGATTTTCAATCGCCCACCGAGCTAATTCAGTGCGGTTGTGGAGATTGGTTTTGCCCAACATGTTGGACACATGGCTTTCAACTGTACGCTGACTGACATTTAATTCTTCAGCAATTTCTCGGTTAGCTAAACCCCTAGCTACAAACTGCACTACTTTCAGTTCGGTTGGGGTTAACTGCACATCAAAGGGTACTTGAATGCGGGAACCGTTTTCTCCTCCTTTAGCTTGGTGTTCTTTCCAGCGGATAGTTTGCTTCAGCGAAGATTCTACTTGTGCTACGAGTTCTTCAGGTTCAAAGGGCTTGACCATATATACATCAGCACCTTTATTCAGACCTTTAACTCGGTCTGCACTTTGTCCTTTGGCTGAAAGGAAGAGAACGGGAATCCAGCCGGTACGTTCGTTTTGCCGGACTTGTTCTACAAAAGTGTATCCGTCCATTTCCGGCATCATCACGTCACAGATGATCATGTCTGGAACGTCTTGTTCTAAAACTTCCAGAGCTTCTCGTCCATTTTCCGCAGTGATGACTTCATATCCTCTGAATTCTAAGTAGTCCTTCACCAGCAAGATGAGGTTAGGGTCATCATCAATCAATAGAAGTCGTTTGTGATCTTTCATGCTGGGCTCTTTCATAGCAGTGGCACTTGTCGCGCTTCGGTCCATCAAAGTCTTGAATGGTTATCCTTTATGGTGGATTATTGAGATGTTGTCCTTTTCCCCACTTAACTTGCCTTTGCGTCCTCGAAGTCTCAAAAGTGGTTATTACTTTCTATGAGACTACCAGATCATCGGCAAAAGTCCAGTAAGGATACGTAGAGCAGTAGTATTTACAATGCGTTATTATATATCCCTTTGAAAGTGTCGGGTGAAAAAACACTGATTAAATAATAATCCTTCTAGCTCACAAGTAAGTATTGGCTCAAGATGACCCTAGCTGCAAAACAACCCACACTTTCATTGGCTTACTGCTTTACCATATCCTTTGAATGTTAAGCCTCTAGCAAAGTTCACAAGCAAGTAAGGGAGTTTCCGGCAAAAGATGGGTAAAAATATGTATTCTTTAACCATCATTATGCCTATCAAGGTTCTTGGATAATCCGCTCAGTAACTTCCGGTTTTGCTTGGCGATACCAGACACCATCCGGGTAAACAACTATTATCGTTCCAGAACCACAAACTCGCAAGTAATTGGCTTGTTTCTCGGAATGCAAAGGGGAAAGCTGGCTTGCAGCTGACCGAGATCTAGCTTTTTCAGGATTCCCAGGATTCTAGACTAGCTTGCTTTAAACAGTTGTTAGTAAATGTCTGGTCAGGACAAATAAAAAGCAAGTTGCTGAATTTTTGCAATTCCTAAAGTTTCTACGCAATTACTTCAAGGCTTTGTCATTTAGGGATTTAGTAGTTTTAGGGATTTGACGGCTGCACTGGATCACTGTATTGTTACTCATCGAGCGGCTCCCTGATTACAGTTCTATAACAATTTCCCCGCTTTGCAAATAAAGTTGACCATATAAAAATATTCGTAACTTACGGAACAGAACCCGAAAATTATCAATAATTAAGTATTTGTACTTAAGTAGACCTGCGATCGCCTAGTTCGGGAACCCGTACACAAGCAATTATTGCTATTACATGCTGCTGTTAGGTAAATTAGCACTCAGGAGTTGAGAGTGCTAACTCTGGAGAAAAATTTTTATGGCAGCTGTATCTCTAAGCGTTTCTACAGTTAAACCTTTGGGCGATCGCGTTTTCGTGAAAGTGAGCGCCTCTGAGGAAAAGACCGCAGGTGGTTTGTATTTACCCGACACCGCTAAGGAAAAGCCCCAGGTAGGGGAAGTAGTCGCCCTTGGCCCTGGCAGACGTAACGACGACGGTAGCCGTCAGGAATTGGAAATTAAAGTCGGCGATAAGGTGTTGTACTCCAAGTACGCTGGCACCGACATTAAGCTCGGCACGGAAGAATATGTACTGCTTTCTGAAAAAGACATTTTGGCAGTCGTCATCTAATAGGGACTAGGGACTAGGGACTAGAAAAAAATTTCCCAATTTTCAATGCCCAATGCCCAATGCCCAATGCCCAATTCAAAACAAAATTGACTTACTCTCTGAATTAAGACACCTATGGCAAAGCGCATTATCTACAACGAAAACGCCCGTCGTGCTTTGGAACGAGGCATGGACATATTGGCTGAGGCTGTAGCTGTTACCCTTGGCCCTAAAGGTCGTAACGTAGTTCTAGAAAAGAAATTTGGCGCACCACAGATTGTGAATGATGGTGTAACCATTGCCAAAGAAATTGAATTAGAAGACCACATTGAAAACACTGGCGTAGCTCTGATTCGTCAAGCTGCTTCTAAGACTAATGATGCTGCGGGTGATGGTACTACAACTGCCACAGTTTTAGCTCACGCGATCGTCAAAGAAGGTTTACGGAACGTTGCAGCAGGTGCTAACGCAATTTCGCTGAAACGCGGTATTGATAAAGCCGCTAACTTCTTGGTAGACAAAATTGCTCAACACGCTCGCCCCGTAGAAGATTCTAAAGCTATTGCCCAAGTTGGTGCTATCTCAGCTGGTAACGACGAAGAAGTCGGTCAGATGATTGCTCAAGCAATGGATAAGGTAGGCAAGGAAGGCGTAATTTCCCTAGAAGAAGGGAAATCTATGTTTACCGAGTTAGAAATCACTGAAGGGATGCGCTTTGATAAAGGCTATATCTCTCCTTACTTCGCAACTGATCCTGAACGGATGGAAGCGGTTTTTGATGAGCCTTATCTGCTGCTGACCGATAAAAAAATTGCTTTAGTACAAGACCTAGTACCAGTGCTAGAACAAGTTGCTCGTGCTGGTCGTCCTTTGGTAATTATTGCCGAAGATATTGAAAAAGAAGCTTTAGCAACCTTAGTAGTGAACCGTTTGCGCGGTGTACTGAACGTTGCTGCTGTGAAAGCTCCTGGCTTTGGCGATCGCCGCAAAGCTATGCTAGAAGATATTGCCGTCTTGACTGGTGGTCAATTGATCACCGAAGACGCTGGTCTAAAGCTAGATAATACCAAGTTGGAAAGCTTGGGCAAAGCCCGTCGCATCACCATTACCAAAGACAACACCACAATTGTTGCTGAAGGTAACGAAGCTGGCGTTAAGGCTCGTGTCGAGCAAATTCGTCGTCAAATCGAAGAAACCGAATCTTCTTACGACAAAGAAAAACTTCAAGAGCGTCTTGCTAAACTTTCTGGTGGTGTCGCTGTAGTGAAAGTCGGTGCAGCGACCGAAACTGAAATGAAAGACAAGAAACTGCGCTTAGAAGACGCAATCAACGCTACTAAAGCTGCTGTGGAAGAAGGTATTGTTCCTGGCGGTGGTACAACTCTGGCTCACCTAGCTCCCGATTTGGAAGAATGGGCAAAGAGCAACCTCAAGGATGAAGAATTGATTGGTGCTTTGATTGTTGTTCGCGCCTTACCTGCACCTCTGAAGCGGATTGCTGAAAACGCTGGTCAGAATGGTGCTGTTATCGCTGAACGCGTTAAAGAGAAGGATTTCAACATTGGCTACAACGCTGCAACCAACGAATTTGTTGATTTGTTAGCTGCTGGTATTGTTGACCCTGCCAAAGTGACTCGTTCTGCTCTGCAAAACGCTGCCTCCATTGCTGGTATGGTGTTGACAACCGAATGTATCATAGTTGACAAGCCTGAACCTAAAGATGCTGCTCCTGCTGCTGGCGGTGGCATGGGTGGCGGCGACTTCGATTACTAATATTCTGTAGTCAGATAAGTTTTAAAAACAGCTGCCTTCCTTGTGGAAGCAGCTGTTTTTTTGTGGGAACCGGGAATATTGCAAAGGTATGAAAATAAAAGTCCTAGATTTGCTTGCGCTTACAATAATCCCTCAGTCCGAGTTCTGTACATATACCAACTATGATTGCTAGTTCTTCAGACAAAGGCTCAGGTAAATGAGATTTTGTTAAATAATTAGCTATGAGTCCTAAAGTAGAAGGTAAAGCCATTCTCAGGAATTCATTATCACATACAATTTTTTGATATTGCTCATCTACCAAATTTAAAACTAAAGTTGAATCTTGCCCACAACGATCCGCTAACTTTGTAATCGCCGCTTCTAAATTTCCTCCACACGACTCAAGAACATTAAGGACATCTAAAACACCAGGGTAATTTGAGTATTCACAGCGAAATTTTTTTATTTCTGCAACTGCGACTATAGTCATAGATTAATTTTTGACAAAGAGTTACTATGAAAGTCTAAATTGTATTTTTACAATCAACTTCAGCAATATCCCTTATTTATGTTTTTAAAATATTTTTA
The DNA here is from genome assembly GCF_016056295.1 of Atlanticothrix silvestris CENA357. Taxonomy (GTDB): domain Bacteria; phylum Cyanobacteriota; class Cyanobacteriia; order Cyanobacteriales; family Nostocaceae; genus Atlanticothrix; species Atlanticothrix silvestris. The sequence goes on from NZ_JAECZB010000097.1 coordinate 19,961, forward strand.
CAAATGCACTGCATTAACTGTAAATTCTCCATTTTGGCGATCTTGATTTTCAACATTGGTTAAGAAAATCATCCGGCTGAATACCAGCTTGCTTTAAAATTGCACGTAATGTTCCCTCTGGCATATCACCAGAATGATTGGGAATAGTAGTATAACGATTAGTCTCAGGATTAAACCAGATTTCATGACTTCCTGCGGCTTGGCGATGAAAAACAAAGCCAAAGGTTTTTAAGATTTTAATAATCTGTCTGTAGCTAAATCCAGCGAGCCGACCCATGAATATACTACTGACCTACAACTAAAGGATAGTTAAATTGTTCAGCTATTGGTTGCAAATAATCTAGTTCTTGCTCCTGAGATTGTGCTTCGATTAACTTACATGCTACATCGCGCGCAATTTCTAAAGTTTCAGCAACAGTCTGTCCTTGAGCTACTAAACCTTGAAGTTCATCAGATGTTGCCAAATAAACGCCTTCTGGTAATTTTTCAATGTGGATGTTTAATAATCTTTCCATTTGCTATACAAAGTTGAAACATATTTAATTACTTTAATATTTATCATAACTCTTTTCTAAACTTAGGTTATCGCACCATTTTATCCTTCCATCTATCAAAAGTTTTTCTTTGCGTCTCTGCGCCTTTGCGTGAGATTATTATCCATTAGTTAAGTTAGCAAAAAAATAATGTTGACTTTATAAATGACCTGCAACTCTCAAACAGCAGAAGGCTGGCATGGCAAACTTAATTTAGTCTACGCCGATCGCCTAAATACCACCCAATTAATTTACAATCACCATCAAGCACCGCTAAAGGTACAACGCCCATTTTATCCAGAAGGTCGAAAAATTTGTCACAGCGTAATTTTACATACAGCTGGGGGAGTTGTGGGAGGCGATCGCCTATCCTCTAACATTCACCTCCAACCCGATGCACAAGCCTTAATCACCACAGCCACCGCCAGTAAAATATATCGCAGTAATGGTTTGCAAGCTAGACAAACCATCGAAATACAAGTTGATGCTGGTGCTTGTTTAGAATGGTTGCCACAGGAAACAATTTTATTTAATGGTGCGATTTATCGGCAAGATTTACGGGTAGAATTAGCAACCGGAGCTAATTATTTAGGCTGGGAAATTACTCGGTTTGGTCGCAGTGCTAGAGGAGAAAAATTCTTGCAGGGAGAATGGCGATCGCATACCGAAATTTGGCAGCAAGGCGTTCCCTTGTGGATAGATCGGCAATGGCTACCGGGTGGCGAAGATATTTTCCATAGTCCCCACGGTTTATTTAGAAAACCAATAGTGGGTAGCCTAGTTTGGGTTGGAAGTCCTGTTTCAGCAGAAATCATCGAAAAAACACGAAATTTGTGGAATGGTGAAGGCGAAGCAGGGGTTAGCCAATTACAAAATGGATTTTTGTGTCGATATCGTGGTTCTTCTACAAGTGAAGTGAGAAACTGGTTTATTGATGTTTGGCAAATGCTGCGAGTTGATTTTTTGAGTCGTGGTAATTGCATACCAAGAGTTTGGCAGGTTTGAACCGCAGAGGCGCAGCGAAAAGTTGTCAGTAGGAGCCACTGCTTTGGGCGGGTTCCCCGACTTGTAGCAAGTGGCGTTGGTTTCCCTCCGTAACAAACTTTTCAAGACAGAGAACACAGAGAAGGAGAGAATAATGCAACTTACGCCCCAGGAAAAAGATAAGCTGCTGATTTTTACTGCTGCACTATTAGCAGAAAGACGTAAAGAAAGAGGTTTGAAACTGAATTATCCAGAAGCAATTGCTTATATTTCTGCTGGTATTTTAGAAGGTGCAAGAGATGGGCAAACTGTAGCAGAATTGATGAATTACGGTACAACGTTATTAACACGCGATGATGTAATGGAAGGAATACCAGAAATGGTGCATGAAGTACAGGTAGAAGCAACTTTTCCTGATGGCACAAAGTTGGTAACAGTACATAATCCAATTCGTTAATTTGGAAATTTTTAATTTATTATGATTCCTGGGGAAATTATTACACCAACTGGTGAAATTGAATTAAATGTTGATCGTCCAACTATCAAATTACAAGTATCTAATACAGGCGATCGCCCGATTCAAGTCGGTTCTCATTTTCACTTTTATGAAGTCAACGCTGCTTTAAATTTTGATAGAGAACAAGCACGAGGAATGCGTCTTGATATCCCCGCCGGAACCGCAGTCCGTTTTGAACCAGGCGACGAAAAAGAAGTGACATTAGTTGCTTTAGTTGGTAGTCGTCAAGTCTATGGTTTCAACGGTAAAATTAATGGTTCTCTATAGCTATGGAAATGGAATGGTACAATGAACCACCTGTTTGGGAAGTAATAGATGAAGCGATCGCTATCACTTCTGGTGCAAAAACAGATTTTTGGCGGGAAACCCACTATGGCTTCATTAGAGATAATGGTCACTTTTTTTATCAACAAGTTCAAGGTGAGTTTATTGTTGAAGTAAAGGTCAGTGGTGAGTATCAAGAGTTGTACGATCAAGCTGGATTAATGGTACGTTTAGATGAATTTAATTGGTTAAAATGTGGAATTGAATTTGTCAATAATGTGCAACAAGTTAGCGCTGTGGTAACACGCGACTATTCAGATTGGTCTGTTGTACCGATGCCACATAATCCGCCTGCGATTTGGATGCGTGTAACTCGATGTGATACGGCTGTAGAGGTGCAATACTCTTTAGATGGCACTGATTACCAAATGCTGCGGCTAGCGTATCTAACTCCAGTGAAAACCGTAAGTGTAGGCATAATGTGTGCCTCACCTGAAGGAAATGGCTTTCCGATGAGGTTTGAAAAATTCCAAATTCGCAGTTTGTAAGGAGTAGTTATGAGTTACAGAATGGATCGCCGTGCCTATGCCGAAACCTATGGGCCAACAGTAGGCGATCGCGTCCGGCTTGCAGATACAGAATTATTTATAGAAGTTGAACAAGACTTTACTACCTACGGCGATGAAGTGAAATTTGGCGGCGGTAAAGTTATTAGGGATGGAATGGGACAATCACCTATTTCTAATGCTGATGGGGCGGTAGATTTAGTTATTACTAATGCCTTAATTCTTGATTGGTGGGGTGTTGTCAAAGCAGATATTGGCATTAAAGATGGCAAAATTTTCAAAATTGGTAAAGCTGGAAATCCTTATATTCAAAATAATGTAGATATTATTATTGGCCCTGGAACTGAAGCCTTAGCAGGAGAAGGAATGATTCTCACGGCTGGCGGAATTGATAGCCACATTCATTTTATTTGTCCCCAACAAATTGAAGTGGCGATCGCTTCTGGTATTACTACGATGATTGGCGGTGGTACTGGCCCCGCTACAGGTACAAATGCCACTACCTGCACTCCTGGCCCTTGGAATATTTACCGGATGTTACAAGCTGCGGATGCTTTTCCTGTGAACATAGGGTTTTTGGGCAAAGGCAATACTAGTCAACCCCAAGGACTTGTAGAACAAGTGCAAGCTGGTGCAATGGGTTTAAAATTGCATGAAGACTGGGGAACTACATCCGCAACAATTGATACTTGTCTTAGTGTTGCCGATGAGTATGATGTACAGGTAGCGATTCATACAGACACCCTCAACGAAGCTGGATTTGTGGAAAATACGATCGCCGCTTTCAAAAATCGTGCCATCCACACTTACCATACTGAAGGTGCAGGCGGCGGACACGCGCCAGACATTATCAAAGTTTGCAGCCAAACTAACGTTTTGCCATCTTCCACCAACCCCACGCGCCCTTATACTGTCAACACTTTAGAAGAACACCTGGATATGTTGATGGTATGCCATCACCTCGATTCGGGGATTCCTGAAGATGTCGCCTTTGCCGAATCCCGTATCCGCCGGGAAACCATTGCCGCCGAAGACATTTTGCACGACTTAGGCGCATTTAGTATGATTGCTTCTGATTCTCAAGCAATGGGACGAGTAGGTGAGGTGATAATTCGTACTTGGCAGACATCCCACAAAATGAAGATACAACGGGGAACTCTTAACCCACAAGGAACAGACGAAAAAGCAGACAATTTTAGGGCAAAAAGATATGTAGCTAAGTACACTATTAATCCTGCAATTACTCATGGAATTGCCCAGTATGTAGGTTCAGTAGAAGAAGGCAAACTTGCAGATTTATGTTTGTGGCGACCAGCGTTTTTTGGTGTGAAGCCAGAGATAGTAATTAAAGGCGGCATGATTGCATGGTCACAGATGGGTGATGCCAACGCCAGTATTCCCACACCGCAACCAGTGCAGATGCGACCGATGTTTGGCAGTTTTGCCGGGGCGCGTCACGCCACATCCTTAACCTTTGTTTCGCAAACAGCTTTAGAAAGAGACATTGCTGCACAATTGGGTTTGCAAAAAGCAGTAGTTGCGGTTTCCGGGACACGCCAATTGAGTAAACGGGATATGAAGCTAAATGATGCTTTACCTCACATTGAAGTAGATCCCGAAACATATCAAGTTAGGGCAGATGGAGAGTTGCTAGTTTGTGAACCCGCAACATTTTTGCCAATGGCGCAAAGGTATTTCTTGTTTTAAGGATAATTACCCAAAAAACAAAGCATCAAGGCGATAATATTACAGTTTTGCTCTGTATATTTCTTACTTCATGCTTTGTCTTGCCTAGGAGTATTTTACTGTTAGTGCATTTCGTCGTATTGCGGGGTTTCAACTCTTCTTGCTTCTACATGAGAAGGGGGCAGAAACTCAGTGCGACGTACAGGGGCTAAAGGTGGCGTGTGGCTTTGGTATGGGTGAATTACTTGCACTGTACGGCTAGGACGCTGCCGTGGCGAGAATAAAGCCAGTACACCAGCAACAACAACGCCACCACCAATAGTTAGAGTCGCGCCTCCCACTGCCCAGACAATCGGTGAAGACCACCAAGGAGTTTGAGGTTGTAGGGCTTCTGGTAAAGCTTTCGGCTGGGCGAGTTGTGCCTGTTGCTGATTGATGTAAGTCTGTAATTGACTCTGAAATTGTTGATTTTGCGCTCTCAGCTGCTCGTTGTCGGTTTTTAAACGCTCCAACTGCATGGTTACACGTTCCATTTCCACGCGTTGTTCAGGATTAGGAGCAGCAGGGGGCTGAGGCTGGGGATTAGGATAATATGGTGATTGCCCGTAAGGATACATTGGTTGCTGCATTTGGGGCGCTACCATCGTCGCTGGTATTTGCGGAGAAACAGCGAAGTTAGATTGCAGGGGAGTATTTGTCCCCTTAAGTAAAACAAGAGCCGCCAGCCCAGCTACGGCGACTCCGCCGATGAACGCCATACTTTCACTCATCGCTTTTGTCCCTCAAGCGCGACGTAACTATAATTAATTTGTGACTGACTCACTCTCACACTCATCTTTTTTCGCCTACTCAACTTCACATATAACTCAAACTATAAGCGACCGTATCAGCTAGTTTTTTTACAGCCTTATATCTGCTGTTAATATTCAAGACTATATCCGTCAAATTGTCCACCAACCAAGGGTAAAAAAACTGCGCTGTTATACTTTTTTAATCTACTTTTTCTCAATCATCAAGAGGAGTATTCTTGCTACCGTCCGTTTTTTTGATGGCTGCTTTGAGACTTTGACAAAATTCAGCGATCGCATTTAGTCCCTGTTCTGGTGTTCCTGTGGCTAACCGCTTTACAAAAGCACTACCGACGATCGCCGCATCTGCTCCCCATTCTCTCATTTGCTGGGCTTGCGATGCTTCGGAAATTCCAAAGCCGACTCCGATGGGTTTATCAGTAACGCCACGAATTTTTTGTAATAAATCTGGCACCCGTGCTTCTATCTGCGATCGCATCCCAGTGACACCTGTAACACTAACCAAATAGATAAATCCTTGAGAAGCACGAGCAATCGCTTCTATTCTTTGGGCAGAACTGGTGGGAGCAACCAACAAAGTCAAATCAATTCCTATTTTACTGGCTGGTTGTAGCAAGCCTGCGGCTTCTTCTAAAGGTAAATCAGGTACTACTAATCCAGCGACCCCAGCGGCGGCGATTTGCTGAAGAAATTTGTCAATTCCTCGATGCAAAATTGGGTTGTAGTAGTTAAACAGAATAATAGGCGATCGCAACTTGGGAGTAGTTGCTTGGAGCATTTCCAGTACTTGATCCAAGTTTGTACCTCGTTGCAAGGCGCGGGTAGCAGCGGCTTGAATCACTGGGCCATCCGCCAGAGGATCAGAGTAAGGAACACCAAGTTCAATGATGTCGGCTCCATTGCGATCTAGAATTTGCAACGCTGCTGCTGTTGTTGCTAAATCTGGATCGCCAGCGGTAATAAATGGAATCAAAGCGCATTCTTGATTCCTTCGTAGGGTTTCAAAGCGATCGGAAATTGCAGTCATTTGTTAGTGGTCAGTGGTCAGTGGTCAGTGGTCAGTGGTCAACAACTCCTATATTCTTGACTCTTGACTTTTGACTCATAGATGATCACTTTACAACTTCTTAAGCAGAAAGCCTACTAGTACAGTGCAGCATCATTACGAATTACGAATTACGAATTACGAATTACGAATTACGAATTACGAATTATGAATTATTTTAGTCCTCCAATCCGCTAAATAATTTTGCCAACACAACATTAGAAAATAAAAATCCCTCTGGGTCACTCAACCGCAACCTACCGCCGATAATTTTTACCCAACCTTTTTCAAAGTAAGGCTCTAAAAGCTTCTGAATCTTCTTTACTTTCTCTTCTCCAAACTCCTCAGCCAAAATGGATAAACTCACACCTTCCGCTAAACGCAACCCCAACATTAAGGTTTCTAACAAAATCTCATCTGGTGGTGTCACTTCACAATTAATTACGCCACCATTAGTAATCAAATCTTGCACCCACTGGTAATATTCTTTAGTTTTACGTGGGCGAGTAAAGCGTTTACCCTGGACATAACTGGCTGCACCCATACCAAAGCCGTAATAAGGTTGATTTTCCCAATAAACTCGATTATGCCGACATTGATGGCCAGGTTGAGCATAATTAGAAATTTCATAATGCTCATAACCTGCATTGGTCAAAACCCGCTGCCCCATTTGATACATTTTGACTGTGGTTAAATCTGTGGGCAAAGGACTGTCACCAGGTTTGTAGTAACGACCAAAAGCTGTCCCAGGCTCAATAGTGAGGTCATATATGGATATATGAGTCGGTGCAATTGTCACTGCTTTGTCTAGGGAATCTTGCCATTGATCTAAAGACTGATGCGGCAACCCAGAAATTAGGTCTATGCTAAATTCGGGAATCTCGACTTGGTGGATTAGTTCCACAGATGCAAGAATATCTACCACTGAGTGCGATCGCCCAGCAACTTGCAATAATTCTTCCTGAAAGGCTTGTACACCTAAACTTACCCGGTTCACACCTACGCTACGGTAGCCTGTTATATGTGCTAAATCAAATGTGCCTGGGTCTATTTCCATTGAAATTTCTACTCTAGGAGCAATCCCAAAACGCTTTTCTAGCGCTCCCACTATACGTTGCAACTGCTCTATTGATAGCAGCGATGGAGTACCACCACCAAAAAAAATTGTCTTCAGTGGTTGACCACAGGCTGGTGTGATCGCAATTTCCTCACATAGCACATCAACATATTGAGAGATAGTACCAGATGTTTCACCACGTGAGCGATCGCCCACTATAAACACGGGAAAATCACAATAAAAGCACCGCCGTCTGCAAAAAGGAATATGTATATAAGCAGAACTTGCAACGCTAGAAACATTAACTTTTTGAGTCATTGTAAAAAAGAAGGAAATTAATCCAACGAAAGAATTAAAAATAAGGAAAATAAATAGTTTTTTACAAGTTTTTATCGTTTTGCAACAAAATTAGGAAAAATATGAAGAGAAAACACTTTGGTTATAATATTTGCAGATATTCCCTGCTTAAAAGCCTAGTGTAAGTCAATATTGATTAATCTCTATATACAGGTTAAATGAAAAATACTTGACTTTATCGGGTAAAACAGTCGCAGGAAAACAAGACAACCATGCTTGACGCTATTATCATTATCTCATTTATCCTTGCAGCATCGGGAATAGGGTTCTACAGCATCGAACTACTACCCAATGGCTCGCTAGATCGGGTAACAAACATAGAAGCTTTACGCTTAGTTGTTGCCGTTTTTGCCGCTATTATTGGTGGTGCGATCGGGCTAAGTTTTCAAACGACATACCGTCGCCTAGAAGCACAAGTCCGAGATATGCCGCTGGAAATGATCTTAACTCGCGCCATTGGCTTAGTAATTGGGCTATTGCTAGCTAACTTAATGCTAGCTCCACTATTTCTCCTACCCATCCCGCCAGATTTTGGATTTATTAAGCCTCTAGTGGCAGTTGTCGGCAGTATTATACTTGCTGTCACTGGCATGAATTTAGCAGATACTCATGGGCGAGGCTTATTGCGGTTTATTAATCCCAATACCGTGGAGACAATGGTAGCGGAAGGGACATTAAAACCCGCCAATACCAAAGTTTTAGACACTAGCTGTATTATTGATGGTCGTATTGAAGCACTCCTAGAAACAGGTTTTCTAGAAGGAGTGATTATTGTGCCACAATTCGTATTGCAAGAATTGCAACAAGTAGCTGATGCGAGTAAAGACCAAAAGCGGGTGCGGGGAAGGCGTGGGCTAGAGATTCTTAACCGTGTTAAAGAAGCTTACAGCGATCGCATCTTGATCAACCCTGTTGATTACGAAGATATTGCCACAGTAGATGCCAAATTAGTACGCTTTGCCCAAGAGATCAATGGTACATTGCTAACCAATGATTACAACTTGTCTAAAGTAGCCAGCGTACAAAAAGTACCTGTTTTGAATGTTAATGACCTCGTGAATGCCGTTCGTCCTAGTTATCTACCGGGCGACAACTTGGATTTAAAGGTTCTCAAAGAAGGTAAAGAACCTAGTCAGGGTATTGGCTACCTGGATGATGGTACTATGGTCGTTGTTGAAGAAGGCAGTAGCTATGTAGGTGCTGAAGTGCGAGTAGTAGTCACCAGCGCTTTACAAACCTCAGCAGGACGAATGATTTTTGCCAAACCCCAAGCTTCAGCATTGGCATGAGGGAAAATGTCAAGTGCAATTCAAATTAAATTGTGCGATCAATCGGTGCAGGTTTACTGCACCGATTATTTTTTGAGGTTTAAGAGAATTAGTCAAGCAAGCGCAGACAAAATTCATTAGCCTTAATCGCTTCCTAATTCTGCTTGTAACTGCTCCATTGATAATCCTGTAATTGTCGCTATCTGTTCTAGTGGCATACCCGTATTAATGAGATTTTTTGCCACTCCAAGTAAAGCTTCGGCTTTACCTTCGGCTTTACCTTCAGCTTTACCTTCGGCTTTACCTTCAGCTTTACCTTCGGCTTTACCTTCAGCTTTACCTTCGGCTTTGCCTTCTTCTAAAATTTCTTGATAAATTACTGATTCACGCATAATGTCTGATCTGATAATTTTTCTAATGACCTCTTTATCTAATACTAAACCAGCTAGAATTGCTGTGGAAGCAGCCAGATTACTTTGAGTTCTTAATTCTGTCATATTATTAATTTGTCGGACTACATTGGTAAGTACAGATTCTGGCTCAACTGTGCTACTCAATACTGCAAGCGGTAAAAGTCCGGGCGTTCTTAAAAATATCTCTGTTGGTTGTTCCCAAAGCCTTATAACTTGAAATTCATGGCGTGTCTGAGGAATAGTAAATGTATTTTGCCGAACCAAGTCTGAATTTGTTGACTTAAGATAAATCACAACTTGATGCATTGCCTTTTGAGGGAAGCGACGATAAACGCGAACGCGATAATCTAGCATCCGAAAGGGGATTTCAGCATTAGCCTGAGTTTGAAACTCTAAATGCAATACATTTTGTGCTGACTGTAGTAAAAGTAATGCATCGGCACGTATGGGTTCAAGGGACAACTCTTGGGGACTTAGTTCAGTTAAGGTGATGGGTTCTCCTAACAACCAAGTGGCGAAGTCAGTAGAGAAGTTTTCAGCCAAAAATTTGCAGATGTTGTCAAACATTCTGTGATTTTATCATAAGCAATACAGCATAGAAACCATAATCTAAAAGGGCTAGAGCTAATATTTGAAAATTTAATGCAGACTTTTTAAACTGTTTAGGAACAGCAGAATCAATCTAGGAACTTCTCAAAATGATAAAAATATTTTTCGAGGCTAAGGCTGCCTGTAGAGAAGTTAAATTAGACTTTATATCTGTTGGAGGAGCTAGAGGATCTGCTGGAGTTATACTCGGATCAACTGGAACTGATTTTTTATCAGGCTTGGTAGGCGGACTAGGTACATTCAGTAATTGATCTGAGGAAAGCTCCCACTGACCATTACGTAAAACAAAAGTGAACAGATGATCTGTGTAATATTCTGTTGTATTAGGAGTATCAAGAGGCATAATGGACAAGTCATAATCGTGAACAGTTTTTTCTGTTGCCTCTAAAGTTGCTGTATCTCCATTTATTTAAATATTTTCTACCTCCAGCATTGTCTGAAAGCCTCTAAAACCAATTTTACGAGCAGTTAAAAATTTTCGACGCTCCAATATTCTTTCAAAGTGTTTGATGAGCGCTTCTCTTACCCTTAAGGCGCGGGGATTGCGACTTAAAGCAGTTTCAATATTACCATTAACCAAAATATCATTCTCTACCTTTAAAGTAGCTTCGGCAATACTGATCAGTTCGGTTTCTGTCTTTTTGCGTGATGCCAATGTCTGTACATTATTATTCTGATTATTTTGGGCTTGTACTATTTTTGTTACTATAATTACGCTGGTTAATAATAGACTAGCTGTCAGTAAAATAACTTTAGGTTTCAATATTTTTCCTGTTTAAAAAATACATCTTATTTAGATTATACAAACAGTTATTTTTTCTATATAAACATAAATACTAGTATTTTAAATTATGAGACTTATTATGCCTTTATGTTCTTGCAAAAAACAATTACCTCTGCAAAGAAGCAGACATTTTAATAACAGGCGGACAATACACTCCTTTGACCAGCTATTCTTGTAAAACTGTCTTTGATACAATCCTAGTTTTCTTCAAATCTGCTTGTGAAAGTTGTTCTCCAGCTTGTAGGCGAGTGACGGAAGATTGCAAAACTGTAGCTGCACCAGTATCTCCGATTTGTAAGGCAGTTTTAGCAGCTGTTTGCAACATAGTAACTGCACCAGTGCGATCGCCTTGTTGTAATTTCGCTTCAGCTAACTGAGTTTGACGATACTTTGCTAATGCCAAAATAGATTGTTGCACCTGTGCATTCACAGCAGGTTGATATGCCCTTACCACATTTGCATAGACAGGAACCATCGGGGAAACTAGACCCTGCTTATTTACTGCTGGGTCATCGTAGCGGATTTGCAAATGTCCAATGACCTGTTGTCCTTCTGGTAGCTGTCCCAGATAAATATTAGCTAAAACTACCCGTTCCACATCTTGCATCAAATCTCCCAAGCGCACAATAAAACCTCCATGCGCTTCTTGTTGCACTGATAACTCAATCGTATCTGGGTAAACTTGAGCAATGGGTTTGAGTTCTGCTAATCGCACATTAGGCACTAAAGACAACAGCAAATAGGCGTTAGTTAGCCCCACCGATTGAATGCGCCTAAACAAACGGCTAAATTCATCCACTGCTTGTTCAGGACGCTCAATATGAGCTAAAGTCCCACCACCAGCATCGGCAATTTTTTCTAAAAGATCCTGGTTCCAGTCATTACCAAAGCCGAGAGTGTTAATAGTCAGATTGATTTTAGCTGCCTTATGAGCAAGTTCGAGACAGCGCTTATCGTCGTCTTTGCCTAGTTCCCACTTCCAAATCCGCAAACTACTTTCACCATGACCATCTGTGAGCAGGAATGCTTGGGAAACTGCGCCTTTCGTCCCCTTCATCAATTCTGTAATTCCCTGTTGCAAACCTTCAGCAATTACCGTACCACCACTAGCCTTGAGTTTCTTTTTAATTTGAGATTTGATGCTTTCGAGATCGTTGATGATTTGGTTGGGGATAATGACTTGTGCAGCACCAGCAAAGGCGACAACAGAAATGCGATCGCCTGGCTGCAATCTATCCAATAATTGTTCCACTGCCTGAATCACAGTTGATATTGGTTTTCCATGCATGGAACCACTTTGATCAAGAATCAAGCATAAATTTAGTGGCAAATGCTGATCAAGTTCACCAGCGTTAGCCGAAATTGTGATCGCTAATTGACGTTGATTACTCAATTGAGCCACATCAACATTAGTATCATTTAGTGTCGATAGCAGTTGAACTTTCATTGAGGAGGGGTATCTTGCAACACGGTTTTTGAGACAATTCGGGTTTTCTTGCGATCGCTTTCGGATAAATCTCCACCAGATTGGAGTTGAGTAGCAGAAGTTTGTAACACCGTCGCTGCACCAGTATCTCCCATTTGCAGAGCTGTTTTGGCAGCAGTTTGCAACATTGTGGCAGCACCAAAACGATCTCCTTGTTGCAATTTCGTCTCCGCTAACTGGGTTTGTCGATATTTGGCTAATGCTAAAATAGACTGCTGCACCTGGGAATTGATATCTGGTCGGTAATCCCTAACTACATTGGCGTATACAGGGATATTGGGCGTGAATAACCCACTTTGATTTAGGGTAGGGTCATCGTAGCGGACTTGGACATTGGCGATCGCTTGTTTACCTGCTGGCAACTGTCCTAAATAAATATTAGCTAAAATCACCCGTTCCACATCTTTCATTAAATCTCCCAGACGGACAGCGAAACGTCCATCAGCTTCTTGCTGTACTGGTAGCTCAATTGTATCTGGAGCAACTTGAGCAATAGGTTTGAGTTCTGCTAGGCGGATATTGGGCATCAAAGAGAGCAGTAAATAACCATTATTCAACCCCACCGTTTGCATTCGGTTGAACAAGCGACTAAATTCATCCACTGCTCGTTCTGGTTTTTGAATATAAGATAAAGTACCCAGACCGGCATCAGCTATTTGTTCTAAAACATCTTGGTTCCAATTGTCACCAAAACCCAAAGTGTTCAAAGTCAAATTATAGCCAGCAGCCAGTTGGGCAAATTTCAAACATCGATTGTTATCACCATGTTCATTTTCCCCATCAGTTAACAAAAATGCATGGGAAATTGTTTCTTTTTTTCCCTTTGCTAACTCTTCAATACCTAAGCGTAAACCTTCATCAATCGCAGTCCCACCATCGGCCGCCAGACGGTTGATTTGCTTTTTGATTTTCTCTGGTTCTTCAATAATTTGATTAGGTACTAAGACTTTGGCTCTGTGATCAAAAACTACAATACTCAAGCGATCGCCAGGTCTAAGTCTGTCAACTAATTGGTTCGCCGCTTTTTTGACAGTTTCTAGCGGTCGTCCATTCATAGAACCACTGTGGTCGAGAATTAAGCATAAATTAAGTGGTACATTCCGGTCGAGATTTTCGGCGATCGCAGAAACCGAAATTGCCAACTGACGTTGACTACTCGGTTGGTTCGCGTCCAAATTACCATCATTCAGGACAGGCTGCAAGTTAACTTTCATAACCCAAATTTCCTAGTTAAGATATACATATTTCTAAATAACTTCAAACCGCAACATCAGCGCTACGGAAAACCTAGCCAATACAGAATCCATTAATAATTTTCGGATAATATATTCAGAATATCTTAGTAGCTACTTATTGGCAGATCCTCAGCCCCCTAGAGTATTAGAGAGAAATCCGCACTTGAAGAGAGCTAGCATCACGCTAGGATGTATTACAGTTAACGGCATAGTTTCAGGCGATCAGTTGCTATGGACATTTCCCCCATCAAGGCTGTTCAAGCCCCTTATTACGGTGATAACTTTTACCGGACACCGCCGCCAGATTTGCCTTCCTTACTATTAAAGGAAAGAATTGTCTATCTTGGAATGCCACTGGTGCCAGCTGTCACGGAATTGATCGTGGCCGAACTACTGTATTTACAGTCCGACGACCCCGAAAAGCCAATTAAAATCTATATCAACTCGACCGGAACCTCCGGTTATAGTGGCGATCCCATTGGCTTTGAAACAGAAGCTTTCGCCATATTCGACACCATGAAATACATCAAGCCTCCCATCCACACTATCTGTGTTGGTTCGGCGATGGGTATGGCAGCGATGCTCCTCAGTGCTGGCACAAAAGGTTGTCGCGCCAGTTTGCCCCACTCCAACATTATCCTGCACCAGCCCAAAAGCTACGCCCAAGGTCAAGCAACGGATATTCAAATTCGGGCTAAGGAAGTTCTGGTAAACAAAACCGCGATGGTCGATATTTTACATCGCACCACCGGACAGCCTCCAGAAAAAATTACCAAAGATATGGATCGGCTGTTATACATGACACCCCACGAAGCTAAGGAATACGGTTTGATTGACCGAGTTTTTGAAAAAGAAGAACTCGCCAATCCACCCCTACCTGCTAGTGTCCTTTAATTTGTTAGTTGTTAGTTGTTAGTTGTCAGTTGTTTTTTACTATTAACCACTAACTAATGACTACTGACTAATGACTACTGACTATTAACTAATTGCTAATTATCAAACGGAGTCACGAAAATGCCTATAGGCGTTCCTAAAGTTCCTTACCGGATGCCCGGAGGGCAGTATACAGACTGGATTAGCATCTATGATCGCCTTTACCGAGAACGGATTATTTTCTTGGGTAAAGATATTGATGATGAGATTGCCAACCAAATTATTGCTGTAATGCTGTATCTGGATTCAGACGATCCAGGTAAGGATATTTACTTATATATCAATTCCCCTGGTGGTATGGTTACGTCTGGCTTGGCAATTTTTGACACCATGCAACACATCAAATCAGATGTGGTGACAATTTGCGTTGGTTTAGCCGCCTCAATGGGATCTTTCCTATTGACAGCTGGCACTAAGGGCAAACGCATGGCATTACCTCACTCACGGATTATGATTCACCAGCCTTCCGGTGGTACCCGTGGACAAGCAACTGATATCGAAATTGAAGCTAAAGAGATTCTGCGGATTCGTCACCAGCTCAATGAGATTTATGCTCAAAATACTGGTCAGGCTATAGCCAAGATTGAAAAAGACATGGATCGTGACTTTTTCATGTCTGCTGCTGAGGCTAAAGAATACGGTTTAATTGACCGTGTAATTGAAGAGCGCCCGTAGGATTAGGGACTAGGAACTAGGGATTAGGGATTAGGGATTAGGAGTTAGGAGTTAGGGATTAGGGATTGAAAGAATTTGTAATTAAATCTCTTTCGTAGTCCTTAATACTCGATAAACCCAAAAATGACAGCTAAATATCCCTTTCCTACTCTCTAGTCTCTAGCCCCTAACCCCTAGCCCCTAGAAAAAACTGCCAAATGTGAACTATAAAATAGAAGATTAGTCTTTATAATTAAAACCTTAAGGCCGGAAGCGAATAGCCGAAAGCTGCATATTTCGATCGCTATATAGATCAAGATGGATCTTGGAGATTGCTACCGCTTATTGGGTTTAAGGTCGGGAGCCTCTTTTACCGACATCAAAGCGTCTTACAGACGTTTAGCTCAGCAATATCATCCCGATATTAACCCAAATGACAAAAGAGCTAAAGATAAATTTATTGCCTTGACAGAGGCTTACAGACTCCTTTTAACTGTAGTGCCTCCAGAGGAAACAGTCTCACAGCCACGTCAGCCGTCCACATCTGGGCGTGATGCTTCTAAAGCTACGCGCCAAGGAAAAGCACCAACAGCCACGGTGACAACCGAAAAGCCGCCAACGCCAAAGCCGCCCAATTTGGTGGAAATAGAACAACGGCTGAAGTGGAAAACTTATGAGCAACTACAACGGTTTTTGAAAGAAAGACGATTTCCCCAAGCGATCGCCCTGGCGGAAGCTTTAGCAGAACGTTTACCAGGGGACACAGAAGTACGCCAATGGCAGGCCGTTGCTTATCAAATTTGGGGACGAGCGTTAATTACCGAAAACCAATTACTTAAAGCCAGAATTTATCTCAAAAAGGCCTTGAAAACAGACCCTAATAATAAGGCCCTGTGGCTTGAGGTGCAACGCGACTTCCAGCGCTTAGAGCAGATTTTTTAATGTATAATAAATTCCAGGAATTATACCAATTCTCTACTTCTTTAATTACGAATTATGAATTACGAATTGGTATTACCAAAGCATGTTATATGTCTAAATCTGCGATCACAGTTACTGTCAAACTATTTGCTGCTTATCAAGAAGCTTACGGGGTTTCGGAACTAGCGCTGGAATTTCCTCATGGTACAACAGTCAAAGCAGTGTGCGATCGCCTTATAGCTGAACACCCAGAACTTACCAAATGGCGTAACATCACCCGCTTTGGAATTAATTTAATATTTGTCGAACCAGATACTCTCCTGCAAGAGGGCGATGAAGTGGTGTTAATTCCCCCTGTGAGTGGTGGGTGAATTTATTTCACCTTAGCTCTAAAGCGAACAAAGCCATAAGAATTGGCAGGTGTACCAGCTCCAGTTGCTTTTGGTAGATTAGGCAAATCTGGACTTCGTGTAATATTAACTATCACAGCCCCGTTGAGATTAGTCCCATTAATGTTAGCCCCACAAGCTAATGGTGTAGCTGAATCGTTAGCTGGATAAAAACGCCCACGATCTGCATCTGCAACATTACTCAAATATATCGTAGGTGTAGTAGAACCAACAGCCAAGGCAATACCTTGATCTACTCCTGACAAGCCACCATCATTAGGAGTCATACCATTAAAAGCACTAGAAATAAAATTAACATTAGTTGGAACTAAATCACAGAATTTAACATTAGTTGCATTACCCAAACCATTGGAAAGAAAATAGATGGTGTATTCTAATTCATCTCCCGGTTTGACAATGCCAGCATTAATCAATCCTCGCAAGTAGCCAACAGGCCATTTAGGATCGCTATCATCAGTAGCATAGGGTTCTGGTACATAGTTGTTGGCATTACTAGCAACATCACTACGACCATCCACAATATCAGTTAAATCTTGGTTATTGATGCGGGTAATGCGTTTAGTTAACAACAACTTAGGATTAGAACTAATAATATTTGATACTGTAAATAAAGTGGGATCATCATCTGCCGTACTAGCAGGATTATTACCAGTGTTTATACCATCATCAGTAATTTGCAAGAACGAATTACCGAGAGTGGGTGGGTTATTGGTAGCGCCATTCGAGTCTGCATCTGTAAACACTGTACCAACAGTTCCCGTAGAATTATCAGGTGTGTTGAAAGTAGCGTTTGCTTGGTTACTAATTGAGTTACCACCATTGACACTGTTAATTGTGGCAGTAATTTTAATGGTGATAGTATCACCTACGCGCAGAGTTCCAGAATTTGTCACAGCAACAACACTAGTACCGTTGTAACTGGGATTGAGTGTGATGTTATTCCCCGAAGTTGCAATAATGGCTGCACTCACAAAGGTTAACTGTGAGCGTAATAAATCGTTAACAACAAAGTTGATGGCATCGCTATTACCTGGATTCAAATTGGAGTAAGTGATGGTATATTCAATGCGATCGCCTACAGTTACTGTTCCAGTATTATCATTATCTGTGAGGAAGCGAACAGATTTGGTTCCTTTGACATTTGCTTGAGTAGTAGTAGTAATTACCAAGGAAGTAGTGATTGCTTGACTAGGAAAATATGTCCAAGTATCTATCCCCTTAAAGTCACCATAATTATTACTAAATTCATGCTCTCCTAACGCACTATTAATACCTCTCGCAGCATTACGCGGGCTAGTAGCTACTTGACTACCTGTGGGATTTAAGTTAATCGCTGTACCATTCGCAGTAGTATAGTTGTTGTCGTTGTAATAAATGGTAGTCGAGCCAATCTGCTGTCCATTTTGATCTACAAGATTAGGAAAAGCAGTAGGAGCGTTTTCCATAGTTATCTTAAATCCTGAAAGGTTATTTTCAGCATCTAGTAAGGGGAAATGATATTCACCCCCTCTAGTCGTAATTTGGGCATTGTATGGCTGATTCCCTGTTCTAGGTTGTAGATTTACCCCATTAGCATCCTTCCCATTCCACTGGGTCACATTTTGCCCAGCAGACATCACATTTTGTAGTACTCTATCTACACTAGGATCAAAAATACCGTCTGTGTTGGTGTCAATAATAATTTGATAACTACCGCTAGAAGCCGCATTAAAACTAAAATTACCCCCCACACCAACAAAAGTCTGATTACCGCTACCACCAGTCCCACCAGTAAAGAGGAAATTTTGAGGTATAGCTGGTGGTGTTGCTGCTAAAGGAATTCCCAAAGCAACCAGTGTTTCTGTTACAGGGCGATTAAAGAAAACTAAATGGGTGATATCAGTAGCTGTATCAGCAACGCTGGGATCTTGAACACGTACATTCCCAGCAAATAACAGATTATTATTAGTAGCGCCACCGGCACTATGGTAAAGAGTACTATTGTTAGTTTTATCAATATATCCCCGGCTATTAGCAAAAAATATGAAGCCAAAGGGATCGATTCCATTCATGTCAGTTTCGTATCGATACCCATCTTTAGTTTGAATATAAAGCTTAGATTTCAGTGCTATGGGAGTGCTACCATTGGCATTTGCCCCCATATTCATAGCGATGTAGTTAGTAAATATTCGCCCTGTTTTAGTAACATTATTACTATCTCGAACTGTAATATCCCAAGCAGCTACCCCTGAAAGTTGAGTATTATTTGTAGAAAATGCTGCCGTCGTGGCTATTGGCGGCGGATTACCTGAACCACTTGTATTCGGAGAACGAAATTCAACTTCGTAAATACCAGTTTCTGTAGCGACAAACTTACAAGGGGTATAGCCACCACTATTAGGTGAAGGGCCAGCCGTTTCTTTGGCAAGGGTGTCAATGAAACCAAAACCAGTAGCCAGAACATCACAAGAGCCATTTTGACCACCAAAAGGACTGCGGTAAACGATATCTTGTGGGTTTGAGAAACTAGTATGCACACTAGAGCCAAGATTAACTGTTTCTCCTGCTTCCACATAAACTTTCAGTGTGGTTCTGCGAATAATACCTGCTATTGTTAAATCTGACCATTCTACGTAAGGTCTGTATCCGCCATTAGAAATTAACTCTTTGCTGCCTTCAGCCCAGCTAGGTTGGATATTATTTCCTAAAATACACAAAAAAAAGCCCAGGCTACTCAGCCATAGTTTTTTGGGGCTAATTGTTAATGGCTTTTTCATAGTTTTTTGATTAGGTTGCCCAAAGTAACGTATTTGCAATCATTATTCACTTTGAAATTTAATTTCCCAGTTAAATTACATAAATGCTTTTGTATAAATAAACTCATATTCTTAACTTTCCTACTTCTCTTGTTTGATCAACTAAAGGCTGCACCACAGATTCTTGTTGTTGGGGTGGGGTAACTTTTTGTTGTCCAAAACCTTCAAATAACTCATTTAGCTTGAGAGTAATACCCAAATAAGGGCCGCCTGCGGAACGCGTACCTGAGAAGTCCCGGTCATCGACTTTACCAAATACATAGCCAGCAGCAAGACGCAGATTAGGACTCAAATAGTAACCTGTCTCTACCACAAAGCCTGTCTCTGTGTAGTTAGATTGACCAATCCAACGAGCCTCACCCACCAAATCCATGCTGTATCCGAGGCGGTAGGTAGCCCGAATTTGGGCTAGATTCACTGTGCTAGTACCAGCTAAATCACTAGCAATATAAGAAGTGCTGTTACGCAGGGCATATTTACCGTAAAATTCCCATTGCCAGTTAGGAGCATAAATAGTTTCCAAGGCGAAGGTATGATCCTCGGAACCTGTACCACTACCTAAAAGAATAGTGTCAGGAATCAACGCCGGATTTTTGCGATATTCATAACGCAACAAAGCATTAAATTTATCGTTTTTGGGGTCGCGGTAGGCTAAACCTAGCTTGAGGTTAGCTGTATCCCCCAATCCAGTCAGCTTTTGATTGGAAGACCCAGCTTGTTGATAACGCACCAGAGCCGTTAAAGCCGGGGAAATCTTACCGGTAGCTGCGGCTGAAATGACAGTGTTAGAACCGCTAGAAGAAGTACGATACTCATAACGAGCGCTGGCTTGAAACTGGGGATTATCACTATATTCCAGCCCCACACTATAGCTATCTCCACCGTTAAATCCGATAGAAGAGGCACTCTGACCAAAGGCGAAGGGTTGGGCGTATTGTTGGCCTGTTGCGGTGCGTCCAAAGAAGTTACCAAATACGTGTTCATAAGCAAGATTTAGCCGTAAACCAGGAGCAATAGACCAGCGGTTATTTAGACCAATTGCTCCTTGTGTAGTAACTTCGTTAGCACCACCTAAAATCGAGTAACGACCAGTTAAGGTAGTATCTGAGCTAAGTTTGTGTTCGCCGTTGACACTGAGGCTAGTGATAGAGTTACCCGAAAATTGACCACTAGTGTAAAACTGTTGAGCAAGACTAACATTGACACCAGGCATTGCAGCCCAATTTAGACCCAAGATGGTACGGTCTAGGTAAACAGTATCTTGATCAGAAGATAAGGTCAGTTCATTTTGCGCTTGAAAAGTTAGATTTTTAGCGATAGGAACTGAAAAACGCGATCGCAACTGATCAGAATTACTGCTCAATGCACTATTGGGGATACGGTCTTCTCGATTGCGGTGAATCCAATCCACATCAAAAATAGCTTTACCTAAGCGTTGTTGAATACCGGCGGAAATTGTCGTCAAAGAATTATTAACTTTACTACCAGGAATCGCTTCTAAACGTGGTGAAAATAATTCTTCAAAGGTATCTAGTGGTTGGGGTGCAATGCCAAAATTGTCTTCGTGGTCGTATTGCATCCTGACGTTAGTACTTGAGGTTAATTTGGCTGTAAGCTTTGCCCCATAACGAGTTTGACCGGGTACAAAACTAATGGTGGCATTATTAGCAAAGCCTGTATCGGCATAGCGATAATAAGCACGACCTTGAATTGCATTGGTAATTTTTCCTTCTGCTTCCAAACGATAAGCTTCACCACGTACCCGTCCCATCAGGTGAGAATCATTTGTGGAATGGGCATATTCTGCCGTTAATTTGCCCTGGGAACCCAGAGAAATCATGGCATCTGCGCCATAAAGTTCAAAATCACGCACACCCTGATTTTCTCTAACGTAAGTTGCACCCAACCAACTTTCATTATTCAGACTACGAGAAAGGTTATATTGCAAGCGACCAGCATAGATATTGCTATCAGAATCTTGACTGTCGTATTGATAGCTCACAACAATCCGACGTACTAATACTTGTCCAGTTCCATCAATATCGGTGCGAAGGATGGGTTCGCGGAATAATAGAGTACCGCGATCGTAATCGATTTCGTAGTCTGGGCCTCTGTTCAACTGTTCGCGTTGCAATACAGTACCAGGACGATTCAGTTCTTCTAATTCAATAAAGACATTTTCACTACCTGGAACGAGAATCCGACGAGAAAGGAAGTAATAGCCACTAGTACCATCAGGAGCAATACTATCTCGTTGGAATCCTTCTAAATGGTTGCCATAGAAGCCTGTTATTTGAAAATTTCCTAAGTTGTAGTTAGCTTTAAAGCCGTGGAGTTGGCGAGTAATTGCCGTAAATTGCTGTGATGAACGAGCAAACTCTTCGGTGTTGTAGTCACCCCACATTGCATAATCGGGTGTAGTTCCAGGAATACCAGTTGAACGCTCAAACCGGAGATATACGCTATCAATTGAAGGTGTGATCACATCAACCTGAGAGCTATCACCATAGACAGGATAGTTTTGTTCACTAAATTGATAGTTTCTAAACAAGCGATTATTACAATCACAATCTTCGTTGAGGCTGCGAGAACTGTTATATGCACCTGTAAACAACCACTCGCCGATCGCACCAGTGGCAAATACCGCTGAATTAAAATCTAATTGGATGCCGATGTCTTTGTCAGGACGCAAAAAATCACGAAAACTGCCGTAATAATTTGTACCTCTAGCCCCCAAACGTAGATCTACAACCCCACTCACCAAACTGGGACGTAGTGCCGTTTCAAATTGCAGTTGAGTAAAGGCTTCTAAGTTATTAGTGGTTGCCCGAATTGTGACAGTTTCGGCCTTGAGATGCGATCGCAAACTAGCTGTGAATTGCCCCGCCTTCGCCTCCACCTGAAATCCCGGTTGATCAGGCTTGAAGTCTGCCCCTACAAACTCCCCAGCCGTGGCTGTAAGAGTCACAACAGCATCTCGATTAGAGTGATTACCATTTGCATCAATGAGTTGACCCTTGATGGTAGCTATAGAACGTCCATCAGCAGGGATACGAGACTCAACTGTGGCTAATTTGAGTTGTTGTGGCGCTCCTCGTACTACTACCTGCATTGTTATAGGCAATTCTGTACTTCCTATAATTTGTGCAGCAATGGTATTTACTCCTTCTTTTAAGGAGACACCATACCATGTCTGCGTTATCAAGTTGGTAGTAACATCAGTTTCCGTTCGTCCAACCAAGGAAGGATCTACTAAAGTGCCATTTATTCGCAATTCCACCTGACTACCAGCAAGAAATTGCAACATCACCGTCATCGCTGGAATATCCACAACAGTGTTAGGCGTTGGTGTGAGGATTTTGATTGCTGGGAAAGTGGAGGGAATTGTTTCTTTGTCTTCGGCTATTTGTGCTACTTTGCGTAAGCCTCTAGGTAATTGAATAGAAGTTGCTGGTTGAAATGGTTGTATTTCTGTTTTAGTTGGCTGGATATTTGGAGTTGAAGAAGTTGCGGGAAATTCAAGAGGTGGAAATTGTTGCTGGGAACTTTCCAAAAGATGGGAAGAATTTGAATCTATGCTACTTTCAGCAAGTTTGTTTTCTTGTTCTTGAGCCTCGATGGTTGTGTTTGCTGGCAAAGGTTCGCTCTGAGAATCAAGGTATTTACTAGTGAATTCCGCCTTGACTGTCGCAGGATACAAAACAAGACCGAGAGCTACTGGCATTGCCCCCAACAATTTCAGATTAAAAGTAGTTGCATGGTGCAGCCTAGGGTTCATTTAACTTGCTCCTGGAAGGTGGGTGTAACTGCGAAGTTCATGCGTACTAATCCACCAGGCTCTAAACGCACTAAGCGAGATTGGCTATTGCGTTCGCGGAATTTGCGATTGGGAGCTAGGGTATAACCGGGAAGACTGCTGAGATCTAATACACCTGTATGATTTCCAGGTAAGACATTGGCTAAGGAGAACAAACCATTAGGATCTGTGGTAATGCGGTTGCCGTCTTCGGTGTAAATTACTGCATTGGGAACCCCAGGCTCACCAGATTGCTGTTCACCGTCAAAGTTTTTATCAACAAACACACGACCAATAATTATGCCGCAGTCAGAAACAATTCCTGGTCGAATTTTTAACTGGTGAGTTGCAGGGCCATCCTTGATACTAAAGCCGTTATCAGCCCGTAGTACATTAGCGATCGCACTGTTGCGACCAGTACCCCGCAAAGCATCGGCTGTGAGTTGAGCAGCGTAGGCAATATTTAAGACTTTCTCTGTTGGGATGGTGATATCTGTGCGGAATGTCAAAGTAGAACCATTGCGTTCTGAAGTGATAGCGACTGGCTGACCATCTAACTCTCCCCGTACAGTTTTAGGTAAAAAGTTGAATCCTAAAGGAAGATTGTCGGTAATTACTACATTGTTCAAACCAACATCAGCTAGATTTCTCATTGACAAGCGATAGATGACCGTATCTCCAGGTTCCGCAGCAGCGCGATCGCCTGTTTTGATAATCTGCAACTGATTCCCTTGACACATATTTGTAGTAAATTCAAAGGCTAATAAGTCCAGCCCTACAACTTCGGCATTAGGAATCAAGACAACTGAACTTTCTACTCTGGTTTCACCTGTAAGATTAATTGGCTGACCATCTAAAGAAATAGCTACATACCGGACGATATTATTACCTTGTGTGCCAGTGCTATCAAGAATTTGAATTTTAATACGTCGTTGTTTATAAATAGAATTTGACGTTGGATTAACTACAAAAATGTAGGTTTTACCGGGATTGATTTGACCTTTACTCGGATCGAGTAAAAAATTGTAGACTCCCGCAGGATTATTTGTTAGGAAGTAAGGGTTACTATTTTCAATATTTGGCGCTTTACCACCAGGAACATTATTGTTAGGAATATCAGGTAACTCTGTCCGTGTCAGGGAAACTAATTGTCCTAATTCTGTTCCTGTTGGATCATTAGGGTTAGGTTCATAGACACTGACTGAAAAACCTGTATAGTCAGGTAAAAGTGTCCCGGCACAACCTAATATCCGTCCTAATGGATCAATCAATGGGTTATGATTAAAATTTATTTGAGAAGAAATTCCTTGATATTTATATGTAGTAGCAGGATCTATATAGGTATAACTAGCTTGATTGGTTATAGGTGTAGACACACCCTGATTATTAATTTGTTGCGCTTTTATTGGTGTATTTATATGTAATAAACTTCCGATAATAACAGCTGCTGTGAACCAATTATTCCAGGCAATGCGAGAAGTTATCTGCTTTTGTTTTTGAGGACGTAACACTAAATTAATCTCCTCTAAGATGCCTTGCTTTTTGTTAATCAAGGCATTTTTCTGTATAAATACATAATTTAAATTGCCCTGTTCTCCCTTTCCAACTCAGAAAAGGGAGTTTAGTATTAAGTTGATATTTCGTGTGCAGACTGACGATGTAAATCACCGCACTTGGGTTTGATAAGTTGCTTTGACTGTGGTCTTAGCTGCGACAGATGGAATCAGTAAGCGAATGTGGGTGTAAGCTGTTGCTGGCGCTGGTTTAGTTTCTACTTTGCCGTTAGGGAGGGTAACTTTAATAGTGGGATTCTCTACAAAGCTACGTCCACTATCAATGCTGTAAGTAATTTTGGCGTTGTTTGTGACATTAGTAGACTTCAGCACGTACATCATGCCTTTGGGAATGGGTTGATTAAGAGTCAAATTTTTAATTAGGCGATCGCTTTTGTTTTCACCACTCAGGGTATAACGCAACATATCTCCTGGCTGCACTACAGCTTGACCTTTTAAAGGTTCCCACTTCTTGCTTTGTTTACCCTGCTGATCTGTTGCCAACACTTGCTTTTCAGCATCTAGACGCAATTGTATTTGCCCTTGAGTTTTAACATTTTGAGCGTTTACAATTCCCGATTGCCATATGCCTTTGGGAATGGGTTGATTAAGAGTCAAATTTTTAATTAGGCGATCGCTTT
>NZ_JAECZB010000097.1:45376-150474 GCF_016056295.1 Atlanticothrix silvestris CENA357
TGTATTTGCCCTTGAGTTTTAACATTTTGAGCGTTTACAATTCCCGATTGCCATACACTTGGTATTCCTGGAATTTGACTAACAAATGGTACTGTAGCAATGAGAGCGATCGCTCCTATACCTGCAATAGAAACACCCTTCATAAATTAATAACCTCAAACAACTTTCAAAATGTTGATTGCTGATTTATAATTCCCTGTTTTTGCTAGGAAACGTCGTATTAGTCTGTCAAGATTGATTTAATAATTTGTAGTTATAAAATAAAATGCCAACTACAAATGCAGACTATCCCTCTCAGCAAACTGAGAGGTAAGAGAAATTAAACTATCTAATTGACCTTACGTTGGAAGGTAAATGTCCTTTGAATACCCGGTGCAACCTGACCAGTTACAGTATCAACATACTTAGTAACATCAGTGTTCACTGTCGTTCCAGTTTGATCAATGCCAGAGGAACTTGCTGGATTACCACTGAAGAATTGGATAGTGGAAGCACCAGAATCCTTTGCAGAACCAACGATATTGCTAGTATCAATTTGACCACTAATATCGTTGTCTAATGCCCAATTATTAGGAGATTGTGTACCATCTTCAGTAATCACAATCTTGTCAGCATTTAAAATTATGTTTCCAGTTCCAGATTGAGGATCGGAAATGTTTGTGTACCGAATCTGGTACTCAATAATATTCCCAGGAGCAGGATTTCTAGATACATCGGCGACAGCGGGATTCGGATCTATACCATTGACAGCAGGTGTGGATTCAAAATTATCTTGACCTGTACCAACTGCTGGCCCAGTTCCTTGTAAAATTCGTGACATTTTCACTAATTTCAAGAAACCAGTATAGACGCGATCAATAGTGATGTTTTGACTATCAGCTATACCATCTGCATTGGTATCAATAGAAGCAGTAATAGGAACTGGGAAGCCTCTATTAATATCAGTAGATAATGCTGTGCCTGGAGGTAAATCAACTTCTACACCATAGTTGATACTTGCACCAGCAGCAACGTTGGGAATACTCACCGTACCACTAACTAAGGCAAATCCTCCTGCTTGAGTATAGTTATAGATAGCAGACTGACTATTATAGGTAACAGTTACCTTGGTATTATCTGGTAAATCAGCGGTATTAGTTGGTGGTGTTGGCACTAATGTAATCGTGCCAGGATTAGTCCCACTGTTTCTAATTGAGTTGGTAAATCCGACTGACTGCGGATCAATCGTACTACCAGGTGCTGTACCAGCAGGAACGAGAGAAGATTTGTTAGTGAAATCATCGTTGGTTAGACCTGATGGGCCAGTAGCATCTGGCGCATTCTGTGGCCCGTTGAGTATAGCTGAGGCTACAGGTGTTTGCACTGTGAAGGCGTTTGCTTCACCACCAGTACCAACACCACTATTGTTATTGCCTGTATCAACTCCCGTTTCAGGAGTTGTTGGGTTATCAATATAGCCGTCATCAACATTAGCAGGCGGTAGAGTATCAGGAACACCATCACCATTGGCATCTGTACCCCCAGGAGGTGTCATATTGCCTACAGACCCATCGTAGTTGCTGGGATTTTGATCACCAGATTCGTCGTATACTGGGGCGTTAGTGCCAGGAGTTTGACCAAACAATTGGGCAATATTAGCAATAGTTAAAGGTGAAGTTGCAGTTGATTCAACGGCTAGCTGAATTGAGAAGCCGTTCACCGTTGTTCCTGGAGCGATAGAAGTAATAGTAGCTGGATTATTGATAAAACCAACGCGAGTTACTGAAGCTAAAGAGGCTGGTGCTGTTGTAGTCCATGTGGCTGTATTAGCATCAGTGGATATTGGACTTGTGGTGTAAACAGTTTGCCAACCTGGAGGTGGAGTTGGTGCAGCCGCCAAATCTGTACCCGCAGGAATCGCATCAGAAACCAGAATACGGTTAACTGGATTCCCATCAACATTGATGCTTGTCCCTGTCAAAGCTGCTGGGGTTATTCCTTGTCCTGTTGGGTCATTGGACTCAACTCGTAAACTCAAACCGTAAGTCAGTTTGTCATCTGTAATCGCAGCTGTGCCAGCATTGTTGTAAGCACTACGAGTCTTGAGAACAGTGGCTAAAGCATAGGTTTTTAGGCTGGAACCAACTGTAATTTGCTCTGTGGCACTTGCTTCACGTGTACCATTGACAGGTACGCCAGCTACCTCACCAGGACTACCATCGGCGTTATCTACAGTGTAAACGTCACCACCATCAGGATTCCGCAGCTGGTTTTGAGCATTACCAGGAGTGTTACCAAGGGTAACGGTAATTATATCGTTGGTTTGAGCGCCAGGCTGTACAGTTACTGGCACGCGTACTAATACAGTACCGTTAACGGGAACTGAGGGTGTGTCTACGCCGCCTGGAGAAACGTTTGTCCAAGTTGCACCGCCATCAGTACTGTATTGCAATTGGCTACTAGCTGGTGCTTGACCATTTTTATCATTAGGTAATATGCCAGATACTGTACCCGGCCCTGTTGTTGTCGCTTGGTTAGGGATGTGGAATCTTGTTGGGTCATTACCGACGTTTGTTAGGGTGTATGTGTAGGTCAATAAATCATTAACCCCAGCAGTACCACCGTTATTATCTGTGACACCAGAGGCCGAAACGGTGATACCAGCAACCTCTGCTACAGTTACAGTCACAGTATTAGAAGTAGCATTAATACTTGTCCCTGGATTATTGGGATCTTCGTAGGTTGCTGTTGCCGTGTTACTTATAGATATACCTGCTGTAGTACCCTCAGCTAATACAGGGGCGAGAAACTGAAAAAGGCTACCAGTTAATAATGCTGTTGCGACTAGAGAATGATAGCGCTTGCGTCTATTGTTTATAGATTTTTTTAGAGTTACCATAGATGTAGTTTGTTTGTTTGCTGAACTTCTCTCCTGAATCTTCAAGCAGGATAAAGTTCGGCAATTCCCTAAAGAATTACCGTTTATATAACCCCAAACTTGAACGCTTCAGGAATGCACATTTGGGGAGTTAATTGATTGACTCCCCTAAAAGAATATATTGAGGCAACGCGCAGAAATAGATTGCTGTTTGATTCGCACTTAGCCTTGAGGTTTTAGGCTTGTAGGTATGAATACACGTAATTTACTCTTATGTACTGTCTGAGTTATCAATAACAAATAGAATGTAACTTTTGCTGCGAAAAAAACCTTCAGTATAAATAAGTAACTTCTCTAGCAGTAAATGCGAGCATCGCAGTGTATCAGCCAACTTTATATTGAAGCTTCGATAACAGTTTTAAAAAGTACTAAAACCTATATATAAAGGCAGTTATAGATACTTGCTGTGATGTTCACACATTACCCTATCAAATCCATAGAGATAAAAAAGACAAAAGAATGAGGAAAGCTAGTCAGTGATCTAGATCACAACAAAGGGCTGATGATCAATATAAATGCGAAATCATCATCTTATGTATTCAAATTTGTCATCATCTCTTTCAGTATTACAACTAGGTAGCTTTGCTTCACTTAATAATCTATTTTGATTTGGATCTGGAAAAAACTGAGTATTAACACTGGATAAATTAGGTTTTTACTTTTAATTAAATTTTACAAACATCATTTTTCATTGCTTTTGAGTATCATTAAGCATACCCGATAAAAATAGTCGGGTATGTTTGACTGGTATTTTTGCTCGTGTTACTATCAAGCGACAGTTGACGGATAAACGGGGAAGCTAGTTTATGACTCAGGCAACAACCATAGATAACCAAACGCTCAATGCCACATTGAAAGCCTTGAAATGTAAGGAATGTGGTGCAGAATATGAACTGCAAGCTAGTCATGTTTGTGAGTTTTGCTTTGGGCCTTTAGAAGTCAAGTACGACTACAACGCCATACGTTTAACCGTCAGCCGTGAAAAAATTCAAGCCGGGCCAAATTCAATCTGGCGCTATCGTCCCTTTTTACCCGTTGTCACCGACAATGTTATAGATGTGGGAACTGGTATGACTCCATTAGTTCGTTCCCATCGTCTAGCACGTCGCTTGGGTCTAAACAAGCTTTATATCAAGAATGATGCCGTCAATATGCCTACCCTGAGTTTCAAGGATCGGGTAGTGTCAGTTGCTCTGAGTCGGGCTAGGGAGTTAGGTTTCACTACTGTTTCTTGCGCGAGTACTGGCAATTTGGCAAATTCGACAGCTGCGATCGCAGCTCATGCCGGGTTAGACTGCTGTGTGTTCATTCCCGCAGATTTGGAAGCAGGTAAAATCTTAGGTAGCTTGATCTACAGTCCTACTCTCATGGCTGTGAAAGGTAATTACGATCAAGTCAATCGTTTGTGTTCAGAAGTTGCTAATACACACGGTTGGGGTTTTGTCAATATTAATTTGCGCCCTTACTACTCTGAAGGTTCCAAAACTCTGGGGTTTGAAGTTGCTGAACAACTGGGTTGGGAACTACCTGACCATATTGTTGCGCCTTTGGCTTCTGGTTCACTATTTACCAAGATTTATAAAGGTTTCCAAGAATTTGTAGAAGTCGGTTTGGTAGAAGCTAAGAGTGTACGTTTTAGTGGCGCTCAAGCTGAAGGTTGTTCCCCCATCGTCGAAGCCTTCAAAGAAGGGCGCGACTTTATTAAACCAGTCAAACCAAATACAATTGCTAAATCTCTGGCGATCGGCAATCCAGCAGACGGCGTTTATGCTGTAGATATAGCGAACAAAACTAACGGTAATATTGAATCAGTCAATGATGCAGAAATTATTGATGGTATCAAGCTACTCGCAGAAACCGAAGGTATCTTCACAGAGACAGCCGGTGGTACAACTGTGGCTGTGCTAAAAAAATTGGTAGAAGCTGGCAAAATTGATCCAGATGAAACTACCGTGGTTTACATTACTGGCAATGGTTTGAAAACCCAAGAAGCAGTACAAGGTTACATTGGTGAACCTTTGACAATTGATGCTAAACTAGATAGCTTTGAACGTGCATTAGAGCGATCGCGTACACTTGATCGCTTGGAATGGCAACAAGTTCTCGTTTAATCATTTGTTCAAACCAAGGACAAATTCCCACTTTTCACTCCTAACTTTCCTAGTTCTATGGCTGTAACAGTTTTAGTTCCTACTGCTCTTCAGAAATTCACAAATAACCAAGCTACCCTAGAATGTAGTGGTAGCAGTATTTCTGAATTATTTGATTCTTTAGAGCAAAATTGTCCAGGTATCAAATCACGATTGTGTGATGAACAAGGGCAACCCCGACGCTTTTTAAATTTGTATGTCAATAGCGAAGATATTCGCTTTTTGGAAGGGACAGCTACAGCTTTAAAAGATGGTGATGAAGTGAGTATTGTCCCTGCTGTTGCAGGTGGTTGAAATACCAAAAATCTAGCCCAATCCTAACTTTAATAGTAAGCAAAAAGGCTCTTTTTGATCTGTTTCGCTTGGTATTTAGGAATGAGTAAGTTTTTGTTGCCAAGACTCATTATTGTCAATGGTCAAGATAATCCGTTTATAAGACTCATCTTTTAACTCAATTGTTAAATAATTTGTCTGTTTATCGGTATACCAAAACTCTTTACCCCTATTTGTGTAATAGGTTCCAGCTTTAATTACTCCAGGAATAAAGGTTCCAGGGGCACGTAAATCTTTCCAATTACTTTGGGGTTTGGTTATTGTCACTTGTTCAATATGAGCTAGTGGTATTTCCCAGATTTTTTGGCAGCGAACAGCTAGTAGTTGTTCTTTCCAGGTAAATTGTATCTGTAACTTTTCGTCAACTATACTCATGTACATCATCAACTTCCTTGTCAGTAATTTTGGCTCTTGTAAGGGCTGACAACTTAAAATTTTGTTTCAAACCGCTAAAGCCCGATTGGGTAATAGGGGTTTTATGTCATGATGGCAAAGTAGAACACATAAAGCTTTCTTTTATTACAGGGAATCTCTCATGGCTCTCCGTCTCGGTGATACAGTACCCAACTTTACGCAAGCCTCTACACACGGCGACATAAACTTTTACGAATGGGCGGGTGACAGCTGGGTAGTGCTGTTTTCTCACCCTGCTGACTTCACACCTGTTTGCACAACAGAGTTAGGCACCGTTGCCAAACTGAAACCAGAATTTGACAAGCGCAATGTTAAAGCGATCGCTCTGAGTGTTGACGATGTAGAATCCCATAATGGTTGGGTAGGAGACATCGAAGAAACTCAAAGCACAACCCTCAACTATCCAATTTTGGCAGATGCAGATCGTAAAGTTTCTGACCTTTACGACATGATTCATCCTAATGCTAATGCATCTTTAACAGTGCGATCGGTTTTTGTAATTGACCCCAATAAAAAACTACGTCTCAGTTTCACCTACCCCCCCAGCACTGGACGCAACTTTGATGAACTTCTGCGGGTAATCGATTCTCTGCAATTAACTGATGATTACAGTGTAGCTACACCAGCTGACTGGAAAGACGGCGATGATTGCGTAATCGTCCCCTCACTCAAAGATCCAGAAGTGCTGAAGCAAAAATTCCCCAAAGGCTACCAAGAAGTCAAACCCTATTTGCGGATGACTCCTCAGCCTAACAAGTAAACCTGTAAATGATTTCGTGCATTAGACGCAAAGGCGCAAAGATAAAACTTTGCGTTTTTTCGTCTAATCTGCGAGAACGCCTAACGGCGAATGCGTGAAAATAAAATTGAAGCCTAGCCTGGGTCAATATTATGCTTTCATCTCCCTTGGTATTGCAAATTCCTCCGTCAATACAAATGACAGATGAACAGTTCTTCGAATTCTGTCAAGTTAATCGTGACTTACGGATTGAACGTCATAAACTAGGAGAAATATCAATTATGCCACCGACAGGAGGGACAACAGGTAATAGAGGAGGCAACATATTTGGCCAGTTGTGGGTGTGGTCAGAACAAGATGGTACAGGTATAACTTTCGACTCCAGCACTGGATTTAAGTTGTCAACAGGTGCAAATCGATCGCCTGATGCTTCCTGGATTAAACTAGAACGGTGGAATGCTCTTTCAGCCGAAGAACAAGAGAAATTTGCTCCCATTTGTCCAGATTTTGTAGTCGAACTTAGATCCCCTAGCGATAACCTCCAATCTTTGCAAGAAAAAATGGAGGAATATATGCAGGAGCCAGGAATACAATTAGGCTGGTTAATTGACCGCAAACAACGTCAAGTTTATATCTATCGTCCAGGTCAACCAGAGGAATGTTTGGATAATCCTGCTAGTGTTAGCGGTGAATCGGTATTGCCTGGGTTTGTTCTGAACATGAGTAAAATTTGGTAGAGTCAACCGCCTGCGGGGAATTAAAAATTAAAAATTAAAAATTAAAAACCCCCACAGATAAATCGGGGGCTTGAATAAAAATCCCTGATGCCTTCATGAACAAGATTTCTATCTTACCCAACTATATTAATGGTCAGTGGTGTACATCTAAAACTAAAGATTACTTAGAGGTGATCAACCCAGCTACAGCAGAGGTACTTGCTCAAGTGCCTTTATCACCAGCATCTGAGTTAAATCAAGCCGCCGTTGCCGCAGCCGCAGCTTTTACAACATGGCGACGCACTCCACCGACAGAAAGAGTCCAGTATTTATTTAAACTCAAAAATTTATTAGAAGAACATTTTGAAGATTTAGCTCGCACGATTACGCTGGAATGTGGTAAGACTTTGGCTGAATCGCAAGGCGAAATGCGTCGTGCGATTGAAAACGTGGAAGTCGCCTGTGGTATTCCCATGATGATGCAGGGAACCAACCTCGAAGATGTTGCCAAAGGTATTGATGAGATGATGATTCGTCAACCTCTGGGAGTAGCGGCGGTAATCTGTCCTTTCAATTTTCCGGGTATGATTCCCTTTTGGTTTTTACCTTATGCGATCGCCTGTGGCAATACTTACATTGTCAAGCCTTCGGAAAAAGTACCGCTGACAATGCAAAAAGTTTTTCAGTTACTCGAAAAAACAGGTTTACCCAAAGGAGTGATAAATCTAGTTAACGGTGCTAAAGAAGTTGTAGATGCTATTTTAGACCACCCCAAAATTCGGGCGATTAGTTTTGTGGGTTCCACGCCAGTAGCTAAATATATATATAGTCGGGGAGCAGCTAATGGCAAACGATTACAATGCCAAGGAGGCGCAAAAAACCCCATTATTATCTTGCCAGATGCAGACATTGAGATGACTACCAAAATCGCCGCTGATAGTGCTTTCGGTTGCGCTGGACAGCGTTGTTTAGCCGCCTCAATTGCAGTTACAGTAGGCACAGCACGTCAAACTTTTACAGAAGCGATCGCTGAAACTGCTAAAAAGCGAGTGGTAGGTAATGGTTTAGACCAGAATGTGCAAATGGGGCCAGTAATCACCGCCCAAAGTAAGACACGAATTGAAGAATTGATTCAAAAAGCTGCAGACGAAGGTGCAAACCTCTTAGTAGATGGGCGCTATGCCAATATTACTGGGTATGAAAACGGCAACTTTATTCGTCCCACAATCTTGCAAAATGTCCAGCCAGCCGGAGAAATTGCCCGCACAGAGATTTTTGGGCCAGTGTTGAGTTTAATACATTTAGATACTATTGATGATGCGATCGCCTTAGTTAATAGTAGTCAATATGGCAACATGGCTTGTTTGTTTACTACTAGCGGTGCAGCAGCTCGTAAATTCCGCTACGAAGCAGAAGCAGGTAATATTGGTATCAATATTGGTGTTGCTGCACCGATGGCGTTTTTTCCCTTTAGTGGTTGGAAAGAAAGCTTTTTTGGTGACTTACACGGTCAAAGCAACCATGCAGTAGAGTTTTTTACTCAAACTAAAGTCGTTGTTGAACGCTGGCCCAGTGAGTGGTCACGTCAATTTTAATAAAAACTTCATCCCTTCACGGGTTGAGTTTTGTTAGTAGTCAGTGGTCAGTAGTCAGTGGTCAGTAGTCAGTGGTCAGTAGTCAGTGGTCAGTGGTAAAGCGAAAAGTGCGGTAAGGTATTGAGGTCTTGGGGGTTTCCCCCAGGAGCGACTGCCGCACCCCTTGTGGGTCTTGGGGTTTCCCCAAGTAGAGGATCTGGCGTTTCTACCCCGAACTTTGCTCAACGGGGGGAACCCCGCGCGCAAGTTCTCTTCAAGAGGAGTAACTTTTCAAGAAGATTTGTGAAAACTACCTTTAAAGGGATGGGGTATTAGACCAAATTACAAAAAACAACACTTCGACAAGCTCAGTGCATCGCTAACAACTGACAATTGACCACTGACACGCGCAGCGTAAATAAATCTTCAGATTGAAGCGATCGCACCAGAAATATTGAGGCATTCTGAAGTATCTTGATTTTGAGACATTAGTCAAAAATTTTAGAGTTGCAACATCCATGTGCCAATTGCTGGGAATGAATTGCAATGTTCCAACTGATATTTGCTTTTCTTTTGAAGGGTTTTCTGCAAGAGGAGGCAAAACCGATCATCATAGTGACGGTTGGGGCATTGCTTTTTTTGAAGGAAAGGGTTGTCGGCTGTTTTTAGATGAAAAACCTGCAATTGCTTCACCGGTAGCAGAGTTAGTAAGGCGCTATCCCATCCACTCTACCCATGTGATTGCTCATATTCGCAAAGCTACCCAAGGTGAAGTTGCCCTTCACAACTGTCATCCTTTTCGCAGAGAACTTTGGGGAAGATATTGGGTATTTGCCCATAACGGCAATTTACCAGACTTTGATCCAGAAAATCAGCGCTTTTTTCAACCAGTGGGAAATACCGATAGTGAAAAAGCATTTTGTGTGATTCTAGAAACCTTACGACGAAATTTTCCTGACGGTAAGCCTACCCTAGAAAAACTGTATCCTGTTTTACGTAAAATAACAGAAAATCTCAACTCAATAGGTGATTTTAATTACTTACTTTCAGATGGGGAACACTTCTTTGCCCATTGCTCAACAAAACTCAGCTATATTGTGCGTCAAGCGCCTTTTGCCGCTGCTCACTTGATTGATCAAGATATGACTGTGGATTTTCAAGAGGTAACTACTGAGCGCGATCGCGTTGCTGTTATTGCTACTACTCCCCTCACAGACAACGAAGTTTGGACACAAATTCCACCAGGAGATTTGCTCGTATTTCAGAATGGTTTTCCCTTGAGCATAGATGAGCGCTCTTAATTCGTAATTCGTAATTCGTAATTCGTAATGACGCTCTGATGACGCTTTAACGTTTTAACTAAACCTAGAGGCAGTCTCGAAAAACTAGGTTTAAAAGCCAAATTTATTTAAAAGTATTTTTAATTGCCTCCAAAACTGTTAAAATCTCCATATTCTTGATAGAGAATATGATGTTTTGTATTTCTAATTAAAATACTTGCAACTATCTAGTAATATAAACACATATAACTGTATTCCCATCGACTAACCGCAGTTTTAGAGGAGGAAAAGGAATGGCTTTGTGGCAACGTCCACTGAGAAGTTTACAAGCAAATTGGTTCAGGTTAAATTCGCTTAAAGGTTTGGTGTCGCTCTTTTTGGTAGGAGCAGTCTTGAGTGTAGCGCTAGCCGCCTGCTCTGGTGGAAATGTCAGTAGTTCTAATTCTACCGCCCAAACCCCAGGAGCTAGTCCTGTGTCCGCTAAAAAGCAGAATGTTGAATTAACCTTAGTTTCTTTTGCTGTTACCAAAGCAGCCCACGAAGCCATCATTCCCAAGTTTGTAGAAAAGTGGAAGCAGGAACATAACCAAACTGTCACCTTCAACCAAAGCTATGGCGGTTCTGGTTCTCAAACTCGTGCCGTCATCGATGGTTTACAGGCAGATATTGTTCACTTGGCACTGGGATTAGACACCCAAAAGATTGAAAAGGCTGGACTGATTCAGCCAGGATGGGAGAAAAAAGTACCTAATAATGGCATTGTTTCCAAGTCGGTTGCAGCAATAGTTACTCGTTCAGGAAATCCCAAAGGCATAAAAACTTGGGCGGACTTAGAGAACGATCAAGTAAAACTTATTACCGCCGACCCCAAAACATCAGGCATTGCTCGCTGGAACTTTTTAGCTCTATGGAATTCTGCGATTAAAACTGGGGATGATGAAGCTAAAGCGACCGAATTTGTGACTAAAATCTATAACAATGTACCTGTTTTGACAAAAGATGCCCGTGAGGCAACTGATGCATTTTTCAAGCAGGGTCAAGGTGATGCCTTGATTAACTATGAAAATGAAATTATTTTTGCTCAACAAAAGGGCGAAAAGATTGATTATGTCGTTCCTGATATCAACATTTCTATCGACAATCCCGTCGCTGTGATAGACAAGAATGTTGATGAGCACGGTACACGCGAAGTTGCTGAAGCATTCGTTCAATACCTATACACTCCAGAAGCACAGCAGGAGTTTGCTAACTGGGGATTCCGCCCAGTGAATGAAACAGTAGCCCAAACAAAGGAAGTTAGCGATAAGTATCCCAAGGTTAAAACTTTAGGTACTGTTCAAAACTACGGTGGTTGGGACGTGGTTCAGAATAAGTTCTTCGCTGATGGCGCTCTTTTTGATCAAATTCAAGCCCAAAAGAAACGTTAATTAGTCAACAGTCAATGGTAAGCCGAGGCGTTGTCTCACTACTGACAAAAACTTCCTGAAAATTTAAAATTTTGTATTTCTGAATATGACTCTATCTCCTTCTGTAGAAGTTAACACTAAAACTCCTGCCTGGAAGAATTTTCTCAATCAATTGCGGCGAGTTCCTTGGACATGGCGAATTACCTTGGGATATCTGACAGTAATGTTATTTCTCCCTATTGCTGCGATGTTCCTAAAAGCTAGTACGGAACCTCCTGCTAAGTTTTGGGAAATTGCCACTAGTGAGATTGCCTTGGCAACATACAATGTCACCTTTGTCACATCATTGGGCGCTGCCTTTCTCAATGGTATTTTTGGGACTCTAATTGCTTGGGTTTTGGTTCGCTATGACTTTCCGTTGAAACGTGTGATTGATGCCACCGTAGATTTACCTTTTGCTCTACCAACTTCAGTCGCAGGACTAACGCTGGCGACAGTTTA
Source organism: Atlanticothrix silvestris CENA357 (assembly GCF_016056295.1). GTDB lineage: Bacteria > Cyanobacteriota > Cyanobacteriia > Cyanobacteriales > Nostocaceae > Atlanticothrix > Atlanticothrix silvestris. The sequence continues at coordinate 57,407 of NZ_JAECZB010000097.1, forward strand.
CAGTAATAACGGTTGGATTGGTTCGCTATTAGAACCACTGGGAATTAAAGTATCTTTTACTCGTTTGGGAGTAGGGGTAGCAATGATCTTTATCTCACTACCTTTTGTGGTGAGGACTGTACAACCCGTGCTTCAAGAAATGGAACATGAAATAGAAGAAGCCTCTTGGTGTTTGGGTGCTTCGCAATGGCAGACTTTCTGGAAGGTAATTTTGCCGCCTTTATTTCCCACAATTTTGACTGGTGTGGCTTTGGGTTTCTCCCGTGCAGTGGGTGAGTATGGCTCAACTGTGATCATCTCTTCCAATACACCTTTTCAAGATTTGATTGCACCTGTGCTAATTTTTCAACGTTTGGAGCAGTATGACTACTCTGGCGCAACTGTAATTGGCATAGTTCTACTGACAATTTCGTTAGTGTTGCTGCTCGCAATTAATTTTTTACAAGCATGGGCTAGAAGATATGACAGTAAATAAGCCAAAAATTCACTCATCTGGGTCTAGTGCAGGTCAAGCCAGCTTAAAACAGCAGAAAAGTTGGGTTCCAACGGTTTTGATTGGTGTAGCGATCGCTTATTTAGTTCTGGTTCAATATATCCCTGCGATCAACGTTTTTGTCCAAGCCTTTAGCAAGGGGATTGGCCCGTTTTTGGCCAACCTGAGCCGACCTGCTTTTCTTCATGCAGCTTGGCTGACACTATTACTGGCATTAATTGCTGTACCTTTAAATACAGTCTTTGGACTATGTGCAGCCTGGGCGATCGCTCGTCATAAGTTCCCCGGACGCGCCATAGTTCTGAGCATTATTGACCTACCTTTTTCTATTTCACCCGTAGTTGCAGGGTTGATGCTTGTACTACTCTACGGTCGGCAAGGATGGTTTGGCCCTTGGCTCCAAGCACATGACATCCAGATTATCTTTGCTTTTCCAGGTATGGTGCTGGCTACGGCATTTGTGAGTATGCCCTTTGTCGCGCGAGAAGTTATTCCAGTCCTAGAGGAATTTGGCAAAGATCAAGAAGAAGCCGCCAGAACCTTAGGTGCTAATGATTGGCAAATATTTTGGCGCGTCACCCTGCCCAGTATCCGTTGGGGCTTGCTCTATGGTTTAATTTTGACTAACGCCAGAGCAATGGGTGAATTTGGGGCAGTTTCAGTCGTAGCAGGTAACATTGCTGGCAAAACGCAGAGTTTACCACTGTTTGTAGAGGACGCTTACAAACAATATGAAACTGAAGCTGCCTTCTCGGCTGCTGTACTGTTAGCGATGCTAGCAGTAGTTACATTGCTGCTGAAGGAGATTTTGGAACGTAAAACCCGTATTAAAGATGTTGAATAAGTGAGGGCATGGAACATAGGGTATGGTAAACAACAAAGATTAATGCCCAATACCAAAACATGTTCACTAGTGCAGGCTGGTGAAAACAACTATCCGCCTTCTTGCACTAGTACCACAATACATAAATAAAGTTGTAATTAAAAATGAGAATCAATACAAATCTTTTTTTGAAAACCTTTACTACGAGTTCTCAAGCACTGAGTACAAATTGCAAATATATTGGAAATTTAATTTTGCTTGGCTAAATCACACTTTCGGTAGACGATTTAAAAGTCTACTTATGTAGTATACTATCTTATAAGTAGTATAATCAAAATTATTAGAGTCTTCTAAAATATAGTTGCACCTGCGAATTTCTACTTGACTCAAAGATTTTTGTATAAAAATGTATTTTAACAGCGGGTTTGTCTGAGATTATTTTTAGATATTTTTGATGTTTAGCATCAATCAATTTATCACCTGCTCCAATTCATTTTTAATTCATATTACAATTCAACTCCATAGACACCTGTTTTTTTGTTAGTATTCAAAAAAACCCATACATACAGTTACCGTTCAATTGTTGTTTGTCAGTAGCTGTAAAAAACTGTAACAAAAGGGATAAAGCACCTGAGGTTGAATGTCTGATTTTTTCCAAGGAAATTTCCCATTAAAATCCGTATCAGTGATCAAGAGTGCGCCCAAAAGCCCAGAGGCTGAGACCGAGGTGAGTGGAAATTTAGCTATAACCATAGCCGAAGCTGCATCAGACCGCAAAGCAGGCGAAATTCTAGTGCTAAGGGTAGCTGACGTATCTTACCTAGCAGATTACTTTGTGATGATGACTGGCTATTCCAGAGCGCAAGTCAGGGCGATCGCTGAAGCAATCGAAGCAAAAGTAGAGAATGAGTGGCATCGTCGTCCTTTGCGGATAGAAGGAAAGTCCGAGGGAAGTTGGGTGCTACAAGACTACGGCGACGTGATCGTTCACATCATGATGCCAAAGGAACGAGAGTTTTATAATTTAGAAGCGTTCTGGATTCATGCAGAACGTATTTCCCTTCCAGAATCTGATGAGGGTGGGGGTAAGCCAAAATGATTAGGTCTTCGGTTTCTAATTGCCCAGTTCCCATAGACCAACAACCACTTAATGAGTATGAAGAATTAAAAGCCTCCTGGCTATTTCGTGATTGCACCTTAAACTTGCAGGAGTATATCACAAAAATGGCCTGGATTTGGGGTTTATCATGGCTGGTGGCAGGGCCTGTCGCAGCAGCAAGTTTTTCCCCAAACAAATATTTCGCTCATTTTCTTCTCTGCGGAGCAGCCGGAGCGAGTGTAGGGGTATTGCTAAGTTTAACGCGATTGTATTTAGGCTGGCTTTATGTGCGCGATCGCTTGTACAGTACAACTGTATTTTATGAAGAATCAGGCTGGTATGACGGTCAAACCTGGATTAAGCCGCAAGAAGTGCTAACCCGCGATCGCTTGATTGTGACATACGACATCAAACCAATTTTACAGCGACTACAATTTACCTTTGCTGGCTTGGCTGGATTGTTGGTTATTGGTACTATAGTTTGGCATTTGTTTTAAATGGTTAGTTGTCAGTTGTCAGTTGCCAGTAGTACAAACTACTGACCACTGACCACTGACCACTGAAAATTCATAAAAAAGAGATAAATATTAACCCATGACAATGGGAAAACGAACTCAAGCCACAGCACTGGAAGTCCGGCTGCTAAGAGAAGGCATTATTGAATCGAGGCATATAGTCCACGCTGTTGTATGCGATGAACGGGGGCGGGTTCTTACCGTTGCCGGAAACTCTGAAACTGCTGCATTTGTCCGTTCCGCGCTCAAACCATTTCAGGCACTCGCAGTTACCACCACAGGTACTTTGGAACGGTACAACCTCAGCGATCGCGATTTGGCAATTATCACAGGTTCCCATCAAGCTACAATCGAGCAAGTACGACAAGTTTTTAACATCCTTTGGCGCGCCGATCTTGACCCGACAGTACTTCAATGTCCTATTCCTCCAAGTAAACGGAGTGCTTTAGAATACAATTGCTCTGGTAAACACGCAGGAATGTTAGCTGTTTGTCAACAACGCCGTTGGCCTTTAAATAACTATTTAGATCGCAAGCACCCAATCCAGCAATTGATTTTAGGGAAAGTAGCAGAATTGCTGCGAATGCCAGCGGAGGAATTTATCAGCGCTCATGACGACTGCGGCGCACCAACTTATTTAATGCAACTTGGTCAGATGGCTTCTTTATATGCCCTGCTAGCCTCTAGCACTAATTTAGATATGGAGCGCATCGTCCGGGCAATGACTCATCATCCGGCTATGGTAGCAGGAGAAGGAGAATTTGATACAGAACTCATGCGTTTAACTCCAGGGGAACTGGTAAGTAAGGCTGGAGCCGAAGGAGTGCAATGTATTGGCAGACTTGGCGAAGGCATGGGATTGGCTATTAAAGTCATGGATGGGGCAAAAAGGGCAAAGTATGCCGTTGCTATCCACTTGCTTCAGCAAATGGGTTGGATTACTCCTAGCGCCGCAGAAAGTCTGTCAGAAAAGTTTATGGCTTTGGGTAAATACAAGCGTTTAGAAGTAGTTGGAGAATTATCATTTTTATAGTTGCCAAATTTCTAAACTTGGGTTATACTTTAGAAGTCAAGAGCGACGCGGGATAGAGCAGCCTGGTAGCTCGTCGGGCTCATAACCCGAAGGTCAGTGGTTCAAATCCACTTCCCGCCACCAAATACATAAAACAAACCCCTGCAATCCTTAAAGGTTGTGGGGTTTGTTTTATTTACGCTACGCGGGTCAGTTGTCAATAGTTCAGTTGTCAGCGATGCACTGAGCTTGTCGAAGTGTTGTTTTGGATTTGGTTTAATACCCCATCCCCTTGTGGATGAATCACATCCTCAAAGAAAACTTCTGCGCCTGGAAACCGGGACGCACAATGCCAGTTCCCTCAAGTCGGTAGAATCGCCCACGAGACTCGCTCGACTTTTCGCTTTACTACTGACCACTGACCACTGACAAAACTCTATCTCTTTTGGGTAGGGTTTTTAATTTTGATCTATTCTGGAATAGAAACCTTCCAAAAAGCGCGGAGAATCATGGTTGTGAAGTTGCAGCGACCGATTTTGGTGGGAGGATTGGGACTATCCTTTTCCCTGTGGATTTTACAAAGTTGGCATCATTCAATAGTGCAGCTGAGTGAGTTTGGTTTATTTAGTGCCTTAGCTGTTGGTGGTGGTTTGTGGTTATTCCGGCAAAATCGCCCCAAAAATCATCTAGAGCAGCTAAATGGTATTGTTGTAGATCGGGTAACAGTAGAAACTGCGATCGCCAAAACTGAAGCCCTAATTAACCAACTAGCACAAGAAGCAGAAAATCATCCAGCCTTAGAAACTTTACGAGAACAAGTTGCCCAACTGCTGTTGGAGTTAGACCGACAAGAAATTAAAGTGGGTGTTACTGGTGGTAAATCTGTTGGCAAAAGCACCTTAATTCAAGTGCTAAAGTCTAACTGGAGCAAAGAAATATCGCAGAAAGTTAGCTTTCAAGAAACAGCACCCTTATTTAGAGAAGCGGGTGAGAAGTCAGATACAGCGGCTTTGGCAGAAGTAAACAAAACTGATTTTGTCCTGTTTCTTACCAATGGTGATTTAACAGACTCGGAATTTCAAACCTTACAACAGCTAAAGGCAGCAAGTCAGCCCACAACTTTGGTTTTCAATAAGCAAGACCAATATTTGGCAGATGAACGTGCTAGTGTCTTGCTGTCCTTAAAACAGCGGATGCCGGGAAATGTAGTTGCAACTGCGGCTTCTCCCATTCCTATTAAAGTACGGAAACATGAAGCTGATGGAGCAGTGCAAGAGTGGATGGAACAGCCAGCGCCAGATATCCAGCAGTTGACGCAGCAATTGAGTGAAGTTTTGGCACAGCAAGAAAAGCAGCTAGTTTGGGCAACTACCATGAGGAAGACCCTAGCGCTAAAAACTGAGGCGAAAAACTGTCTAAATAAAATCAGACGCGATCGCGCCACCCCAGTTATAGAACAATATCAATGGATAGCTGCTGCTGCTGCCTTTGCTAACCCAGTTCCAGCACTTGATATTTTGGCGACTGCGGCTATTAATGCTCAAATGGTGATGGATTTGGGTAATGTTTATCAGCAGAAGTTTTCTTTGGAACAGGCGCAAACTGTAGCTGGGACAATGGGAAGTTTGATGCTGAAGCTGGGTTTAGTCGAACTTTCTACAAAAGCTGTTAGTACTGTCCTCAAAAGTAACGCCATCACCTTTGTCGCTGGTGGTGTTGTGCAGGGAGTGAGTGCTGCTTATCTCACTAGGGTTGCAGGGTTAAGTCTAGTCGAGTATTTTGAGCAGCAAGAAGTAGCCATAGATTCTGGTAATAATTTGAATTTAGACAAGTTGCGGCAAACTTTGCAAAACGTCTTTCAGCGAAATCAGCAGATGGCTTTTTTGCAAAGTTTTGTTAAGCAAGGTGTGAAGCGTTTATTGCCAGAAACACAGCAGGTTGAAGTTGTCAGATGACTTCGCGCAAAGGCGCTAAGAAAAACTTTGCGTCTTTGCATGGTTCGGCACTTCTGATGATTCCAGAATAATCTGCAAGCAGTCCTCTTTTCTGGTAACTTTACCAACAATACGTTTTTCTTTTAAGGAGTTATTTATCAGCACCGCGATCGCGTTTGCATCACCTTGTTTCGCAAGAGCCAGTATGGTTTGTGAATCCATTTAACTATTTTTTTAAAAGCTTGTATTTATAAAGCCCAAAACCAACTCATGTCTAACCACTTCCTGAACAATTTTTTATTGTTCTTAATTATTGAGTTAGAACATATAATTCGTTTAAATTCAGTCTTGAAACACTATTATAAATGAGCGATCGCCCTTGTATTTTCTCTTTTTTTGCTGGTTCTGGTTTTCTAGATTTAGGGTTTGAAATTAGTGGTTTTAATATTGTTTATGTCAATGAAATCTTCTCCCCATTTATGGCAGTATACCGCTATTCGCGGGATATTCTCAACTTACCATTGCCAGAATACGGACATTATGAAGGAGAAGCAGCAGACGTTACTAAACTTATCGATGGAACGCAGGCGCAACGCTTAAAAGAATTAGTTAAAGATTGTCGTAAATCTCATAATATTGTGGGCTTTATTGGCGGGCCTCCCTGTCCTGATTTTTCTACTGGTGGTAAAAATAAAGGACGGCTGGGAGATAATGGTAAACTTTCGGCTTCTTATGTAGAATTAATTTGCCGTAATCTACCAGATTTCTTTTTATTCGAGAATGTAAAAGGTTTATATAGAACGATAAAGCACCGTTTATTTTTTGAAACGCTGAAGCAACAATTACAGCAAACAGGATATATATTAACAGAACGGTTAGTTAATGCTATTGAATATGGTGTACCCCAAGACAGAGAAAGAATTATTCTGATGGGTTTTAGAAATAATTTTTTGAAGGAAATGGAAATCAGTCATGAACTTACCTTTCCTTGGAAAAAACACATTTTATATCCTCAAGAAAAGGTGTTTGCTTATCCTTGGCGTAAATGTGAACCGTTTCAAGAAAGTTCTATAACTATTTGTCCTAAAGACATTCCTCAAGAACTAACGGTTGAATATTGGTTTATAAAAAATAATGTGTTGAAACATCCTAATGCTAAACATTATTTTCAACCAAGAGCAGGTATTACCAGATTTGCTACTGTTGACGAAGGAGATGATGCCAAAAAATCTTTTAAACGTCTACACAGATGGCGTTACTCTCCGACAGCTTGCTACGGAAATAATGAAGTACATTTGCATCCTTACAAAGTTCGCCGAATATCTGTAGCAGAAGCTTTAGCTATACAATCTTTACCTGTAAATTTTGTATTTCCAGAAAATATGTCACTCACCAATATGTTTAAAACTATTGGTAATGGAGTACCATATCTAGCATCAAAGGCATTAGCTCAGACTATTGTTGATTTTTTAAGAATTAACATTTATCCTCCTCATGTCACAACAGCCTAATGTCAACTTAAATACCTGTAAAATTCTCGTACCTTTGTAAAGCTGACATGTCAGACCAGTTCAGCAGCTTGTTTTCAGGATAAACTCGTAATAAATATGCTTTAATATATATATAAGAAATGTTTTAATTTTTTATAAAGATTAATAATCAATTATTGGCAAAGGCACGATGGCAGCAGACTATCCAGACATTGATATTGCGCCATTCATCGATCACGCCCTGCTAACACCTACAGCTACCCCAGAGCAGGTTGAGCAATGGTGCGAAGAAGCAGATAGATTTCATTTTGCAGCGGTTTGTCTTCATCCCGCTTATGTGAAACAAGCAGCGGAACTCCTCCACGCTAAGAATCCAAAAGTCTGTACGGTAATTGGCTTTCCTACTGGTGCGACAACTTCAGCAGTCAAACTGTATGAGGCTCAAGAAGCAGTAGAAAATGGTGCTACTGAGTTGGATGTTGTGATTAACTTAGGTTGGTTGAAAGCTGGCAAAACTGAAGAAGTGCATCGGGAGATTGCCGAAATTTGTGAAGAGACTGGGCAAACTGTCAAGGTAATTTTGGAAACAAATTTACTGACAGATGCAGAGAAAAATTTGGCGGCGGAAATATGTATGGAAGCGGGAGCAACATTCTTAAAAACCAGTACAGGCTGGAATGGTGGTGCTACGGTAGCAGATGTGCGGCTTTTGAAGGAAATAGCAAAAGAAAGAGTAGGAATTAAAGCCTCAGGGGGTATCCGCACAGTCCATCAAGCCCTAGACTTAATTCTAGCGGGTGCTACTAGATTAGGAACGTCTTGCAGTATCGATTTGCTCCGCCAGCGCGATAACCTGGGAAAGGGTGGATAGTCATTTGTTTTTTGGTCTTTGTCATTTGTCCCAACCTAATGACTAATGACTAATGATTAATGACTAATGACTAATGATTAATGACTAATGAGTAGAACCTATAAAGCAACTGGGATTAATCTCAAAACCCAGGCACTGGGAGAATCTGACAGAATAGTGACAATTTTGACACAGGAATTCGGTTTGATTCGAGCAGTTGCCCCTGGCGCACGCAAGCACAACTCTAGCCTAGGTGGCAGGAGTGGAATGTTTGTGGTGAACGAACTATTGATTGCCAAAGGGCGATCGCTCGATAAAATTACTCAAGCACAAACATTAAAAACTTATCCGGGTCTAGCTCAAGATTTAGGAAAACTATCTGCCAGTCAGTATTTGGCAGAAATAGTCCTGTGTCAAGCTTTGAGCGAACAACCCCAAGAAGAACTTTATGAATTATTCACTGAACATCTCCAGCGGTTAGAAGCCTTACCTAAAACAGAGGCAACTGCTGTTGTAGCACATCTGGCTCAGGGGGTATTTCATCTTTTAGCTTTAGCAGGAATAACGCCCCAGGTACAAGTTTGTTGTTTAACTCAACGTCCATTAACGCCAGACTTTACACATCCTAATTGGCAAGTAGGATTTAGCATTACTGCGGGTGGAACAGTTTGCTTAGAGGCTTGGGAAAGTTTGCGATCGCAGGGAGAAAGAGTAAAACACAAACATGCTTCTTTCGTCTCCCCTATTCCATTTACCCTAAAATCTGGTTATCAAACTGTTGCCCATCGGCAAGAAATACCAGTAATTTCCAGTCGCCTGAATGCTACAGAACTGGCTATGTTCCAACAGTTGTCACAACCAGAGATAATGCAAGTTAACTCAGCCAAAGATTATGGCTGGTTATCTGTTGAGCAGATTTTGCGCCAGTATGCTCAATATCATTTAGGTCGCCCTATTCGCTCTGCTTCTTTGATCGACTCTTATTTTGCTGCCAACCATGATGCAACCGTCTGATTTGGATACAAAAATCCTACCTTTGTCACCAAGCTACGCTAAAAAACAGAATAGGGCATCAGCTCCTACAGTTGGAAATCATCTGAGTGCAGTTCCTAAGCCTGCACCTAGTCAGATGAATAACCAAGAAATGTCCGCAAATAATAAACGTGGAACATCGGAAATACCAAAAACCGATGTTTCTCAGCAATCCGAAAAACCAGCTAAAGAACAATTAACTACGGCCCAGACAGACAAAAATGGCGATCGCAACGGACGGAATTTACCAGTAACTCCTGTCCCAGAAAAAGAATTAGATGGATCTGGTTCAGGTAAAAAAACAATATCAGATAATTTACCACAGCAGGGATTTTTACCCGTATTAAAAAATCCTAATTTTCTTGCCCTTTGGGGTGGTCAAGTTTTTTGCCAATTGGCAGATAAAGTTTATTTAGTATTAATGATCGCTTTAATTAATACTCAATTTCAATCCAGTAATCAAAGCATTAGTGGTTGGGTATCAGCTTTAATGATGGCTTTTACCATTCCAGCAGTACTGTTTGGTTCAATTGCTGGTGTGTTTGTGGATCGCTGGTCGAAAAAGACTGTACTGGTAGCAACAAATGTTTGGCGTGGCATTTTGGTTTTAGCAATACCCATGTTGCTGTGGTTGACTCATGATTGGCAACCTATAGGCGTGATACCAGTTGGTTTTGCGATTATCTTGGGTGTAACTTTTTTAGTTTCCACACTGACACAGTTTTTTGCGCCAGCAGAACAGGCTGCGATTCCCTTAGTCGTTGAAGAACAGCACTTACTTTCGGCAAATTCTCTGTATACGACAACGATGATGGCATCGGTAATTGTCGGGTTTGCCGTAGGAGAACCGTTATTAGCGATCACCGATGCCATTTGGCTAAAACTCGGTGGTGGTGGGGAACTTGGCAAAGAATTATTGGTAGGTGGTAGTTATGCGATCGCTGGGCTAATTTTATTTTTCTTAGCGACTAAAGAAAAAACCCACGACTCCGAAACTGAATTTCCTCACGTTTTTTCGGACTTACGCGACGGTTTTAGCTACTTGAAGGCTAATTATCGCGTCCGTAATGCTTTATTACAACTGATTATTTTGTTTTCTGTCTTTGCCGCCTTAACTGTTCTTGCTGTTCGCATGGCAGAAATAATTCCTAACTTAAAAGCTTCCCAGTTTGGCTTTTTACTGGCCTCTGGTGGTGTTGGAATTGCAGTAGGGGCAACAATTTTAGGACAGTTTGGTCAACGTTTCTCCTATACTCAACTCAGTCTTGGCGGTTGTGTTGGTATGGCAGCATCTCTAATTGGTCTTTCAGTATTCACAACCCAGCTATGGATAGTCCTGTTGTTAGTGGCTTTATTAGGTGTCTTTGGAGCGCTAGTGGGTATCCCAATGCAGACTGCAATCCAAACAGAAACCCCAGCAGAAATGCGTGGCAAAGTATTCGGTTTACAAAATAATGTCATTAATATCGCCCTTTCTTTGCCCCTAGCATTGGCAGGTTTAGCAGAAACCTTTGTAGGTTTACAGGCGGTTTTTTTGGGATTAGCTGCGATCGTCTTTTCAGGAGCGATTTTAACTTGGTACAACTCCCATGAATAGTTATCAAAGTCAGAAAAGTCATGATTTATAACTTTGGTATTATTGCTAACTGAATGAAAATTTTTGCTTTCATGTTAAACTGAGTTCAGTGAAAATTTATCAAAAACTTCCTGGGTATCAATTGGATATTAACCAGAGTAAGTTGTCATCAATATATATAGATAAGCAACTTATAAGTAAAGCAAATAAGCGATAAATACACTGATTTAATAATTGTAAAAATTGGTTTATCGATTAGGTTAGCGTGGAGTTTTATGGTAAACAGAAGACCAGGAACTGCAACGGGATAAAAGACAAACAACCAAGGATAAAAAACTTATATATTAAAACCCGTTTTTCTGATAGCTAAATTAAAGAATGCGTATAGCCTGGATTGGAAAAAAATCACCCTTTTGTGGCAACGTCACATACGGCCGGGAAATTACAAATGCCTTATTAGATCGAGGACATCAAGTTAGCTTTCTTCACTTTGCCCAAGAAGAATCTGCACCCGATAATTGGCCAAACTGTCAAGATGTGCCTCTACCCTTCATTTATAAGTCTCAGGTTTACACAATTCCTACTTTCAAAGCGACCAAAGTCTTAACTCAATCACTACGTCGCATCAAGCCAGATGTAGTTCATGCTTCATTGACTTTATCTCCCCTTGACTTTGTTTTACCAGAAATCTGTGAAGAACTAAATTTGCCCCTAATTGCCACTTTCCACACACCATTTGCAGGCAAGGGGGCAAAATTAATATCTGGAACACAACTTTTAGCTTATCAACTCTACGCACCTTTTTTGGGTAACTACGATCGCGTGATTGTATTTTCTCAAATTCAACGAGAATTGTTAGCACGGATGGGTGTACGAGAAGAAAATATTGCTGTGATTCCCAACGGCGTGGATATTACAAAATACTCTCCTGGGCCTTCTACAGTTAAAGCAGAATTCAAAGCCGAACGCTTATTTGTCTACCAAGGTCGCATAGCCCCAGAAAAAAATGTTGAACCCTTACTCCGGGCTTGGAAACAATCGGATATGGGAATTAATAGCAAATTACTAATTGTAGGTGACGGCCCTTTAAAGCCATCTTTAGAACCTTTTTATAATTGGGAATACGGTATTACTTGGTTAGGATTTGTAGCTGATGAAAATCGCCGCATTGAAATTTTGCGGGGTGCGGATGTATTTATTTTACCTTCACTAGTAGAGGGTTTATCTTTATCGCTGTTAGAAGCTATGGCTTGTGGACTAGCATGTTTAGCGACTGATGTGGGTGCAGATGGAGAAGTGATGGAAAAAGGCGCAGGGGTAGTGCTAAATACCAAGACAGTGCGATCGCAACTAAGAACTCTCTTACCACTATTCCAAGACCATCCTGAATTGACAACCTTACTTGGGCAAAAAGCCAGACAGCGCATATTAGATCGCTATACTCTCAGCAAGAATATTACTTTATTGGAAGAATTATATCGGGAAGTTTTAGCACAACAGCCTGTACCCCTGAGTTGGGGGGCATAGGAAAGTTTGATCGAAAGCAGACCATAGATTTTTAATTTAATTTCTCTCAGCGATCACCATTTATCGCTGAAAATTTGTGTTTTTGATTTTGTGAACACAAAAATTACTCCTCATTTACCAACTTGGATTAGCTCAAAAGAGGGAATAAGAGGCAACTTTTGCCACAGATGTCACAATCTGTTGAAATAACTTTACAAAAGTTAAGGTATTTTGTTACACTCCTTTACATAAAAGCTTAACCTCTGATGAAAAAACTGCATGACCTGGTGCAGTTCCGTTGTTGACCACCGAGGGTAAACCAATACCTTTGCTATTGAATCAAAGATATACCTGCTAGACAGTCCCTAGACTGGCTTGAGGTCGCGTGCGAAAAAACTGAATTGTTGCCAGTAATTTCGAGTTGGTTGGGTCTCACCTTTAAAACTAGAAATCTGGGATTAACACGAGTTAATTGGATTTCTTGCCAACTTGTTTCAGTTTTAAGATTCTTGGTTGGAACTTTGACAGTAGCTAATTAGCAAACAATAATTTGGAGATTTCGCTCATGTCTTTAACTATCGAATCAGCTCAAAATATTTTCTCAAAAACTCAAGTTCCAAGCCCGATTCCAGCAACCATCGCACTGTTTGATCAACTCGGCGTTGACGATCAACTAGCATATCTGTGGTTTGCCTACACTGAAATGGGTCGTACAATTACTCCCGCAGCACCTGGAGCCGCACGCCTGCAACTAGCGGAAAATTTACTCGCCCAAATTAAGCAGATGTCTTCTGAAGAACAAACCCAGGTGATGCGAGATCTGGCTAACCGTGCTGACACTCCTATCAGCCGTTCTTATGGTTTTTTCAGCGTTAATACTAAGCTAGCTTTTTGGTATGAGTTAGGAGAATTAATGAAACAGGGCGTGGTTGCTCCCATACCATCTGGTTATCAAATGTCACCTGGTGTGCAAGTAGTGTTAGAAGCAACCAAGAAGCTTGATGCCGGACAGCAAATTACAGTACTGCGTAACACCGTAGTAGGCATGGGATTCGATACTTCTTCCCTTGGCCCTAGTAGCTATCCAAAACCCGTTGCAGAACCAGCATTTGAACGTACTGCTCCAATTGTTAGCTCTGTTAAAATTGATGGCATAACAGAAGCGGCTGTACTCAGCTACATTGAAGCCATGAATGCAGACAACTTTGATGCTGCTATCAATCTCTTTACTCCCGACGGCGCACTGCAACCACCATTCCAAAAACCGATTGTTGGTCGTGACGCGATCGCCAAATATATGCGTGAAGAAGCGCAAGGACTGAACATGATGCCAAAACAGGGTATCTGTGAAGTTCAGCCAGATGGTTCTAAGCAGCTGAAAGTTACAGGTGTAGTACAAACTCCTTGGTTTGGCGTTAACGTCGGAATGAATATTGCTTGGCGGTTCTTAATCAATCCCCAAGGCCAAATTTTCTTCGTAGCGATTGACATGTTAGCATCTCCTGAAGAACTGCTAAGTCTGCGTCGCGTGTAGAAGTTAGGGTGGGCGTTGCCCACCCTGTTCAAAAAAGTTTGGGAAAGTTAGCCTTTTAAAGGCTATGTTCAAAAGCGATCGCGTTTCTGGCTTCCTTCAAGTACCAAATAGCTTTAGGTTATTTGGTACTTGGAGTTAAAAAATATAGAGTGCTTGCCTAGAAAAGTTTTCAGTCTAATCTGAAGTTTCTGTACGACTGCTTATTCTTTGCCGATACCTACAGATTGAACAGTAGCACTCAACATAGATGGATCAATTGAAATACCTAAGCCCTCAGCTATACGGCGGCCATAAGAAACATCTGCTCGGAAGAAATGGCAAAGTTGACGCATCTGGATGTCCTGTCTTGCTTGACTAAGACTGCCAACGATATTATGAGCAAGACGCTCTTGTTGCTCAGGAGTTAGTAATCGATAGAGATCACCTGCCTGGCTATAATCGTCGTTTCCTTCACGGTGATTGTAACGATCAACGGTGACATCGCCCAAATGGGTAGGTGGTTCTGCATAAGCTGGATTTTCTTTGGGCGTACCTTCAACACTATTCGGTTCATAGTTAGGAGCGCTACCGCCGTTATTTCCCAACGCCATGAAGCCATCTCGCTGATTATGCATTACTGGACATTTGGGCTGGTTGACAGGTAGTTGCTGATAGTTACCGCCTAAGCGATACCGTTGAGCATCTGGGTAAGAAAAGATGCGAGCTTGAAGCATTTTGTCTGGAGAGAAACTAACACCCGCAACTACCGCACTAGGACTAAAAGCGGCTTGCTCAACTTCGGCAAAATAATTTTCTGGGTTACGATTTAGTTCTAATATCCCGACTTCGATTAAAGGATATTCCCCTTGTTTCCAAACTTTCGTCAAGTCAAAAGGGTTATCTCGATGTTTTGACGCTTGCTCCTCGCTCATCACCTGAATACACATCCGCCACTTAGGGTAATCTTTTTTAGCGATCGCTTCAAATAGATCATGAGTTGCATGATCCGGATCTTCGCCTTTGAGCTTGCTCGATTCTTCCTCTGTCAAGGTTTGATGCCCTTGCAAAGTTTTAAAGTGAAATTTGCACCAGACGCGATCGCCTTGAGCATTAATCAAACTGAAAGTGTGACTACCGAAACCATCCATGTGTCGATAGGTTTTGGGAATCCCCCGGTCTGAAAACAGGATTGTCACCTGGTGAAGAGATTCAGGACTAAGTGACCAAAAATCCCATTTTGCGTTCTGGTCTTTGCAATTGGTTTGGGGATTGCGCTTTTGGGTATGGATAAAATCAGGAAACTTTAATGGATCGCGGATGAAAAAAATAGGGGTATTGTTGCCTGTAATATCCCAGTTGCCTTCTTCAGTATAAAACTTGATAGCAAAGCCTCTAGGGTCACGCTCGGCATCTGCTGAACCCTTTTCTCCCCCGACTGTAGAAAAGCGCAAGAGGACTTCCGTTTTCTTGCCAATCTCAGAAAAAAGTTTGGCTTTAGTGTAGCGAGTAATGTCATTGGTAACAGTAAAAGTACCATAAGCAGCAGCACCTTTAGCATGGACAACTCGCTCAGGAATACGTTCTCGGTTGAAATGAGCCAGCTTTTCGAGCAGGTGGAAATCTTGGATTAATACAGGGCCACGCGGCCCAGCGGTGAGTGAGTTTTGGTTATCGGCAACAGGGATACCGTCAGCAGTTGTCAGTTTTTGGGGTTTAGCCATAGATAAAGAAGTAATCCATTAAATTACCGAGATTTGCTCAAAGTATAAACAGACGCTTATTTGTAGAATGAGCTAAATCGTAGTCATGATGACTACATAAATAAATCATACTCGTAATGATTATGATTTACCACCTTTTTTCTTTCTTTAGAAGCAGATGTCAGGATGAAAGTTATGTCAAGTGGTGTAGATAAGTATGAAAACTTATAATCGCAGTTGGCTCGAATAGACGTTTTAGGTTCTATAGTAAAGTCGCTTGATGAGCCTCTAGTTGCTTTTGGAAACTGTTAGTTAAGATTAGACTTGAGATTTTAGCGAATCCTTTAAATTTAAAGACCATCCTAAACTGGTTGGCTGTTCATAAACTCGCTTCAGAGTATTTACATCTCTAAGAGAAATAGGTGGTGAATTGCGAACCTGGGAAAAATACAGAACATCAGTTTGTAGGGGACTATGACCCCAAATTCCCAAAGCGTGACCAAGTTCGTGGCGGGCGGCTGCGGTGAGGTAATTACCTATCTGACTAGGACTTAGCAGGATTGTAAACTTGTGGGATAAAATTTTGTTACTGTTAGTATATAACTCGTAAGTAGTTTGTGCAGAACGGGCACGGGTGATTTTGCTGCCTGGGATAGCCTGTAGAGGCGGCGCTTTCCGCAAAATTGTAATATCAGCAGCTTCTGGCTGTTCGACTACTATCAAAGGCAAATAAACATTCCATTCTTGCACAGCTTGTAAAACGCTGTTAACCCAAGCTTGAACTTGCTTGCTCCTAACAACTTGTGGTGTTTCTACATATACACGAATAGGAAATTGTGACCAGACTAAATAACCGACTTTGGTAGTTGTGACTTGAGAAAAGTAATCACCACTGTTTGTGCTGTCTTGCCAATGCACCAATTTGGGTGGTAGAGGGTGAGGTTTTGGCGAAGGTAGGGATGTGGAAAGAGAAATTTTTAGGTCTGGATTATGTTCTGGCGTATTTGTTAGAACAGCAATTGATTGGAGGTTAGTAAAAACAATTAGCAGCCCTGTACCAATAACTAAGGCAAGAACTGCTAATAACCGTTGCGTATTTAAATTTTTGCGGGTGTTAGGTTTTGGGTATTGAATTTTGTTCCCCATCTTCCTATTCCCCTATCCTTACTTAGGTAGCCAACCGGCACTCAAGACTACTGTTAAACCCATAAAAATAACTGTCAGCGCCCAGGTGACTCTATTCAAGGTGTTTTCTGCGCTTTTGGTGCTGCTAAATAACTGGGCTTGTCCACCAATGGCTCCAATACCATCACCTTTGGGGCTGTGTAGCAACACTAAGATAATCAAACCAACGGCGGAAAGTGCCCAAATACCTTGCACAATATTAGTAGCTGTCATGGTAGCAATCTCATTTATAAAAAGTTTCAAAACAGAGCAGTCAAAAGTTATGAGTTGGGAGTTGAAAAATCCTTAATTTTTAACTCCTAACTCCTAACTTGATTTACATCCCAGCTTGCACGGGAGTGCGAGTACGTTGTACATCATAAGCTGCTGGATTGAGGAGCGATCGCCCCGTCATTTCTGGCGGTTGGGGCAATTGTAAAATATCCAGAAGCGTGGGAGCAATGTCAGCTAGCTTGCCATCGCTTCGCAGTTCGACATTTGTACCATGTCCAGGAATTTTTACTTTCTCTCCTTCCACCAAAATCAAGGGAACTGGATTGGTGGTATGAGCCGTCCAGGGATTACCCCCTTCATCTAGCATATACTCAGCATTGCCGTGGTCGGCAGTAATTATTGCTGTACCTCCGGCTTTGGTGATACTGGTGAGTAGGCGACCCAAACAGCGATCAACTGTTTCAATCCCTGTAACTGTGGCTTCTATTTGACCAGTATGCCCCACCATGTCTGGATTGGCATAATTAATGACTACCAGAGAGTAGATGCCTTTTTGAATAGCTGCGATCGCTACATCTGTGACTGCTTCTGCTGACATGGCTGGAGCTTTATCGTAAGTCGCTACCATTGGACTACTTACGAGTTCTCGGTCTTCTCCAGCAAAAGGTTCTTCCAAACCACCATTAAAGAAATAGGTGACGTGGGCATATTTTTCGGTTTCGGCGGTGCGAAACTGCTTTAGACCGTGATTGGCAATTACTTCTCCCAGAATATTACTCAAATTCTGTGGTTCAAAAGCTACAGCCACTGATAAGTCTGAATCGTACTGAGTAAAGGTCGCAAACGACAGCGGGGTGATTTGCTGTCTTTCAAAGCCTGTAAATTTAGGACTCACAAAAGCCTGAGTCAGCTGTCTAGCGCGATCAGGGCGGAAGTTGAAAAATATCACCCCATCACCTGGTTCTACTGCACCAGGAGCAATTCGGACTGGGGCAATAAATTCATCCTTCACTCCTTCGGCGTAAGACGCTTCTAAGATTTCTATAGCTTGGCGATTATCAACTGCACCATCTTGCGTGATCACGTCATAAGCACGTTTGACCCGATCCCACCGATGATCACGATCCATCGCGTAGTAACGACCGCTGAGGGTGGCGATACGTCCAATTCCTATATTCTTTATGTAGTCTTGCAGGGATTGGATGGCTTTTATGCCCTCGGTGGGTGCGGTGTCACGACCATCAGTAATCGCATGAATACAAACTTCTGAAATTTGCTGTTCTTTGGCTAAGTCCAGTAGTCCGAATAGATGGGTGATATGCGAGTGTACGCCTCCCTCAGAACAAAGCCCTATGAGATGTAACTTGCCATTTTGAGAGCGTACTTCCTGGCAAATTTTGACCAGTGCGGGGTTTTTGAGAATAGAACCATCTTCGACCGCATCGGAAATGCGGACTAATTCTTGCGGTACTACTCGCCCAGCGCCAATGTTCAAATGGCCAACTTCTGAGTTACCCATCTGACCCTCTGGCAACCCTACGGCTTTTCCTGATGTGCGGATGAGAGTATGAGGATAAGCCGCCCATAAGCTTTCCATGATTGGAGTCTTAGCAGCAATAATGGCGTTTCCTCGCTTTTCCTCGCAGTAGCCCCATCCGTCTAAAATGACTAGCACCACAGGAGCAACAGGTGCTTTGGTCATAGTAAAATTGCCCTTTACTTTTTGTAATACCCGAATGATACCACTGCTAATCACCGCTGCAAGTGAATTTCTGCTTATTAACTTATTTTATGAATTACTTTATAGTTTTCTTAGTTTTTTCTTAATCTTAGTAAATTTTATGTGTATTTTTATGATGCTTAAATTATTGGTTAGTTAGTAGTAGTGTTTAAACACTACTACTAACTAAGTCGATCACTTCTTTTTTGCAGAAGATTTGGCAGATTTAGCAGCTTTTTTAGCTGCTTTCTCGGCAGCTATTGCCGCTAATTTAGCCTGTTCTTTTTCTTCAGCAATTTTTTCCAGGTAGTAATGATAATCGCCCAAGTAGACGCGGAATTCGCCATCACGGATTTCTACAATTTTGTTGGCTACCTGAGAGATAAAATATCGATCGTGGGAAACTACAATTGCCGTGCCATCATAGTTTTGCAGGGATTCTTCCAACATTTCTTTTGCTGGAATGTCTAGGTGATTTGTCGGCTCATCTAAAATTAGCAAATTTGCTGGACGTAAAAGCATTTTTGCCAAGGCCAGTCGGGCTTTTTCTCCTCCACTCAATGCTCCCACTGGTTTAAATACAGTGTCACCAGTAAATAAAAACCGTCCTAAAAGCGTTCGGACTTCTTGATTATCCCAATCGGGAACTTCGTCATGGATAGTTTCCATGACTGTTTTCTTCAAGTCTAAAGCTTCAGCTTGATTTTGTTCAAAGTAACCAGGGATGACGTTGTGATCGCCTAATTGAACGCTACCTTCGGTGGGTGGTTCCATACCCATAATCACACGCAAAAGCGTAGATTTACCCGCACCGTTGGGGCCAAGAAAAGCTATGCGATCGCCTCTTTCAATTAGAAGACTGGTTCCTAAAAATAAAATTTTATCATCGTAGATATGAGTTAAATCTTTAATCTCTACAACTTCTCTGCCACTCCGGGGTGCAGGAGGAAAGCGGAAGTGTAGGGTTTTAACTCCAGCAATTGGTGCTTCAATTCGCTCAACTTTGTCTAGCTGCTTTTCCCGGCTTTTTGCTTGGGTGCTGCGAGTTGCACTGGCGCGGAATCTGTCAACAAATGCTTGTTGTTTATCTAGTTCTTTTTGCTGGCGTTCGTAGGCGCTAAGCTGTGCTAATTGACTTTCAGCTTTTTGTTGCAAGTATGCCGAGTAGTTACCAAGGTAAGTAGTAGAAACACCACGTTCAGTTTCTACAATCTGGGTACAGAGACGGTCAAGAAATTCTCGGTCATGGGAGACTATAACCATTGGCGTAGTCAACCCCTTGAGGTAATTTTCTAACCACTCAATGGTTTCTAAATCTAGGTGGTTTGTTGGTTCATCCAGCAGCAAGACATCGGGTTTTTGCAGAAGGATTTTACCCAAACTCATCCGCATTTGCCAACCACCAGAGAAAGCGCTGACGAGGCGATCGCCATCTTCAGAGTCAAACCCCATTTCCGGTAAAATTTTTCCAATACGTGCGTCTAAACCATAGCCATCCAAAGCTTCAAACTGACGCTGCAAGCGATCCAATTTATCAATCAGTTTATCTAGTTCTTCTGGCGTAGCCGTTTCCATTTCTTGCTGCACATGGGTTAGAGACATCTGTACTTGGTTAGCTTCTTGAAAGACTGTCCAAAATTCTTCTCTAACGGTGCGACTGGGATCAACTTCAAACTCTTGGTTGAGGTAGGCTATGTGCAAACTAGCGGGACGAATGATTTCGCCGGCTGTGGGTTCAATTTCTCCAGTGATAATCTTTAACTGGGTGGATTTTCCTGCACCATTGACACCGACTAAGCCAATGCGATCGCCTGGTTTGACTTCCCAGTTGATATCTTTGAGAACCTCGCCTGTGGGATAAATCTTACTGATATGTTCGAGTCGCAGCATCAAGTTTCTCTCAGGTAGGGAATGGGTAGTTAAGGACGAAGTATTAACACCGCTTCCAATATTAACAAAAATTAACTCAAGATTCTGTTTTTTCGCACTATTAATCTTCACTCTGAGAGTGCTGTTGTGCAGCCTGCCTTACTTCCTCTACACTCAAATCTAAAGCCTCCGCTATCTGCTCTACATTCAATCCGGCTGATAACATTGGTAGGACTGCTTTTAACTTACCTAGCCGTTCACCTTCTTCCTGACCTTCCTGAAAGGCTTCTTGATAAACTCGCGTTTGCTTTAACTCGCTTAATCCAAACATTGCTTCTATCTCCTTTCTGCTCATTTGAGGCAATTTATAAACAAAGATTGTCTCTGATTAATTGTAATAATTGCTGTTGTTGCAGTTGTGAATTGATTTCTTGTTTGGTTCTGTTTATCAACTCTCTACCTTGGGCGATCGCAGTATCTTCAGTGGCAATTATTAATTTAATGGTAGCGATACCAATTGGTAGAGATGTAGATTCACCTAATTCATCTAGATAAATTCGTCTGACTCGCTGACTAGTAAAGAACTCACGATAATGTTTAATATCTCCTGTATCTAAACTCTTGGTTGGATATAAAACTACAGCATTCCAATCATTTTGGGGTTTATTTTGCCTGAGATATAAACATATTTCTGCAAACAGTCGTGAATAAATTTCGCCGTCTGTTTGAAATTGTACTTCGACAAAGTAAATTGGATTTTCAGTAGTTTGTACAGGTAGAAATACACCATCGATTCTGAAGGCTGTTTGCTTAACTTCAACTGATGAAAATTGGTAAATGTTAGCTTCTTCAGGAGAATTGCCAATGAGTTCAAAGAAGATATTAGGGAAATCTTGAAATAGGCGATAAAAGATGCTGTCTATTTTCATGAATATTGGAGTTTTAACACAGAGGGACGCTAAAGTAAGCGCAGAGTATTGCAGAGGTTGCAGAAGACTTTAGGCGTTTTGGGTACTTTCTCAGTGTCCTCTGTGACTCTGCGGTTCGCTATATTAGATTAACTAGCCTTCGCCTCATCCCCAAACGCTTCAGCAACAGCAGTAGCAGTCAATCTATCAGTCGCAGCTTTGTCACCCCTTCAGCCGCCTCATTCAAAGCGAATTTAATTATTATCATTATTTCAGTGAAATGGCGAATTTACTTTACACAGCATTAGAAAACCGCCTGTCTGTGTTGAAAGCAACACTACAACAAGCGGTTTACCACGGCTTTTAACAACAAATATTTAGTTAGTACTAGAACTTGCTAACTCTGCTAAACGTTCCTGCTGGTCTTGAGAGATGCAAGATTGAATAACCGTCTCTAAATCGCCTTCCAGAACAGGATTGAGGGAATAGTTTTGACCTAAACGGTGGTCAGTAACGCGGTTATCTTTATAGTTATAGGTGCGGATTTTTTCCGATCGCGATCCTGTACCAACCTGCGATCGCCGCATGGAAGTTACCTCTTCTTGTTGTTCACGTAACTTCATTTCGTACAGTTTCGCCCGCAGGATTTGCATTGCCCGTTCTTTGTTTTGCAACTGGCTACGTTCTTCTGTACAGAAAATTCGTATTCCTGTCGGCTTGTGGAATAAGTCAGCGGCTGTTTCTACCTTGTTGACGTTTTGTCCGCCAGCACCACCAGAACGAGCCGTACTCATTTCAATATCTTTCGGGTCAATATGAATTTCTACGTCATCCACCTCTGGCATAATCGCCACTGTAGCAGTGGAGGTGTGAACTCTTCCACCAGCTTCAGTTGCAGGTACACGCTGCACACGATGTACCCCAGCTTCAAACTTTAGCTGGCTGTAAACGTTGTCACCTTTAATTTCTAGAATGACCTCTTTCCAACCACCCATGTCTCCTAGAGATTCGCTCACCAAGGAAACTTTCCAGCCTTGAGTTTGGGCATAGCGCGTGTACATCCGCATCAAATCGCCAGCCCAAATACTCGCTTCATCCCCACCAGTACCAGCGCGAATTTCCAACATGATGTTTTTGTCATCATTGGGGTCGCGGGGTAGTAGTAAGACTTTCAAGCGACTCTCTAAATATTCTATTTTTTCCTCTAATTCATTTACTTCCAGTGCCGCCATTTCTTGCAACTCTGGGTCACTCGCAGATTCTTTATAGACCTGACGCGCTCCGATCAAATCTTCTTGGGCTGTTTTCCAAGTTTCATAAGTATCAACTACTTCTTCCAAAGAAGAGCGAGACTTAGCAATTTGTTGATACTCATCAGGATTGCTAGCAGTATCGGGGTCGCCAAGGCGACGCGTTAATTCATTAAAGGTTTGTTCAACGGATTTTAGTTTGCCCAGTAAGTATGATTCAGCCATGACAAGTGCGATCGCTCCTTAAAATAACAAATTGGCTCAAGCATTAAATGACAATCGACCCAGCAGGCGCAGGGTCGTCGTTAACAGCAGAGCCAACCCGCTACTTTTTGGTTTGGTCGTCACCAGAGGTTTGAGTGCTGGACATACCGTATTTGCGAAGGAAGCGCTCAACTCGACCCTCGGTGTCAATAATTTTTTGAGTACCTGTGTAAAATGGGTGATTTCCCGACCAAACATCTACGTGTAGTTCTGGCTTGGTGGAGCCAACGGTCATTACAACTTGACCGTTACAGTAAACTTTAGCGTCCGGATACCACTTGGGATGAATATCAGATTTAGCCATTGTTCTTTGTGTGGTGAATCTATATAAATTATAACTTTCAGCTTTTAAGCGAATTGAGGCATTAGGGAGTGGGAATAATTTCCTCTATACCCCATGCCCGATGCGCCATACCCAATGCCCTAACGCTTAGAGTACTGAGGCGCTTTCCGAGCTTTGTGCAAACCATATTTTTTCCGTTCTTTTGCACGGGGATCGCGTGTGAGATAACCTTCAGTTTTCAAAGGTGGACGGTTGTCTGGGTCTAGTTGGCATAAAGCACGAGCAACTCCCAAACGAACAGAATCAGCCTGTCCGGTTAAGCCGCCGCCTTCTGCTTTCACCAAAATGTCATATTCGTTTTCTAGTCCCAGAGTTTCCAGCGGCCCTTTAATCACTCCCAAATAATTGGCATTAAATTGGAAGTATAAATCTCCAGGTTTGCCATTAACAATTAGCTTACCTTCACCAGGAACCAAGCGTACCCGCGCTACTGCGGACTTACGGCGGCCAGTACCCCAGTAAACGGCGCGACCGCTATTGGTATCTACTGCTTGCATTAATTTTCTTCTCCAGGAATTGTATTAATTTTTAATTCTTGAGGTTTTTGAGCATCATGGGGATGAGTAGGCCCAGCATAGACTTTCAGTTTAGTAAACAATTGTTTACCCAAGCTATTTTTAGGCAGCATACCTTTAACAGCTTTTTCTAAAATTCGTTCTGGTAGGCGCTGTTGCAATTTGGCAAAAGTTTCAGTTTTCATGCCACCAGGACGACCTGAATGACGATGATAAAGCTTTTGGGTGCGTTTCTTGCCTGTAACTGCTACTTTCTCAGCATTAACTACAATTACAAAATCACCTGTGTCTAAGTGAGGAGTGAATTCGGCTTTCTTTTTGCCTCTCAGAATTTGAGCAATTTCGCTGGCTAAGCGGCCAAGGCGTTGGTCAGTAGCATCTACTAAGTACCAGTCACGCTCAATAGATTTTTGAGGAGGAAGGTATGTTTTACTCATTTTTTCTTTGTCAGTTGTCAGTTGTTAGTGGTTAGTTGTCAGTTGCTAATGACTAATGACCAACTTTGGTAAAGTGTCGTACCAAATCTCTTTTGGAAAGGGGAAATCAGGATATCCGACTCGTAACAAGCATAAACCTTGTGGAGGTGCGGCATGTTTCACTTCTTGCCGACGTTGCTCTTTCCAGAGTTCGGTAAAGTTAGCAAGTGTCCGCTGCCCAGAGCCGACTTGCGCCAACATCCCTACCAACAGCCGTACCATGCCATACAAAAATCCATCTGCCTGTATTTCAATATGGATAAATGGCCCACTGCGAATACACTCTACTGCTTGTACCTCTACCCAGGAGTGCGATCGCTTTGATCCTGCGCGGTGAAAAGCAGCTAAATGATGCTTTCCCAACAGAGGTTTCAGAGCAGCTTGGATTAAGGATTCATCCAGGGGTGCATAATAATAATGCCAACTGAAGGATTTCACGAACAAGTTCGGTCGATCTTCAGTGTATATTGTGTAGCGATAACGTCGATAGGCTGCACTAAAACGAGCGTGCCAACGTTGATCTACACTAGCTGAAGCCCTTATTAATATATCTTGAGGCAGATAGCTGTTAAGAATTGTTGCCCACTTGTGAGCTGGAATTAAACCTGTAGCTTCAAAATGGGCGACTTGAGCAGCGGCATGAACCCCGGAATCGGTTCGCCCGGCACCGTGTAAGGTTACATGATGACCAAGAATTTTAGCGATCGCTGTTTCTATCTCTTCTTGGACTGTACGCTGCTGTTTTTGTCGTTGCCAGCCATGAAAATGAGTGCCCAGGTACTGAATGACCAAGGCTACTCTATAAGTTGGTGTGGGCTGGTGGCTTTCTAACATAAAATCTACATCAAGACTGAAGTGTGAAGTATGAGGTATAAAATTTTCATCCTTTGTCCTTCATCCTTCATCCTTCTTAGACCAGTTCAATTATTGCCATTTCAGCATTGTCACCTCGACGAGGCACAGTATGCAGAATACGGGTGTAACCTCCTTGGCGGCTACCATACCGAGTAGGAGCTTGCTCAAACAGAGCGTGAACTAGTTGTTTGTCATAGATGTAGCCTAGAGCTTCGCGGCGTGCTGCCAAGGAGCCATCTTTAGCCAGGGTAATCATTTTGTCAACTTTGCTCCGTACCACTTTAGCTCGAATTAAAGTGGTGGTGATTCGACCATGACGGATCAGTTCGGTGGAGAGCGATCGCAACAGGGCGCGGCGCTGGTCAGCTGGTTTACTGAGTTTTTTAACTCGACAACGGTGACGCATAATAATGCACTATGTATTATTAAAGGTTTTGGCTTAGGCGTGTTTAGATCCTCTTTCTTGCGGCAGGGTAATGCCTAAGCGTCGCTGTAAAGCTTCAACTACCTCTTCCGCTGATTTTTGACCGAAATTTTTAATTTCTAACAGGTCTTCTTGGGTATAGTCCAACAAATCGGCTACGGAGTTTACTTGCGCTCGTTTGAGACAGTTGTAAGCTCGCACCGAAAGTTGTAATTCTTCGATGGGAATCTGAGCTGTTGGATCATCTGGAATATCAGCCCCTGTATCTGTTGGTTCTAGTGAAATATCTTTCAACGGGTTGAATAGATCTACTAGAATCCCAGCGGCTGAAGATAGCGCTTCTTGGGGAGATACACTGCCATTTGTCCAAACTTCTAACAGCAATCTGTCTTTGGTAATCGAGCCATCCCCACGGGCTTCTTCAACGCTATAGTTAACTTTCCGCACCGGCATAAATACCGAGTCAATTTGGAGAAAGTCCAAAGAAGTGGCTTCTTCACGCCCTCTTTCTACGGTGCGATATCCTTTACCTTTCTCGATCCGAAATTCCATTTCCAGTTTGCCCCCCTCTGCTAGGGTAGCTACATACTGGGTAGGATCGATGACTTCTACTTCACTTGGTAAATCAAAATGGGCCACAGTGACTGTTGCTGGGCCATTTACGAGTAATCGGCCAATCTGGGGTTGTGAAGAATAGCTTTTAAGGATAACTTCCTTCATTTTCATGAGGATTTCCAGTACATCTTCTCGCACGCCCGAAACTGTAGCAAACTCGTGTGTAACGCCTGCAATCCGCACTGCTGTAACTGCTGTCCCCTCTAGATTGGACAATAATACCCGCCGTAGCGCGTTGCCAACCGTGGTTCCTTGACCACGCTCTAGAGGTTCCAGAACAAATTTACTATAATGGCTCCGACTTTCCTCTGTATTAGACTCTACACATTCAATTTGAAACTGCGCCACGGAGTAGCCTCCCTTGTTTTAAGGTGCTGCTAGCAGGCAAATCTATTGCCTCTCGAAATTTACTTTATTGTCTTGAAGCTTAATTTAGGTGTCAAACCACTAACATGCTTTGGCAAGAGAGGTTGAAGCCCTTTTCAGCCTGTAGACAATTATCATAATTTGGGTGATCTGAAATTTAGCAGCCCTCTATAAAAGAAGATCTGACATGTTTCTGATCGCCCAAGCCGTCAGAAGTTCTTTAGCGCTCACCCTGCTTGGTAATTTAGAGAACAAACGCTCAAGCAGTAATTGCAGGTGACTTCTCTTTGCTTAGACCTTTCGCCCCCAACCGCCCAATAGGTTTGCTCTAAACTCGGCGGCGCTTGGGTGGGCGGCAACCATTGTGAGGAATTGGGGTAATATCTCGAATGAGTGTAATTTCCAGCCCTGCTCCTTGAAGTGCCCGGATAGCAGTTTCTCTACCTGCTCCTGGGCCACTGACCATCACCTCAATTTGGCGCATTCCTTGGTCAATAGCCCGGCGTGCTGCGCTTTCAGCAGCAGTCTGGGCTGCAAAAGGAGTTCCCTTTTTTGCACCTTTAAAACCGCTAGAACCAGCGCTTGCCCACGAAATAACATCTCCATTTTGATCAGTAATGGTGACAATGCTATTGTTGAAAGTAGACTGGATGTAGGCCATCCCATTTGGGACGTTCCGTTTTTGCTTTTTGCTCCCGCTTTTTTTAGTTGGTTGTCTCGCCATGTTTGTTTAGTTAATCTAAAGGTGAAACTTGCTTTGATGAACAAGCGATGAAATTTATTTACCTGGAGCCTTTTTCTTCCCAGCAACGGTCTGCCTTCTCCCGCGACGGGTTCTAGCATTGGTACGAGTTCTTTGACCTCTAACTGGCAAGCCCATGCGATGACGGCGACCTCTATAGGAACCAATATCAACCAAACGCTTGATATTCATCGCCTCCAAGCGCCGCAAGTCCCCTTCAACTTGATAGTTGCTTTCTATTTCTCCTCGCAGGGCGGCTACATCGGCATCACTTAAGTCTTTAACGCGGATGTCTGGGTTTACACCTGTGGTCGCTAAAATTTCTAGCGATCTTGATAATCCAATTCCGTAGATGTAAGTCAGACCAATCTCGATTCGCTTATCGCGTGGAAGGTCTACTCCGGCAATACGTGCCACAATCAATGTCTCCCTATTGTTCTCGCAATTGCTGTTTAAAAAACGCGATTAGTTGCGTTTGTACTTTTTGGGTGGTTATGTGTATCACACCTGACTCTCAGATTCTTGAGAGTACTATCCTTGACGTTGCTTGTGCTTGGGATTCACACAAATCACCATGACGCGACCACGACGTTTGATCACGTTACACTTTTCACAAATTTTTTTGACTGAGGCTCTAACTTTCATGCCTTTTGTAATTGACTCCAAATAGTAAATTATAGCATTTTTAGGGAAATTAATTCAGCTAATTAACTGGCTAACAGCCAAAAAAATGGTTTTATGGTAAACTTTTCTGCATATACTTACTTCTTCCGGAGCCGATAAGTGATTCTACCTTTTGTTAGGTCATAGGGCGTTAATTCTACTTTGACGCGATCGCCAGGTAAAATCTTGATGTAGTTGCGGCGAATCTTACCAGAAATATGTGCTAGGACGTTAAAGCCGTTATCCAAGTCAACACGAAACATAGCATTAGGCAAGGACTCTGTTACCGTTCCTTCCATTTCAATCAGATCTTGCTTAGACAATTTGGTTTTTCCTCAACTCAACAATTTTCTGTTCAGTTGCAGCAAGTTACTTGCAAAAGAACATAATTTGAGAAATATATCAACAGTTTATTAATATATCTTAGCTAAAATTGACTTGCTTCTTTTCTTAATCAGTGTAGTAGGGAGTAGTTGATGGTGAATTTTCTACTCCCTGCTCTCAAGTTATGAAGCAATTAACTGGTGTAGTTCGCTAGTAACTTCTTCTTGGGATTGATCTCCGTTGACACTCAAAAGTCTTTGGCGATCGCGGTAATAATCAATCAAAGGTGCAGTTTCAGCACGGTACACTTCTAAGCGACGACGAATCACTTCTTCACTATCATCTTTTCGTCCTCTAGCTAGTAAACGTGCTACCACAACTTCATCGGGTGCATCCAGATTGACTACCCTTTCGCCACTCTGATGGATTTTTTCTAATAATTCTTCTAGAAAAGCCGCTTGTGTCACTTTGCGGGGAAAACCATCTAAAATCCAACCAGATTGTGCATCTGATTGATTGAGGCGTTCCTGTACCAAATCCTGTACTAGCTGATCAGGAACTAACTCGCCGCTATCTACATAGCTTTGAGCCTTAATCCCTAAAGGGGTTTGCTCTTTCATGGCTTGTCTTAAAATTTCACCCGTAGAAATATGAGGAATATTCAAGTGTTCAGCCAAGGTTTGAGCTTGAGTTCCTTTACCAGCTCCAGGTGGTCCCAAGAAGATTAATCGCGTCACTATTGTTTCACCATTCCTTCATAGCGCTGAGATATCACATAAGTTTGGACTTGTTTTGCTGTATCAATTGCCACACCTACTAAAATTAATAGTGAAGTGGCACCTAGACCCCTAAAGGTTGGTACTCCTAAAGCACTTTCAACAGCAGTGGGAATAATCGCGACAAAGCCCAAAAAGATCGCACCCAAAAAAGTTAGTCGATTGATTACGCGCTCAATATACTCACTTGTAGCTTTTCCGGGACGAATACCGGGAATACTAGAACCCATTTTCTTCAAGTTTTGCGCCACATCAACCGGGTTAACAATCAATGAAGAATAGAAGTAACTGAAGAAAATAATTGAAGTTAAGTACACAAGTGCGTAGACCCAAGGTTGAGAACCACTCGGACTTAAATAAGTACTAACAATGTTTGCTATTTCAGGGTTTTTGGTAAAATTAGCAATCAAAAGAGGCAGACTGAGGATAGCAGCCGCAAAAATGATTGGCATTACACCACCGGAATTGAGACGCAAAGGCAAATAGCTGCGTTGCTCTGCCAATACTCTCCTACCCACTTGGCGGCGGGCTGAAATAATTGGGATGCGGCGGATTCCTTCTTGAACAAACACAATCCCAACAATAGTTGCCAAGAATACCAAGACCAGCACAATCACACGACCGACTATTTCTCTGCCGCCAACTTGTACCAAGTCAATGGTATCGCCCAGAGATTTTGGTAACGAAGCTACAATGTTGACAAAAATTAATAATGATGCACCGTTACCAATACCACGCTCTGTGATTAGTTCCGATGCCCACATGACAAACATTGAACCAGCAGTCAGAGCGATCGCAGTTTCAGCGACAAATATTGGGCCGGGATTTAAGGCAAATTGCTGTAAAAATAATGCCGAAAAAGCCACACTTTGAACAATTGCCCAAACTACAGTGACATAACGTGTAATTTGCGAAATTTTTCGCCGACCCGCTTCACCTTCATTTTTTTGTAAATTTTCTAAAGATGGAATTGCTGCGGTTAACAATTGGATGATAATAGACGCATTAATGAAGGGTAAAATTCCCAAAGCGAAGATTCCTAAAGTCGAAAGTCCTCGCCCAGAAAATATATCCAATAAACCGAATACGGAATTATTACCCGAAATGGCTTCGCCAAACCTAGCTCTATCAATCCCTGGTATGGGTAAAAAGATGCCTAGGCGAACCAAAATTAAAATACCGACGGTGACAAGCAGCCTACCTCTTAGTCCAGCTGCTTGCGCCATCTGCATAAAAGTTTCTTGAGCCGTTGGGGCTTTATCTCGACTGATCATAGACTGCTACCTTTTATAGTGAATCAGGCACTGGAAACGGGTTGGCTGCTATTTAAGTGCGCTGTTGCTCTCACTATAAAATTTCACAACTCCCGCCAGCTGCCTCAATTTTGCTCCGAGCTTGACCTGTAAAAGCTGCCGCTGTTACCTTGAGCGCAACGCTCAATTCCCCATTACCCAACATTTTCAATGGGCCCTTGATAGCAGTGACAATACCTGCTGCTTTTAAGGAGTCCAAAGTTACTTCTGTATTGGCAGGAAGGGAGGCTAACTTCTCTACATTAATCGTAGTGTAATTTTTCCGATTCACAATCGGAAAGCCCTTCAGCTTGGGTAAACGGCGGTACAATGGCTGCTGACCACCTTCAAAACCTGGTCGAGTACCACTGCCAGATCGAGACTTTTGGCCCCGCATACCTAGACCAGCACTGGCACCTTGACCAGCAGAAATACCTCTAGCTACACGCCGCTTGCGTTTTTTTGAGCCTTTTTGCGGCTTAACATCGTTCAGTCTCATGATGTAATTAGTAGTTGTTTACACAAAATCTCTGTAAGTGCGGCTCTACTAAATGTAGAGACTTTCAATAGGAATACCGCGATCTTCCGCAACTTCAGAAAGAGTCCGCAGTGTAGATAAGGCATTGACTGCGGCTCTAGCATTGTTGAGTGGATTGTTGGAGCCTAGTTGCTTAGCTAAGACGTTACGAACTCCAGCTAATTCCAGCACAGTCCGGACAGCACCACCAGCAATTACTCCAGTACCAGGTGCAGCTGGGCGCATCATCACTTTTGCGCCACCGCCGACTCCATCAATAGGATGGGGAATAGAGTTAGATTTTGTGATTGGAATATCAATTAGATGTTTTTTACCATCAGCTACGCCTTTTTTCACGGCACCGATGACATCTGAGGCCTTGCCTACTCCTACACCAACTTGCCCACGTTCATTACCGACGACCACTATCGCCCGGAAACTGAGTTTTTTACCTCCTTTGACGACCTTACTCACCCGCCGGATCTGAATAACTCGTTCTTGCCAGTTGGTTTCTTCTTTCTTTGTGCGATTAGCTTTACGACGACCAGTTGCCATAATCAAATGCTCTCTTTTAGTCAGTTGTCAACAGGCAATAGTCAATAGTCAATGCTCTTGACTTTTGACCTTTGACGATTTAAAAATCTAAACCAGCCTCGCGTGCTGCATCAGCTAGTGCTTTGACACGACCATGATATAGGTTGCCACCGCGGTCAAAAACTACTTGGGTAATGCCTTTTTCTAGCGATCGCGCGGCAATTAATTTGCCGACTTGCACTGATGCTTCGCAATTGGAGCCAGAAGCTAAACTAGATTTCAACTCTGGTTCTACAGTTGAGGCTGCCACTAAGGTTTGATGCTGTGTATCATCTATTACTTGGACATAAATATGCTCACGGGATCGAAATACGGCTAAACGCGGGCGTTCTGGTGAGCCATTGACTTTACCACGGACACGTCGATGACGACGTTGTTTTGATTCTCTACGAGTAAGTTTCATTTTTACTTCTTACCACTCTTACCAGTCTTACCAGCTTTCCGTCTCACTACTTCACCGGCATAGCGAATACCTTTACCTTTGTATGGTTCCGGCGGACGAACATCACGAATTTTAGCTGCTGTGTTGCCTACAATTTCTTTGTCATAGCCGCTAACAATAACGTTAGTGGTACCTTCTACTGCAAACTGAATTCCTTCTGGCGGAACAATTTGTACCTGATGGCTGTAACCCATATTCAAAACTAAGTTACGCCCTTGAACTTGTGCCCGATAACCAACACCTTGGATCTCCAAACGGCGTTGAAAGCCTTGGGAAACTCCTTCAACCATGTTGGCAACTAAAGTGCGGCTTAAGCCGTGCAACTGCCTAGAGGTACGAGATTCATCTCGACGGTTTACTTGTAAGATTTCCCCTTCTTGAGAGACTGTAACGTTAATAGGCAGATCGCGAGAAAGCTCTCCTTTCGGGCCTTTAACCACAACCTTTGTACCATCTATCGCCACTTGTACTTTGGCGGGAATAGTAATTGGACGTTTACCAATACGAGACATAACTTTTTGTCCTTTGTCGTTGTCAGTTGTGAGTCAATGCGGTCTTGGGGGTTTCCCCCATGAGCAACTGACGAACCCGAAGGGTCAGTTGTCAGTTGTCAATGAAAATTGACCATTGACTTTTGACTCTTGACTCTTGGCTACCAAATGTAGCAAAGTACTTCACCACCTACGTTTTGACGGCGTGCTTCCCGGTCAGTCATGATACCACTGGATGTAGAAATAATGGCAATACCAATACCGCCTAACACCCTTGGTAGTTCTTTTCGGTTGGAATAAACACGTAAACCTGGTTTACTCACACGCTTTAAGGCAGTAATTAGCGGCTGACGAGTCTTACCCTTGTACTTTAGGGAAATCACCAGATTCCGCTTTACCCCTTCTTCTGCTTCTGAAAATTCAGCAATAAACCCTTCTTCCCGTAGCACTTTGGCAATACTACGGGTCATTTTTGTCGCTGGCACTTGTGTAGTTTGATGCCGCGCCAGGTTGGCATTGCGGATGCGCGTCAGCATATCTGCAATTGTATCGTTAGCCGCCATCGTTCCCTCTTTAGATGAACTTATTGATCGCGAAAGGGCATTCCCATTTCCTTAAGTAAGGCGCGGCCCTCTTCGTCGTTTTTCGCACTTGTGATGATGGAAATATCCATACCACGGATTTGATCGATGCTGTCGTATTCGATTTCTGGAAAAATGAGTTGTTCTCTCACACCCAGAGTATAGTTGCCACGACCATCAAAGCTTTTAGGGCTAACGCCGCGAAAGTCTCGAATTCTGGGCAATGCTAAGCTAATGAGTCGATCGACAAATGCGTACATCCGTTCGCCTCGGAGTGTCACCATGATGCCAACAGGCATCCCTTGACGAATTTTGAAGCCAGCGATCGCTTTCTTTGCTCGTGTTACTACTGGTTTTTGACCAGTTATCAGCGCAATTTCGCTTAAAGATGCTTCTAGGGCTTTAGCATTTTGTGCTGCTTCCCCTAAACCTCTGTTAATAGTAACCTTAACCAACTTGGGTACTTGATGTACATTGGTGTATTGAAACTGATTGGTCAGTTTAGGGACAATTGTCTCTTGGTATAAATTTTTGAGTCTTGTTGTTGCCATAGTTTTTTGTCCTGATTATCCCTGGGCTTGGTCAGGGAATAAAGTTATGAGTTATTTAGTTATGAGTTAAATTTAATTTTTAACTACTCACTTTTAACTCCTAACTATTTATCCAGA
The DNA here is from genome assembly GCF_016056295.1 of Atlanticothrix silvestris CENA357. Classification (GTDB taxonomy): domain Bacteria; phylum Cyanobacteriota; class Cyanobacteriia; order Cyanobacteriales; family Nostocaceae; genus Atlanticothrix; species Atlanticothrix silvestris. The sequence goes on from NZ_JAECZB010000097.1 coordinate 91,043, forward strand.
ATTTCGCCAGTTTTCTTGAGCTTTCTGACTTTCTTACCTTCAGGTGTGAAGGTGTAACAAACACGACTCGCAACGTTTTGTTTGGTGGAATAAAGCATCACGTTGGAGCTATGTATAGGAAACTCTTGGGTGACAATGCGCCCTGATTCTCCTTCTTGTTGTGGTTTAACGTGCTTGGTTTTAATGTTGACACCTTTAACCAAAACTTTGCTGAGTTGGGGAAGCGCTTTAATAACTTCACCAACTTTGCCTTTGTCTTTACCGGCAATTATCTGCACAGTATCACCAGTTTTGACATGCATTTTGTGGAATACTTTGGGCGTATTCTGTTTGTTTGCCATTACAGCACCTCCGGAGCCAGAGAAACAATTTTGGTAAAGTTTTTATCACGCAGTTCTCGTGCTACAGGGCCAAAGACCCGTGTGCCTCTGGGATTACCGTCTTTGTTGATAATCACAGCAGCGTTATCGTCAAAACGAATACTCATGCCACTGTCACGAGTCAAGGCTTTACGAGTACGGACAATAACTGCTTCTACCACATCAGACTTTTTTACAGCCATATTGGGCGTAGCATCTTTGACAACGGCAATAATTTTATCGCCTATAAAACCATAACGGCGGTTGCCTCCACCTAAGATGCGGATGCACATTAGTTTGCGGGCACCGCTATTATCTGCGACATTGAGGTAAGTTTGGGGTTGAATCACAATTGGTCTCCCTAGTTAAGTTGTTAGTTGATAACAACTATTACGTTGTAGCTCTGGTATTTAGGACTTCTTTGACTTGCCAGCGTTTGGTTTTACTCAGGGGTCTAGTTTCCTGAATACGAACGCGATCGCCCACTTTGCATGTATTCTCTTCATCATGAGCTTTATAGCGTCGCGTTTGAACTACAATCTTGCCGTACTTGGGATGGGGAGCGCGGTTTTCCACGGCAACTACCACCGTTTTTTGCATTTTATCGCTCACTACCAAGCCAACTCGTTCTTTGATTGCCATAATCTCCTACTTTTCTTCTTGAGGCGGTTGAGTTGCTGCCCGTTTGCGTTCTGTTTCGACAGTCAGCAGTTGGGCTAGGCGATGCTTAGCATGTCGGAATTGGTGGGGTTTTTCGAGTTGTCTTGTGGCTTTTTGCAAGCGCAACTGAAATAGTTGTCTTTTAATAGCGAGAATTTCTTGAGACAGTTTATCGTCACTTAATTCTCTAGCTTCTGAAATTTTGGGAAGAGGCATAACCTACTTCTACTCCTACTCTTGTGGTTGAGAGCGCACAATAAATTTCGTTTTTATTGGCAGTTTGTATGCAGCTAAACGCATAGCTTCACGGGCTATTTCTTCGGAAACGCCAGCAATTTCAAACATAATTCGCCCTGGCTTAACTACTGCTACCCAGAACTCCGGCGAACCTTTACCAGAACCCATCCGGGTTTCAGCGGGACGCATGGTTACAGGTTTATCAGGGAAAATGCGAATCCAGATTTGTCCACCCCGACGGATATAACGGGTCATTGCTCGCCGCGAAGCCTCAATTTGGCGGGAGGTTATCCAAGCGGGTTCTTGAGCTTGGAGTGCAAAATCACCAAAATTAAGGGTGCTGCCACGGCTGGCTAAACCTTCCATCCGTCCGCGTTGTTGTTTGCGGAATTTAGTTCTTCTAGGACTTAACATGATTTGTCAGTTGTCAGTTGTCAGTTGTCAGTTGTTAGTTGCCAGTGTCAGGTGTCAGCTGTTTTTTACTACTGACTATTGACCACTGACCATTGACTATCCTTCATTTGAACGGTCTTCAAATTGCTGGCGACGACGTTGCTGTTGACGACGACGAGGTTCGCGATCGCGTGTGGTTGGTTGAGATGGAGTTTCTTCTTGTCCTGGGATAATTTCTCCCTTAAACACCCACACTTTGATACCTAAAATGCCGTAAACCGTTTTAGCTGTGCAGTAAGAGTAGTCAATATCAGCTCTAAGGGTATGTAAAGGCACTCTACCTTCACGAGTCCACTCTGTCCGGGCAATTTCTGCACCGTTGAGTCGCCCGCTGACTTGAATTTTTATCCCTTGAATGCCAGCTCTTTGGGCACGCTGAATAGCTTGTCGCACTACTCTTCTAAATGAAACTCGGCGTTCTAATTGTTGAGCAATATACTCACCAATTAGGTAGGCATCAGCATCAACTCGTTGTACCTCAACTACATTGATCCGAATTTGGCGATTGCTGCCCAATAGTTCTTGGAGTCCGGTACGCAATGATTCAATGCCTTGCCCACCACGACCTACAACTACGCCTGGTCGAGCCGTGCGTACTTCAAGATCAATTTGATCTGCCTTTCGCTCAATTCGCACTTCGGAAATCCCGGCGTTATTTTGAGCGAGTCTACCTAGCTTTTGTTCTATGTATTTACGGAGTTTGTAGTCTTCTTGGAGAAGTTCTGGATAGCGATCAGGAACGGCAAACCAACGAGATTGATGTTCTTGTGTAATACCCAGGCGGAAACCAACTGGATGTATTTTCTGTCCCACAAATGCTTCCTCTAAAATTTCTTACTTTACGCAATTATTTGTGTCTATTTGCCTATTCAGCATTAGCGTCAGTAGCAACAGCTAAAGTAATGTGACACGTCGGCTTGCGAATCTGGTAAGCTCGCCCTTGTGCCCTAGGTTGGAACCGCTTCAGCACAGGGCCTTGGTCTGCATAAGCCTGAGTAATCACCAATTGAGTGCGATCTAACCCAGCATTATGCTCGGCATTAGCCGCAGCGCTTCTGAGCAGCTTTAATACTGGCTCAGTGGCGCGATAGGGCATAAATTCCAGAATTATTAGTGCTTCTCGGTACGATCGCCCCCGAATTTGATCGAGTACTCGACGTACTTTAAAGGGAGACATACGTATATAACGGGCGATCGCTTTTATTTCAGTAGTATCAACAGCCATAATTTTCTCCTTTTGTCAGTTGTCAGTTGTCAGTTGCTAGTTGTCAGTTGTTTGTTACTATTGACTACTGACTACTGACCAATGACCACTTACCTACCCGCTTTTTTGTCACTTTTTCCATGACCCCTGTAAGTGCGTGTTGGGGCAAATTCACCCAACTTATGCCCTACCATCTGCTCATTTACAAAAACTGGAACGTGTTGTCGTCCGTTGTGAACAGCGATAGTATGACCTACCATCAGGGGTAAAATTGTCGAGGCTCTCGACCAAGTTTTAATCACTTGTTTTTCGTTTCTGGCATTCAGCTTTTCAATTTTGCTGAGCAGATGATCAGCAACGAAAGGACCTTTTTTTAGAGAACGACCCATAATTTGATTTTGGATTTTGGATTTCGGATTTCGGATTTCGGATTTTGGACGATTAGGTATCTTAACTAAGCTTTAAAAATTTTCAATGTTCATTTTTAAATAGACCCTAATTTAAAATCCAAAATCTAAAATTCTAGGATTCACGACCACCACGACCGCGCTTAGAAGATTTACGGCGACGACGCACAATTAATTTACTGCTGGCTTTTTTGGGTTTGCGTGTTTTTGCACCCAAGGTAGGCTTACCCCAAGGAGTAACAGGGCCTGATCTTCCGATAGGCGCTCTACCTTCACCACCGCCGTGGGGGTGATCCACGGGGTTCATCACACTACCTCTAACTTTAGGACGACGGCCTTTCCAGCGATTTCTTCCTGCTTTACCTGCACTGAGATTTCGCGCATCGGTGTTGCCTACTTGTCCAATGGTGGCGTAGCATTCTCGTCGAATTAAGCGGACTTCTCCTGAAGGCAGTTTGAGAGTTACATAGTTCCCTTCTTTAGCCACAACTTGCGCTGTAGCACCAGCTGCGCGCACAATTTGACCACCTTTACCGGGAGTCAGTTCTACGTTATGAACGCCTGTACCTAAAGGTATATTTGAGAGGGGCAAAGCGTTGCCATCTTCAATGGGAGCATTTGAACCAGCAATAATTTTTGTCCCAACTTTTAAACCATTGGGTTGCAGGATGTAACGCTTTTCACCATCTTCATAAATTAACAGAGCAATCCGAGCATTGCGATTCGGATCGTACTCAATAGCTGTTACCGTGGCAGCAATATCACGCTTATTACGTTTAAAATCGATAATTCGGTAAAGCTGCTTGTGACCGCCACCCCGGCGACGGCTAGTTATCCGCCCTTGATTATTGCGACCTTTGGCACGGTGTTTGTACTCAGTTAATGACTTTTCCGGCTCTGTTTTGGTAATTTCCGCAAAGTCGGAGATAGTAACTTGGCGAGTACTGGGGGTATAGGGGCGATAAGAACGAGTACCCATAATTAAAGTTCGAGTTGTGAGTTTTAAGTTAGGAGTTAGGAGTTAGAAGTTAGGAGTTAGAGATAATTCATAACTCATCACTCATGGCTCATAACTTTTTAGACTTCTGGGAATAGAACTTGTCTAATCTTCTCTTCATCCCCAGGGGCAACAGTGACGATAGCTCGTTTGTATTGGGGCTTGTAACCAATAAATTTACCTACACGCCGTTTTTTGCGTGGCGGTAATGCAGTATTGATTTTGACAACTTTGACTTGAAATAAGTCTTCAATTGCTGCTTTAATTTCTGGCTTGCTTGCCTTGGGAGTTACTTCAAATGTGTATTTGTTTTGCTCCATCAGGATGGTCGCCTTTTCAGTGACAATTGGGCGACGTACTAAGTCAGCCAGGTGGCGGGGGTCAAAGTTAGGCACTGTAGACCTCCTGAATTTTTTCTAAAGCTGATGCCGTAACTACGATTTTGTCAGCGTGCAGCAAATCATAAACGTTTAGCTGGTCAGCTGGTATTAGCTTTACATTTTCTACATTGCGGGCTGATAAATAAATATTTTCCGCAATGTCAGACAAAATTAATAGTGCTTTATTATCTGGTTCTACACCCCAACGAGCTAGCGCTGCTATCAACTCTTTGGTTTTTGGGCGGGATAGCTCGTTGCTAAATTCTTCCACTACAATCAAGTCGTCAACGCGGCTGACCAATGCTGTCCGCAATGCTAAGCGCCGTTCTTTGCGATTTAACTTTAAGTTAAAGTCTCTAGGCTTGGGCCCAAAAATTACGCCACCACCACGCCATAGTGGTGAACGAATAGATCCTGCACGAGCTCGACCTGTGCCTTTTTGCCGCCAAGGTTTACGACCACCGCCTCTAACTTCCGAACGAGTTTTTGTACTGGCAGTTCCTTGACGAGCATTAGTCATTTGTCGTATCAATGCTCTATGCACTATATGTGCTGCCGTTTCTTCTTTAGCAATTCGCAATTCAAAGGTCGTCTCACCGACTTGTTCTCCTTGCCAATTTTTAACTACACTTTCTACCATGTTTGTGTCCTTTGTCATTAGGAGCTACTGCGTTGGGGAGATAGCGCCGTGGTGAGGCAGCGCGGTCTTGGGGGTTTCCTCCATGAGCGACTGCCGAAAGGGTTTCCCGATTTTAGGCGACTGTCGTGGGGTTCCCCCTATTGAAGCAAGTGGCGTTTTTTTGTCATTAGCCCATCTTCCATAGCCCAATGACTATAGATTGTGTAACTTTTGACTACTTACCAACTTTCTTCGCAGGCAGAACATTCACTAAAGACCCTGGTTTACCAGGAATAGCTCCTTTAATTAGCAGTAAGTTGCGTTCTGCATCTACTCGTATTACAGTCAACTTGCTAATTGTGATGCGCTTACCGCCTAAACGTCCTGCCATCCGTTTACCTGGATAAACACGACCTGGTGTCGTACCAGCACCGATGGAACCTGGCGCTCTGTGGTTTTTGGAACCATGTGACATGGGCCCTCGACCAAAGTTGTTGCGCTTCTGGTTGCCTGCGAAACCACGACCGATACTTGTACCAACTACATCTACAATTTGACCAGCACTAAAAATATCTGCTTTAATCTCTTGACCTAAAGCATAATCACTAGGGGCATCTGTGTGATACTCGTTTAAGTGACGCAAGGCTGGGGCCGATGATTTTGCTAGATGACCTAGTAATGGTCTGTTCAACGCCTTTGGTTTGACTTCGCCAAAGCCAACTTGAATGGCGGCGTAACCATCGGTCTGTTTCGTTTTAATTTGTGTAACGGTGCATGGACCAGCTTGAATAACAGTGACAGGAATAGCTACTCCTGCCTCGTCAAATACTTGGGTCATGCCCAGCTTGGTGCCGAGAATACCTACAGACACAGTAACTGGCTCTCCTTTCTACTTACTGACCTTGGAATTGGACTCTATTTAAGACACGCTGTGTAGCCGTTGGTTGAGGGTGGACGATCCTCTAAAAGTCGTTTTTACAACTTTTCCGGGACACAACAAGCTGTGCCTTTACTGCTTGATGAATCCGTTTATTTTCACTCGCCCTCTTACCAGAACAGCCACAAGCGTCTTCCCAATGGGAAGCAATAACTTCTGGAATTAAGGCAATGCTTTAGAGCTTTGCGCTTTGTGCAGCAATGCTTTCGTCCAAGCAATTGCTCTGGCACTTGCTGATTGTAGTAGGACTTAAGCGTTGTTTTCGCTCAGTATCCGTTAACTGAGGCTGATGCAATGCCATAAACCAACATTACTGCTCAGTTTCTACTTCACTAGACACCTTAAACTATAAGCTTAAGGTCTTGCCTGGTTTCTTCAGGGGCTACAGGAGTGATTGTAGACTGGAGCTTTGGTTTTTTAGCCTCTGGCTCCTTAATTGACCTGAAAGCTTTTCTAGTTTACCAGTCTCTTGCCAGTTTGATCTAGCTTATACCCGTTGAATTCGAGTCATCAGCTTTTAATGCTAACACCAGTTCTAAATGACAGTAAAAAGGTAACTTATTTTATGCGTTTGGTCACAATCTAATAATATAAATCATTTCTTTATCTTTGTCTATAATTTTTTAGACTAATTTGTGGCTTAGTGATGGTAATAGGGAGGTTAATCTAAATTTATACGTTAGTTATCTAACTGAATCACTCGTCTGGCAGTAAATAATAGAGATATCTAGGTGGGATAAAACAAAAATCTATGGCACTAATTACCACTGGCAACGGTTTAATTCGCGATCTGGAAAAATTTGGCTCCCTTGGTGTATATGTACCTTTGGAGGGGGGATTTGAAGGTCGATATCGGCGGCGACTGCGTGCAGCTGGCTATACTACTCTCCATATTACCGCTAAGGGATTGGGCGATGTAGCTGCTTATCTCACAGGAGTTCATGGAGTTAGACCACCACATCTTGGTAAAAAAAGTACTGGTAGTGGTGCGGCGGTAGGTTATGTCTACTATTTGCCGCCGATTGTTAACTATCAGCTAGAACAGCTACCACCAAAGTCAAAGGGTTTAGTTGTGTGGATGATAGAGGGACATATTCTTTCTGATCAAGAAGTGGAGTTTTTAGCAACTTTGCCTAGTTTGGAACCACGAGTCAAGGTGATCATCGAAAGGGGTGGCGATCGCGCTTTTCGTTGGCAACCGCTAAAAGATACCTTCTCTACTAGCTATCAAGCTGTGTAATTGATTAATTTTTGGGCGATCGCTACTGCCAAAACTCAATCAAGAGGCGATCGCTCAATTTTTTTGTATATTAAATATCTTTGATAAGTTAATTAATTAATGTTGAAAAAAAAAGCAACAAATATCAAACAAAAAATATTGAATTGCATTCTTTTATTCTCTACTCAAAGATGGCAATTTAAATAAAAGTTATAATTTAAAAAATACGATTTTTTTTTAATTTAATTTTAAATATGAAAGTTGATCAACGTTATGCTTGGCCTTTGACGGTGACGGAAGCTATAGCTATCCAAGAACAGTTACGGAATCAAGTAATTACAGAAGATCAATTCCAAGAAACCATCCAGTATGTTGCTGGGGTAGATATGGGTTTTGAAGCTAATGGAACGATTAGCCGTGCAGCAGTAGCAGTGCTGAATTTTCCAGATTTACAAGTAATAGAAACAACCTTAGCCTACCGTCCGACATCATTTCCCTACATTCCTGGTTTCCTTTCATTTCGGGAAATCCCAGCTGTATTGGATGCCTTAGAAAAGGTGCAAACAATACCAGACATCATTTTGTGTGATGGTCAAGGAATTGCCCATCCTCGAAGATTGGGTATAGCCAGTCATTTAGGTTTACTTTTGGATCTGCCTACAATAGGTGTAGCAAAATCATTGTTGATTGGTAAGCATGAAGAGTTACCAGAAACTAGAGGCAACTGGCAACCATTGATACACCGGGGCGAAATAATTGGAGCAGCTTTGCGATCGCGTACAGGTGTCAAACCTGTGTATGTCTCTAGTGGTCATAAAGTTAGCTTATCTACAGCAATTAACTATGTACTACGCTGTACACCCAAATATCGGCTGCCAGAAACCACACGCGTTGCTGATAAATTAGCGTCTGCAAGATTACGCAAATAGTATCGATATCGATTTGTTGAAGTTTGTTCTAAATACTTGCTTGCTACTGCTGACTCGTGTTAGGAATCGCACAGAAAGGAGTTGAAGTAGCTACATATTCAGTTACTCAAGTTAGAACAATGAATGCACTAACTTTAAAGTGGCACGATGCAGGTCAAGACATAACACAGAATATTTATGAACAACAGTCGACCAAAAATACTGGCACTGTTCGCATCGGTCGTGATCCAGTGCGGTGCGACATTGTTGTGAGTAACCCGACTGTCTCTGGTCTGCATGTAGAAATTTTTTTTCATCCTCAGCAGCAACAGTTTTTGATTAGAAATCTGCGATCGCAAAATCCCCCCTTAGTAAATGGACAGCAACTAGTCCAAGGAGAAATGCGTTTAAGTGAGGGAAGTGTGATTTACTTAGGTCAAATGCAACTTCAAGTTACTGCCGTTGCAATTAACAACATTCCGGCAACTATATTAGTACCACCACAACCATTAGTGGCAAATCTGCATCCACAGCAGCCATCAATACAACCGAAACATCATCATCATTATCATCCACCAACGCCGCCGCAAGGAATTTATGGCTTAGAGTGTCCTAAATGTCATAAAGTTTCCTCCGCTGAATATCTGCAAGTTGGTTGTCCTTGGTGTGGTACATCTTTAGCTGCGGCAGTGAGTGTATTAGTAGCACCGAGCAATTGAGCAAGGGTAAGCACTTCGGCTACGCTCAGTGGTCGAGGAGCAGGAGGCAAAGGGACAAAAGAACAGTTTTTTGCTCAATGACAACTGACCACTAGCAACTGACCACTGACCACTAACCAATGACTAACTTACAAATTCAATTAAGTTGGGAAGATCCGGCGACGGGAGAACGGCGAGAACCAAATTTGAGTGTACCGATCGCTTTTGGTCGAGAGTTTGCTCGCTTACCTGCTGAACTAAGAGGAAAGCGCGTTGCTAGAATGCTACTTAACAGTAACGAAGTTTCTCGTTATCACGCCCTCATTGACTGCGAACAAAACCAACTGGTGGTGATTGACCAAGGCAGTGTTAATGGCGTATTTGTCAATGGTCAACGACAAATGCGTAGTGCCCTAACTCATGGGGATACTTTGCAAATTGGCCCTTATATGATGACGGTAACGTTTGGTATCAACGCAACCACACAAGCCACTAGTCCGCCGTCAATGATTCAGTTTAACCCCAATACTAATCTGCCAGACCCCAGCTTACCTGCACCAGTGCAGCCTGTGTCACCCGTAGGTAGTACTTTCCCACCAGCAGCATTTCAGGCAGAAAAAGTTGTTGTACAAGCCCTTCACGCTACAGGTTTACCAGTAGATGAATGTGATTATCTGTCAATTGGGGGGGGATTAGGTAGTTTTGTCTGGGTTGATTTGTTGCGAATTAGTGGTGTACGTGCTGATCGGATTGTAGCTTTGGGATTAGAGGGTGAACCGTATGCGCGTTACAAACGCCTCTGTCTCAATTCGCAAATTCCTTTATATGAAAGATTGCGTTCTAATTCTGACTCTTGCCCTGATAATATTTGGGGCTGGCCTAGTTATGCCTTAAGGGAAGCTTGGCATGATTTGAACAAAGGTCAGCCTAATTCAACACTCAAGTATTTATGGCAGGTGTTTGCTGAACCAACATTTGCCGAAACTTATACGCCCCGCGCAGGTAATGTCTTCGATTCGATAGATCGAGAAGTGAAGCGCATTAACTGGAATCAAATTTATCGCTATGGAAGAGTCAGAGCAATTCGTAAAACTGATGATGGCAGATATTGCGTAGCCTATTCTCGCGGGCCGGGAGATTATGCTTTTTTAGTTAGTCGTTATTTACATTTAGCTACTGGGTATCCAGCTATCCAGTTCCTTCCAGATTTGCAAGCTTATAGGGAAAAATATCAAGATTTTAAATCTGTCGTGAATGCCTATGAAGCACACGATCATGTTTATGAGCAACTAGAGAGACAAGGCGGTACTGTCTTGATTCGGGGGCGGGGAATTGTGGCTTCGCGGATTGTCCAGCGCATTTATGAAGCCAGAAAGCGAAATCAAAATATCACGGTTTTGCATTTAATGCGATCGCCTAAACCCCAAGGTAACAAATTTCAAAAGTCTCAGCGGCTAGTCAAAAATCATTACGAATTTCAACCGTTTAATTGGCCGAAAGCTTGTTGGGGTGGTGAACTCCGCGTCCTGTTAGAAAATGCTAGTCCTGAAGAACGCCAGCGTTTATTGGCAGACTGGGGCGGTACAACCACCGCAGACCGCCATGACTGGCAGCAGATTACCGAACAAGGGTTAAAAGAAGGTTGGTATCAAATTACTTTTGGCCAAGTTCTGGGTGTAGAGCAAGATGCTCAAAAACGCACTATTACGCATATTCAGGAAAAAGGCTTGGGGGAAATGAAACTAGCAGCCGACTTTATTGTTGATGCTACCGGACTAGACGCTAAGGTGGAAGCAAATCCTTTACTGGCTGATCTAGTAAAACATTACAAACTACCGCTGAATTATTTAGGACGGTTGGTTGTAGCTAACAATTTTGAACTAGTAGAAATGCGTAGTAATAAAGGTCAAATGTATGCTGCTGGAGCAATTACTCTTGGTGGCCCTTATGCAGCAGTTGATAGTTTTTTGGGCTTGCAGTATGCGGCATTAGTCGCAGTTGATGGACTCGCCGCCGCCCGTGCGCCTGGAGTTAATCAGTTGAATACTGTAACTTCCTTTCAGCAGTGGCTAAAGTGGGTGTTTAACCAATCGCCTTAGTTCGGTAAGAGCAAAAAAATTATAAGCGATCGCCCACCATTTATTTATGACAAATCAGCACCTCAATCACCCATTCCACAGGCTCAAGGCTCGCAATTTATTATTGCGGGGTTTGCTAATAACCTTGATTATCGGTACTGTACTAGGGTTAGTACAAGGTATTAGTGGACTGAAATTGAATAATCAAGTCTTGAGTTTGAGCCTCTACTTTTTAATATTTGGGTTACTTTGCCTTTGGCAACTAGTAGAATTGCATCGCTTAGGAATCAATCTAAGATATGTAGTAGGCAGAGTACCAGAAAACTACAAATGGTTAAAAACTCTAGGCTTGGTGATTATTATCATCTTATTTTCTCTCAGTGCCTACCTTGTATCATTTTCTCTAGTATCATTAATTGCCCCTGATTTTGTAGAGCGACTTCTGCGTCAGATTGCTAGCAATCCATCTCCAAGTAGTTCTGCACCACTTTTTATTAACTTATTAGGAGCGATCGCCTACGTAGTATTTGCTCCAATTGCAGAGGAATTTCTGTTTCGGGGAATTATTTTGCAGCGCTGGGCAACTAAGTGGGGTATTAGAGCTGCTTTGGTGGTTTCCTCACTGTTGTTCGGAATTTTACATGCAAATGTCTTGGGATTAACTATTTTTGGTCTCGTTATGGGGGTTTTATATATTAAAACCCGCACGCTGATTATACCGATCACCTGCCACGCATTGAATAATTTACTAGCTGTGGCAATGGGGTTATTAGCCAATCCAAAGACTACCTCAGCTGCTAACAGCCTAGAACAATTACGTTCTGGCTGGTGGTTGGGGATTTTACTGATGCTAGTATCACTTCCTTTATTAGTTCGCTTTCTCTCACGGAATTGGCCCCACAAAGATGCGCCAGTCCCCTACTTAATAAACGCCTCCCAAGCAGAGAATTAATTTTGGGATAGCACAAGTCATTTCCGCCATAATGACAAATGTCATCTTTAGAACAACACATTTGTTCTGATTTGGTGAAATTTAGAGGAAGACAGTTTAGTTATTAGATGAATTTTTTATGTCCAGCCTTTAATGGTATAGAAATGTATAGACTCTTGTAGAGATATAAATTATAGTTTTTATTTAACATGCAAACATTCGAGCTTCCTTCCTCAATGCAGCTGTCTGTAACATCAAACCATCGTCAGCCTTTGAAGATCCTCGCACTGGGGGATAGCTTAGTTTACGGATTTGGCGATCCAGAAAAGGGAGGTTGGGTTGAACAACTGCGGCGCTGGTGGATGTTGCCGGAGAATGCTGGTCATGTTCTTTACAATTTAGGGGTAAGGGGCGATCGCACGCAGCAAGTAGCAAAAAGACTAGAAGTCGAATTTCGCCATAGAGGTGAACTGCGAAATCGCGTTCCTGACTTAATTATTTTATCTGTAGGGGGAAATGATTCAGCGCGGTTATCTCGCCCTAACGGACGAAATTATACAGATTTTGCTGTATTTGAATCAGAAATCGCTTCTCTATTAGATCTAGCTCAGCAACTCTGCCCTGTATTATTTGTGGGCATGGTGCCGGTAGATGAAGCCAAGATGCCATTTCTAGATTGCTTATACTACAATCACGCAGATCAGTACCGCTACAAAGAAGCTACTAGAGTTGCTTGCACCAAACGGCAGATTCCCTACCTCGATACTTTTGAGCAATGGATGGAACGTGGCGAAGCTTGGCGACTCAAACGCCTCAGCGAAGATGGTCTTCACCCCAACACCCTAGGCTATCAAGCGTTGTTAGAGAATGTACTCGATTGGGAAGCACTTGCTACCTACCATTCTAGATTTGATTTCCAGATGGAACCATCATAAAGGCCTTCCAAATAAAAAATAATTAATCACTATTTAAGTAGGGGAGCCAGTGCTTTGCGTGGGTTTCTACAGATGTCTGTCTCCCCATTGTAGCGACTGCCGTGAGCAGGGAGAAGTAAGAAAATTTATTTTCATACCTATTTATGAAAACCCCATAGCGGTTCTCAATTGTTTGCAATACACTCTTCCTTGGGAAGTCATTTAAAGTGTGAAGTTAAAGGATGAAGTAATTGCTTTCAGTCCTTTATTTGTTGTAACAATTTTTCAAATTGGTATCAGAATAGAACTTTTGGTCTTTACTCCTTACTCAGTACTCTTATGACACCAACTTTATTTGGTCGCTGGCAAACTCGATTATTATTACTTAGTACTGTAGGTGTATTAGTATCTTTGCCTTTTGTAATGGGCTTCATTGGCCCTGGTGCTAATTCAGTTTATTTTTGGATACTTAGCTATGTTGCCATTTTTGGTTTAGGTTGGGATATGCTTTATGACTATCTCCAAAAATTTCGCTGGGATAGGGACTGGCCCGCAGCTTATCAACTCTTAGCTGGTATTTGGGAAATAGTGTTTGTATTTTGTGGGGTAAAACTTATTGGCTTTTTACCAATCCCTCTGCCTAAAGAAGAACTACCATTAGGAGCTTTGTTAATACACTATAGTATTGTCTGGTTAGCAGTTTTTATAGTTTCACAAAGTCTGATGCGAATTCTGTTCCTGCGTTGGCGTTTCCGGGGTGGACAGTGGTTGTAGTCTCAAGCTTTTAAAACACTGGCCAGCAATCATTAGTTTTGTACGACTGTCAATAAATTAACGTGAGTTCGATGAACCTCTCACTCACTCCCTCTCTTTCCGTTTCGGCTATCCATTACCCGGATCTTTCTCAACATTTGCGAGAGTATTCACTCACGCTTTTTGTAACCCTGATTCCTTCATCTTTCATTCTCAATAAAAACCCAATTTTGGCGAGAGTATTAAGAGGTAATTTGTCAAGTATGTGTCACATCTTAGTGTTTAGGACGCTTACAAAACAAGCGTTTCAAGATTGTAAAGAAAGATGTGACTAATGGATAGCCGTTTCGGAGAGGGAGAAGCAACGAAAAATTCAGCTTTTTGCTCCCCTCTCCGTGTCGGAGAGGGGTTGGGGGAGAGGTCAAATAAGACTTGTCGAACTCACGTTAAATTAGCAGTATTTCTAAACCGTTCCATAGAACGTTTGACATTGGATTATCCATAAACAATGATTGCAAAATGTCTAATTGTTCAAGATATTTCACAGATCAAAATAATGTACAAGAGACTAACAACTAGGCAATTTTTGCAATTGAGTAAGCAGATTTTGGGCTTGAGCTTGTATGCAGCAGTTGGTCTCGAAACTGGTAGCAGCATTGCTGCTCCAGTAGCAAAGTTAAATGATTGGCGTTTTGATCCAAAAACTTTGCAACTAGAAATTACTCTCTCAGCAGGTACAACTCCCCAATACTTTTATCTTTCTCAACCCCCTCGTCTGGTTGTAGATTTGCCAGACACCAAGCTGGGTTATGTCTCTACTAATCAAAATTATGCTGGAGCAATCCAAAGAATTCGTGTCTCCCAGTTAGATGCAACTGTTACTCGTATTGTTCTAGATTTGGCGACGGGAACTTTTATAGATCCTAACCAAGTGCAATTACAACCTGTCTCTAAGCAAAACCCAACTCGTTGGGTGTTACGTCCAATGATTTCTGGTTATAATCGTCCCTCCATACAACCGGGAAATGTCCAGTCTTTACCCAATAACCTAACTCCAAGTCCAAACTATCCACAATTGCCTAGTAACTTACCCTCTACTAATTACCAACAGTTGCCTAGCACTCTACCGCCGATAACTACTAACCAACAACAGCCTTTGTTTACTGTACCTCCCATTGTTCCTAGTAATTCTTCTCAAGTACCTAGCTCTATTCTTCCCCCAGCAAATTTCCCTAATCAAACCGATAATTTTAATGGCACTCCTCCTGCGACGAGTCCCGCTTTTCCTGTTCCAACTATTCCTAACTATCCATCCAATGCGCCAAGTATCGAAGTGATTGAGTTTGGTCAACCCCTTCCTAAGCGCAGAAACTAATACTCTGGTAAAACAACTTTACTGAGTTTATAGTTACCACCACCCTAAGGAAACGCTGCACGAACAGCGTTCAAAAACTTGGTATCTGAAACTGCTGGTGCTAATGCATGATCAAAATCTAAAATCTTTCTGTTTCTTGAGACGGCCCAACTGCTCCTGGTTGAGACATGAAGAAATTTTGAGCTGATTCGTTTTGATAAATACATCTAATATCAGGTTTTTCGCTGTCTAAGTTACCTGTAAAGCCAAAGGTGTTGAGGCGGTTTTTACATTCTCTTACCTGGTCAGATGTCACAAGCTTACGTTGCTCTAAAAGTGCCCAATTATTTTGACGGAGAACACATCCAGGGCGCATACTTGGCTGAGCAACATAGACATTAAAGGGGTTGAGAGTTACAAACAGTCTGGCATCCATCACCATTGCGCTGGCTCCATACTGTACACAAATCTCAGGATTTGGCGCTCTAGTATCAATGAATTCACGAGAAGCCACGTTGGACGGACTTAATGTAGTCGTAGAGCTAAAAGCGATGCCAATTCCAATTCCTAAAATCAGCACCCCTGCCAAAATTGCAATGGTAGTAAGGTTAAACATAGGAGATTGGAAAGCAGAGGGTTTAGGAGTAGTAGCCGATCTACCAGTAGATTTACGTCTCATTTTTACTGAATCACGTTCACGCCTGGGAAAGCAGAAAGTGGTCTAAACTGCTTTCCCTTTTTACAGTATGCCGATTCTTAGCTGCAATTGACTGCAACTTTCTAGAAAATATTTTTTTAGTTTAAATTGGCGTTGCAGATTCATAAACTATATCACTCCCTACTCTAGTCGTCTCTTGCAGTTTTGACTGTGGTCTATGCATCTAAAAATGTTGCTTTTACCTGTAAATAGGGAATCCTGAGATAGAAGATTATTTTCTCAGTTGTTATTTTTTACGGGTTATGACACAGGCAAATCTTTTGCAACTTGCTAAACAGGGAGATGCACAGGCGATCGCATTTCTAATGAATCGTCACCTACAATCTAAGGGTATTACTGCAAAGGTGATCCTTGAAGACGGTTGCTTACAGGTGATGCTGGAATCTGCTCAAGTGCCAAATCAGCAAGCCTTGGTTGCGTTTGTTCATAGAGGTATTAGTAGTTTAGGTGCTGCATCTATTGAAAAAGTCCAGGTTTACTGGCAACAAACAGGTGAAGATTTTCCCACCTGGAGTCAGGAATTTGATTTAGATATATCAGAATCTGAACTTGAATTATTAGATAATGAGCAGGATTCTACTACTCCTCAGATTCTAACTGTTTCTATTACCTTAAGTGGTGACAATACATGTGGATTGACAAGCAAAATTTTTGAAACCATCGCTAATAAAATGACAAAAGATATTTTATCTTTGTGTACTGATGTTTTTGTTCAAAAAGTGGTCATTAGTAATGGTAGTTCTATGATTAGCAGGGAACGTTAATATTTAAATGTTGTTTTGATAAAATTTAGTTAAATTTTTGATATATCAATATTACCCTTAAGGGTACTATTTTGAATAAAACTTCAACATTAAAATTTAGCAGCGGGATTTACAGAATATCTAAATTGCTGATTGTACTAATCGACGCAATAAATCAATTGTATTCCTGGCAAAAAGCTAAAATATTAATATTGGAGTAATCTATCATGCTGACAGCAATAGAACCTAGTTTTATTGATTATCCAATTGGTGAAAATTCCATTATTCAAGATATCAAGTTATTTAACGATAAAGATCCTCGATTTGATGGTGTGATTAATGGTGGTAGCCCATCATCGGTTTCTGGCGATGATAAACCATATAATGCTGGCTTTAAATTCAAATCTTCGCAAGCTGGAAAAATAAAAGCTTTGAGGTCTTGGATATCTGCACAAGATAATATAAATCAAATCCATAAAGCGAGATTATGGGATGGTGAAACTAAACAGTTATTAGCTGAGGTTGAATTTGAAAATATTGTTGGTGATGCTTGGAATGAAGCCGCATTAAACCCACCTATTGATATTCAAGCTAACAAGATTTACATTGTTTCAGCTGATGTGCTAAAAAATCTGCCACGACAAGGCAATTTTTTTGCTACATCCTTTGTCAAAGGCCCAATCACTGCATTGGCGACAACTGAATCTACAAACGGAGTATTTGCTTATTATAATTTAGAAGATGGATATGACGATCCGGCATTGGCTCCGGTTTTCCCTGAAAGAAGTTTTCAGAATAGTTACTACTATCAAGATATTGTGTTTCAACGGCAGAGTGAACTAATAACGTTCGATTTATTTAACGATAAAGATCCTCGATTTGATGGTGTGATTAATGGTGGTAGCCCATCATCGGTTTCTGGCGATGATAAACCATATAATGCTGGCTTTAAATTCAAATCTTCGCAAGCTGGAAAAATAAAAGCTTTGAGGTCTTGGATATCTGCACAAGATAATATAAATCAAATCCATAAAGCGAGATTATGGGATGGTGAAACTAAACAGTTATTAGCTGAGGTTGAATTTGAAAATATTGTTGGTGATGCTTGGAATGAAGCCGCATTAAACCCACCTATTGATATTCAAGCTAACAAGATTTACATTGTTTCAGCTGATGTGCTAAAAAATCTGCCACGACAAGGCAATTTTTTTGCTACATCCTTTGTCAAAGGCCCAATCACTGCATTGGCGACAACTGAATCTACAAACGGAGTATTTGCTTATTATAATTTAGAAGATGGATATGACGATCCGGCATTAGCTCCGGTTTTCCCTGAAAGAAGTTTTCAGAATAGTTACTACTATCAAGATATTCTGTTTCAGACGAAGGGTGATTCTACAAATCTCAATGTTAGAGAACATGTTGTCAATCATCCGATATTTTTAGAAAATCTCAAACCTGGAACTGAAAACTGGTTAGAAACTAACTATGCTTCTGGCTTAGAAATCGCTGCTTTTATGAGCGCAGAATCTATTAATAAAGGCGAATCTATTGATATCAAAGCAAATGTTCTTACACCTGGAGATATTAGAGTTGAAGTCTATAGGTTGGGTTATTACGGGGGTGTAGGAGGAAGATTAGTTCAAACAGCCGATAATATTTCAGCAATTAAACAGTCTATATCAAATGAGCTTGTTGATTCCCAAACACAACTTGTCCGATATAACTGGGCAAAAACTTATACTATTACAACTAATGACACTTGGGTCACGGGTTGTTATATGGTGAAGCTAACTGATAAAAATACAAATAAACAATGTTTGGCATTCTTTATTTTGCGAGATGATGCACTAGAGTCTGATGTTATCTATAAATTTGGATTTGCAACTCATCTTGCTTACAATACTTTTTCTTACGATGGAGCTAACAGAAAATCAACATATTCTGGTGGCGAAAGAGCATTACAGATTACCCACGATCGCCCGTGGGTTGCTAATACTTTTGATATTGGAATTGGGAACAGTAATCCATTACGTTGGGAAGTTAATACTATACGCTGGTTAGAAAAAAATAGCTATCGTATTTCTTACTGCGGTGGACAAGACATAGATAAGCAGGGATCAAACTTGGTTAAAAAATATCGCGTATTTATGAATAGTGGACACGATGAATATTGGAGTTTTAATGAATATAAAGCAATTAAAGAAGCGATAGAAGCTGGTGTAAATGTCGTTTCTTTGTCAGCAAATACTTGTTATTGGAATATTAAATGGGATACTGACTATAGAACCGCTGATCTTTATAAAAAGAATGATCCTTTGGCAGGCGGTGTCGTTGATAACTACATAGAAGACACATTTAATATTCCGCCAACCTATCGTTTTCGTGACCAAGAATTACTTGGTAAAACGTTTGATGGATGTCAAATCAAGGGTGAGTGTGGTTTATTAGGAGTTGGGTATATTGGGGATATTGGAAATATTTATGGAGGATATGATCTAACCGTTAAAAAAGAAGATAATCTTTTTAGAGGAACTGGCTTGACGGTAGGTTCTAAACTTAGTAAATTACTTGGTTATGAATGGGATCACATTGATCCAGATCCTCTGGCACAGCCTCAGATTAAAATGGGAACGCCTAATTTTTTAGACAGTATTATTTTTGAATCCACTATCCCCGATTCTATTCCTGGCTCTTCTAATATTTATCAGTCTTTTTTAGGTGAGTTACCCTCGGAGGCAGTGCAAACAGCTCACGGTGTCTATTTTACGGCTCCTAGTGGTGCTAAAGTTTTCTCTGTCGGCTCAATCCAAACCTCTTGGGGTTTAGATTCTTGGGGAGTATCCCCTGCTAGAGAATCTACAGCTTATCAGCGAGTGATTTACAACGTATTTGAGGACATGGGGGTGTGGGGAGGATATCCGGCACCTATATCAGTTCAATCAATAAAGCCTACTATGACACGGCAATTATCTATGAAATCTCCATTAACTCCAAAACCCCATCATTTTAATAGCCTGTTACATCAAATTTCTGCATTATTATCTGAAGTAACTGATGAAAAGGTGAAGTCTAATTTAGATTTAGCACTCAGACAGCTTGGATATGGTAACTATGAGGCAGTACGTACACATTTAAATGATGCTGGCTATCCTGAACTAGTTTCACAAGTTCCTAATCCACCCTCGATTAAAGAGTAACGTCTGTTTTGCTTGACTTTTCAAGGTAAGAACTCTTGCAATGCGATCGCTTTTGAGTAGCGAAGCTAATACAAGCCTAAAGGTAACACCTAAAAGTTTTGCTACTTCTAGCGGTTCTTATTTTACTTAGGTAGAAATTTATTACATTTTTTTGTGGTTAATTATTTTTTTCTATATCTTACCTAAGTGGGAACCGCTATCTACAAAAGTTACAAATTTCATTTAGTGGCATTAATTAATCTATCTCATACATCTGTTTATGCTTGGCTAAAAGCTGGAGATATTTTGCATTGGTCTTAGCTTCTATCCACTTGGCTTTAAATATTGCTGCTGATTCGGCTTTAACTGGATCTACTACATAAGGTAGAATTTCTTTTTTATCACCTGTCTCTGGTGAAGTTTGTTTATATTTTCTACCACTTTTATGATTAGCATAACGACGGGAGCGAGTATAACCCATTTGGATAAATTTTCTTGCCATATCTGCACCGACAAAATCATCTTGCTCTAAATAAGCAAGAAACAGACTATAGATTTTTTCACTAGAATTTTTGGCAATATCAGGAGTTTTGAACCGCCAATAAGGCAAGATTTCGGATTTGTATGGTTCGACCAAAAGTACGCCCTGTTCACCTTTGCCAACCCGATAAAGTTCAGGATGTTGGCGAAAATCAATATTTTTAAAATCTAAAGAATAATCAAAAGACATGCTAGATTTTTATTATTAATAATAGAATCTCAAAAGAAAGTTAACTTCTACCCATGTAGGGAAATTTTATTTAGCTATGCTATCTAGCACTACCTCAGGAAACAGTGTTCTTGCACCGGGAAATCTGCGTAAAGTGCATCACATTGCTATTAACGTCCAAGATATGCAAGCTTCCCGCTACTTTTATGGTCATATTCTGGGTTTGCATGAACTCTCTGGCGATGAAGTACCTGCAACTTTGGTTGAACTGGTAACAGCGGGTAAGGTGGCTAACTTCATTACTCCTGATGGAACAATTCTAGATTTATTTTGGACACCTGATTTAACACCACCAGATCCAAATCCCGAAAAGAGTTTCACTAGGGCATATCATCTAGCTTTTGATATAGATCCACAATTATTTGAGCAAGCAGTAGCAGTAATCAAAGAAAATCAAATAGCGATCGCTCATGGCCCAGTCACCCGTCCTACTGGCAAAGGTGTATACTTCTACGATCCCGATGGCTTCATGATTGAGATTCGATGCGATCCGATGTAGATGTCTTTTCAAGAAGCATTTTTCAGTTTAAATGATGCAAACACTCCCAGGCAAAGATTTCATACATAATTTATAATTCGTAATGACGCTCCTGCGTCGCTAACATAATTCGTAAAAGGACTGAAATATTGTATTAATAAATAGTGAGAATGAAAACTATTTACTGAAATTAAAGAATTAATGCAGATATATAAGGTTATTGAAGAAACAATTACAAAACCACCAATTCCCCACGAACCACATAAGCAATCGTTGAAAGCATGGGCAATGTATTGCTTGCGAGACAAAGGTTTTAAAGTCGTTTATGCTCAAAATGCTGATTTTGCGATCGAACCCAAGGGTGCAAAGAAATTGTATTTTAAAGTTACCAATAATGCAAGTGATGTAGACAATACTTGTGGGTGGATAGTTTGGGATAGTACAACTAAAAATGCTAGTCTCATTCCGCCGCCATCTTAGCTCGACTTTATCCATTTTTCCCTAAAGCTCTGGTTTATTAATCGCTGACCTAATTTACTCAATGTTGCTGTTAGTAGAGCGCAAGAATTGTTTATTCTGGTGGAAAATTTGGCGAGATTAGATAATTATTGGCTGTGAGCGCATACTAATATAGTGAATAGTCCTGAATTTAACAACCTGCCTGCCATCAAACTGATTCCTCTGAGCAGTGAAACGACACCAGTCTTAATTAAGTAAAAGATATGAAACTGCCTTTAGATTCCTCTCCAGCTCAATCTCGGCAGACTAGAGAGCAATTTGCCAATCCAGATGTTTACTTAGATTATGAATTAGGTAAGGCAGTGCAAGCACTACCACCGCTTTATACAAGATTGGTAGGGGTAATCTTAAGTGCGGCAGTTTTTAGTGTGATCGCCTGGGCAGGGTTGAGTAAAGTAGATGAAGTGGCCCAGACTCATGGGAAGTTGATTCCCGGTGAAGAAGTGCAGCCAGTGCGATCGCCTAGTAGTGGCAAGATTAAATTAGTTAATCCAGCTAAAGTCAAAGAAGGTCAGCACGTACAAAAGGATGACGTGTTAATAGCACTTGATTCTGAATCTTCCTTAGCTGATATTGAAAGGTTAAATAATCAAGCTCAGTTAATTAGGCAAGATATCCAACGTGTTAGTAAAGCAGGAGATGAGAGTCAAAAAGCACGGATTAAGGGGGCAGAAATTGAACTTTCTGGTTTGCGAAAACAACTTGCATTTAGCAAAAGCAAAGCAAACAGATTGCGGAGAATAGTTGGTGCTATCACCCGTATAGAAGTTGAAAATGCTCAACAAGAAGTCAGAGACTTAGAAACAAAAATTGCTGCGAAACAGCAAGAAATTCAACAACTCAAACAAAATTATCATACTGGTCTTCTTTCTGATCTCAGCAAGCGTCGTGAAGAATTGCAGTCTGTTGAAAGACAACTCAAACAAGCGCAATTTCAGAGGCAGCAACAGGTTATCCTAGCACCAATTACTGGCAGAATTTACAACATCAGAGTCAACCCAAGCCAAGGGATAGTGCAATCTGGTGAGGAGTTATTGTCAATTTTGCCAGAAGGTAAAGAACCTTTGTTAGAAGTTGATTTACCAAATCAATATCGGGGATTTGTTGATGAAAATATGAATGCAAAGGTGAAGATAGACGCTTTTCCTTATCAAGAGTATGGTGTGATTGAAGGTACTGTTGTTTACGTTAGTCCTTACGCAGTTGTGAAGGATAAGAATTTAGGTAAAGAGGTTTATCCGACCAGAATTAAACTCCATCAAGTCACAATTAGGACGCGGGGTCAAGATAAACTGTTAACTCCTGGGATGGAGGCTACTGGGGAATTTGTAATGCGGCAGAAGTCGATTTTAAGCTTGTTGATTGAGCCAGTTACACGCAAGTTTGATGAAGTATTTTCTATTAAGTAAATCGGCTCAATACTGTAATACAGTTTCTGATAAAAATTAAAGCAATTATCTGAGGTATATATGACTCAAGCCGCATCTAAAGTAATAACCTTTGAAGAATTTGCAAATTGGAAACCAGACAAAGGTCGGTATGAACTACACAACGGGGTAATTGTTGAGATGTCACAACCATTAGGCGACCATGAAGAGATTGTTGGTTTTTTGGTTGAAAAATTAGTTACTGAATATACCCGTTTAAACTTGCCTTATCGAATACCCAAAGCAGCTTTAGTTAAACCACCTGAAAGTGAAACAGGTTACTCACCAGATATACTGTTGTTAAACCGTCTTAATTTAATCACAGAACCTAGATGGAAAAATCAATCAACAGTTATTTACGGCGAATCAATTCCATTAATAATAGAAGTTGTCAGTACTAATTGGCGCGATGATTATCTTGATAAAGCTGGCGATTATGAGGAAATTGGTATTCCCGAATATTGGATTGTCGATTATCTTGGCTTAGGTGGAAGACGGTTTATCGGCAACCCCAAACAACCAACCATTTCAATTTATCAACTCGTGGAAAGCGAATATCAAGTTAGCCAATTTAGGAAAGGCGATCGCATTATATCACCAACATTTCCTGAATTGAATTTAACTGTACAAGAGATTTTTGAGGCTGGCTTACAAAGTTAGTTATTCCCATCGAGGGGAAGGTAAAACGTTTTTACTATTTTCCAAAAATGTAGTAGCGATCGCCTAAGCATCTTTCAGCAAGGTTGAAAAGGTAGCTGTAGTTGACGCTAAATTAATTCTTTCAATATTGTTGAGTACTCATTATAATTTGGAATCATCGACTTTGTAGCCCCATTCTTTTACTTCTTCCGTAAATGCCTTACGGATTTTATCGATTCCATTCTGACTTGTGTAAGCCTCTCTTACGTCTCTCGGCAAGTGACGGTGTTTATCTATCTGAGCGTGGGTTTCCGGCCAGCGTGGTACTACATCTGTTGCACCCTCTCGACGAGAGCTTCCCTGTTGAACTTTTCTGCTAAAGGATTTTCCTTCATGGGAAAGTTCCATAATTTCAAGCTTTCCAGTTACTGGGTTTTGCCATCTTGGAGCAGGAGATTTATGCCAAGGGGTGTTTCTAATCTGTTGACGCTGTACCTCAGTGAACGGCGCTTCAGGGTCTTCAGCCATAGCCCTCCAAGTTTTTCTACGCTGATTAGAGTTAAGATTTTTTCCTGGCTTTGCTCCAATCTTCCGTGTGTCAAATGTATATTTACGTGCAACGTTGCCAGCCTCAGCAAGCTTTTCTACGCCCTTAGCAGCCTTAAAAGCAAGCTTACCTGCTGCAAAAGCATCACCAGCAAAGGGAATAGCAGAGGCAGCTGAGAGAGCAGCGTTTACCTTGTCTCCTTTTGCCAGATACCAACCAGCATTAGCTAAATCAGCAACAGCACCGACAACTGGGATGAAACCTGCTGCATCTAGGACTCCATGACCAATATCTTCGGTATGATTCTTGACAAAATCTCCTGCCTTATCCCACCAACTCTTTTGAGGCTGTGGCTTTGGTGGTTCAGAGACTGTGGGTCGAGGAAGAGGACGGTTGTTAGCGGGTTGCTGTCCCGCAGGAGCGATCGCCTTGGTTGGATTGTTGGTAAAATCACGCTCTCCTTGGCGAAAAGCCTGAAATGCCTTGCTTGGTTGAATCGATCGAGGCTTAGGCCGAGGCTGCTGTGCATTATTCCATTCACGGTGCGTTATGCCTTCTGCTCGCAACAGTTGTGCAGATGGCTGAGTTCGACGAGCCGGCTGTCTCGATGGAACGCTAGCTTTAGGTTGAATGGGGCGAGAATTGTTGATCGAATCTCGCTTTCCCTGGCTGAGGAGTTTCACTCCACTGCTAAAAGATTTTCGATGAGTCTGCTGGAGAGGGTGAGCAATTGGCGAAATCCTCCCGTTTGCGGAAACTTTATAGCCCTCTTTTTTAAGTGCCTGTCTATCTTCTTTTAGAAGCATTGCTATCAAACTCCAGTTTTAAGTTTTTAGTTTTGTTGGCTTCTAGCTTTTGCAAGAGCCAGAAATTGAGTAAAGCCCTAGCTGTAGATTTTAACTTTTCTCTATACAAGTAAAAATCAAATATCCAATTCGCATTCGGGTAAATTACAATTTCTATTTCTTCTCCAGCCATTGCAAAGGACTATATAATTCAAACACTAGCCAACTGCCGTTGATACAATACCCAATACACACCTCTTTTTTGCAGCAACTCATCGTGGGTTCCTCGTTCGACAATCTCGCCTTTTTCTAATACTAAAATCAAGTCGGCTCGTTTCAAAGGTGCAAATCGGTGAGCAATCATAAATACTGTGCGATCGCCCGAAACTTCCTGCAAGTTCTGTAATACTTTTTGTTCTGTCTCACTATCCAAGCTACTTGTAGCTTCGTCTAAGATTAAAATCGGGGCTTGAGAGAGGAATAAACGCGCTAAAGCAATGCGTTGTCGCTGTCCGCCAGATAAAGCGACTCCGCGTTCTCCAATGCTAGTTTGGTAGCCTTTGGGCAGTTCGCTGATAAAATTATGAGCTGCCGCCAGTTGTGCTGCTCTTATTACTTGTTCAGTTGTAATATCTGGATCGCCGAAGGTGATATTTTCCGATATAGTAGCGTCGAAGAGAAAATCGTCTTGGAGGACAACGCTAATTTGTTGTCGTAAAGAGCCGATATCAGCATTTTTAATATCAAAATCATCAATTAAGATAGAGCCGGATTCTGGCTTATAGAGGCGTTGTAAAAGCTTTGAAAGTGTACTTTTACCAGAACCGCTGCGTCCCACAATTCCTACAAACATCCCAGGTTGCACAGTCAAATAAATGCCTTTGAGAACAGGTTCTTCTTGGTCGCTTTGGTAGCGGAAAAACACTTTTTCAAAACTTATTTTACCGTGTAACTGTGGTAAAACTACACCAGAACCAGGTTCAGCTTCTGGAGCAGTATTAAGAATATCTCCAAGTCGATCTACAGATAGTAAAACTTGCTGGAACTCTTGCCAAAGTTGTACTAAACGCAGCAGTGGATCTGTTACTTTAGAAGCTAACATTTGAAAAGCAACTAATACACCAATAGTTATCTTTTGTTCGATGACTAGTCCGGCTCCATACCAAAGAATAATTAAGTAAGAAAAATTGGTCAAAAAGTCGCCAATATTACTGCCAATATTAGAAGTTGTAGAAGCTTTAAAACTAGTGCGAATGTAACGAGCAAACAAACCTTCCCAACGACGGCGAGATTTGCGTTCCGCAGCATGAGCTTTGATTGCGTGAATTCCCGTCACTGTCTCGACTAAAAAAGATTGACTATCAGCACCGCGATTAAAAGTTTCATTTAGCCAGCGACGTAGAATCGGTGTAACCACCAAATTTAGAATGACAAATAAAGGAATTACAGCCAAAGCAACCCAAGTCAGACTGACACTGTAAAAAAACATCAATATTAGATACACCACAGAAAAGATGCTATCTAAGATGACAGTTAAGGCTGTACCTGTGAGAAAGGAGCGAATATTTTCGAGTTCTTGCACTCTGGCAACAGTATCACCTACCCGACGCGACTCAAAATAAGTTAAAGGAAGGCGCATCAGTTGCCGAAACAACTGCGAGGATAAGCCTAAATCAAGACGGTTGGCAGTGTGGGTGAAGATAAATAGCCGTAAAATGCCCAAAACTGATTCTAGAACAGCAACACCCAAAAGAGCGATCGCCATCACATCTAAAGCACTACGGTTTTGATAAACCATGACTTTATCAATGATGTATTGAGTAATAATCGGCGTTGCTAACCCTAACAGTTGTAAGGCGAAAGAAATTAATAAAACTTCTCCTAGCAATTTGCGGTGCTGCCAAACCGCAGGTACAAACCAAGTCAGATTAAACTTATCCTGCTTTTGAATTGGTTCTACTTGCCAAAGTTGCCCATTCCAATTTTCCTCAAGCATTGTTTGGGGAATGCTTTCGCAAGTTTGACCCAGATTACTAGGATTGGCGATGATTACTCGATTACCTTTGACACCATAAACAATAATCCAGTCTCGCTTTCGCCACAGTAACAAAGCCGGAAAAGACAATTGGGGTAAGTCACTTTGGGTAACTTGCAACTGTCGTAATTGCAGCCCTATTTTTTCACCAGCCTCCATTATATCTTGAGGATGTTCTCCCCTGAGTTGACGCTGTACGAACTCTAATTGGATAGGATTTTCTAAGTATTGGGCTGCCATTGTTAAGCAAGCAGCAGCAGTATTAGGACTTAAGATAAACGGATAGCTTGATACTGGTTGGGGTAAATTAGTTTCTTGAGGCTGATAGCGCGATCGCAAAGCTAGCCAAAATTGATTAATTTCTGCTGATGGTACTTCTTTCCAAAGTGCTGCATCCCAACGCACAACTACTACATTACCAGATGCCACAGCTTTAAATCCACCAGAAAGCTTGAGTAAATCTCCAAACCAATCTCCTGTTTTTAAAGTTGCTAGTGACTGAGCTTTTCCGTCTTCTCGAAGACGCACATTCCCTGAAATAATTAAGAATTGATTACCAGGAATATCCGTAGACCAAATTATTTGCCCTGTTTTATATTGACGAGTCTCTGCTTGATTTTTAAATTGAATTTGCTGCTGAGGAGTTAGCAAGCACAGTGGTAAACTGCCCCATTTTAAATAAACTTGTAAGTTCATGATTTATCTTAGAACTCCACCTGAAGCTTGACATTAATATTTTGAATTTTCTCTTCTAACCATTGTTCAAAAAGCTCATCTTTTAGTTCTTGCTTGAGTTGTTCTTCTAATGAAGCTTCTAGAAATTTTTCTACACGAACCAAATACCAAAGTCTATCAATCTCTAGCGGCCCAATTAACTCGCCAGGATTGGCTAAATCAACAGCTCCTCTGAGTACATCTGGCATTGTACCCCGACTGACTGCTCCCATCATCCCATTGAAAATCCGGTCATCTTCTATGGAATACTCTTGAACTAGTTGTTCAAATCTCGCACCGTCTTCCAGAATCTGACTTTTCAATTCTTCAGCCAGTGCTTGCTCTTGTGTAACTAAACGCGACAGTACTATTCGATCCAGAAATATCTTACGTTCAATAAAATATTCCTGGATGTTAGGTTCAGTAACCTGAGCTTTTAGTGTTTCCAACTTCAGGTTAAAGGTGATTTGCTTGCGAAAGGTAGTGTAATCTATACCTTCACTTGTCAGCCATTCTTGAAAACTTTTGTAGTCCGTTAGCTGATGCTCTAATCGAAAATCCATCACTACTTGATCAATTAAATCAGCACCAATATCAAACTCCTCTATGGTTTGTAGTTCTTGCTCTATGACGTATTGACCAATAATTTCCCAAATGACAGACTCAAGTCTGCCGGAAGACTTTAGGTATCTTAATGCTTGGCCTAGAGAAATAGGCTGGTCATCAGCAGTTAAGAACACGGTAGACTCTATCATTGAAGGTATATTTCAAGCTTATATGTTTGAGTAGACTTGCACCAATTGTCTGTTTGCAAGTATTACTCATGTTTTTAGGTGCATAACATGGACACCTACAAAATCTAGTTAACATATTTCGGATATAGTGAAATATTTTTGTAAAAAACAACGTTATGGTTTCTAGTATCAGACTAATCCTACAACAAATGCCAATTTTAAAGGTGCGATTTCTTATCTCGTTTTCTTATGCAAGCCAGTTGTAGCGAAGCGGTGACTGAGCGCTGCGAAAAATCTAGTTGACCGCACCAAAGAATTTGTACAGCGCTCGATCAACAACTGGCATTGGGGAGAGAGTCCAGAGGGACGGATACCGTTGGCGAAATGGGACTTTGTTTGTGTAGTAGCGAATTATATTCGCCCAAAACTTTTCAAACATCCTCTTAAATTAGTTTTTCAAACACCATTAAATGCTGCTGGGGTAACAAATTTTTGGTTTCACGCCAAACTAAACCAACAGCTTGCATTTCTTTGCGTACTTGTTTTTGAGTCATTTTGTGCAAACGTTTGATCATGATAAAGGGATTTTCAGCCCGGTATTCAACTAGTACTACTTTACCGCCTGGTTTTAGGGCTTTGACAATACCTTGCATCACTTCTTGAGGATACTCAAATTCATGATAAGCATCGACCATTAACGCTAAATCTACACTTTCATCTGGCAAGTTGGGGTTAGTAAGAGTAGCTAAAATAGGTTCAACGTTGGAGATATTTTTCTCTTTTTTGAAAAGCTTAATGATCTCTAGCATTTCTCGTTGAATATCTACAGCAAATACTTTTCCCGCTGTTAATAATGGCGCGATGCGAAAACTGAAGTAACCTGTACCAGCACCAATATCTGCTACTACATCATTCGGTTGTAAATTGATCGCAGTTATCACCTTACTGGGTTGTTCTTCTGTTTCTCGCCTGGATCGTTCTAACCAGCCAGCGCCTGTGTGTCCCATAACTTCGGCGATTTCTCGACCCATGTAATATTTACCAATACCATCAAGACTGTGGAGCGATCGCTGTTCATAAACGCTATCTGTAATTGCTGTGCTAGTTGGGTTAAATAACCAGCTTCCACATATTACTAGAAGGATGACAATTAAAGAGAAAAATTTGTGATTCATGAGTCTTTACCACAAAGGACTGAAGGAGTTCATGATGGCTATTTAAATTACAAATGGTTCTAAGGAACGATCGCACCACTGTTGACCAATGCGCTCAGCTACCAACGGTCTAACAGTAAACTTGGGTGGGGAGCCATCTTGAACATCAATCCGCACACAGGAGTAGGATAATCGCTTTTGAACTGCGTAGCCTTCGCGTCCTACATACAACAACGAATCCGCAACTTTGCGAGTAGGACTACCAGGAATATCAGCAAAAGTCTCCATCAATTCAGTTCCCTCTAGACGCTGACGGCGGGGACGATGACCACCACCACCAGAGATAATCCAATTGATGTGAGAGTCAGCATATCCTGTATCAACCGTGTGGAGATATTCTAAGCAGTGGGCGTGACCACTGAAAATTAAATCGACTATTGGACGTTCTTTAATTAAGGAACCCAAAGTTTCTGCTACTTGTTCTAAAACCCAACGCAAGCGATGACGAACCGCTAAAGTTTGTGCTTGTTTCCACTTCGTTGCTTCTGTGACGTAGGGAGGATGATGAAAATAAATGATTCTTCCGCGGACTTCTGTTGTGTTCCAAGATTCGATTAGCCTAGTTCGCAACCAATCAAGTTGTTCAAAATCAATTGCAGTTGTGGTGTCAGATGTTAATTGTTTTTCAATGTCGATTTTTATTTCGTTGATTTGATCTAATTTAGCGCTGAGATCATCGAGTTGTTCAGCTTCAGCGGGGTTATCGGGATTGAGGCGATCGCTCAATGCTAAAATCTGTAATTCCTCTTGATCTATTTCGTGGCGACGCTTTTGCAATTCTTGACGGTAAATCTCCCCTTCTTGAGTTTCAGGTAAAGGTGATGGTGTATTAAAGGTATTAGAATCTAAAGCAAAAAAGTCAATACCACCGTAACGAAAAGTGTAATAGCGATTGGGTAAGCGGGTGAACTGTCCCGGTTGATAACGTAAACAGCGCCCAGTGTCAGTTTTAGCAGTGTAATGCTGATCTAAATGATGTTGTAAATCTTCTGGGGAAGTTATTGCAACCAGATAATCAACAAATGCTCGTGAATATGCATCACCTTGATTAGAACCATGCCAACCAATCTCAAAATCTTTGTAACGCAGCATCCGACGCAACCGCAGTGTACTTCCTGTCAATAGACGATACATGAAAGGGACATCATAATAATCATGATTTCCTAACACTGGCAGAAACGGCAAATTAAATACCATGCGGTCATAAGAAATGTTTTTGGGATTGTCGCCACCCACCAGAAACTCTCGGTAAGGTTCAATAAAATTTGTTGGGTAATACTCATGGGAACCCACCACATAAATTACATCACCAGTGTGCAATACAAAACGGCAGTCATCTTTGTGGGGAAGCATCAGTTCAGCGACTTGTCGTTGGGGATGACGACCGTAATGAGATTTTGTACCGCTGTCACCGATAACCATAAAAGAAAAATCAGGATTATCATCCTTCCCATCATCGATAACCATACTGGTTTGATCAATTCCCCGTTGCATAAGACTCGGATGTTTCCACCGCACCCTTTCCTTCATCTTTTGGATTTTTACAGGGATTGATGGTTCGGAAATCAATTTCATAGCAGATGCTCCCAAATTTTAGTTAAGAATCAAGTTCAAAAGTTAGCCCTTTCAAAGTGGGTAACAAGAAATTGCTTATTAAACTCTTTACTCTGTGTTCTCCGTGTCTCTGTGGTTAAATAAATTATTTTTAAACCGCAGAGGCACAGAGATATCAGAGAGAAAAAAATAGATTTTATTTATAACCCGCCGCTTGTAATAAAAACAGCTTGGCATAACGTCCCTGAGTTTTTAACAACTCCTCGTGAGTCCCTTGTTCTACAACTTCTCCGTTTTCTATAACTGCGATTTTGTCAGCCATACGTACTGTTGAGAAGCGGTGAGAAATTAAAAACACCATCTGTTCTTTAGTTAGGGAGCGAAAATGATTAAAAATATCAAACTCGGCTTGAGCATCCATTGCTGATGTTGGTTCATCCAAAACCAGAATATCTGCCCGATTTCGCATAAAAGCACGAGCTAAGGCAATTTTTTGCCACTGTCCCCCAGAAAGTTCCTGTCCTCCTTTGAACCAACGACCAAGCTGTGTACGGAAATCTTCGGGCAATTGTTCAATGAAAGGTTGAGCCATGCCTTTTTGAGCAGCATTTTGCCAACGGCTTTGGTCTTCTAGGTGTTCTACATCGCCTACGCCGATATTCTCACCTACGGTAAATTGATAGCGGACAAAGTTCTGAAAAATTACGCCAATACGACGGCGCAATACATCCACATCCCATTCTTGCAAGTCCAAACCATCTAAAAAAATCCGTCCAGAGTCTGGGGTGTAAAGTCGGGTAAGTAGTTTGATTAAGGTAGTCTTGCCGGAACCATTTTCACCCACAATTGCCAGTTTTTCTCCCGGTTTCAAATGTAAGGAAATGTTTCTCAACGCAGGTCTAGAACTTCCTGGATAAGTAAACGATACATTTTCAAAGCGGATACCATCTTGAGGATTGACACCAATAGTTGCTTTACCCCAAGGCTGTGGGACTTCTTCTTCTAAAAAATCGTAGAGATTTGAAAGATAAAGATTGTCTTCATACATCCCCCCAATGGAAGTAAGGGCGTTGGAGAAAGTAGACTGTCCTTGGCGAAAAACTATGAGATACATTGTCATATCTCCTAAAGAAATTCTACCCACCACAGTTTCTACAACTATCCAAGCGTAAGCCATGTAAAATGCAGCGGTACTCACTAAACTCAAGAGATATCCCCACAATCCCCGCCGCAAAGTTAGGTCGCGGTCTTCGCCATAAAGTTGATTAAAAAGATTGTGGTAACGGCTTAATAACATTTCCCCTAACTGGTAGAGTTTGACTTCTGTAGCAAAGTCTTCTCTGGCTAAGAGGTTTTCTATATAGTGTTGTTGGCGAGTTTCGGGCGCACGCCAACTAAATAGGCGAAAGGCTTGTCCGGCAAACTTTGTTTCTGCAATGAATGCAGGCATAGCTGCTAAAATCAACACGATTACTGCCCAAATTGAAAAATTCACCAGCAAAACGCCGTAGGTAACGAGAGAAAGGGCACTTTGCACCAACCCAAAGGTACGAGTTACCAAAGAAAGGGGGCGAACTGATGCTTCTCGACGAGCGTTGGTCAATTTATCGTAAAATTCTGAATCTTCAAATTGTCTGAGATCAAGTGTCAGCGCCTTTTCTAAGATGAGTACATTTACCTTTTGACCTAGTAGTACCCGCAATAGCGACTGACAAATAGACAGTCCCCGCTGACTACCTGCTAATAAAGCAACTGCGATCGCTTCTAATCCTACATATAATAATGGGCGAGAAATATTGACAAAACTACTGCCATCTGATTGAGAAGCTAAGACTACCGCATCAACGATTAACTTACCAAGGTAGGCGATCGCTGCCGGTAAAAGACCAGCGGCTAAAGTTAAAGTAGCCAAAATAATTGTCAAAAAGCGGCTAGTATTCCACACCAAGCCTATAGCCCGTCCGCTATAACGGAAAACTGCCAGTGATTGGCGCAGGGCATTTCGTTTCTTTTTAATCTTCATTATTATTTTTATAGCGTGGAAATACCCATAATTGCTGACAAGCGATCAAGGGCTGCCATAAAACCTGAATCCCAAGTTGAGAATTTTGTGGTGTTTCTTTTGCTAACCACGATTTAATATTATGTCTTTAGATAGAACTCAGGCGATTTATATTGGTGTACGAATTGATATTTTACAACTTCTAAACTTTTTTAATGATTTAGATGTAGATAAGTAATATTTTCAAGAACAAAGTATTAAATATTTACACTTAACATGTAATGTCAATGATAGGGACGATATAACTAACTGCATACCAACCAGTCGTCTTAATTGATATTTATCTAATGAGTCCTCATTTACAGGTTCTTGAAAAATTTATCAAATCTTTAAGTGTATTTAACTAGAAAGAAAATATACTCAATATTAGGGTATAAAATATTTTCACACTGTCAACAGCAAAGACAAAATTTTTTGACGAAATGACCTCTTTGCCATAGTTCCCTATTATCAAGTTACGCACTATTTACCCTCACAGCCTCAAGGGTTAATCAACCCTCTTAGCTCCTATTAACACAGACTTATACCCCCTTTGACCTCTTAAAAGGTGAGATTTTAATTGATAATGAATTTCCTCTCTATTGTTCATAACAATGCTTGGCAGCAAGTGTCTGAGCCACCTTTCCCTCTAAGAAATATCCTGCTGTGCTGGGTAAACCCTATTTGATTAGTCAGAGATTGTGATTGTCAATAGACTTATCAAGAAATAGTCATTTGCAAGCAGGTCAAACAACTAAAACCTTGATTATTTGGGGTTTTATTACATCTGTGATGTTATCAGCCCCATGTGTAGATAAACTTTTGAGTATCGCAAAATTTTTACCTTTGACAGAGGTCTATTTGAGGACAGTCGAAACATAAGGATTTCCCAAATAGGTTTTTGAGTGGTGAAAAACTCCAGAGACTAAATCATTCCGCGAGTTATATCATCAAAATCGAAATCATGCTAAATGTCTTAAACCCAACCATGACAACATTTAGCGTTTTTTATCATCTTTAAAGATGCCTAAAAAACTGATTTTATCTAATTGATGAAAAATCTCAAAATTGCCGAATTAACCTGCGGAATGAATGATTTTAAAGATGTTTATCTAGATATTGAAGGCTAAATTTTGGAAAATCACGACTTTGTTAATAATTATGAAGCAAGGATTATGAAGCAATGAATCGAAGTTTTAGATACCTAACTTTATTTTGCTGCACGATATTACTCATACTCTTCTTGGGTCAAATAGAAGGCTATACACCAGCTCAGGTGAGTTCAAGAACTTCTATTAGAGTCACTGCGGCTGCTTTTAGCCCTAAAGGAGATACCCTAGCCAGCGGTACTGAAAAAGGCGAAATCGCCTTGATGGATGTCAAGAGTGGAAAGTTGATCCGAACTCTCAAGACTGAGACAGATGCTGCGATCGCTGGACTTGCTTACACCGCAGACGGCAAAATGGCTAGCGTCAGCAGAGACACCAAAGTACGGCGCTGGAACATGACTAGCGGCAAACAAGAGGCTATCCTCCAAGCATCTGAAAACCCACCAAGGGCAATTGCTACCAGTCCAGATGGCAAGTTGCTAGCTAGTTCCGGGGAAGACCCCAAGGTGGCTGTATGGGACTTAACAACCAACAAACTGATCGCTTTCTTTGAGGGACACGAGCGCTTCGTCAATAGCGTCGCCTTCAACAGCGATAGCACTCTCTTAGCTAGCGCAGATGAACAAGGTCGGATCTATATATGGGATCTCAAAGAAAAGAAATTGCTGCGAGTCCTGCTTGGTCATTCCGACGGAGTAACAGCGATCGCTTTTAATCCCAACCCCAAGAATGTAAATCAGTTAGCCAGTGTGAGCAAAGATACCACAGCTAGACTTTGGGATGTAACCACAGGGAAACAGGAAAGAGTTCTCAGTCAAGCCACTAAAGCCCTTAGTACAGTTGCTTTCAACCGCGGTGGTACGCTCTTGATCGCTGGGGGTAATGACAACAATATCTACAAATGGAATCTAAATAGTGGTGCCCTGATTTCAACCCTCAAGAGTGCAGTAAATTCTCCTATCAAAGCTATTGCTGTTAGCCCAGACGGTCTGAACTTTGCTAGTGCATCCGAAAATGGTGAGCTTAACTTGCGGGACTCAGAAAGTAATCTAGTTAAGCAAACCATCCAATTAACCCCTAGCTTATTAGACTCAACTATTGATCTATTACCCCTTAAATTAAAAGAAAATAAGAGTCTAAAACCTAGTAGCTCAGTTAAAAAAACTACTGTCAGTCCTAGTAAAAAAACGCTGATTGCTGCTGTACCACCACCACCAGGCGGGCCAATCTTAGTCATCACCAAAGCTGCTAACCCCTTTAGCAAATATTACCCAGAGATTCTGCGAAATGAAGGACTTAACACCTTCAACGAAAGCGATATCTCATCAGTTACAGCAACAACACTTGCCAACTATGATGTTGTGATTCTTGGCGAGATGACCCTCACTTCTGCTCAGGTGACAATGTTCACCAATTGGGTTACAGGTGGCGGCAATTTAATTGCGATGCGTCCTGATCCGCAGCTGGCTAATTTACTGGGATTAACCAGTGCAGCATCAACGCTTCCCAATGCCTATTTACTTGTAGATACCTCGACAGAAGCTGGCAATGGGATTGTCGACCAGACCATCCAATACCACGGAACAGCTGACCGCTATACACTTAACGGTGCTGCTAATATCGCTACACTGTACACCAACCCCACAACGGCAACAACCAATCCAGCCGTCACATTACGTAGCGTTGGTAATAATGGTGGTCAAGCTGCCGCATTTACCTACGACTTAGCGCGTTCAATCATTTACACTCGTCAAGGTAATCCTGCTTGGGCTACACAAGAGCGTGATAATTACTCACCCATCCGATCTAACGACTTATTTTTTGGCAATAAAAGCGGAGATTTTCAACCGGATTGGATCAACCTCAATAAGGTGGCTATTCCTCAGGCTGATGAGCAACAACGGCTGCTGGTCAACTTAATTATCAAAATGAACCTGGATAAGAAGCCGTTACCGCACTTCTGGTATTTTCCAAAAGTCAAAGATGCGATCGTCAAAGCTATTGTACTTATGACTGGCGACGATCATGCTAACGGCGGAACTGAAGGTCGGTTTAACCAATTTAAAGCACTGAGTGAACCTGGTTGCTCAGTCAATGATTGGGAATGTATTCGGGGTACATCGTATATATATCCCAATACAACATCCTTAACTAACGCTGAGGCAGCCGCGTTTAATGCTGATGGCTTTGAAGTGTCATTGCATGTCAATACCAACTGTGGGAATTTCACATCCACGACACTAGATACTTTCTACACACAACAATTAAGCATTTTTGCTAGTAATTACTCAAGTATTCCTGCACCTGTTACCGAACGACACCATTGTTTAGTGTGGAGTGACTGGTTCACCACTCCACAAGTGGAGCTTAGTAAAGGTATACGGCTTGACACAACTTACTACTACTGGCCGCCCGATTGGATTCTTAACCGCCCAGGATTCTTCTCCGGTTCTGGTATGCCGATGCGTTTGGCTAACCAAGACGGGACAATGATTGATGTCTATCATTCGGTTACACAAATGACCGACGAGTCAGGACAAACATACCCTTCAACAGTCGATGCTCTGCTAGATCGAGCAGTTGGATCAGAGGGGTACTATGGTGTTTTCAATGTCAATGCTCATACTGACTTTCATGATGATAATCCTTCGTCGAATGATCCTCTCTTAGAAGGCTCAAGAGTATCCAACGCTGTGGTTACTTCTGCCAAAGCCCGTAATATACCGATTATTTCTGCTAAACAACTTTTGACATGGCTTGATGGTCGCAACAACTCATCTTTCGGTTCTCTAGCATGGAACAACAACACCCTCAACTTCACTCTTAGCAAGGGTACAGGTGCAAATAATTTACAGGCGATGCTACCAAATCGTTCTGGCAACCTAGTCCTGAGCAGCATTACTCGTAATAGTAGTAATGTTACTTTCACAAAACAAGTAATTAAAGGCATTGAGTACGCCTTCTTCTCAGGTGATTCTGGTTCTTACATTGCTATATACACCCCAGATACAACACCCCCAACGGTTACTGCCAATACTCCTGCCAGTGGAGCCACAAATGTTAATACAGTAACCAGTCTTACAGCAACATTCAGTGAGCCAATAGACCCAGCAACGATTAATAGTAGTACATTTGAGTTACGAAATGCAGGAAGTACACTGATTTCTGCCACTGTTACATACGATGAGGCTAGCCTCACAGCGACCCTAACACCGAGTAGCCCGTTGGCAAGTTCAACGACTTACAACGCCACAGTTAAAGGTGGAGCAACTGATCCAAGGGTGAAAGATTTAGCGGGCAATGCCTTGGCTGCAAACTTTACCTGGTCATTTACTACTACAAGTACAGCGCCTCCTAAGAGCATTTGGAATAGTTCGGCAACTCCAACTAACCCATCAACTCCTGATCCTAATGCGGTCGAATTAGGCGTTAAGTTCCAGTCTGATATCGATGGCTTGATTACTGGCATCCGATTCTATAAAGGAAGTGGTAACACAGGAACCCATATCGGTAATTTATGGAATAGCACTGGTACGCAGCTCGCAACGGCAACTTTTAGTAACGAAACTGCCTTGGGTTGGCAACAGGTCAACTTTAGTACGCCAGTAGCAATTACCGCCAATACTACTTATGTTGCTTCCTACCATGCACCTAATGGAAACTACGCTTCTGATAATGGTTTCTTTGCTAGTTCTGGAGTCGATAATCCGCCACTGCGCGCTTTACGCGATGGAGTAAGTGGAGGTAATGGTGTTTACAAGTATGGTGCTACCGCTTTCCCTAATAACACTTATCAGGCGAGTAATTACTGGGTAGATGTGGTCTTTGCAAGCAGTACAGGCCCTGATACAACACCACCAACAGTAACGACAAAATCTCCCAACAGCGGCGTGACAGGAGTAAGCACCGGAACTAGCGTCACAGCCACTTTTAGTGAAGCAATGGACTCGGCAACCATTAATACCAACACATTCGAGTTACGCAACTCCAGCAATGCCTTGGTATCAGCCACTATCAGCTATAACACCACTAACCGTACAGCAACGCTAACACCAAGTAGCCTATTAGCAAATTCGACGACTTATACCGCCACTGTCAAAGGTGGTAGCACCGGAGTAAAAGACTTAGCAGGTAATGCTTTAACAGCAAACTTAACTTGGTCATTTACCACAGTAGCAACAGGATCATCTTCCAGTATCTGGAGTCCTGCAACAACTCCCACCGTGTTAGCAGATCCTGATACCAGTGCTGTTGA
Source organism: Atlanticothrix silvestris CENA357 (assembly GCF_016056295.1). Classification (GTDB taxonomy): domain Bacteria; phylum Cyanobacteriota; class Cyanobacteriia; order Cyanobacteriales; family Nostocaceae; genus Atlanticothrix; species Atlanticothrix silvestris. Next base: position 129,611 of record NZ_JAECZB010000097.1, read on the forward strand.
GTTGGGCGTTAAATTTCGTTCAGATGTCAGCGGTTTCATCACTGGCATCCGATTCTACAAGAGTACAACTAATACTGGGACTCACGTCGGCACCCTATGGAGCAGTACTGGTACACAGTTGGCTACAGCCACTTTTACTGGTGAAACTGCCTCCGGTTGGCAGCAGGTCAACTTTAGTACACCAGTCGCAATTACCGCCAACACTACTTATGTGGCTTCCTACTACACAAATGTTGGGCGCTACTCCGTAGACCAAGGGTATTTCGCTAGTACTGGTGTGGATAATCCACCACTGCACGCTCTCAGCAATGGGTCGAGTGGGGGTAATGGTGTTTATAACTACAGCGCGAATCCTGCCTTCCCCAATTCCACTTTCAGCTCAAGTAACTACTGGGTTGATGTTGTGTTTAGTACCAACTAAAACTTTGATTCAGTAGTTTAAAACCTCAATTATTGGTTTCTTTTTTCCAACTTTCTAGTTCTTCTTAAAAGAGAACTAGAAAGTTAGAAAACAGCCAAACTTTTCTCCCACAACTATTTGAGTGGAGATTCAATTCAGAAAAGCTTAGAAGAAATGAGAGGTTTGAAAAAAGTTTCTTTTAAAGATTAATTGGGGTTTTAACAACAAATCCTAATTTGACAGCAGATATAAACCGCACTTACATAACCCTAATTTTTAATAGTCAATCAAGGTTATAGGCATCTATATCACTGCCATTATTTATCACTATTATTTGCAGGAGGTTAAATGAACAGGCTCACTCGCATGATGATCCTGATGATGTTAACAACACTTCTAGTGTTAGGACTGAATCTAGGTTTTCAGCCGCAGATGCAGAGGGTACTTGCTGCTGATCCCTGCTCTTCTCCAGCCAACTCTATAGTTGCTGAAAACTGCCGAGTTGGAAATCCCTCTACTGAATGGGATATTACTGGCATCGGTGATCCAAGTATTCAGGGTTTCGCTACAGATATCAGCGTCAATCGAGGAAACAATGTTTCCTTCAAAATCAAAACTAATGCTACTAACTACCGTCTAGATATTTACCGCATGGGTTACTACGGTGGTAGAGGTGCCCGTAAAGTAGCAACTGTTCAACGTTCGTTAACACAGCCGCAAAACCAACCGAACTGCCTCAATAATGCAGCAACTGGATTGATTGATTGTGGTAACTGGGCAGTATCTGCTTCGTGGACTATCCCATCAAATGCAACCTCTGGGATTTATTTCGCAAAAGTTGTGCGCTCAGACACTGGAGGAGCCAGCCATATCGTCTTTATTGTTCGGGACGATGCTAGTACTTCTGATATGCTCTTTCAGACCTCTGATACTACTTGGCAAGCATATAACGACTATGGTGGCAATAGTCTATATAAAGGGTCGCCTGCTGGTAGGGCATACAAGGTCAGCTATAACCGTCCTTTTAACACCCGCATAGTTGACAGTGGTCAAGATTGGCTCTTCAACGGTGAATACCCAATGGTTCGCTGGCTAGAGTCTAATGGCTATGATGTCAGCTATTTTACTGGTGTAGATAGCGATCGCCGTGGTAATTTAATTCGCAACCATAAGGTTTTTCTGTCAGTTGGTCATGATGAGTATTGGTCAAATAACCAACGCGCCAACGTCGAAGCAGCTAGAAATGCTGGTACTGATTTAGCTTTCTTTAGCGGTAACGAAATCTTCTGGAAAACCCGATGGGAAAACAGTATTGATCCTTCGGTGACACCCTATCGTACTCTTGTTACTTACAAGGAGACGAAGGCTAATGCAATTATCGATCCGCAAACACCTACCTGGACAGGTACTTGGCGCGACCCACGCTTTAGCCCACCTGCTGACGGTGGTCGTCCTGAGAACGCTTTGTCTGGAACAATATTCGAGGTCAACGGGGGTACTAGAGCTATTCAAGTACCTGCGACCGATGGCAAGATGCGCTTTTGGCGCAATACCAACATTGCTACCCAATCGGCGGGGCAGACTGCCACACTGGCCAATGGAACCTTAGGTTACGAATGGGATGAAGACCTTGACAACGGGTTCCGCCCCCCTGGTTTGATTCGCATGTCAACGACCACGGCCAATAACGTCGAAGTTTTACAGGACTACGGGTCTAGTTATGCCCAAGGCACAGCAACTCACCACTTGACATTGTATAAGCATAGCAGTGGGGCGCTAGTGTTCGGTTCTGGAACAATACAGTGGTCTTGGGGTTTAGATGTCAATCACGACAATCCAGATCGAGGTGATTCAACACCAGATGCACGGATGCGGCAGGCAACGGTTAACTTATTCGCTGACATGGGTGTGCAGCCAGCTACTTTGCAGTCTGGCTTGCTTTTAGCCACAGCCTCAACTGATACAACCACTCCTAGCTCAACAATTACTTCGTCAACTGCTGGTGCAACTGTACAAACCGGCAGCCAGATGACAATTAGTGGTACTGCAACTGATATAGGCGGTGGTGTCGTTGGTGGTGTTGAAGTATCTGTAGACGGCGGCACAACATGGCATCCAGCTGTGGGTCGTGGCAACTGGAGCTACACTTGGACACCTGAAACTGCTGGAATAGTAACCATCAAGAGCCGTGCGATCGATGATAGCGGCAATATCGAAAATCCTGGAGCAAGCATTACCGTTAACGTGGGGACACGCACATGTCCTCCAGCTCCAGCTTCTTGCAGTATATGGGATGCTACAGCAACTCCTACCATAGCCGCAGATCCTAGTACCAGTGCTATCGAGGTTGGTGTTAAATTCCGTTCGGATGTCAACGGCTACATCTCTGGCATCCGTTTTTATAAAGGTACTGCCAATACAGGTACTCACGTCGGCACCTTGTGGAGCAACACTGGTACGCAGTTAGCGAGAGCAACCTTCACCAATGAAACTGCTTCAGGTTGGCAACAAGTCAACTTTAGTAACCCAGTGGCAATTACCGCAAATACAGTTTATGTAGCTTCCTACCACACTACTGTTGGGCGTTATGCTTATGATAATGGTTTCTTTACTAATTCTGGTGTAGATACTCTACCGTTACACGCTCTACGTAATGGAGTAAGTGGGGGTAATGGTGTCTACACCTATAGCTCAACCCCAGCCTTTCCCACCTCAACTTACCAGTCAAGCAACTACTGGGTTGACGTAGTATTCACAACTACCCCAACCTCTGACACAACGCCACCAACTGTGAGTTCGACAACTCCCAGCACTGGAGCTACAGGAGTAAGTAATGGGACAAGTGTCACAGCTACTTTCAGCGAAGCAATGGATTCAGCAACAATTAATGGCAGTACATTTGAGTTGCGAGGAGCGAACAATGATTTGGTATCAGCTACTGTTGCTTACAATGCTGCTAATCGCACAGTTACACTGACACCTAGTAGCTCACTTGCAGTTGTGACGACTTACACTGCTACCGTCAAAAGTGGAACCAGTGGAGTAAAAGATCAAGCAGGCAATGCCTTAGCGGCAAACTATAGTTGGTCATTTACTACAGCAGCATCATCTTCTTCCTGTTCATCATGCAGCATCTGGAATAATGCAGCGACTCCTGCCTTAGCCGCAGATCCTGATAATACTGCTATCGAAGTTGGCGTTAAGTTCCGTTCAGATGTCAATGGTTCAATTACTGGCATTAGGTTTTACAAAAGTACAATCAATACAGGTACTCATGTTGCCACCTTGTGGAGCAATGGTGGTACACAGTTGGCAAGGGCAACTTTTAGCAACGAAACTGCTTCAGGTTGGCAGCAGGTTAACTTTACTACTCCAGTAGCGATTACCGCAAACACTACATATATAGCGTCTTACCACACTAATGTTGGACACTACTCTGTAGATGAGGGTTACTTTACTAATGCTGGTGTAGATAATCTACCGCTGCGCGCTCTTGGTAATGCAGCAAGTGGGGGCAACGGCGTTTATAACTATAACTCGAACCCTGTCTTCCCCAACTCCACTTACCAGTCAAGCAACTACTGGGTGGATGTCGTTTTTAGTGCGAACTAGAACACCGAGTTTAGTTAACTCCAGCAGGAGTGAATGAAACTCATAAAAACGGAAAGGCATACAAAATAGGCACTTCCAAAATTTCTAACTTGTAAGAAATTTTGGAAGTGCGCTTTATGCGAAATAAATGCGTGAGGGTTGTAAAATGGGTGATTACAATTTTAAATCAATCAATTTATGCAGATGGTCAACGTTTAATCGCAGTTATTTGATTGGTGGTGATCGCTTTCATACAATTCAAGCCCAATAAGCTAGCTATCTACTGTGTAATCGGCTTTAAAATTTTTATTATTGTTTTTATTTATATTTAGAATTATGGCTAATTTTATAATTGGTGATAAATAATTCTTTACCTTTGTTAGCCTTAATTTGTTTATAATTGTTCATTCCATACTGCAATTCCCACTCAAAGAGATTACAGCATTGAAAATTTTCTCTAATTTGAGGTGAATCATCATAAGTTATTAGCCAACGATGACCGCACTGTATTATCAATTCAGCAAACCTCTGATGCTCAAAAGACGTGTGTAAACCACCAGATTTTCCATATAGCTTGGATTTAGTGGCCGCAAAATAAGGAGGATCTAAAAATATAAATACATCTTTTGCATCTGTCTGTAATAGTTCCCTGTAATCTAAATTAGTAATCTTTACATCTGCTGTTAAAATTGTTTCTAATTTCTTCAGGCGGTCTATGGACGAGTAAGTAAAACGTTTATGAAAAGCTTGCTCAGAAAATCCACCAGATTCTACAGTACCTGAAAAAGTAATTCTATTTAGAATAAAAAAACGTACTGCTCGATCAAAATCAGATAAATTGTTGGTATCTACACTATTTAATTCTTTAAATAGTAACTTCCCATCGGAGTATTTATCTTTAACACGACATATTTCTTCCACTAGCTGAGGTAGATGAGATTGAGTAGATTTCCAAAACATAAATAGCTCATGGTTTAAATCATTAATCCAGATTTTAAGGTGAGGAAATTTTTGCTTTAAGTAAATAAATACAGAACCGCCGCCCACAAAAGGTTCTCGAAACTCAGAAAAGCTATCTGGTAAGTATTCAGTTATCTGGTTAATACCTTTTGACTTCCCACCGGGATAGCGTAGTGGACTTTTTATCATAATTATTGTAACCAATAAAGTTTATAAGTTTAAATTTTCAAAAAAACATACTTGAATTGATGAACGCGCCGCACAGTGACAGCGAAAAGCTTTTGATCTGCCCGAAATGCTTTAAGCCTCCATCAATGCACAGATGAAACACGAGCAAAGTGTATAAGGTTTAAAGCCAAAACTCAATCGACAATATTCTTATACCAATTCTCATCGCGCTGTTTAATATTTTCATTCTCAATTGGAACACCAAACTGAACTATCAGGTCAGTGTGCATAGTGCGCCGTACTTTAATCGCGGTAGACTAAAGCAAATTTAATAAAAAGTCAATAAGTCTTAATTTTCGTTAGAGTGAGATCACAATCAAAGTGTGAGGATTGATACTATATGCGAATCTTACTGGTATATCCAATATTTCCCAAAACCTTTTGGTCTTATGAAAAAATTCTAGAGTTAGTTGACCGTAAGGTTTTGTTACCTCCTTTAGGTTTAGTGACAGTAGCGGCAATTTTACCTCAAGAATGGGAATTTAAACTGGTCGATCGCAACATTCGTCCGGCAACTGAAGCAGAATGGGCATGGGCAGATATAGTAATTTTCTCCGCAATGATTGTCCAGAAGCAAGATTTACTGGAGCAAATTCAAGAAGCCAAGCAACGCGGTAAGCTAGTTGCAGTGGGTGGCCCTTACCCCACTTCTGTACCCCACGAAGTTGAAAATGTCGGCGCAGATTTCCTTATTCTTGATGAAGGGGAAATCACATTACCCATGTTTGTTGAGGCTATTCAACGTGGTGAAACATCTGGTACTTTCCGCACCGCAGAAAAACCGGATGTCACCAGCACACCAGTACCCCGCTTTGATTTATTAGAATTGAATGCCTACGATATGATGTCGGTGCAGTTTTCGCGTGGGTGTCCCTTCCAATGCGAATTTTGCGATATTATTGTTCTCTATGGTCGCAAACCCCGTACCAAAACCCCAGCACAACTGTTGGCAGAATTAGATTACCTCTACGAGTTGGGTTGGCGGCGCGGTGTATTCATGGTAGACGACAACTTTATTGGCAACAAACGCAATGTTAAATTGTTGCTGAAAGAGTTGAAAGTTTGGATGGCAGAACATCAATATCCCTTCCGTTTTGATACCGAAGCTTCAATTGATTTGGCGCAAGATCCAGAAATGATGGAGTTGATGGTTGAATCTGGCTTTGCGGCGGTGTTTTTGGGAATTGAAACGCCGGACGAAGATAGTTTGCAAATGACGAAGAAGTTTCAAAATACCCGTAGTTCCCTGTCTGAAGCGGTGCAAACTATTATTAAAGCAGGGTTGCGCCCGATGGCGGGATTTATTATCGGGTTTGATGGTGAAAAAACAGGCGCAGGCGATCGCATTGTGCGTTTTGCAGAACAAGCGGCAATTCCCTCCACTACTTTTGCCATGTTACAAGCGCTACCCAACACAGCATTATGGCATCGTTTGAAAAAAGAAGGAAGACTGCGGGAAAATCAAGATGGCAATATCAACCAAACAACGTTGATGAACTTCATCCCTACTCGTCCTCTGGAAGATATTGGCAGAGAATATATTGAGGCATTTTGTACCTTATATGATCCAGTGAAATATTTGGATCGCACCTATCGTTGTTTCTTGATGATGGGTGCGCCAAGTTGGCAAGCACCATTCAAAATGCCAGAGTGGATAATTGTCAAAGCACTGCTAACTGTGATTTGGCGACAAGGAATCAAACGCGAAACCCGCTGGAAGTTTTGGCATCACTTGTTCAGCATCATTAAGCGTAACCCAGGAGTTGCCGAACATTACCTTTCTGCCTGCGCCCACAACGAGCATTTCCTAGAATATCGCCAAATTGTGCGTGATCAAATTGAAAGTCAGCTAGCTGAATATTTGGCACAAGGTGCAGAAAAACCATACATACCAGTGAAGGCACAAACAGAGGAAAAAACAAAAGCTGTAGTTAGTTAAATAGAGTTTTGTCAGTGGTCAGTGGTTAGTGGAAAATAAACAACTAACAACTGACAACTAACAACTGACCCGCCTAGCACAAATAAAAGTATGTCAAAATTGAAAAAATTGCTGGGTTGAGAAAGACTGACCATGACAGTAACCACAGCCAAATGGAGTCTAGAAGACTATCACCGGATGATTGAAGTCGGTCTTCTAGTTGATCGTCACGTCGAACTGTTGAATGGAGAAGTTATCAACATGGCACCAGAGGGGCCAGAACATGCCCAACTCAGCACTGATACGGCTGATTATCTACGCGAACTACTGGGTCAGCAAGCATTAGTGCGAGATGCTAAGCCTATTACTTTACCCGAAAGCGGTTCTGAACCAGAACCTGATTTAGCTATTGTTGAACCACATCGAGTCATCTATCGCACCCATCACCCTTATCCAGAAAATATCTTTTGGCTAATTGAGTACGCCAACAGTAGCTTAAGCAAAGATTTAGATGCCAAGCGCAAAACCTATGCAATCGCAGCCATTAAAGAATATTGGGTTGTAGACTTGAAACATCGACAAGTCAAAATCTTTCGAGAACCCGTCAATGACGATTATTGCTCTGAAGTAACATTAACACAAGGAAAAATCAGCCCTTTGGCATTTCCAGAAATTACAGTTTCCATACAGCGATTGTTAGAAGGATAAAACAAAAATCAATGACAATCCTCAATACCCGTAACTTATCCTTAGAAGACGTTCAGCGTCTTTTCGGTTTTCAAAAACAGTACAATAATTCATTTTCTAACCTGTTATCTTTAGAACCTCTCTCGGAAGATGAACAACAAGAACTTCTACAAATTCAGAATGACTTTGACAGATATCTCACAGCAGGCAAAGTTTCCGAAGGACAAATAAAGTTTCTTGTGCTTGCTCCCTTGCTCAGGTTAGCTGGATTTTATCGTTATCCTCTAGAAATTCGTTTAGAAGAAAACATAGCTGATATTGAAGTTGAAGATGAAGATTTAATCATTAAAGGTAGGATGGATATTTTAGCTGTAACCAAAGCTAAACATACAACAGCTAATGCTTATTTTTGGATATTATTGATTGAATCTAAAAACAGTAGTATTGCCCTATCAGAAGGTTTACCTCAATTATTAACATACGCGTATAAAAGCCTGCGGCAACAAAATTCTGTTTGGGGATTAGTAACGAACGGACAATATTATCAGTTTGTGTATATTCAACAAAAAGAGTTGTTAATTTATCAATTAATGCCATTATTGCATTTCATGGAATCTCCCCGTGCCATTGAATCGCTCCAAGTTCTCAAAGCAATTTGTCAGTTGTAAATACCCTTTCAATACTCAGTTGAGTTTCGTACGAATATTTACTTATTTATAGAAACTACTTATTGATTTGAAGTTTATTAAAATCAGCATAGTCTGATACATTGTTAGTAACAATAATTAGACAATTAACCTGAGAAATTGCAGCAATTTGACCATCTGCAAATGATGGTATTTTGCCAATAGTTACCAGATTTGTGTAAGCCTTATATGTTACAATATCTAATCCTTCTACAAAGAGCAGATATCCCGCACTCCACATTAATCAAGTCGTTCATGCTCTCGTCCCATCTTACTCTAAAGGGACTACCCTGACTTACCGCAAACGGACTACCAGGAAGATGTCCTAAAGGGGCTGCATTATCATAGCTTATACTTTTCTCGTTTATCCACCCCCCAAGCATCCATTTGGACGTTATTTGCCATCCAACACAAGTGTAGAAAGCATTCCAGTTTTCTCCTACTTCTAGCCAGATTTTTTTCTGCACACTAAAGCCATATCGACCGTTGCTGTACTTTACCCACAGCTGATCAATCGTCCGTAAGTCGGTACAAGAAAATTCTTCGATTGAACCCATATTCAACCAACCTTCCTTTTTTCTGTTAGCAACTTTTAGCATAACTGCCAGAGTTTCTTGATCTGCTTTTTTCCACTGTCCTGTTTTGAGTAAATCGCGCAACCGCGTATAGTCTACCCCTTTATCAGAAGCTAAGGGTAATTCACTGCTTCCACTGCTTCCATGAAGGCGAGTAGATTCCATACGTCGCCGTCTCTCCGCTTCTTTTTTTCGTTGTAATTTTTCTGCTTCTTGTTGTTGTCGTAGTTTTTCCGTTTCTTCTTGTTGTCGTTGCAAATGTTGTTGCCGTTCTTCTATTTCCCGCTTAAGTTTTTCAGCAGCAACACGAATACCTCTAGCTACATCTGTGAAAGCTTCATGTAGAGAGTGCCAATGTCTTGACACCACAGGTTCAGCATTCTTAGGCAAAGCTTGCAGTTTTGATAATAGCGATCGCGCGCCCGATTGGCTCGCCTTTCCATCCATAAAATCTGCTCTAACCATCGAGACTTGAGATAGTGCTTTTGTCTATCGTTGAGTTCCAAAGTTTCAAATAAATCACTAAATTCTTTCTTTAAAAATATTGAATGATCTTCTTTCTTTGCCAAAATTCACTCCTTAACCACACAAAAAATCTCTATCGCAATTTATATCATGCTTGGTGAATCACTGATAAAATATCATTGTGATCGCCGCGTTAATCACAAGATATCTGAGATTACTTACCTGCGATATCTTCTCTGCGAGGCCTACGCGAACGATTGGCTTCGCCTACGCAATGGCAAGTATTCATTTAATTACGAATTATAATAACTCTGCCATTTGTTGTATATTTACCAAACTATTGGCACACAAAATACCAGAAGCAGCTACCGCAGGTACACCAATTCCCGGCATTGTGCTATCACCCACGCGATACAAACCTTTTATCGGCGTTTGTGTACTGGGAAACATTGCTTTACCTGCTGCGATCGCAGGGCCATAAGTTCCCTGATATCTTCGTAAATAATGGGCATGAGTTAGGGGTGTTCCAATAAGTTCCAATACCACACGCCCACGAATATCTGGAATCACCTTTTCTAAAGCACGATATAAAGATTGCGCTTTCTCTTGTTTCTTCTGTTCATACTCATTATTTCGTTCCCAACCAGCAAAGGGTTCTAAGGTGTAGGCATGAACTACATGATGTCCCTCTGGTGCTAAAGTTTTATCCCACACGCTAGGAATCGAGATCATGCAAGTATTACCAGGTGTTGTGATATCTTGGCTAGAATCGTGAACCGCCACATGATGTCCCGTCAAATTATCTAACCCAGTTGCCTTAATACCTAAATGCAAATGCATAAAGCTGTCAACTGCTGGTGTATTTAAAGAAATTTGCCGGAAAGAAGCGGGCAAATCTTCAGGATTTAGCAAGTGATTGTAGGTATCCCAAATCGTCGCATTGGAAATCACAATTGGCGCTTGCAAAACTTCACCATTTTTTAGCCTTACACCTACAGCTTTACCAGATTCCACCAAAATTTTTTCAACGTGACATCCTAAACGCAACTGACCACCCCAACGTTTTAACCCCCGCACCAAGGCATTCACAATTGCTGCACTACCCCCCACAGGATACTCAACCCCAGCACGGGAACGTTCACCCAGCATAAAAGCAACTTCTGGGGCAATTGTGCCGTGGGCTTTTAACCCAGAAAGCAAAAAACATTCTAAATCAATCAGCCGCCGCACCCAAGGATCTTGAATTGTGGCATCCATGACGTTACCAACAGAAGCTTGCACCAGAGGCAAATAAGGTAACATTTTCGCCAAAGACGGTAAGTAACGTTGCAATAATACTAAAATTACTTGCCAATCAGATCTCAAAGCTAAGGTGGGAATACCTTTCATCGCTCCATACAGACCTAATAAACGTTCTTCAAATCGTTGAAATTCTTCAGCACCTTGGGGCGTAAGTTTATGTACCTCATGACGGTACATCTCAGCATTGCTATAAACTGCAAAAGTAGCTTCTGGAAAGTGGTAATGTCCCAAAGGATCATAGGGTATAACTTGAAGAGATTCACCTAAAGCATCTAGAACTTGTTTAAGAGGGTTCAAACTCTGGGCATCCTTCAGTCCACAATAAAAGGAGGGGCCAGAATCAAATTCAAATCCTCGCCGTTTAAAGCTATGGGCTGCACCACCAGCAATTGTATGACTTTCACATATAATTACTCGTTTGCCATAACGAGCCAGCAAACCAGCAGTACATAACCCACCAATACCGCTACCAATAACTATGACATCACTATCTTGCATGTTTGTTTTTTGTTAGTTGTTAGTTGTTAGTTGTTAGTTGTCAGTTGTCAGTTGTTTATTTTCCACTGACCACTAGCCGCTGACCACCGACCATTAGCCACTAGCCACTGACCACTAGCCACTGACCACTGACCACTGACCACGGACTAGTTATGAATGAACCACTAATTGAACTGAGAGGCATTTCTAAGTCTTTTGGTAGCAATAAAGTTTTAGATAATGTAGATTTGACAATTTACCGGGGAGAAGCACTAGGGATTATTGGCCCTTCCGGGACTGGTAAATCGACAGTTTTACGGTTGATAGCTGGGTTATTGAATCCTGATGAAGGAGAAATTTTTGTACAAGGGGTACGAAGACAAGGGTTGATTGAGGATAGTGCTGATCCAATTGACATTGGCATGGTGTTTCAACAAGCGGCGTTATTTGATTCGTTGACAGTAGATGAGAATGTAGGATTTTTACTGTATCAACATTCCAAGTTACCGCGATCGCGGATTCAAGAACTAGTCAAAGCAAAATTAGAAATGGTCGGTTTATCTGGAATCAGCAATCTCTACCCATCTGAACTTTCTGGAGGGATGCGAAAAAGAGTCAGTTTTGCCCGTGCGATTATGTCTAATCCTGATAGTCTCACAGACGGCCCGGAAGTTCTACTATACGATGAACCAACAGCGGGACTTGACCCCATCGCCTCTACCGTGATAGAAGATTTAATCCGTGATTTGCAACTTGCACACGGGGTTTGTGGTACTTATGTCATTGTTACCCACCAAGAAAGTACGATTCGTCGTACAGCTGATAGACTGGTGTTTCTCTATCAAGGTAAAGTGCAATGGCAAGGTAAAGTTAGTGAAATAGACAGCACAGACCAACCATTAATCAAACAATTTATGAGTGGTAGTGTGCGAGGCCCTATTCAAGTGGTTGGCTAAAAATTCAGAGTAATGAGTTAAAAGTGAAGAGTTAAATTCAACTCATAACTGCTCACTTCTCATTGGTTGTTGGGTGGAGAAAAAAATATGCGAGATCTTATTACAAACCGTTTCACGTCTAGACGAACATTGAGAGAAGGTTCAGTAGGGTTGCTAGTCCTTGTAGGGCTAGGAGCATTTGTGATGATAGTCTTGTGGTTGAATAGATTTACCGCTGCTAGTAGTTCATACAAAGCTATTGTTGAATTTGCCAACGCTGGTGGGATGCAAAGAGGCTCAACAGTTCGATATCGGGGTGTGAAAGTAGGCAGTATTTCTAGAGTTCAACCAGGGCCTAATGCCGTGGATGTAGTCATTGAAATTGCTTCTCCTGATCTTGTGATTCCCCGGAATGTTGTAGTTGAAGCTAATCAAAGTGGATTAATTAGTGAAAGCATTATCGACATCACACCAAAAACATCGCTACCTCCTGGTGCTGTTAATGCAAAGCCGCTAGATAGCAATTGCGATCGCAGCTTAATTATTTGTAATGGTTCTCGGTTACAAGGTCAAATTGGTATCAGTGTTGATGAACTTATTCGCAGTTCAACTGATTTGGCGGCTACATATAGTAATCCTAAGTTTTATCAAAGGTTAAATCAACTTCTAGAAAGCTCAACGCAAGCGACTTCTAGTGTTACACAACTTACTCAAGATCTGCGGGGTTTAAGTAAGAGTTTTCAAGGACAATTAAGCACATTTTCAGCTACTGCCAACTCAGTCCAACGAGCAACAAATGAACTAACTGCATCCACAACGAAAACTGTTAATCAATTAGGTACAACAGCCAGTGAATTTAGTACTACTGCAAATAAAGCTAATAGTTTGCTCGGTAATCTAGATAACCTAGTAACTACCAATCGTTCTATGTTAGTTGGCGCTTTGAACAATATTACTGAAACTAGTAATCAGTTGCGAGTGACAGTCAGTAGCCTATCACCTGCTGTTAATCGGTTAACCCAAGGAGAATTACTCCAAAATTTTGAAACTCTCTCAGCAAATGCAGCTCAAGCTTCAGCTAATTTACGCGATGCCTCTCAAACGTTAAATGATCCTAAGAATTTAGTGTTATTACAACAGACCTTAGATTCAGCAAGGGTTACATTTGAAAATACTCAAAAACTAACATCTGATTTAGATGAATTGACAGGTGATCCTGCTTTCCGCCAAAATCTGCGACAGCTGGTAAATGGCCTCAGCGGCTTAGTATCTTCTACAGATCAAATGCAACAACAAGTAAAAGTTGCTGCGACCTTAGACTCCATGAGAGTAAGTGTTAACAAACAAGATGTTGTAATTCCAAGTTCTTCAACTCCCAAGCAACGAACAGTTACCATTAATCCTTCACCCGCTGCTATTAACATTATTGAAAATAACCCTCAGTTAAGTCCTAATTCTAGTCCGTTGGCTACTAATTCATCTTTAGAAAACTCATCCCAAGAAAAATTATTAAAGCAGTTGCGAGATTACGGAGAGCAACGAGAAAAAGAGAACAAAGCGAAGTAAAAGCATTGAAATGAGGTTAACTTTTGTATTATCAAGCTACAATTAGGATATTGGTTTTATGCCTGCGATCGCTTCTGGTTGCTCTAAAAAATGCCAGGCGATCGCACCTTCTAAGCTACATGTAACTCATGCTGCAAATTTCTCACAAAATCATTCTCCCTGACAACGAAATCGAAACTACCGCGATTCGCTCTCAAGGAGCAGGCGGACAAAATGTTAACAAGGTTTCTACAGCAATCCATTTACGCTTTAATATTGCAGCTTCATCATTACCCGCTTTCTACAAAGAGCAGCTTTTGCAGCTGAACGACCGACGCATCACCCAAGAGGGGGTTGTTGTTATTAAGGCTCAAGAACACCGCAGCCAAGAAAAAAACCGAGAAGAGGCATTAAAAAGACTTAAAGACCTCATCAAAAGTGCAGTCATACTACCCCAAAAGCGTAAACCCACCAAACCAACTCGTAACTCTCAAAAAAGACGACTTGATCACAAAAGTAAGCACGGACAGATTAAGTCTAATAGAGGACAGGTTAGAGATTATTGAAATGGCAATTAACATTTGAAAATAATTGCACTCTGCATCACCTGATGGCAAAATCTACCAATGGAACAATACCAACTCAGTTTACAAAACTGGCCGCCAGAAAATTATATCAAAGCCTTTAAGTTCGCAGCACACGCACATCAAGGGCAGAAAATACCAGGCTCAGAAATACCTTACATCATGCACTTGAGTTTTGTGAGCATGGAAGTAATTGCAGCACTCAATGTAGAAAAAGAAAATAACGGAGACCTTGCCATTCCATGTGCGATTTTACATGACATGATCGAAGATACTGATACTACTTTTGAGGAAATAAAAGCCGAATTTTCCCAAGTAATAGCTGATGGGATACTTGCGTTGACTAAAAATGAAAGTTTGGCAAAACATCTGCAAATGGCAGATAGTTTGCGGAGGATAAAAGAGCAACCGCAAGAAATTTGGATGGTGAAATTAGCAGATAGAATCAGCAATCTCCAAGCACCACCATCTCATTGGACTATAGACAAAATTATTCGTTATCGAGAAGAAGGTATTCAAATTCATGAAGCTTTGAAGGATGCAAGTCCTTTTCTAGCTTCACGTTTAGCTAATAAAATTGCAGATTACAAGGCGTTTATCCAGTAAGTTTAAAGGTACTTTTGGTAATATTCTTCTATCGCGCCTACTACTTTTAATAATGGTGAATCTAAGGGTTCAATCCAATCTGCTACTTCACGAGCTAGTCCAAGAGTTGAGACTCCTGCCGATGGTTCCAGATTACCATTTAGTGTCTTATCTCTAACAGACTGTAGGTTATTGACCAGATGATTTAAACGCTCTGAATGTCCAAACTCAGGTTGTTTAATTTGCTGTTCTGTACGGATTTGTTCGGCAATTTTAATAGCTTGATCAAGCAGCTTGATAAATTCTTCTGTCTTGGTTTTCATAAATTTTACGGACAACTAAAATCTTTGATGACGATATTTTGTCCCTCAGACCACTTAATATTTGGATCTCTTGTATCTTTAATAAAAGTCTGTTGACCACCACCAGGATAGCATTGTGTGGGGGTTTGAGGGGCAACAATGCCTTGATAAACTGTCATTCCTGCTGGCAAAGTAACTGGTTGTATCATAGTGGCTTTATTGCCCCATGATTGATCAAGAGCTAGATTCTTGATTACTTCTACATTTGTTTTATATTGGTCAGCTGTTAAATATCTACCATATCTATTTTCAGTACTACTATAATAACGATAAAAAGTTTGAGGTTGTTCTAGTTTAACTTCCTGACATTTAGAGTTAAGGAAAGTAATGGCAATTTCTGATGGAAGAGGGCATGAAGAACTAATTTCTTCAGCAAGAACTCGTGATGAATTAAATACAAAACGTGGCAAGAAATTGACTGCCAACAAATTGCTAAAAATGCTTAAACCAATGCCTACAGAGATCGATTTAAATTTCACGTACACTTTACCTCTCAAGTTTTTGTGAATACATCAAATTTATTAAAATAATGGCGATGTCAGCCAATAGTTTAATCTGCTAGCTTATCTTCTCTCACCAAAGTAGAAAAATCAAGAACAGATAAGACAGTTAAGGAAATTAATAAATAAATGTTGGAGACAGTTAAGACAGTTAGTCAACCTCTTCCCTGGGGGATACTTCGTGAATAGGTAATTAAAAATCTTCCAAAAAGGTTACTCTACCTCTATACTATTGAGAAAATTGAGTTATGCTCAAAATTTTTGCTGATCGGGGTGGGACGTTTACTGATCTTGTTGCTGTTACTAATCAGCAGGCAATAATAGACAAATTGTCAAGATATCCTGAACGTTTTTTAATAGTTCCCCTTCCTAACCAACAATGGATTATCGTCTATAAATTACTTTCAGAAAATCCCGAACAGTATCAAGATGCAGCTATTCAAGGCATTCGGGATATGATGAGCCTTGCCAGGAATGAACCCATTCCTACACAATTAATAGAAGTAGTAAAAATGGGGACAACAGTAGCGACAAATGCTCTGTTAGAAAGAAAAGGCGATCGCCTGGCACTTTTAATCACCAAAGGTTTTAAAGATGCACTACGAATTGGCTACCAAAATCGTCCGGATATCTTTGCTCGTCATATAGTTTTACCAACTATGCTTTATGAGCAAGTTATTGAGGTAAATGAGCGCTATGATGCCCATGGTCATGAATTAGTTCCAGTCGATATTCAACAAGTCAAAAATGACTTACAAGCGATTTATAACCTTGGCATTCGTAGTTGTGCCATTGTTTTGATGCATAGCGATCGCTATCCCTACCACGAAGAACAAGTTGCTCAAATTGCTGAAGATATTGGATTTACACAAATTTCAGTATCCCATCAAGTTAGTCCTTTAATGAAATTAGTTAATCGAGGAGATACAACAGTTGTAGATGCTTACTTAACTCCTATTTTGCGTCGCTATGTTAACCAAGTAGCTAGTCAATTACCCAACGTCAAATTAATGTTTATGAAATCTGATGGTGGTTTAGTTGCAGCCCAACAATTTCAAGGCAAAGATAGTATTTTAAGTGGCCCGGCTGGTGGTATTGTCGGCGCAGTTCAAACTAGTAAAAGAGCAGGGTTTGAGTTAGTAATTACCTTTGATATGGGAGGAACCAGTACAGATGTAGCCCATTTTAAAGGAGAGTATGAACGACAACTAAATTCAGAAATTGCTGGGGTGCGGATGCGAGTTCCCGTATTAGCAATTAATACTATTGCTGCTGGCGGCGGTTCAATTCTCTTTTTTGATGGTTCTAGTTATCGTGTCGGCCCAGAATCGGCTGGATCAAATCCTGGCCCTGCTTGTTACCGACGGGGTGGGCCATTAGCAGTTACAGATGCTAATGTCATGTTAGGCAAAATTCATCCCCAATATTTCCCTTCTATCTTTGGGAATGATGGCAATTTATCCTTAGATAAAAATATTGTTATTCAGAAATTTACACAATTAGCTCAAGAGATTAAAACTGCCACAAATAGTACTAGTAGCCCTGAACAAGTAGCTGCTGGATTTATAGCGATCGCTGTCGAAAATATGGCCAATGCAATTAAAAAAATTAGCCTACAACGGGGTTATGATGTTACCCAATATGTGCTTTGTTGTTTTGGTGGGGCTGGAGGACAAGTTGCTTGTTTAATTGCCGATACCCTAGGGATGAAAAAGATATTTATTCATCCTTATGCAGGAGTTCTCTCTGCTTATGGAATGGGATTAGCTGATGTCCGGGCAATGAGAGAAAGCGGAGTAGAGCAACCTTTAAAGCAAGCATTAATTCCTCAATTACAGCAGTTAATGGCATCTTTAGAAGCCCAAGCTAGAAGTGAATTAAATTCAGAAACAGGAACCATTGCAGAAGAAGTAGTTAAAAAATTAAATTTAAAATATGAGGGTACTAACTCTACTTTAAATGTAAATTTTGCCTTGAATATACTAGTGATGCGGCAAGAATTTGAGATAGAACATCAATCTCGCTATGGTTTCATCCAATTAGACAAAAACTTAATTGTAGAGTCTGCTTCAGTAGAAGTAATTCAGAAAATGGATACTCCTGAAGAACCGTTAATTACTCGTAATCGTGCGATAGATGAAATACCCAAATCTATTGAGATAGTCAAAATGTTTACCAGTGAACAGTGGCACAATACGCCCGTTTATCGCAGAGAAGATTTACAGCCGGATGATAGAATTAATGGCACTGCAATCATTGTCGAAAAAATTAGTACGATTGTAGTTGAGCCTAATTGGCAAGCACAGTTAACTAAACATAATCATTTAGTTTTAGATCGGCTTACTTAAATTTCTGCTCCATTTGGAGATACTTGGGAACACCGACTAGTTCTTGAAAATCTTGAAAATTAACCAAGTCGGGAAAATTAGTTGTCGTTCCCTGTTCTTTTAAGTGGCGTAAGCAAGCTGTCATCACTTGCGTTACTGCTAACAAACCAGTGAGTGGGAAAAATACAATTTTAAAGCCCAATTGTTGTAACTCAGAAGCAGAAAGTTGGGGGGTTTTACCACCTTCAACAATATTGGCCACCAGTGGTATATCGGGAAAAGTAGCGGCTATAGTTTGCAGTTCTTCAATAGACTGGGGTGCTTCCACGAATAGTATATCTGCCCCGGCTGCGATGTAAGCTTGACCACGAGCGATCGCTTCTTCTAAACCCAGTGGCCCACGAGCATCAGTACGGGCAATAATTACCAAATCGCTGTCACCACGAGCTTCTACTGCGGCTCGAATTTTTCCTGCATGTTCTGCTGTTGGGATGACTCGCTTTCCTTCAAAGTGACCGCATTTTTTTGGCCACTCTTGGTCTTCCAAAAGTACTCCCGCAACCCCCAACTGTACAGCATCCTTAATTGTACGGATGACATTCAAAGCGTTGCCATAACCAGTATCCAAATCGGCAATCAAGGGAATACTAATTGAGTTGGCAATTCGTCCTACACTATAGAGCATTTCAGTAGCAGTGAGAAAACCGTAATCTGGTAAACCCAATGTAGCAGCGGCAATCCCAAAGCCGCTGGTAGCCGCTACTTCAAATCCTACCTGTTCAACCAACTTAGCACTCAGACAGTCGTAAACCCCAGGAATAACGATAATTTCCGGACGTGCCAGTAACTGCCGCAATTTTTGTCTAGCAGACATAAAGCAATATCTAATGCAGAGAAAGCAAGTAACATTTTGAGAATACAGCGAGTTAGCTCACTTTAAATGTGAAGTCCTTTTACGGTAACTGTTGCAAAGTTAAAACTTTTTCATATTTCTACTGATAGGGTCAAAACCTCTAGAAAAAATAGTGCTGTCATCATAACAAGCACCAGTTAGATCTGCTCCGTACAATTTGGATAAGTTGAGTTTGGCTCCTCGGAGATTTGCTTCCTTCAATTTGACACCACTTAAGTTCGCTCTAGTTAAGTTGGCTTGGGCTAGGTTAGCTCTACTTAAGTCGGCTCCCCAAAGTTTGGCTTTGGCTAAGTTAGCTCTACTTAAGTCGGCTCCCCATAAATTGATTCCAGGTAAGTAGGCTCCAATCAGCTTAGTTTTACTTAAGTCTGTTGCTGGAAAATATCTTTCTCCTGCGGTATAACGCCGCTTCAGTTCTTCAGCATCCATGAGTTGTGTTAACCTTCTTCAATAAAAAAGAAGCAATTTGTTGCCATTCTTGATTTAACTCTCCTGAAAACTCTGGCTGGCCGCTGCGTTGATACCAGTAACGAGCATTTCTCAGATCACCCTCTTGACGGTGTAGATAGGCATGAACCCAGGCACTATCAGCATCGCTAGCATTTTGAACTATTTCATGAGCTTGGTTCCAATCACCTTGCTTGTCATGCCACAAGGCTCGCAACGCTTTCGGTAGTGTCTGGGGACATGAGCGCTGTTTTTCGATCAATCGTAGGAATTCCTCTGTAGTCATGATCGCCACTCAATAAGATCAAACCTCTATTTCCAAGATACTCCTCGATTGGCTGAGATGCGATCGCATTTTGGGTATTTTTTGTGTGTCTTAATAATGGCGGGACACTACCAAGCTGCGTTTCTGCCTTGATACAGGTTGCTACACTTGCTCATCATTTTCAACAATTGCCCCAAGTAGAGATGCGATCGCCCTTTCAATACGTTGCCATCCAATCGGTGAACTGAAATCAATTCCTAAGAATGTATCGCTGACTTTGGTTCGCATAACCAGATAAACAATTCCAGCAATCAAAACTGCACTGATGGCAGGGATATCTTTATCTGGGGGGAAGGAATACTTTTGCTTGAGAAATTCCAAACTTTCAATCGCCACTTGATCGCGCACTGTTGCTAACTCATGCGTCAACTCATTGCCTTGGAGTAACTCCCAACGCATAATCTCTTGTGTAATGGGTCGTTCTTGCAAGTCATACATAAAGCGTGTCAGCAACAATACCATCCAATCAGTCAGCGATTCGGCATCGAAGGTGGTTTCATCCCCAATTAATTCTTCAACTGTAATCCAGTAGTTACCTTCCTTGCCAAAAGTTTGTAGCAACGAGGGAAGATTCTCAAAATATCGATAAATCAAAACTTTATCAACTCCCAATACGGTTCAGTTAAGGCTCAAAATCATGTAAATTAGGCATTGTTACCAAGAATGGAAATTAAATGCCGTGCATCTGAGGGATTTTTCATTGGTGTCTCCTGATATACAAAATACTGAGTTGCTGAAAGCAATCGAAATGGCTATTCCAGCAACGGCAATTGAACAGGCGATCGCTAATACCAAAACCGAAGAGGAACGCACGCGATCGCTACCAGCGCAGTTAATGGTCAGTCTGGTAATAGCAATGAGCCTGTGGTCGAGAGATTCGATGCGGGATGTACTCAAAAACTTAGTAGATGGTCTTTCTGTGGCATGGGTAAAAGTTGGCAAATATTGGCGAGTCCCTTGTAAATCAGCAATTACCCAAGCTCGACAAAGATTAGGTGCAAAGGTGATGAGCCAATTGTTTCATCAGCTGGTAAAACCAATGGCAACGGGTG